>CATLAK010000005.1 GCA_949878435.1 uncultured Lachnospiraceae bacterium
AGACTGCCAAAGTACATGCAAAAAGCATTGGAGTATGGTTCAGCGGCTGCCTGATTGCTATTTTATAATCTATAGTATTGATTTTTCAAGGAGCAAATCCCATTTTTAATGTGGGAAGTTTGAGTTAAATAACATAAATCACATATATTGTAAGGCTTAAGCTTTGTGACTTACATTAAACCGTTATTTACAAGTAAAAAAGATTGGGGATGATTGAAATAAGAATTATTATATTTATTTGTTGTATTAGCTTGTATATTTTTACGATTGTGCCGAATAATGTGATGCATACGAATCTTTTAACTAATACCGCAACAAGCAATCTGATTGACACATTAATCCAAAAGGGATATCAGAGTATGCTCAAAGACAGCTATAGAGATTTACTCTATAGAACATATGACGGGACATATATCAATTTAACAGAAGAAGCTTCTTTGATTATCACCAGTACACAGGCTATCCCAGACGAAGAATCCGTTGTTTGGATAATAAATGCAAATAATAATACAATCACTACGATTCCTTTTGAAGAAGGAATGACTATTGATCATATAACGAGCGGAAGATATTATATTTGTATTTGCCAAAATGAAAGCGGAATCATAATTGATCCAACACCTGAAGTCAAAACATTCTATGCAGATAGTCAGACATTAGGCAATATTTTAAATTGAGAAAGGGGAATCTGCCATTTATCATAACAGATTCCCTTTCCTCACATACAGACTATCTATTTAATGAAATATTTTTTTCTTGTCATTGACTTTTACAAAAGCATAAGAACACAGCATCAAGAGTACCGTTGTCACCACATTTCCCCATATATTATCTTTGATGACATAAATTCCCGATAAAGAATTTACAAGGCAGTGAAACAGCACGCATAACCATACGCTATCCGTATTTTTTCTTATGCCCGCCAAAGCAAAGCTTAATCCCAATACATTGATTCCAAATGCAAGATAATGCTGTCCATACTGTGATACATATTTTATGTAAAATAAGGGCAGATGCCACAGCCACCAGATGACGCTTACGAATATCGTTGATGTAATAAACGAATACTTTTTCTCTAATTCCGGCTGCAGAATATACCGCCAGCCTGCTTCCTCCAATCCTCCGCCTAACAGCATCATGGGTATCATAACGACAATCGCAAAAAACGGAGCGCCGCTTTCATATCCGGAAATGAGGCATTGTGGTATGATGAACACCATGCCCAGGAGTACTACCATCATGTATGAAAAAGCATTGTGCTTAAAATCAAAAATATTTTTCAGCCACTCCTTTACACTTTTAATTCTATTATTTTTCTTTAATGCAAAAAAGGAAGCAATTGTCGGCGACCATCCTCCTAGCAGGTATGGGACAAATAATATATAATGATTGTCTAAAAAAATCCCGTTTAAACTGCATATTACACATATTCCCCAACAAATCAGCATAATCAAAAATGTGCAGCATAAAAAATCTTTATTCAATTTGTTCATTCCATTTTGTTCCCCTACTTTCCCATTAGATTCTCTATATAACACAGAATCTAAATGGATTAAGCAGAAATCCTACCAGCTTAAAGCATCCAATGCCAAGCGGTATAAAGACCAACGTGCAGCACAGCACGGCTCCCACCGCTGCGCACAGGATGGCGCAAGGCAGGCAAAAGATTAGCTTAAAGAGCAGCCTGAGGACTCCCCCTACCACATGAAAGCACAATCCTAATACCAGAAAAACGATAAAAAGTACCGCCAAAACCATCAATGTAATCATATCCTGCTCCTTTCTGCATGCCGGTCAATACCCCGTGCATCCTGCGGGGTATATTGACCCTGTTTTAGTGTACGCCCTCATCTGTGAGAAAGAACACATCAATATTTCCCATGTTGCATTCTATTTCAAACTCTCTATGACCGCCGTTATGGATGCTCTTCTCCAATCCGAGTGCCGTATAACTGTTTTCACCGACCATAACATGACCTGCTCCACATTCGATTTCATAATTGAAATCCTTCTCATCTCCCTTCAGGTAAAAGACCATGTTCCCCATATCGCATTCCACATCCAGATTACCGCCAACCGTTCCGTCATAGATGCACTCGCCCATACTTAGGGCAAAATCAGCATCGGTCGTTTCCACATTGCGGGCTTCCATTCTTCCCGCACCGATCTCTGCCGAAAGGTCTCTGACCCGTGCCTCGTCTATAATCAGTTCTCCCGCACCGATAAGCGCATCAATCTCTCCCGCGTCCAGCGAACAGATTTCCATTACACCTGCCCCTACTTCTACGTCCACTTCCTCCAGCCACATTCCGCTGGGAAGTACTAATGTAATCACATTTTCAGACAGATCCGTTCCAATCGTCTTAATCCCTTTAAATCCCTCTACATAAAAGGTATCGCCTTTTACCAGATAATCGCAGCCGCCTTTTCCCTGTATATAAATATCGATCATACCATCATCCACGTCTTTTTTATTGAGAACAAAGCTGCCCGCCCCTAAAGATAAGTCGAGATTCTTAATCCCGTCTATTGCCTGATGCGCTTCTATTCCGGCATCGCCTGTAACTTGATTATGATTCACCGTAAGTTCCCTTGGATTTTCATCATGCAGCCATGTGATATGCTGCCTGCCAAAGATATGCTCCAGTGCATTCCCTATCCTTTCAACCCTTTCCTCCACAAAGGAGTCGTTCAAACCATAATAAATCAGGTTTCTTCCTCCCCAAATGGTGCAGATCAAACAGAGTACCACACCTAACGCTCCAAAAATGCCCGCCGTTATCAGACTGCCTTTTACAAATTTACTCATGCCGCCGACACCTCCTTTTTACCAAACAGTTTCTTAAATATATACACGATTCCCTGACAGATGCCCGGAACACATTTTCCCGCAAGGAATCCCGTAAGAAGCATGAACACGATTCCTAATGCCACACAAATGCATCCACCGCCCAAAAGCCCTAAGGCAGACACTGGATGTACGATGATACAACTGAATCCTGCTACAAAAAGCACAACTGCTACCACGTAGCAGATGATCATCGCCAATCCAAAACCTAAAATCACGCCAAAAATCGCGGCAATAATTCCCAACAAAGTGCCACCTGCTGCAAATATCACACTGAGAAGCACCGGCGAAAGCAGGACACATCCGATTACAATCAGTACAACTGCCCAAGCAGGCATCGGCTCCTTCTTGCTTGCTCCGCTGCTGCCTTCCTTTGCCTTTTCCTTTCCACTCTCTGCCGTGGTTTTTTCTGTATTCTCTTTGTCTGCAAAGGCTTTTTCTTTACTTGAGTCTTCTTCCATTCGCTTTACGATTGGATTTTGCTGCGCATTCTTTGCGCTGGTAAAGCCTGTTTCTGTAAATTCTCCCTGATACGCATTTTCGCTTAAACCATCCTTGACGATCTTTGCAACCTGCTTGGGCGAGCCAAGCGCCTTAATCACTTCCTGCTCATTCTCTCTGCCAGCATCATTGAAATAATCATTATAATATTGAAGCGCTTCCTCTCTCTCATTGGGCGAGATGTCAGAGAGCAATTCTTCCAGCTGCCTCATAAACTCCCATCTGCTCATATCATCATTCCTCCCTCGAATATACTGTTGATCCTTGCTGAATATGTTTTCCATTCGCTTTCATATAGATTCAGCTGCAGCCTTCCCTTTTCCGTTGCCTTGTAGTACCTTCTGTTCCTGCCCGCGCATTCCCTGTCGTAGACTTCAAGGCACTCATCTTTCTGCAGCCTTCTGAGCACCGGATATAATGTGGACTCCGAAAGTTCAATGACCTGTCTTACGTCCTGGGTGATCTTATATCCATATGCACCCTCCGGCTCCCTTGACACTACTGCAAGAACAATAGCGTCTAAGAGCGCCGCTCCCGTATTAAAAACCATAACCGCCTCTCCTTTCTGTTTCAGGCAAAATAAAACTGATTCATAAAATGATATCGCTCATCCTTCCACCTCTCTATGCAGTGATTTTCTTTTTATAATATTATATGGCATATAGTATTGTTTGCTTTACACATACTATATGCCATATAATATTATTTGTCAATATATATTTGCCATGAAAAATTAAAATGTTTCAAGTTCCTCTAATTGCAGCCGCTCTTCCCTGTTCCCTTGATTATTATTTGAAGAATATTCTAGCGTCTTCTCTAACAATTGTTGAATCAGGTCATATAGCGCCCTCATTTCAATTTCTTTATTACTATATTGCTCCTTTCCTAAATGGATTTTACCCTCCCGATATTCTACCTGATTATAAGCAGTCACCTCCGGATGATCTGAAAAATGGGTAAATGCCTTGTCTAAAAACAATCCGTTAATTGTAAAAATCAAATCCGTTTTAGAAAATGACGTATCTTTGATTACCGCTATAGTCGCCATTCTAACCTCTTTGTTCTTTATAAAATACTTTCTTCTGCCTTTTGTAAAATAAGAGTTAAAATCCTCCTTTGTAAGTGGATTCCATCTGGTATATATGTTTGTATTCTTTACATCTTTATCCATAAGCAGCGGAATCTTGTCTTCTATTATCTTTGCCATGATCTGCGCTCTTTTTACTTTTTCTGCTTTTTCAAAAGCTTCTCCCCCAAACAGGTCGCTGGTGAAAAATACTTTTGATTCTGCAAATTCGTCATACAAATCACCGTCTGTACGCCGCATCTTAAATTCCGGAATATGATGCTCTAAACAAAAGGTGCGAAGAACCGATTCCTCTTTTGAAAATGCATCCAATCTCTCTAAATGATCTACATGAGATGTTATGCTTTTAATCAAAACTTTAAAAAATTCCTCAGTAAAGACATCAAAAGATATATCCAAGATCTGCTCTATTGCTTTGACCGGATTATCACCGCCAAGCGCCGCCTGAGCCCTATCCAAATCCTCCCGCTTTTGCTTAATTTTACCCTCAATTATGTTTACAAGACGATTAATCAGACTTATCTTCTCATTCCCATCATATGGAATGATTTGGGTTATACCGTTGACCATTTCATTAAAAACATCCAAATACTCTAATACAAAATTTGATTCACTTATCCTGACCAAAAAATCCTGCTGTTTGCTTCCGCCCTGAAACACTTTTTTATACTCATTCACTCTCTCCGGCATTTTATTTATTGAAAAAAAATCATCATCATATTTTTCTCCATCAAATGGCACCGGCAGCGCCTTATTAAATTTCACATAGCAAATATCACAATAATTTCTAAGAACATATGCATATTTCCATAATAAATCTTCCTGTTGATTTTTTACAAACACGCACTGAAGCTCAGTCATATTCTCGCCATTTTCCGGTAACGGGAACAATATTGTTTTAGATATTTTTTTGCTAAGCAGCTCATATTCTATTTTATAGTTATTATTTCGGTCTTCAATAATCCCTTTTACCAATATATTACTTAGCAATTGTGCATTCAGTATATCATTGTACCGTTCATTTACTAAATATTTCAATAATGAAACTGCCCTGCCTGTCTCTCCTAATCTTAAATATGCAATTGCGCATAACTGCAGAATATCGCACTCTCTTCCAGAAGACTCCTGTGCTGCCTCGATTAGTCTTTTCATTTCTTCTCTGTCATCAGACTCATCCAGCAAATCAACACATTCAAGCGCGCAAGCGGATGCAATATAATCTTCTCGTAATAATGCGTATTTATTTACTTTCATATAATATCTAAAATGCGCTAACGCCAGCTTTCGATATACGAGATAAATATCTGTTTCCTCATTCAGCAAAGCTTTCTGTGCAATTTCATTTGCCGCATGACCATAATGGTACCAAAACGGCGGATATGCTGTAAAACAGTTTTTGATTGCATCCAGGCGGTCATATTTTCTTAATACATTTGCATCCATTAATATCTGATTATATTGAGATATTTGTTTTTCCGTTAATCTATATTCATCTGGAAAATGATATCGATCTGCTAATCTCCAAGAAGTATCGAACAATTCTCTCCTCAAACCATTAAATTGCTCTATTGCAGTTCTCTGTAATTGCCACTCCTGCCTTTCTTTTTCTAATTTGTTTTCAGCTTTGCTCTTCCTATAGTTCATATATCCGATGCCTATTTGCGAAGCTAATGATACTGCCATCGTAATCGGATTTCCGCTGGCTACAATAATCCCCCAATTAGGCACTGCAGACCAAATCGCATTCTTCATTTTTTGCTGATATTCTTTCTCAATAAACTTCTTTTCTCCTTCCTGTATCCTGAAAAAGGTTATTGTATCTAATAACTGCCTGAGAATACTAAGCAGCGCTTCATCTTTCGGCATATGTTCCAAATTCAAATTATTTAAAATCGTCTCATACTCTTGTTCTAATATGTGGATGTCTCCGTAATCCACTATCTGAGACACCGAAACAGTACACAAATTCAACGCATACGCTGCCCTAATCTTTTCAAACTTTTCTTCATCTTCACTTTCAAATTTGCCAATCCCATCATCTCCCGGCTTATCATTTGTCATCACCCTGTCCAAAAACTGAATCATCAATTCAGTGCTTCTTTGAGAGCCTTCCATCGTTTCGCTCATTTTCTTCATCCATTCAATTTCATCTTTTCTTTTGAAAAATAATGCCATTTTAAGTCCTCCTGACTATTTGCTTCTCCTTGTGATATCAATTTCTATGTACACAGGCAAATGATCAGAAATTTTATTTCTGTATATATCAAATTTCGTTTCATCGCCTTGGGATGTATAATGGTCAAATGCCCAAATAACCTCCGGCACACCTACCTGATTGGCTTCAAACCTATTTCTATCATAAGTAAAGTGATCATAGTTATTTGATAAATGGTGTTCAACAATAGGATCCGCATCCAGCTTTGCCTGTAATTCCGGGCTTTTTCTTTTTCCCTTTAACGTTGTCAATTTATCATTTACTGTAACAATCTCTAATTTACCTTTAGAAACACGACTTATGCATTCATCTTCCCTATCAAATCTCGCTTTAGGATTCCCTGCAGACGAATTTAGATTTAAATTGTAATCACCCAAAACGAATGTAAACGGCTCCAGCAGCCTTGCCTCTCTATCCTGAAAATTTGTATCAAAAACCTTTTCGCTATACGAAATAAAAATCGTATCAATTAATGATCTAAATTCTTTCTTCCTCAATTGGACATCCTCATTTCCAGTCATAAAAAAATCTGCTGCGGAGTCTTCATCTTCGTCTATTTTTTTGGATGGGACAGAATATACGATATGAGTATTTATCAACCGAAATTCAAACCTGCCATTTATCGGCATGAATCTGCCTAAGAAAGGCGGTCTGACAAGATTTTTTACATTTCCAGCATCTGCAATCCTAGGTTCAAAGGATTCTCCTTTTAAATTTGTGACCAATTTTATTCTGTCCCGGTTCCATATATAAGCATATCCTTCCGCTATACCGTTGCCGAAGTTTGATATTGGAATTGCCCACCTTCCCTCCCAGTGTTTGGTTCTATATCCATAGGAATCGCTCATTCTTGCATTAACATGATAGCTTCCATACTCTTTAGAACCTCTTTTAGACCTATCTGCCTCTGCATATTGCCCTGATATTGTCTCGAGCAGCTCCTTCAACGCTTCTTTATGAAGAATCTCCTGAATTGCAATAATATCGATACAATTTTCACGTATAATTTGAGCTATTGTCTCCAAGTCTTTTTTCCTATTGCCATCCTTATTTTCAAAAGCGGCTTGTCTGCTGAACTTTCGGATATTGAATGTTGCAATTCTGTATGACATAATTTTATCTCCATTCAAATTATGTGGAATAACATAATTAATTTCTTTTATGCAAAGCCAAATCTTTTCATCACCATTTCAAATTCTCTTGTTGTCATAGCTGCATCTGCCTTCAAATGAATATGCAAATTTCCATTTTCATACAAATGATTTAATTCTTCAATTTTTAAATCTAAATCCGCTTTCAAGAACGATTTAACCTGTTTCGGAATAATAATTTTTTTTGCAAATGCAGTGTTGCCTAACCACAACATAAGCTGGGTTTTTTCAAGCGAAAATCTTGACTTCTGATTGAGCCTTTCAACTAGTTTCTTTTCAGCGTTCAGGTCAAGCTCCGTGCGCACGCTCATCCACCCTTCTCTATTTTCAGCACATAAATTGCTGATTGAAACATCATATTCAAATTTCTCCTCAAATTTTCTTTTTAAATATTTTTCTATCGGTATTTTTATCGATTTTGAAATTATTTCTTTCATAATTTCAGTTTCGATAACTACCTCGTCCCATTCCTGCATTTACAACTCCTCCCATGAAATCATGCCATCTAACATTTCTTTCAGCTCAACAGCATTCATTTCAGCATCTAAGTCTACATGAACATGTATCCTTCCCGCCTCATTCGTAATGCTGAGTCCGTTAGCCTGAATTGAAATATCATGCGCAAGTTTTTTCTTCAGCAACTTCTCTGCTATTTCACTAAGATAATTTTTCATAAAACTTGTTTCAATTTTTATCTGATCCATTTTTTCTCTCCATTTCTCTGTACGTTTACTCATTATCTGTCTGCAATCAGTCTGCTATTTGATGATGCCATATATTTGTCAATTATTGAATCAAGTCACCTCCCTTGCTCTACAAGTTTTGCATTTGGATAGATTTTCTCCATTCTGGCATTATCAAAATGGCTATCCAGAAATAGATCCAATCCGCTTGCATCCTCAGTCTGTATCTGCACTCCTTCCATTCTCTGCCTTTCCTCATATCGACTCAGTGCCAAAGCTGACAGAAGACAATTGAATACCATAAAGATAATCATAATATTGCAGAGGATGATTCCCGTTTTCAGTGGGAGCTTTTCTATCCATCTGGACAGATGGGGGTATAGGAGTTTCATCCAGACTACGGCGGCAATTCCCCAGAAAAAGCAGTAGAGGAGATTGATTCTTCCCCCTAAGTTGAAGCGGAAGCCGCTGTAGTCCCAGAACACGGTACCGAAAAGAAGTTCTGTGAAGACGCTGCAGATGTATTCGTAAGCACCTCCCAGAAGGGTTCCTGCTATGAATATGTAGGAATCACTTTTATCTTTGATACGGTACAGGACTGCGGTCAGGAGTGCACAGCCTAAGCCCCACACAATGCTGAAGGGACCATAGACCACGCTGCTGCGGCTCATAAGGCGTCCGGTCGTGATCAGACAGAATATGGTCTCTGTCACGTCGCCTAGAAATGCGCCGATGAAAAAGAGGCTGATTAGTTTATAAAAACTGCATCCTTCTGCAAAAACCTTTGATTTTGCTTTTTGTTTTTCCTGTCCTTTTAGGTTTTTTGCGTCCAGTGCCGGGAATGCCTTTTCCATACGCCCGGTAATTTTTCTGGTAATGGCGTTTTCCAACAGTTTCGATACTTTTCCCATCTCCTCTGTAAGCTGGGTAATCTGCCGCATCCGCTTCTGCATGCCTAAAATGGCAAGAGCAGTTCCCAGCGCGTCCACAATAAGCAATCCTCCCAGCGCCCACAGCGTAATGACACCGGGAAGAGGAGGCAAAAGACTTAGCAGAGATGCAAAAAGGGGATTGACGAAATAAATCATAAGCACGGCAAAAATACCCCAGAGGACAGAATATCTAAGGCAGATATAGCCCTCGAAGTTGAACCGGATCTTTGAATAATCCCACCATTTTTTGTGAAAAACCTTTTCCAGAAGCGCGCCTGTGGTAAACTCAATGAAAGAAGCTAAAATGACCCCGCCCAGAAAAAGGAAGAATAGATTTTCCCGAAGTTCGGGAAGGAAAATGGTAAATGCCGCCGCGCCGATTCCGTAAACAGGACAAAATGGACCATTCACGAAGCCGCGGTTGATGAATTTCTTCCTATTAAAAGCGGCAGCACATACTTCCGCGCTCCATCCGATAAAAGAATAGATAAAAAAGAACCAACAGATTTCGTAAAAAGAATATACCATGATAATTGTCTCCTCTTTTGTAGTCATACAATTATCATGGTATCACAAACATGACTTAAATCCTATTCTTTATAAAGTATTTTACATTTTTCTTTTGTAGTAGAAAAATGACGCAATATAGGAAAAAGCAAATACATCCATCAGAAAGACGGTCGCCTTAACCAGGCTCGGCACAAAAAGACCATATATCATTCCGCCGACACAGATTACCAGCAACATGACCATACAGGTCGTACTTGCTGCCTTGTTCCTGATTTCAACCAGCCGCTCGTCTGCATTTTCCAGGCGTTCCTGTTTTAGTTTTTCTTCATTTCCCATCAAAATTAAACCTTTAATTAGTGTCTGCCCGGCTTTTCTATATCAAAGGTATCCTGTCCTATTGCTTACATTTCGTTCAATTTCATCATAACAAAAGTACATGCGAAAGAAGAACAACAAAAACCTGCGCAGGAAATGTAAAATTGTTGTAGATAGACGGATGAAAAAAGCTGTGGGAACATCGTTGGTCAATGTCCTCACAGCTCCTTATTTCTTATTATAAAATTGAGACCTCACTTAGATTATGAAACAGGATTCTCCGCTGTTCCTTCTGTATTATCACCAACATAAAGCGTCCGCATCAGCCACCAGAGCATAATCATGAAAAAAGTATAAGTCCAGACATTTACGGGAAGCACAGATCCATATGCATAAAAATAATCTATTTTAGTAATGTTCTCTTCGGTGGTTCCGATCAGCCTGGTCATCCTGTCAATCTCGCTGTATATGCCCAGAAGAGCTGCCGCATAAAGCAGGGCATCGGCTGTTATCCACAAAAACGGTTTTTTTACCCGTTCTGTCCATTTTTTCTTTCCTTTCACAAATAGGAGAAAAAGCGCAACGGTCAGAAAAATGCCGAATATATCGGACAGTATTCCTGATAAGCACAATATTTTGTACATGCTCCAGATAGAACATATAAACTGGTCAGATATATAATCAAATACAGCTCTCATCATTACCATCACCACGCTTGTCCCGGCTGACAGAAGACATATTTTTTTCCAACCATATAATTCCCTTCTTTCCCACAGCAAAACCACACACAGGCTGCATACATACAAAAACCAGCCAATCATCGCTGAATATGTTATTCCGCCTATCTCTATAAGTGAAATATATAGCATACTTCCCATAAAGATCCTCGTATATATTGCAAACATTACATTTATCACCGTAACTAAAAAAAGCTCTTTTCTTCTACTCATCTTCCCATTCCTCCCATGCACTTTCCAATACCTCTCTTACATCCGCTGGTACATTTATTGTCCGCTTTAACAATTCTGTGCAATCGTAAATATTTTCTTTTTCTGTACCATACATAAATGAACATTCTGAAATATGTGCCTCTTCATCAGGAAAGACATATGGTGTATACAATAATTCATTATTTTCCGAATTTATCGCATATATATTTCGGGGGATATTAAGATTGCAGTTTTGAATATTCATCCTGCTTTCACTATCCCCTACATAAATCCTGACGCGTCGGTTATCTCCATATGATTCAAACACCATTTCAACATTCGTGCTTGATAATGAATGTTCTATAAAATCAGATAATCCTGTAAGCAATGAAAGCGCTACTGTAGCTGGAACATTTTTATCAGCTAAATCTACTTTTCGTGTTCTTGCAAAATGAAGCCCTTCTTTATTTTCTTTAATTACAGTTTTTTCAGGCATTTCTTCTAAATCCACTCCTAAAACCCCAGCTGCCAAATCAAAATCCATTTGTGAAAATTCTTTTGTTCCATCCTTATTCCATATTGGTTCAAAAACAGCAGCTTCTGTTGGTACATCAATACAGTATACTTTTCCGTGATATATAACCGCCCTATGGTCACTTGATATCTTTGCATTGTTTCTGTACATTGTATTTTCCATATTTTTAATATCTGTCTGTGTCAGGTGGACTCCATTTCTTTCCAAAATCTCTATTTCATTTATCGTTAGTCCTAACGCAATTGCCTCGTAAGTATATCCCCTGGCAAGCATTTTCCCAATTTCTTCTTTGCCAATTACCTTATTCATATCCATCGATTCAATTTCTGTCTTTGCTCCTCCCACATCAATTATTGATACCAGCTTGCCATCAACTTCATTAACTGTGACAGAAGCACATGCTCCGGGTTCCTTTGGAAATGAGCCATACACAACCCTCTTATCTCTTGCACAATAAAAACTTCTGCGTTGTAAGGAATAATATGCCAGTCCATTTTTATACGGATCCAATTCTTTCAAAATATTTGCCACTGCCTCTTCATCAAAGCGCACTTCGTATGTATATGTTGTTTTGTTTGTGTTGGTATGGATTTCAGATGCTATATTTATTAGTCTTTCTTTCATCAGCTTGCTATAAATCTCTGTTAAAAGCTCTTCATTATAGTTATTTTCTCCATAATCAAGTAATTTTGCCGCAACATATATTTCTCCGGCTGTCCATTCCCCATCTATGCTATCCCCCATACTATCAACTATTTTTTTGAGCTCTTTCATTTCTTCACTTTCTATCAGTTCTGTCAATACTTCATCTATTATTCTTCTGTCTTCTTCTGATATATTTTCAATCGATTTATCCATGCTATCTATTAAAATATCTGTATGAAATTTTTCTAATTTCTTTTTATCTTCCTGCATTTTCTTTATTTTCACATTAATGCTCTTATACGCCAGCTTACTCCGCTCCGCACTTTCCGGCGTCATGAAGGTATCATAGATTCCAGCAAGCGCCGCCGCCAGCTCCCTGTCCGTAGTCTCCACATAATCCCCGTAGTTCTCCAGATTCCTTCTGTGCGCCCCCAGCCGCTCGATCTTATCGCATTCCGCCCTCACTGCCGACGTATACGTCTCTACATCGAAAGAGACCACCTCCAGATCCAGCACCCTTTCTATGGCGTAAGTGGACTGGCGGATCTCCTCCCCCATATTTTCCGCCTCCGTGCACATATCCATCAGCCCCATCACCGCATCATAGTCACAGAATAGATTCCCCGGAATTTCCTTGTTGTCACTCTTTGCCCCGTTGGCGCCGCCTTCCAGCGCATCCGGAAAGTGCTGGCAGTAATCCTTGCAGAATCTGGCATTTTCCAGCCCCTGTGTCAGCGCACGCTCCATTGCGCCTGCATTCCGGCAGAGATCCCCTACCTTATCCTCCAGAAACTTTCCCATCTGCTCCTGCAGGATGTCTGCGTCCTCCCTATATACGCCTAATTTCACAAAGTGATAATTATGTTTTTCATAATATAATTTTTTATTTTTTATATTCTTCTATGAAAACTCCTTCTCAATTCTATACTAAAACACGTCAGAATGCTATGTATTTTTCAAAAGCAGTGATAATTTTACACTTTTATACATTCAAATCTTTTTATATCAGACCAATGTATATACAATTATTCTTTTTATTATAACCTATAGGTATATCTTTACTGTTCCGGGACACGAAAAAAGCGCCTACCAGAATCTTCTGATACGCGCTTCCTCATTTATCAATTTTTGCGTCTTTTTATCTTACCGCTCCATTTTCCAGAAGTATGCACTATAGGGAGGCAATTCACTTCCTCCTCCAAAATCATGCAATTTGCCGCTAATCAAGTCTACTGCCTGACCGCATCCGGCATCAAAATGTGCAGTATAGGGCTCGCTGTCCGCATTAATTGCAACCAACACTCTCTCCCCATCCGTCTTTCTCTCAAAAATACACTGCTTATTGGTCAGCACCACAGATCTGAAATCTCCATAATTTAGTGCAGGTGATTCCTTCTTTGCCTTCGCAAGCTTACTGATCCACTCCGTCAGTTCATTGCATACCGGCTCCTCGTAGCAGGCGCGGAGCGCAGGGTCGCCTTCGCTCTTGTTCGCCTTTGCCCCCCATTCACTTCCATAGTATACACATGGAATTCCGGGCATGCCAAAGCACAACGCATAGATAAGCGGCAGATGCTTTTCATTGCTCAAAATGCTTGCCACTCTGGTCACATCATGGTTGTCCACAAAAGACAGCAGATGTTTCCCTTTGTACAAAGTCCAGTTTTCCGGTCCGAACTGCCGAAGCAGAGAATGTACGATTTCAAACATATTCATGCTGTTAAAGCTGGAGAACAATCCCTTGTAGCACTCATAATTTGTTGCGGAATGAAGCATCCCGTCATTCACCAGACGATTATAATCACCGTGAAGCATCTCACCTAATAAATAAAAGTCAGGTTTTAACCCTTCCGTAAAACTCCTGAGTCTTCTCACAAAATTTTCATCCAGACAATACGCTACATCAAGACGCAATCCATCAATATCAAATTCATCTACCCAGTACTTTACCGCATCTAAGATATGATCCACCACTTCTCCATTTTGAAGGTTCAGCTTCACAAGATCATAATTCCCTTCCCAGCCTTCATACCACAGACCGTCATTATAATTGGAATTGCCGTCCAGACTGATTTTAAACCAATGAAGGAAGGGAGAATTTTCCCGGTTCTTCACTACATCCTGAAACTGATAGAACCCTCTGCCTACATGATTGAATACCCCGTCTAACACCACCTTGATTCCATTTTCATGAAGCTTTGCGCAGACTTCCTTAAAATCTTCATTCGTCCCAAGACGAGTATCGATTTTCTTATAATCCCTCGTATTGTAGCCATGGGTATCAGATTCAAACACCGGTGAAAAGTAAACCGCATTTGCTCCTAGCTTCTTTATATGAGGAATCCAGTCCTCCACTTTCTTGATCCTGCTGGTCAGGACGCCGTCATTTTCAAAAGGTGCCCCGCAAAACCCCAGCGGATAAATCTGATAAAAAACACTTTCATATGCCCACATATTGTGCGCCTCCTTACTCTGTCATAGTTGGGTCTAAGTCATTCCTTCCTGTGTTATGGCTTATGTATTTTGACCCTTCATCAGTTTACCACACTTTCATTTTAATGTACATGTTTTCATTTCAGCAGCGTCATTTTAAGGGTTAGTACGCACTTGGTCAATTTGAGAGGCATTTCTATTGACCAAATAAGTATTTTTTTAAATTTGAAGTATGGCACTTTCAATTTTTAACTAAAAAACAGCTACAAAATTTTTGACAGAAAAGAGCAAAAAAAAGAGAAATCCCCAATTTCCACATAGTTATCCACAATGACACTTTTGTCACAATATGCAAACCAAGTACCTTTTCTTTCAAAATCCGACGTCATTTTTCCTTCATCCTGCATTTTTTGCGCTTTTTATACTTTTTTGAGTCAAATTCCCACAAAAAAATCTAATGGGCATAAAAAGAGCATGTGAAGTTATCCACATGCCCTATAGCCATAGCTTATAGCCTTAGCTTATAGCCACAGCTTATAGCCACTCGTCCCAAAATCTTTCAATCCTTTTTCCGATTTGCTCTAAGGATACTCTTTCATACTCTTTCCATTCTCTTGGGAACATCCTGAGATAGGAATTGGTCAGAAACCTCTCGTCTAAAAGCGCTATGATTCCCACGTCCTGTGCAGTCCTTATAACTCTGCCGGCTGCCTGAAGGACCTTGTTCATGCCTGGGTATTTATACGCAAAGTCAAATCCATCATCTCCCTTTATGTCAAAGTACCGTTTCAGAATCTCTCGTTCGGTACAAACCTGGGGCAGTCCTGTTCCAACGATCATTGCGCCGATCAGGCGCTCATTTTTAAGATCGATTCCTTCACTAAAAATACCTCCAAGCACGCAGAATCCAAGGAGGGTGCTTCCCTCTTCCCGATCCGATTCAAATTCTTTCAAAAACGCTTCCCTGCTTTCCTCATCCATATGCTCTGCCTGCAGCAGGCATTTCGTTTGATTCTCCGCAAAGCGGCGGCAGTATGCATTATATATGTTCTGTAAAAAAACATGAGAAGGAAAGAACACCATATAATTTCCTTCCCGTCTGCAAATAATCCTGTGGATGTAATCGGCAATATGATCATACTCCGATTCTGTCCGCCTGGTATACTTGCTGGTCACATCACACGCCACAAACAGTCCTTTCCGCCTTGGATCAAAGACAGAATGTGCATATACCTCATAATCCCCCTCTTCCGCCCCCAGCAGCTGCTTATAATATTGAATGGGAAGCAGAGTCGCCGAAAAAAGAATCGTGCTTCGTCCCCGCATCATGCATTCCTGCAGGTTCTTGGACGGGTTGACACAAAAAAGCTTGATGAAAAAACCACCGTCTTCTTCCAACTGTGTATAAATCACATAGTTTTGGTCCAGCTTATCATTAATCAGCAAAAAGTGGGAGACCTCAAAATAAAATTCCAGAACGTCTCTTCTCACCGGACTTTCTTCATGATCCTCAAGGTATGTTTCCATGGTGGAGGACAGCCTAATCAGCGCCTTCATAAATGGCGCTGCATCCTCATCGTCCAGATAGGCATAGTTCTCACATGCACGCTTTAACTCTAAAAGTTCTCTGTTGCACTTTTCCAACTGATGGTACATCTTTTTATCATACTCTTTGATGATTCCTTTAAGTTCTAGAAAATCTTCCTTTCTAAGAACCGCACTGTACATTTCTCTTCCCCGGTCCACCAGATTATGCGCCTCATCGATCAAAAACAGATGCGCCCCCCTTGCTCCCTCCTGAAAAAAGCGCTTTAAATAAACATGCGGATCAAACAGATAATTATAATCTCCAATAATGGCATCTGCAAAAAGGCTCATGTCAAGGCTCATCTCAAAGGGACAGACCCTGTGCTTCCTTGCAAATTCCTCAATCGCTTCCCGGTTAAAATTGTCTCTATGAGTCAACAGATCATAAATTGCATCATTGATGCGGTCATAGTGCCCTTTCGCATAAGGACAGTATTCCGGGTTACATTCCGTCTCCTCCATAAAGCATATTTTGTCCTTAGCAGTCAATATAACCGACTTAAGAAAGAGTCCATGTCTCCGCATCAGCTCAATAGTATCGTCCGCCACCGTCCTGGTAATGGTCTTCGCCGTCAGGTAAAAAATCTTTTCGCCCCTGCCCTCACCCATTGCCTTTACTGCAGGAAACAATGTGGATATGGTTTTCCCCACACCGGTGGGCGCTTCTAAGAATAATTTTCTCTTGTGATAAATGGTTTGATAGACATAAGATACAAGCTCCTTCTGCCCTTCCCTGTATAAAAATGGAAAAGAAAGTTCCTTAATGGACTGCGTGCGCTGCTTCTGCCACGCAGACTGGAAATCTGCCCACTTCTTATACTCCTTCATCAGCCTCTCAAACCATTCCTCCAGCTCATTCATCTCATATTCAAAGTGAAAGTATTTGATTTCTTCCGTGTAAATGTTACAGTATGTAAGACGTACCCGTATATGCCTCAATTCATTCTGCTTTCCATAAATATAGGCATAACACTGTGCCTGGGCAAGATGCACTGGAACAGCTTCTTTGATCTTGTGAATATCCCTGTAGGTTCCCTTGATCTCATCTACAGTGACCGTCACTAGATCCCGATATGCGGCAGAAACTTCTGTCTCTGTAAGCTCTGGTACCAGAGCCAGATCACCTCCGCTTTGTATGATGATTCCGTCAGCACGCCCTTCCACCCGTATCTCGTAATCGGCGGCTGTATAGACGTAGCGCAAAAAAACCTCTGCATGATAGTCCGCCCCCATACGCCGCTGTATCATACGATGAATCCTTCCGCCCTCCTGCATAGCATTTTCAGGCGCTGACGCTCTTCTATTGTCAATATTGCCGGAACGGAGAATAAATTCCACCAGATTGCGGACTGATATATATATTTCCAAGCTATGCTTTCCTTTCCATCTATGACCGCCTTTGCCAGGCATCTTTATATTAATAAGAAACTCCCTAAAGAGATAGTAAGCTATCTTTTTCAGGGAGTCAATAAGATACTATTCTGTTGTATGCATATAGATATGTCTAGCTAGCCAATGCAAAGCGGCTTACTACTTTTTCGAAATCTGGATTGTACCCGTCATAGGACACGGTCAGCACCTGCCTTAAATCAAGACCCAACACTCCAACAATTGATTTTGCATCCACTGTATACCTGTTGTAAAAAACGTCAATATCAAAATCACATTTTGAAGCTGCGGCTACAAAATCCTTCACTTCATCCAAGTTTAATTTTATTCTTCGCTGCATCATATTATCACCTTTCTTTCTCCTCAAATGCAGGCTGTGAAAACGTTTTCTGGTACTTGAAGAAAGATTACCACCCCTTTTCGGATTTGTAAAGTACTTTTTCTAGTACAATTTACCAAACTTCGTCATATACTGGCAGTTGGCACATTTCTTTCCTGCATTAACCTATTATTGACATAAAACTTTTATTTTATACCACTATTTTTCTTGAAACTCCGTCATATACCTCCGGTATCTTATAGGAAGCATATTGCGTTGGAGTCCATAATTGCTGCGCTCCTTTATTGCTATAGTATGAAAAAAGCTGGTAAACAGTTCACTGTACTTTTTCTCTCCCTCAGAAAAAGCATGCTCTGCCTGCAGCCTGTTTTCATCTCCGCAAACCAGATACCACTCTCCTTTCGCAGGATGCATAGCAAATATATTTCGTATTTCGTCATGAATCACAAAATTCTCAAGGGGAAGCCTGTCCGCAAAATGAGGCACGATAAAAGTGAGCACATTATTTTTGGGTCCTATGACGGCATATAGGATGCCATTTTCCAATTCCTTGAACCGAAGGAACTCCACATGATAGTGCGCCTCATTTGCCGTAAAGCGCGCAAGCTCAAATACCCTGTGAATATATGGATTGGACAGATTCCCCATTAAATCTCTCTTATCCTTCAAGGCAAGTCCTGCTGCCACCGTCTTATACACCGCCTCCGCCTTATCCGGCTTTTCAGAGGCAAGCGCCCTGCAGATGGCAAGATAGGTCTCTTCTCCAAACTGCCTGATCACGGTTCTCGCAACGCTGGCAGCCTTCTTTTCATCCGGAGGGTGTGTCTGATAAACGGCAAACAACCGGTAATTGTCATCCTCCCCGAGGCAGATATGAATCCGGTTATGGGGCTTTTTCATAAGATAAGCGTCATAGATTCCCGTAAAAATTCCTTCCAGGGAGTCTTCACAAATCAGATAATATTCTTCCATCCCTTCTTCCTCCTCAGCCGCTTACCGCCTGCTTCCAGTACAACTCGCTGTTGTCGTCAAACAGGGACAATTGTCTGTATGTCATGCCGTCCTTATCAAAAGGCAGCTTTTCTTTGCGATCGATCAGATTCCGCGTTATATAGTCTTCTTCCAGCTTCGTGGGATACATCATCTTTCCGTTACAGGTGATGAAATACAGTGCACGCTTTAATGTGACCCCAATTTTCTTTAAATCATCAAAGGTTAAATTACCGCTGCGCCTCGCTCTAATGATTCTCTGGGCGCTTTTCACGCCGATTCCAGGTACCCGCAAAATGGTATGATAATCCGCCCTGTTGATTTCAACCGGAAACACCTCCAAATGACGCAGTGCCCAATCCGCCTTAGGATCCAGCAATATATTAAAATTCGGGCGGCTTTCACTCAAAAGTTCCTGCGCCTCAAAGCCATAAAACCGCAAAAGCCAGTCCGCCTGATACAGCCTGTGTTCCCGTAAGAGCGGAGGACCGCCCGGCAACGCAGGCAAATCCTTGTCCTCATTCACACTGACGAATGCGGAATAGTACACCCGTTTTAAATCAAATTTCTTATACAAATTCTCCGCAACCATCATGACCTGATAGTCGCTTTCCGGTGTGGCGCCTACGATCATCTGGGTAGACTGTCCTGCCGGGACAAAGGAAGGCGCATGCCTGTAAACCACAAGCTCATTCTTATTCTGTGTAATCCCCTGTTGAATCTGGCGCATGGGCGATAGGATATTCTTGCGGTGCTTGTTCGGCGCCAGCTTCTTAAGCCCTTCCGCCGTGGGAAGTTCTAAATTGACGCTCATCCTGTCTGCCAAGAGTCCCAGCCTCTGAATCAGCTGGGGATCCGCCCCCGGAATCGCCTTCACATGAATATACCCTTGGAAGCGGTAGAGCGTGCGCAGTTTATGCACTGCCTCATAAATCAGTTCCATTGTATAAGTAGGACTATACACAATCCCGGAACTTAAAAATAAACCTTCTATATAATTCCGTCTGTAAAATTGTATGGTCAGCTCACAGATTTCATCCGGTGTAAAAGTCGCCCGGGGAACATCATTTGATTTCCGGTTGATACAGTACTTACAATCATAAATACACTCGTTGGTAAAAAGTATCTTTAAAAGAGAGATGCACCTTCCGTCCGCCCCGAAGCTGTGACAGATGCCTGCCGCAAGTGTATTGCCGATTCCGGTACCGTCTCCCCTCCTCCCTACCCCGCTTGAGGAACAGGAGACATCATACTTAGCGGCATCCGAAAGAATGCCCAGCTTTTCCATGAGGGATTTATTTTCAGTTGTTTGAACAATAAGTTCGCCTTCCATATCTGTGCTCCAATCAGAACGTTTGTTTGTTTTATACTAGCACAGATACCTGCAAAAAGCAATATATTTCCGAACATTTGTTTTGTATTTTTGTTTGCTTAATCATGGAAAAAATCTTATAATGATTTATAAGACCTTACATCTATATTGCGCAAAGGAGCGTTCCTTATGATTTCAAATGAAGCGGTGAACCACGCCATCGACTATATTTTGCAGCACCTCAATGAAGATTTATCCGTAGATGATGTTGCTGCGCAGTGTCATTTTTCTAAATATTATTTCAGCCGCATGTTCAAGGAGGAAACCGGCGAGAGCATCTATGCCTTCATTAAACGACTGAAACTGGAGCAGAGCGCCTTCCGTCTGAAAGCAGAACCGAAGCGTACCATCACCGATATCGGTTATGCCTTCGGCTACAGTCCCTCGAACTATAGCTGGACTTTCAGATCACGGTACCAGAAAAGCCCCATTGATTTTAGGCGGAACATCCAACAAGGCTCCATACAGCATCCTTTTTATCACGATACACCTGTCCACATGGATACCTTGGAATCCTGTAATCGAAAGATCACCGTCAAGACCCTGCCGGACTATTTCGTAATATACGAACGCAGGATTGGCAGTTATCATCATCTGAGCCAAAAGTGGAGTAATTTTATCCGTCGATATCAAAAATATATCACCCCACAAACGCTGTTTTTAGAGCGCACCTTTGACGATCCGGCGATAACCGACCTAGACGGCTGTCTTTATGACATCTGCATGAGCGTGGACCGGCACTGTCCCCTGCCGAATACCTGTATTATAGAAGGGGGCAAATGCGCAGTTTATCCCTATAAGGGCTTGGGGAAACACATCTATGCTGCTTATCAGACTCTCTTTACCGTGTGGCTGCCACAGACAGACTATGTGCTTGATGACCGCTGCGGATTTGATATTTATCGAAAAATAGACAGTGCCTCCGGCTATATGGAACTGGATATCTGCCTTCCATTAAAACCTTAAAAGCGCACGAATTCAGAAGTTTATATTTAATCCCCCTGCTATGATGATGCATATAACAAAGACGCGCTTCGCACACTTCCGCGTCCAAATATTTCATCATAGGAGGCATTACTTATGAACTTAGAACTAATCAGACAACACACCACTAAGACCATCCTTCGCTTTTCGGTTCCCTCTATCATCGCAATGATTTTGACTTCATTAGTCACTATTGTGGATGGATTTTTTATCGGAAACTACATTGGCGCAGACGGCATTGCGGCTGTCAATTTAGGTCTCCCCATTATCTATCTGTTTCTGTCCATAGGGCTTATGGTATCGGTGGGCGGCGCTGCCATTGCAGGCATGACCTTCGGCGGAGGAAATCTGTCAGCGTGCAGTCAGGTTTTCCGGCAGACAATTGCAACCACCGTCCTATTTTCTGTGCTGACCTGCTTGGTCGTTCTGGCGTTTTTTGATCCGATGCTAAATTTCCTGGGTGCAAAGGGACAAGTGCGGGAATCTTTCAAGATCTACTACGGCATCCTGCTCCCCGAGCTGGTCATCATGGTAGTCAATTCTTCCTTCGGCATGTTCTTGAGAGCCGAGGGTTCCCCCATCCTTTA
The DNA here is from genome assembly GCA_949878435.1 of uncultured Lachnospiraceae bacterium. Classification (GTDB taxonomy): domain Bacteria; phylum Bacillota; class Clostridia; order Lachnospirales; family Lachnospiraceae; genus Suilimivivens. The sequence goes on from CATLAK010000005.1 coordinate 22,034, forward strand.
CATGAAAATCAACCTCATCCATGTAAGCCTGAATGTATTTCTGGATTATATCGGGACGGCCGCCCTGCACCTTGGCATTGCCGGGATTGCAGCGGCGTCCCTTCTTTCTGCCCTCATCTCGCTCCTGCTCACCCTGCACTTCTTCTTAAAAAGAGCCAAAGTCTACCGTCTGGGTGCATTTACTTTCGACTCAAAAGTCCTAAAAAGCACTCTGGCAAATGGCAGTTCTGAATTTATCGGTGAAATGTCAATCGGAATCGCCATGTTTGCGTATAACTTTGTAATCATGCAGAGAATCGGCGTAAACGGCGTAACCGCCTTTACCATCGTAGGATATGTGTCCTATCTGTTCAATATGATTGTGGTAGGATTCGGACAGGGGGCAAGCCCTCTCGTCAGCTTCGCCTTCGGTGCCTGCGAGCCGGCACTTGCCAGAAAGATACGGCAGAAAACAAATAGATTTGTATTTATCATTGGTACAGCAGCTTTCTTACTGCTTGCTCTTTTCCAAGACCAGTACAGCCGCCTCTTTATAAAAGATGATCTCATTTCGCAGATGATCCGCTCCGGCATGAGCCTTTTTATGATCTCCTTTTTCTTTTCCGGCATCAATGCGATCACTTCCTTCTATTTTACTGCTATCGGAAAAGCCCTCGCATCCGCGGTGATTTCCTCCTCAAGAGGATTGGTCGTCCTCTTATCCTGCATCTTCATCCTTCCCGCCTACCTGGGCATGACGGGCATCTGGCTGGCTGCACCCATAACAGAAGCAATAACCTTCGTCATCACTGCTTCCTTCCTGCTTGCAGAGCGCTATAAATTTTTAAATTCCTTGATTTGACGGAGCCGTTCACTGATCTGTGCCTCCTTACCCTGATTGGTGGGAGTATAGTACTCCCTCCCCTTAAGGGATGCTGGCAGGCACTCCATATCGGTCAGCTTCTCCGCCGTATCATGGGCATATTGATACCCTTCTCCATAGTGGAGTTCCTGCATCAGATTGGTAACTCCGTTCCTGATCTGGAGGGGTACCGGTTCGTTAAGCATTTTTTCCGCATCCCTTTTTGCTCTTTCATACCCCATATACAGCGCATTGGATTTAGGCGCCATGGATAAATAAACCACTGCCTGGGTCAGATTCACATTACACTCAGGCATCCCATTGAAATGGCATGCCTGATAGGCTGCTACCGCTGTCTGCAGCGCCTGGGAATCCGCCATCCCGACATCTTCGCTGGCAAACCGAATCAGCCGTCTTGCCACATAAAGCGGATCCTCTCCCGCTTCCAGCATCCTTGCCAGCCAATAAATGGCGGCATCCGGGTCACTGTTGCGCATGGACTTATGCAGTGCGGAAATCAAATTATAGTGTTCCTCGCCGGCTCTGTCATATAAAAGCATCTTTTTGCCGGTACACTGCTCTAATATTTCCTCCTGCACCGTAATGGAACCATCCTCCTCTATCTTTCCGTTCAGTACTGCCATATCCAGCGTATTAAGGGCAATCCTTGCATCTCCATTGGCAAAGGCTGCAATCGCATTTAAGAGTCTTTCTTCTATATGAATGGTGTTGTTTCCAAATCCCCGCTTATCCCTCAATGCATTATGTAGAAGCCTTCTCATGTCCTGTTCGGTCAACGCCTGCAGCACAAACACCTTGCATCTTGACAAAAGAGCGGAATTAATCTCAAAGGAAGGATTTTCTGTGGTAGCCCCAATTAAAATAATGCTTCCCTTCTCCACATAGGGAAGAAAAGCATCCTGCTGTGCCTTATTGAAACGATGGATCTCATCCACGAATACAATCGTCTTAAGTCCCATCATGCGGTCGCTTTCCGCCTGCTTCATTACGTCCTTAATTTCCTTGATACCGCTTGTCACTGCACTGAAATCAATAAATGACGAACGTGTCATGTGTGCGATAATCCGCGCCAGCGTGGTTTTTCCTACCCCCGGCGGTCCCCAGAATACCATGGAGGAAATCCGATCCTTCTCCAGCATCTGGCGCAGTACCTTTCCTTTTCCCACAAGATGTTCCTGACCAATATAGTCATCAAGTGTCTGTGGACGAAGCCTGCTCGCTAAGGGGGCACTTAAATTTATTTCCTGCGTAAAAAGTGATAACTGTTCCATCCCCTATTCCTTCCAAGACCTCAGTCCCACCCACCAATTTCTTCCGTCTCAATAAACGCCCCATGGCACACCGGGCACTGCATCTTTTCTTCCTCTCCTATCAATTCTGTCTTTTGTCCGCACTGTTCACAGAGTCCGATATACTTTCTGTCCTCCTCCAAAAAACACAATACGGGAACACTCTCTATTCTTTGGCATTCCTCACAATATGATAGTTGATAGGCAAAGTCGAACGGGACAAAGTCTCTTTTTTCGGCGATGCCTGTAATCTCCTTTTTTATATCCTCCGGAAAAACCGCTGCCACACGTTCCAGCTTTCCATGCATCATACCGCACCCGGTTCTGCATTCCCATCCTGCCCCACATGACCTGCAGGTAATCTTCTTTATTTCCCCCACCCTATCATGCTCCTTTCTCATCCTGCCTGCAATTGCCGCTTATTGTAAAAGACTAAGCAGCATATCCGGTTGATGATTTGCCTGTGCCAGCATAGACTGTCCTGCCTGAAGAAGAATCTTGAAATTGGAAAACCGCACCATCTCTTCCGCCATATCGGTATCTCTGACACGTGATTCCGCCGCAGTGGTATTTTCGACAATATTGTTCAAATTTGTCATGGTATGTTCCAGCCGGTTCTGAATAGCGCCGTACTGGCTGCGCACATTGCTCACATAAGTAATCGCATGCTTAACTGCATTCACAGCATCCCCGGCATCTTCTATGGTTTTCACATTTGTTTCTGCAATTCCAAGTGCCTCTGCGTCCATCTGATAAAGGTCGATATAGATAAACTGATCCTCAAAGGCATCCGTTCCAACCAGAATACCTAACTTCGCTCCTCCGCTCATATCTACCGCTATCTTGGTAGGATCGATACCGATTAGCTGTTCCGGAGCTGTAGCGCCCAAAATACTGGTTCCGCCTTCTGAAAGGTTATTGGTTATCACAGAGCCGGCGCCATCCTTGGATTCATAGGCAAGCTTTCTTACGAATTCTACCAAATCTTTGTCGGCACTGCTGAACATTCCCGCAATCTCAGATTCCGTTTTTCCAGTTTGACGTTTGATCGCCTCCCCAAGGCTCTTACCTGCCAAAAGGTCTGTAAACACTTTATTCATTCCGCTTGCTATATTTGCACCGGTTACGGCTCCGCCGCCGTTGGCAAGATAGCCGATATATGCTGCCCCCAGATACCCATGCCCGTAAGGTCTTCCATTCATGGTAAATCTCTTCAGATAGTCCCCGATAGGACCGTCCTGGCTGTCGTCCTGATCGCTTTGAAGCAGTTTTGCATAATAAAGCAGAGTGTCATTCCAACCAGTAGTAAAACCTCCACCCGCAAGCTGTGCCGTTCCTTCCACAAACCATGTGGGATATTTTTCACCGCCTCTGCCACTCATCCCATCCGTCAGATTGTACTGCATGACCGTATGCATAAGTTCATGCGCTATGGTAGATTCTAATACCTCCGCTTTTGCGCCGGTGCCTTCTGCATCTGCGTCGTTAAAGTCGGCAGCATCCACCTTGATCATCATAGATACAGGTCTGCCGCTTCCGCCATAAGAATACTGGGCATAAGCCAGCGTATTGTTAGGACCATCTATAAAGGAAACATTCAAAGCCAGCTTAATCGGCGTAGTTCCCGTCGCCTGCTCCAATGCCGGAAATGCATCAAAAATCTGCCTGACTGCATTCGGCACAAATTCCTTGGCAATCTTGTCAGCCAACACACTTCCGCTGGTCACATCCACCCCGGCGCGCCCTGAAGCACCGACATCCTGCGCAGACTCCACCGCTATGGTTCCATCCTGCAGATTACAGGTCAGTTCATATTGATAACTCTTCATGACAGCGCCTGATCTGGGAGAAAGCCCGTTGTCCGGAAAGAGCTTGCGTTCATTAAATACCGTATGATGCGCCGAAGCATCAATCTGCGCCTTAATCTCCTGAATCTCATCATCCACAAGCGCACGGTCATCATCCGACAATGTCCCGTTTGCCGCCTTAATTGCAAGTTCATTGATACGATGCAGCATCTCATGGACTTCATGCAAAGCCCCCTCCGCCGACTGCACCAGCGAGATTCCATCCTGCGCATTCGCCGTCGCCTGCGTCAGCCCCCTGATCTGCCTGCGCATCTTCTCCGAAATGGACAACCCCGCCGCATCATCTGCGCCACGGTTGATTTTATATCCGGAGGACAATTTTTCCATTGTCTTCACGTTGTTGCGATTGTTAACACCAAACTGCCTTTCCGCATTCCATGCAGGCAAGTTATTCCTCACAGACAGCATTCCTTTGCCCTCCAATTTCATCAACCCTAACGCTGCACCATCCAAAGAAGTTTATAATATAAAAATATATCGGCAAAATAAGAAAAAAATCTTAGGACAAAATTAATATTTATCTACTATTTAATACTCCTTCACCATCAAGGCAGGTCGTCAATGTAGTGGCAGCGAAGCCCAGCAAAGATGGATGCCAGCGTCCGTTTCCGTTAGCCGGGGCTGACAGGACAGCGCGCCGCAGGGCTTAAGGGCAGAGAGCGCACGGCAGGCGGCATACCGTATCGTTTCAAGTCCCTGCGAAAAATCGGCAATTTCACTTACAGAATGTTGAATCCGTAGGGTGAAATCGCCACGGATGGCGATTTCAGGAGCCAAATGGCATGGATGCCATCTTGGCTCCGCCCCGACCGCGTTGAAACACCTATATACATTCTGTTAGTGAAATCCGATTTTGAGAAAAGACTTGAAACGATACTGTATGCCGCCTGCTGTGCGCCCTCTGCCCTTAAGCCCTGCGGCGCGCTGTCCTGTCAGCTTCGGCTAATGGAAACGGACGCTGGCATCCATCTTTGCCGGGCTCCCCCTCACGGGTGAAACCGCCCCCTTCCTTCAGCAATCTCCTGTGCCTCCTTTATAAATCGGTCATATTCCTCCTGGGTCGTTGTCACGATTCCTTCTCCGTCTTCATCACTAAATCCAAAATCATAAACTTCCCACGGAATCTGCGCCCCGTCCCACCACTGCGCGGGAGGAAGATCGTTGTGGAAAAATCCATCCACATACCATCCGTCATCCCCTTTTTTCAGATAAAGGAACCGCTCCACAGATGCCCCGTTGTCCGGCAGTTCCAGAACGCCGCTGTCCCCGAACACAAGGTTTACTTGAAACAGCGCGCTTTTGCCTTCTTCATCCACCACAAGTTCCCTGCCCGACAAGAATACCTTTACTGTCCGCCAGGCATCCTGCATCTCCGCATCCAAGGGTGTGTTTGAAAGAAGTGAAATCATATATGGATTCAATCCGAAATGCTCTGTAAAAAGCCACGCTGTCTGCTCCGCTTTCTCCCCTGCCTTTTCAACGGCTTTTGCCGCCTGCTCTTTCATTGCCTGATCCGTTTCTTTTATAAGGTCAGAAGAAACATATTGTTTATCCGGATAATATAATTCATGCAGACGCGCAAGCTCCTCTTCCCACTCCAAACTAAGCAGCGCATACCCCACACTGCATTCTAAGTAGACAGACCGTCCCAATTCCTCCTGAATAAATACCTCCCCCTCTATAATTTCCTTTCCTTCCTTTTGAAACAGCGTACAGACCACATGTTTCCACCTATCCAGCTTGCCAAAATAGCCTGCCGTTCCATACCTGACCTGCAGATAGCTGGCTATCTGGATCCCATTCAATAGCTGCTCTCCGCTTTCAATAACCTGATTTTCCGAAAGATCCCCATTGCCGGTTAACATAAGTTGGTAATTGTTGATATGCTGGATTTCTTCCTCTCTCACATCTACCATGATTCCTCCGGCTTGGTCCACCCTTTCCATGAGTTCATTATATTCCCACACTTCTATTTCTTCCAGATCAAGCGCCAGATTCTGATTCAGAACCGCAAGGATTTCCTGGTCCGTATATTTCTCCAATATTTCTTCCAGCTTGCATCCCTCTCCCGCAAGATCTGTCAAATATAAATCGTCTGAAATCAATACCACGTATCTTTCATCCCCATGGTTCTGATCAGGACCGGGCAGTAACAGAATCACCGCTCCCTGCAGATTCCCGTTTAGTCCTTCTCCCGTTCCCTTTACTGCCACCGCCTCTCCGGTAAAGAAATCCTTTTCTACCGGGGAGGGCTCTACCGCTCCGGTTTCTTCCTGTCCCGGATTTGTTTCCACGGTCCTCAAATTGCTTTCAGAAACTTCCTCCTTTGCAGCAAGACCTCCCGTATAAGTGCACCCAGCCATAAGGAAAATAGAAATAACCAGAATGACCAACGCTGCTATGCTGGTTTTTCTTTTCTGCGCAATCTCTTCCATTCGTCTTCTCATAAATGCTTTTCCTCCGGTCATCATGGTTGCCGTTTTTAATACCTGTTCTTTCTCCTTTGACTGCATAATCATTGCAAGAAGGGTCTCCCCATAGTCACAGCGCTTTTCTTCCCCCAGTCTGCGCAGGCAGCCTGCATCGCAGGCAAGTTCTCCATCACGCAAAGACAGTCTTGCTGCAATCCACACAAGCGGATTGTACCAGTTTATGACAAGGCACAGGCTTCTGACAAGCGCCCATATATGATCCCCGTGTTTGTAATGCATAAGTTCATGCATCAAGATGAAATCAAGCTGCTCTGCGTCCTTTCGCTCTTCACATTCCCAGGGAATATAAATTGCCGGCAAAAGCCCGAACAGACAAGGGGATGAAAGCCTGTCTCCTATCAGGAACACAGGAATCCTGCTTTTGCCTGTCAGTGATTCAGGCAGTCTCTTCCTCACAGACTTAAGGTAATGATAAAAGGAAAGATTCTGCCACAGGAAAACCAATGCAGTCACCACCATTCCCACCATCCATACCCTGCATGCTGCCAGTTTGATTTTCCCAAAGAGCGTTCCTGGCGCCTGCTGCTTCAATTCTATGGATTCGGTAGAAACCGCCTCCCTTTCCTGATCTTTTCCATTTTCTTCTACGCCAGCCTCTATGCCTTTACTGTCCTGCACAGTCAGGTCCATATCCTCCCCCTGCGTCCAGTTATTTTCCGCTCCGGCAGCCTTTAGGCTTTCTTCTGTTAAATGGTCATAATATGCCTGATACTGCTGCATCTTATATTCCAGGTCCTGCCTGTCCGCTTCTTCTTCCACCATGCGGCTTCCGGTACTCCAAACTGCCGTATTCATTACACTGATCGGACTGTAAAAGAGTACCCCAGGCATCAAAAGACGCAGCGCCGCAAGCAGCCAGATCGGATATAGGATCAGCGGACTTATTTTTTTCCTAAAAATTGCTCTTATAAGCAAAATTCCTGCTATCAGCAGCGAGGATGTAACGATTCTCGTCATTTTATGTTCACCGCCTTTCTTAACTTTGTTCCGAAGAGGACCTCTTCTTTTCCTCTGCCCTATGTAAGATTTCCCTCAGCTGCGCAATGTCCCTGTCTGTCAGCTGATTATTTTCCACAAACATATTGACCAGCATTCCAAGACTTCCACCGTAGGTCCGTTTTAGAAAAGACTCCGTCTCCTTTAAGACCACCTCTTCCCTTTTTAAATCCGTGTGGTAAAGCCTTGCCTTCTCTCCCTCTTCATAGCGGATATATGCCTTTTCCTGCATCCGGCGCAGCATGGTATTGGTGGTGCTCTTGCTCCATCCCTGCCTATCCTTCATTTCACGCACCAGCTGCATTAAGGTCTTAGGCTGTTTCTGCCATAGCGCCTCTAGAATGCACCATTCTGAATGATTTAAACTGATATTTCCGTCCATGCTTTCCTTCCTCCTGTAAATTTGGTTTACACTTGTAACCCTTTTTATGATAGCAATTTGTATTACAGTTGTCAACCATTTAAAATACAGATTTACAGTTCAAGAAGAATTTGATATATTCTTAATGTAGGATGTGAGGTTGATTTTATGTTGAGATTTTGTTATGTGATTCTGATTTCTTTGCCCTTTATACTTTTTTATCTGGGGAAAGCTTTTTATATTGAACGGCACGATGACAAGTATACAGAAGCAGACCGTTACATAGTCGCCAGACGCGCTGTAGCCATTCTGCAGCGCAATGGCTTTATACATACAAATGTGTTCGGGACGGAAAACCTGCCTAGGGAAGGCGGCTATGTGATGTACGCCAATCATCAGGGGAAGTATGATGCTTTAGGTATCATATCCGGTCATAAGACGCCCTGCACCGTTATGATTGATGACAAACGTTCCCACAAGCCGATAACGACGCAGTTCATTACCCTGCTTAAGGGCACCCGTCTGGACAAGACCAGCATGAAGGAACAGATGAAAACCATTCTGAAAGTCATAGAAGAAGTGAAAAACGGACGCAGGATCATCATTTTCCCCGAGGGCGGTTATTATCATAACAGAAATCAGGTACAGGACTTTCTGCCGGGTGCTTTCAAATGTGCAATTAAAGCCCAAAGTCCGATTGTACCGGTAGCGTTGATCGATTCCTATAAACCCTTTGAAATCAACTCCATAAAGCCGGTCACCACCCAAGTGTACTTTCTGCCTCCCATTCATTATGAGGACTACAAGGAACTGACCTCAAAGGAAATTGCAGAGCTTACCAAAAATAAGATTGTAGAAACCATAAATATGGTATGTAATGGTAACGCGCGCCTCTAGGCGCACTGTCAAAAATAAACCTCAGGGATAACATCAATTCCCTGAGGTCTTTTCATTTTATTTGTTTTTTCTTCTTAAAACGATTTGATAAGACACATATTCTCCCATTTCCACGGGCATCGGGATTCCCGCCTCCATCAGTGCCCTGCCATAATAGCATCTTCCAGCTGCCTCATCCTCATATACAGCATCCGGAAAAAGACCCTTCATCCGCACATAATTGACGGTCATATTTCCATGAATCTCCAGCATCACCACATTTATCAGCGCCTGTTCCCCGTCCTCTGATACGAACATCCATGCGCCTACACTGTCACAGAAAGGATTAGACAGACGGTAATACTTCCCGTTTTGAATAAGCTTTGCATATTCCTTATACTTGCTGATCTGTCCTTTAATCTCCTCTTTCTCTTCCTTTGTAAGCTTACCCGGATCCAGTTCATAGCCAAAGGTGCCTGCCATTGCCACTACTCCCCGGGTATGAAGGCTCACGCTGCGCCCCGTCTGGTGGTTCGGCACTGCCGATACATGGGCTCCCACGGCAGATGCCGGATAAAAGAAGGAGGTTCCGTATTGGATGCGCACCCGATCCACCGCATCGGTGTTGTCACTGCACCAGATCTGGGGAGTATAATACAGCATGCCTGCATCAAATCTTCCGCCGCCTCCGCTGCATCCCTCTATCAGCATATCAGGGTATCTCTCTATCAGCTTGTCCAGAAATTCATATACGCCCAGCACATAATCATAGGTGACCTGCCCCTGTCCCTGTGTCATTTTCATCGAATAAAAATCTGCAAGGCTTCGGTTCATATCCCACTTGATATATTCGATATTTCCCTGATCGAGCACAGCGCAGATCTGCTCGAAGACATGATTTCTCACCTCTTCCCTGGAAAAATCAAGCACCAGCTGGTTTCTGCCCCGTATCGGCCCTCTTCCCGGAATCTGAATCGCATAATCCGGGTGGGCTCTATATAGATTGCTGTCTTCTGACACCATTTCCGGCTCAATCCAGATGCCAAATTTCACGCCATAGGAGTTGACCTTTTCAGTCAGTTCTTTTAATGTATATCCGAGCTTTTCCTCATTGACCTGCCAGTCTCCCAAGCCGCTGTTGTCGTCATTCCGCTTTCCAAACCAGCCATCATCCATGACAACCATGTCAATTCCAAGTCCTGCCGCTTCCTTTGCTAGATTAACAATCGTCTCACCGCTAATGTCAAAGTAAGCTGCTTCCCAGCTATTTAGCAGGATTGGTCTCACCTGATCTCTATATCTGCCTCTGCATATATGCTCCCGGATACACTTGTGGTACTGCTGGGAAAGCTTTCCCAGCCCCTGCCCTGAATAACTTAAAATCGTCTCTGGAATCACCAGTTCCTGCCCCTTGTCCAAAGGATAATGAAACAGATCGCTGTGCAGTCCCATCAATGCTCTGGTTTGACCATATTGGTCATTTTCCGCTTCAAACATAAAATTTCCGCTGTATACGAACAGCATTCCGTAGCATCTTCCCGCATCCTCTGTGGCATCTTTTTCTGCAATGACCACGCCTGGATTATATTGGTGGCTGGAAGTCCCTCTGCGGCTTCCTATGACATAATTACCATGGGTGATTTCCGTACGCTGGAAATTCCGTTCCATCGCATGCCTGCCGTAAAAACTGATCACATCATACTTTCCGTCTACAAAGTCCAGACAGGCAGAACCGGCCTTTTCAACAATGATCCTGTGATCTCCCCGATTGATAATCTTCGCGCTTCTTGTAATGATATCCGCCTTTTCCAGCACGCCATACAGCAGCAGCACCTGCACTTTGCTCACCCCATCTTCCAAAAGAATCTTAAGTGTATCCGCTTCTTCCTCTTTTGCATATACAGACGGGAGCCCTTCCAAACCATATTTCCCCTTCGTAATTTCATGGCTTACATAGCGGAGATTACAACAGTCTGTTCCGTCCACATTGTGGACAATCAACGCACTGCTTCTATAATCCCCCATTCCCATGGCAGGATATTCCTGGGGCAGTGCATCCATAGAATAGGTGCGGTCATTTTTTACTTCTGAGGGGTTTCCCGAAAAACCTCTGTCATAGTAAGTCAGCAGATAATCCAGATTACCGGCTGTCCTTCCTCCGTAATATAAATGCACTAAAAACCCAAAATCATCTACCTTCATCTGATAGGTGCTATGGGTCGTCTGCAATGTAAATGTCCTTTTTTCTTTTTCAAAACCAATTGCCATGCTTTACACCAGTCCTTATCCTTTTTATTTCACACTTTCCATATGCTCCTTCTTTCGTCCCCATGAACCCGCCGCGTTTTTTACCTGTACTTATCTTGTCACGTCAAGGCGGCATTTCTGCCGCCCTGCGTGGCAATTAGTTACGATAAGCTGGCTCGCAAAGCGTGGCGGCGTTCGTTTAGCTATTTGCATAGCTGTGACTATTTAACCTTATTTGACTGCTCCGTTGACAACGCCATTCAAAATCTGCTTCTGACAGATAATGTAGAAAATCAGAATGGGAATCAGCGACAACAGGTAAGATGCAAATGCTAAGTTATAGTTCGTTCCAAACTGTGTCTGGAAATTAAGCTGTGCCAGCGGCAGCGTGTTCTGACCGGACCCTGCCAGAATGACAAGGGGGGTCATTACGTCATTCCAAACTGCCAGTGCCGTCAGGACTGCAACCGTTGCATGCATAGGCTTCATAATCGGGAAAATGATTTTCCAGTAAGTCGTCCAGGTAGATGCACCATCCACCTTAGCTGCCTCCTCAAGCGCCATGGGAATATTCACAAGATATCCTGAGTACAGAAGAATATTCATAGGCATGTAGAACACCACATACAGAAGAATTACGCCAAACCAGTTGGCAAGCCCCATTTCTGCCGTCTGTTTTGCCAGCGGCATCATCAGAATCGCAAAGGGCACGAACATACCGCTTACAATGAAAAGATAAACAAAATTGTAGAACTTACTCTTTGCTTTATTTCTTCCAAGCGCATATCCCATCAGGGAATGTACCGCAAGGGATAAACCAACCGACGCCAATGTGATCAAAAGGCTGTTTCTAAGGGAACGCCAGAAGTCTGTCACCCGCATTGCTTCTTTAAAGTTTTCAAGATTCCACACTTTTGGCAAGGCTAAAATACCGCCAATACTGTTGGTCATTTCGGACGGCTGTTTGAAGGCGATGATAATCGTCATGTACAGCGGAAAAATAATGGTGGAAAGACCAAGGATTAAAAGGATCATTGCTGGCCAGTTGCCTTTTCTTTTTATCATAACTGTTCCTCCTTTTTACCTGAAAACTTCATCTGTGCAACAGAAATACATACAATCATGATAAAGAAAACGACTGCATTGGCGCTTTGGAATCCAAACTGCCCGCCTGACATACCATTGTTGTAGATCAGGTAAGAGATAGACTCTGTACTTTGCGCCGGTCCGCCTTTTGTCAATGCCATGATCTGGTCGAATACCATCAGGAAATTCTTCACACAGAGCACCATATTGATGGAAAAGAAGGGAATGATAAGGGGGAACGTCAGGTAACGGAACTGCTTCCATCCTGTGGCTCCGTCCAGTCCACCCGCCTCATATACATCCTCAGGCACAGTCTGTAATCCTGATATGTATATGATTGTATTCATTGCAATTGCCTGCCATGCACACACAATCATAATACCGATCCATGCTGAATCAGGTTTTGATAAGATACTGGAACTCAAAGAATTGATTCCTATCATGGAGGCAACTGCCGGAAGGATATAGGTAAAAAAGTAGTTAAAAATGTAACCTACAACCAGCGCGCCTAATATATTGGGCAGGAAATATGCGCCTCGGAAAAAGCTTTTTGCCCTAATCTTGCTGTTCAGCGCCAGCGCCAGAATCAGCGATATCACATTGACCACAACGGTCGTCACAATTGCCAGTTTAAATGTGAACAGATAGGATTTCCCCACACGTGCATCTGAAAATAAATCCACATAATTTCTAAAACCAACCCAGTCATAGCTTCCGAAGCCTTTAAAGTTCGTAAAGCTGTATATGACACCTCTTATCAGCGGAATCGTATTGAAGCAGACAAACAATGCCAGTATCGGAATCGTGATCAGTAAAAATGTTCTTTTTCTCTCATTTTTCATAGTCTCTTTTCTCCTTTACTCTTTCACATTTCCATGCTCTTTTTCATATTCCTGCACCAGGCGGATGATGTCTCTGTTGTACCGCTGCCAGTCTGTGTCAAATTTGCTTAAAAAAGCATCCACGTCCTGCTCGATGAGGAAGGTCTGAAGCTGTGCGTCCACTGCCATCTCCGAAGGATAATAGTGATCCTGATAGTCTGTCATATTGCCTGATTGGATAAATTCAAGCATTCCGTCCAACATGGAGGAAAGCTGGAACTCTCCTGCTTTACAAGGAACTGCATTTTGGGCATCGATATACTTTTGCAGGTTCTCATCCGCGAGAAGGAAATCCAAAACTTCATAAGCTGCTTCCTTGTTCTTGCAGTCTGCCGTCACGCAGAATCCAAGGTCGATTCCTGAGTTTAATGTACGGTCTTCCTTGTTATCGCTTGCCGGCATAACAAAGGAATCAATGTTTAGGTCCGGATTCACCGACAAAATCTGCGGTGTTGCATAACTTCCGATGGGATACATTGCCGCCTCTCCTCTTGCAAAAGCGGTACACGCATCATTGTAGTTGTACGCAAACGGATCATTCGGTCCGTAAGGCAGGAGCTGCAAATATTTCTCTGACAATTCCCTGTACTCCTTGGTAAATGTGGTCTTGCCTGCATTCACCTGCTTTGCCGTATCCGAAGGTGAAAGTTCTACTGCCATGGCATTCCACGGAGCAAGACAGGTCCATATGTCCTTAAATCCAAAGTAAAAAGGAAGAATCCCTTCTGCTTTGATCTCTTCGCACAGCGCCGTCATTTCCTCCCATGTTTCAGGAATCTTCCAGCCATGCTCTGCAAACAAGTCCCTGTTATACAGAACGCCTGCCGCATTTGCCACATAAGGCACGATATAGGTTCCCTGTGTTGGAACCAATTCCAATGACTCCGCAATGTCCAGATACCCCTGATTGATTTCCTTAAGTCCTTCATACTCTGAAACATCTGCAAGAATCTGTGCATCCACAAAATAGGAATAATTGATGTCGCCGCCGATTCCTATAATGTCGGGATAATCTTCCCTGATGAATCTGGTTCTGAGTATCGTCATTGCATCATTGGGAGAACTGATCTTCAATTGAATGTCATCGTGGGTGGCATTGAACTCTTCTTCCACCGCTGCGAAGTAAGCTGCCGCTTCCGGCTTGTACTGAACAATTTCAATTTCAACCTTCTCATTTCCAGATGATGCGCCGCATCCCCAGACAGATAACGCTGCCAGCATACAGCATAATGCCGTCCCCAGATACTTAATCCTCTTTCCTTTCATAGCATTATCTCCTTCTTTTTTTGATACTTAGATTGTAACATACCATTATGCCATCAATAAATACCGCCGTTTTAGGTGTTTTATATCATTATGCAATTTTTATGCTATATACTTGAAGTCACCTAGCATTTTGGTATATACTAATATAAAATATTCCAATTTGAGGGAAAATATGAGTGAAGTGATCTTTTCTGTCTTTCCAAGTGAAAATTTTGTTGATCTGGGGCTGTATCAATTCGGCTGGGAACAGTGCGACCCTTCCCATTCCTTTGGGCCTGCTGCCAGAAACCACTATCTATTCCATCTTTGCTTATCCGGCACAGGTACCTTGTATGCCCACAATGCCAAAGGCGAGACCATCACTTATCAGATCAAAAGTGGGCAAGGATTCATGCTTTTTCCTCATCAGATCTGCACCTATATCGCAGATGCCGAGATTCCCTGGGAATATGCCTGGATTGAGTTTGACGGACTTCGGGCAAAAGAATCCGTTGAACTGGCGGGCTTTCATTTAGACCATCCGGTCTATCGGGCAAACCATAAAGATATCGCAGAATTCATGAAAGAAGAACTTCTCTACATTATCAACCACAAGGATGAATCTCCTTTTCATCTGATCGGTCATCTATATCTGTTTATAGACGGGCTGCTGCGCTCCTCCGCCTCCACCCAATTGAGCAAAGGAAACAGCTTACGTGATTTTTATATAAAAGAAGCCTTTTCTTTTATTGAGCAAAATTTTCAGAACGATATCTCTGTGGAGGATATCGCCGCTTCCTGCGGACTCAACCGCAGCTACTTTGGGAAAATATTTCATGAAAGCACCGGCAAATCCCCCCAGGAATTTCTGATTTCCTACCGCATGACCAAAGCAACGGAACTTCTAAAACTGACGGGACTGTCTATCGGGGATATTGGAAATGCAGTAGGCTATCCAAACCAGCTGCATTTTTCCAGAGCTTTTAAGAATGTATATGGGATTTCGCCGAGACAATGGCGGAATGAGAACGGCGGCGGGAAGCGCCTTGATGAGTCAAAGTCCTCACGGGAGCCAAAGCCCCCGCTGCAGTGAATGGGTGCGCGCCTACCACTGCTTATCAAGGTCTTTTCTTTTAAGACCGTTTTTCTTTGCCGAACGGCGCCAGCCATATTCCGCCTGCCACTTATATGCCCACGCCGGGTAATTCATTTCAAAGGTCTTAATCTGGTTATCGCCGTTTAGCTTTTCCTGCTCCATATCTTCCGCCATTTCTTTTAATGCCGCTGAAAGATTCTTCTTCGGTCCGTGCCCCTCCGGCACAGCCCGAAGAAAGCAAATCATTCCGCCCCCGCCGACGCCCAGCGCCCTGCCAAAAGTAAACCCGCACCGGTCTGACCAATGCTTCATCACTTCTATCGCCGGCAGGTTCTGCTTCCCTTGAAAAAAACCGTTATTGACGGCAACATACACCCTGATTTTCCGCTCCTGCCTGTGCGCCTTGGCATACGCTTCTATCTGCATAAGACACCGAAGCAGATGGGAGGGCACGGAATCAATATAAAGAGGAAATGCTATCACGATCACATCGCATGTAAACAGCTCCTCCATATCCTGTTTCTCCACCTGCATCCTGTTTAACCGAAGCTCCGCCACTTCCCCACATAAATATTTTTTCAACATAGAAAGGATTTCTCCCGAAGCGCTGTCCTTTGCCTTGGGACTGCCATTAACCATTGCAATTTTCATTTTTACCTCCATTCCGAAGCATCATAAACTCTTAATTTCTTCCCTGCTTCCTGCAAAAGAAATATGCGCAAGGATTCCATTGAAATTCAATACATTTGCCTTTACCGTCCTGACTGCCGTTTCCTTTTCCTCTTCCGTACAATCTCCATAGAAATATACGGAAATCCGCAGCTTGTCCGGATATCTGACCTTGTGATGGATCTCGCCTCCGCGTTTTGTAAAATAGGGATGTATATAAGGAAGGCTCCTGTCCAAAACATTTCTCACAAAGGGGGCATAAGTCCCGTAAACGCATCTGCTCACGATAATTATCTCGTCTGCGTGCGCCATCTTCTCTCCCATCCTGTTGTAATCGTCCTTCAGCACACACCGCCCCGGCGTCTTTACCCAGCAGCCAAAGCATCCGATACAGTTTCGTATTTTCTCTTGTTCTGTGATGATCTCCGCCTGCTCCCCCGATTCCAGAAACGTTTTCCGCATCCAGTCTTCCCATTCCTTACTTCCATCATGTATAATCAGTTTCATCTTTTCCTCCATTCCAGGGTATCACAAATTCTTCCTAGTCAATAATCCTATTTACCATTTCCATCCAGTCCCCTTCATAGTTAAATCCCTGCATTGCATAAATGCCAGCCAGACCGCTTACCAGCGCCCACAATTCCAGAATTTTCTGGGGAATCATTTTCTCCGGTATCCCCCACTCTAAAAGCACCGGGGAAGATTGCTCGACAAACAGTTGAAAAGGCGCATAATTGCTCTTTTGAATCTCTTTTTCAGATAAGCAGATTCTAATGTCCTTTTGGTTTGTAATCAGCGCATACGCCTGAGGATAATCCTTGAAAAATCTCACGAATGCACGTCCCATGTCACGGATGATCTCATTTTTATTGGTGTTCTTATCAATTACTTCCTGCAGATACCGCGTAAATTCCTCTGCAACATAGTCCTTGACTGCTTCCTCAAATTCTTCCTTGCTCTGAAAGTGGCTTTTAGGCGCTGCATGGCTGACCCCGCACATCGCTGCCGCTTTGCGCAGTGACAAATGCCCTATCCCATCCTCTTCAATCATCCTGATACCGGCTAATATCAGTTCCTGCTTCAGATTTCCGTGGTGATAAGATGTTTTTTCCATCCAATCTCTCTCCCTTTTTAGGTTTTATCTTGACACTGTCTAGATTGTATCATTAAATATTGACGCCGTCAAGATATAATTTCAGAATAGTTATTTCAAGTCCGTCTTATATTGCTTGTGAAACATATCGTATGCTATAATGCATGGTGTGAAATAGGAAAAGCTTTTAAAGGATATGGGATATATACATGAAAAAAGATGCCTCTTCCGTCAGCATAATCGGTGGTGCCGACGGTCCTACTTCCATCTTTCTTGTAGGACGCAAAGAAATGAATATTTGGCAGCGTATCAAAGCCTCATTTTTTAATAGGAAATATATACGGAAACGTGCACGCGCTGAGAGGACCCTTGCTTCTCTTGCCCCAAACGCGCATACCATAGAAGAAACGATACAGTATATCAGGCAGCGCTATCATGCAGCCGAAGCAGACAGCTCTTACCCTCTTTACAACAGCAGAAAGCGAAGCATGAAACATCAGCTGATTCAGCGCAATCAACCGGAACTGCTTGGAGAAGAAAAGCAGTTTCTTCCGCCTGCCGATTTGAATGACGAGCAGGCGCTCCTTGCATGGCAGCAAAAAATCGACGCGTGGGCTGATGAATGCATGGCAAGGACGGATGCCGTACCTTACGACGTATTTCCCACTGATTACCACCTTTTCATTATAGACCGCCAAGACGAAGGAGCCTTGGAAGTCGAAATAGACAGCATAAATTCCAGCCTTTCTGTTTCCTTTTCCGGCAATCAAAAAATCATGGAGCCCATTTTAAAAGATATTTATCTGTACTTTGGTGTTTCTGAGGAGGATATTGCGCATAGGTCGGAACGTTATCTTTCATTACTGGGTGCATTGACCTTCGATTAATGTCTGATACAATTGCTCCCTATATGCCTGATCCGCAATTACCTGCACTAACTCTCCGCTTCTTCCCGTGTCTATAAGGAATTTCTGCAAGCGCAGGAGTTTTCCCTCCCCTTCTGCTTTTCCTTCCTCTTTTCCTTCTCTAAGCCCATCCCGATATGCATATTCTCTTTCCATCTCCAAATATTTTTCTTCATCAAATTCAAAAATACACATCTCTATCGCCTCCGCCCGATTCTTTATTAAAAAATCCCTCAATATCCCCTTTTTAATGCATTCATCCACTGCCTTCTCCACCGCTTCCCTAAAATGCAGTTTCTCCGCATACTTCCTCACCATTTCCACATACTGCGCATATTCCTTCAGCGGTCGGCATGCCTCCATCAGTTCCTTGTTATTGCCCGGATTGATATTGTAAACCGTCACCGTAAGCTCCAGCTCCGGTTCCTCCTGCCTTTCCTCAAAGGCATCCGACAGCCGCAGCTTTTGCTTCTTCGACTGAAATTCGACTCCATTGTAAAAGACGACAAACTTAGGCACTGGCAGCCTGACCAGTTCCTTCCCATACAGCCTCTCATCCTTCACCCTGCCCTGCAGCACCTTTGCAACGTAAATCAGACTCCTCAAAGGCATGTTAGGATTTACCGTAGACTGATGCTCATAAAGCATCAACTCATGCCCCAGCACAAAGGAGACATCATTCTTATAATTGCGTTGCACACTGACATCCTTCATCCGATATCCTCCCGACTGACAGACCATTTCCCTTAAGAAATGCCCCATAGACACAGGAGAACCGTTCCAGAATCTCCTGCTTATTTAGATTGTTGATTGAAATAAAAAGCATGGATTTTCTGAAAGCTTAATTATAGATGAATTGAGATGTTGCTTGATAGGAGCAAATGGATACACACGATGAAAACCCATCTGCACGAAAGAAAAATATGCTTTTTATTATCATAGCACATTTTGATTGAAATTGTAAATATATTTTCTCTTTTTATTGCAGATATTTATGACATATTAATGACTAAAAGCCGAAGGCTAGCCTATTGCTAAACTCTTCCACTTCCATTCTTTTTGCAGGTAAGAATATCCAGTTAGGGAAGCCAAGAGCGGCAGAGGCAGGAATGGAACCCTCGCACAGGAAGATGTACCCTGGAGGCAGCAGTGCCGTAGGAGTGGAGGACGGGCTATACACAGGGGGGGCGGCACATCATATCGTTTCAAGTTCCTGCGAAAAATCAGCAATTTCACTTACAGAATATTGAGTCCCTAGGGCAAAATCGCCATGGATGGCGATTTTAGGAGCCAAACGGCATGGATGCCGTCTTGGCTCCGACCCGACCGCATTGAAACACCTGCACACATTCTGTTAGTGAAATCTGATTTTGAGAAGAGACTTGAAACGATATGATGTGCCGCCCCCTGTGTATAACCCGTCCTCCACTCCTACGGCACTGCTGCCTCCAGGGTACATCTTCCTGTGCAGGGGTTCCATTCCTGCCTCTGCCACTCCTTTCCCCTCCTGCAACTCCTACCTGCCCTTCAAATACCTTTTCAGCAGAAACGCACAGAAATACGGAAACGTATAAATCTGATTCTCAAACCCAATATTCCCCCCAGTAAACTTAATCCCGTAATGAATATCCTCATACTTATCGCTGTTTATCAGCGTCCTTAAGGATTTCGCCCTTCCATTTACCGCCTTTACCTCCACCGGAATCAAATCCTTTGCCGTCCGCACAAAGAAATTCTCCTCCAG
This sequence comes from uncultured Lachnospiraceae bacterium, assembly GCA_949878435.1. GTDB lineage: Bacteria > Bacillota > Clostridia > Lachnospirales > Lachnospiraceae > Suilimivivens. The sequence goes on from CATLAK010000005.1 coordinate 41,744, forward strand.
CGTAGAATCCTCCCGCTTATAGTAATACAGTCCATAGCCGCTCTTTACCAGTGCTTCCCCCACTATGTTCTCATATAGGGCTCCCTTATAAACACCCAGATTTTTGTTTGCCCGCAAATCCTCCTGCGCCTCTTCGTCCAGCATTGCCACAAGCAGCCCGCTATCCGCGAAATAAATCTTATACTTCGATTCATCGAAATTTCCTTTCAGGGGAAGTTCCGGATAGTTCATGCAATAGCAGACTTGAATCATTCCTGCATCTGCCAGCCATTCTATACATCCCCTGTAATCTTTAAACCGCGCCCCCGGCGCCACTTTAGAAATCTGAAATTTCTTGTTATCTTTTGCAAGCTGCACCGGAATCTGCCGGAAGACATTTAAAATTCTTGTCTGATCCATACCATCAGCATATTTTCTGACATCTTCCTCGTAATCGGCAAGAAGCTGTCTTTGCGTAGAAAGAGAACCCTCAAAGGTCCCCTTCACAATGTATTCCCTGACTATAGCAGGCATTCCCCCCAAAATGCAATAGTCCAAAAAAAGTCCGCTGCATACAGACATTTCCACTTCATTAAAAGGAACAAGATCGACCATATGTGTAAGCAGCTCCTCTGTGAAAGCAGCTTCATATCTATTCGCCCACAAAAATTCCTCAAAGTCTAAAGAGTACATTTCATAATCTGTCTTATATCCCACACTATTGCTTTCAATCCGGCTATAATGAATCCCCAGCATGGAACCGCTGCAAATGACGTCAAATCTGCCATCTATGCAAAAAAACTTAAGCGCTGTCGCTATTTCCGGGAACTCCTGCAATTCGTCAAAAAAGATAAGCGTCTTTCCTTCTTCAAATTCTTTCGATGGATCTATGCGGGAAATATTTTTAATCAAATCATCTGTTTTATATCCGTCTGCCGCAATAAGCTTATATTTTGGTTCTTCTACAAAATTTATTTCAATCAAATGCTCATAATTTTCTAGTCCGAACTTCCTGATCGATTCCGTTTTGCCAACCTGTCTTGGACCTCTTACGATAACAGGCTTTCTATCTGCAGTATCCTTCCACACTCTCAGGAAATCATCTATTTTTCGTTTTAGATAGACCATGCTGTTCCCTCCCGCTTATACTACTATTAGTATATGCTCTTTTTTCAATAAATACAACGCATCGCCCAAAAAATGAGGGAATTATTTAAGTTTGAAGCAAAAAAATGAGGGAATTATTTAAGTTTATTACAAAAAAATGAGGAATTTTATCAATCTGACAGACAGTCATAAACAAACGCCGCCGCACTTCGCGCATCGGCTTATTGTAACAAACGTCGCCGCACTTCGCGCATCGGCTTATTGTAACAAACGCCGCCGCACTTCGCGCGTCGGCTTATTGTAAAGAAACGGGGCTTTTGCCCCGCATCCAACATAGATAACAAGCTGTTAGCAGTTCTCGCCGTCTGCCTCCCTGCCATACCACGCTCGCTTTTCTTCATACATCCGCTCATCTGCCCGCCGAATCAGCCCATCCATATCTTCCGTTATAGCAGGCTTCCATACATAGCCGATTGCCATCACGGCATCTTTTTTCTTCATGTCCGCCCGCAGCGCCTTTACTCTTTCTTCCAGTTCCTCTTCCTCGATCTGAAGGCACAGGATAAGGAACTCGTCTCCGCCCACACGGAATAAGGCATATCCGTCAAACTGCCTTTTTAAACAATCGCTTGCCCGAATCAGCAGTTGATCCCCCACTTCATGCCCTTTTGTGTCATTCATCCTTTTCAAGCCCATGACATCACAATATACAATGCCAATACTCTTTTGTAGATGCAGCCCGTCTATGTATTCATGCATTGCGTGGCGGTTTCCGATTCCTGTCAGCTGATCCTGAAAACACATTTCCTCCAGACGTCTGACCAAATTTCTTCTGCGCAGAAGTGACACAATGAAATGCCCCCATATCTGAAACATGGTCGTGATATGATTCAAGTATTTCCCAGGCGGATTGTCCACCCCATAAAAACCAATGATCTTTTTCTCACTTACCAGCGGACTCACCACCAAAGTCTGGATATTCTGCGGTTCCAAATATTCATAAATTTCAGGCTCCGTTTCCCTGATGCTTTCCACATTTTTAACAATCACATTCTTTCCCATATGAAATCTTTGATACCACAGCCGAACAACGCTCCGCGGAACATTCTGGAGATTCTCTTTCTGAGGAAGGACGCCTTTTGCACACCACTCATAGGTGTTGCTGAATACGCCTCCCTCCATCTCCTCAAAAATATACACTCTCCCACTGCTCAAAGACTGACCAAGATACTCTAAGAGCGTATTGATAGACTTCTCCGGCGTGGGCGCTGAAAGAGAAATACGAAGACCTTCATTGATCATGGCTTCATTCTCTTCCCCTTCCCCGTCCTTCCATTCCCCTGCCCCCATATCTATTGCAAGGTCGAACCGGTATCTTTTTCCTGCCTCCTCCACCATCGTCCTTTTCATACCCAGCTTTTTCTTGATGAACGGATTATAACGAATCTCTTCCAGAAAATGACCTGTCTTTAGTTTTTGATTCGTGCACATCGTACAGGGCATTAAACTGCCAGCAAGCAGCTCATAACATTTTTTTCCTTTCAGCTCCTCCATGCCATTTATTCCGTAAGTTTCTCTTGCCCTGCGGTTCATATACACTATTTCATGGCTATCCATATCCACAACATATACAATCTCATTTAATTCTTCATAGAATTCCCATATTTTTTTATCTGTCATATTTTACACCTCTAATGATGCTACTGCCTGATTGAAAAGCTTAGTCAAAAAATATTGATTCTCTCCACATATTTTATCAAAATGTTAACATCATATTAACATCAAAAAAACGGATATACTACTTTATGGGATATTTGGTGTCTTTTATGGGATATTCATCAATATTCTGACGACGAACATCCCCTCCTCCATAGAAAAATCCGTTTCTCCATTATAATAGGACGCTACCTTCCGTATACTAGACACCCCTATGCCTCCTGCTGAACTTGGCAGTCCCTTGTGAAACTTAATATTTTGTGAACAAGTATTTTTACACTGGATGGCGATCTTGTTTTCTTTCTGAAGAATGGAAAGCTGAATCTCTCTCTTTTTTGTCTCCACGCCAAGGCATCCGTGAATGGCATTCTCAACCACATTTGCCAGAATCGCAACCAAGTCGATATCCCGCACTTTAAGATGCTCCTCCGCCTTCACATCCATTGCCATATCTATTTTTTCATCTTTTGCATATCTTTCATAGGCGGATAAAATACTGTTGATCGTTTCATTGCTGCTGATGCGCTCTGCTTTATTGCGCGCCACCTCTTCTCCATATTCTCTTACATAGGCAAGAAGCTTGTCATTTTCTTTGTTTCTGATATATTCTTCCATCAAAAGGCAGTGATGCCGGATATCATGCCTGATTCTGGCTGCCTCTTCCTCTGACTCCCGCATCAGCTCCATCTGCCGGTGCAAAAGCTGCTCGTTCATTTCCAGCAATTCTTTTTCCACTTGATAGCGGTGCTCTCTTCCCTGATGCAGATACATCCGAAACATCATATATTGAATCAGCCCTGCCATAATCAGCAAGACCAGCGTCTTTACGATATTGAACATGGAAAATGCATGGTCACTGGGCCAAAAAGCAATCAGCGCAGCTATACCAATCGATATAAACAGTGTGACCACGCTGAAAAAGTCCATCTCTTCCTCCAGCATATCAACGCTGTCCAAAAAGCTTCCCCTGATTTTCCTGGTAATTAAAAATAGGATTGCGCCAGTCATCAAGAATCTAATCGCAATATCCGCCCACATATCCGCGCCGAACCATATTCGTGATGCATCCACGCCGCAGAATACGACTATCGCAAGAAGATAAAACCCCAGCGCAATTTTGTACAATGACACATATAGCTTTTCTCTGCTCATCCATATGCCGAATCCCCCAGTAACTGGAATGCACATAATTCCCGAAAATCGAATGAACCTCTCCTGATCCAGCACATACCAGATACTAAAAAGAGCGGCGAAGAGACCTCCGAAAAGGACGTACCATCTTATGGTTTTTTTCATAGGCTTTCTAGGACGGTCCAAAAGCAAAAAAACAGACATGACCAGCACAACTCCCATTCCGTTCCGAAAAAAAGCGACCCAGAAGGAACCTCCCAACATTCTCCTCACTCCCCTCTGAAATAGAATGTAAAATACTTTTTCTTAAATTCTGCCGCCTTATTCCGAGGCAGATAAATACTCCTTCCATTATCCATTCGGATTTCCCCTCTGTCCACAGACACAATATGTCTTAAATTGACGATATAAGAACTGCCGCATCTCAAAAACTGGGAATAATCTTCTAAAATCCCATACAGTTTCCCTCCCGTCATCCGCACCCTTACTTCCTCCCCTTCAAGATACAGAATCTGATAGTTTTTTTGTGCTTCGCAATAAATGATTTGTTCTGGATCAATCTGGCGGCTGCCGCCTGATATCTTCACGAGCAGTGATTCCTTCCGCTCCTTTCCTGAGATGCCAAGTACCCTGTCCATCGCATGAAAAAGAGCCTGCGGCTGCAACGGTTTGACCAGATAGGAAATGGCGTCCACTTCATATGCCTTTAACGCATACTCTGTGGATGTGGTAAGAAAAACGACAGGCATTTCATACCCATCCCTGCGCAATTCCCGAACTGCCTCAAGTCCATTCTTACCTGGCATAAAGATATCCATGAGCAAAAGATCCGGTATCTCTCTTTCCTCTCTTACCCAGTCAATCAACCTCTGCGCATTGTCAAACCTCTTTATCCCATAGCGCAGCATTGGGTTTCTTCTTCCATACGCGTGTAAAAAATCTTCTATCTGCTCAAGTTCCGAATCCATGTCATCACATAAAGCCACTCTGTACATCCCATCCCCCTTATGCCCTGTCTTTTATGTCAACAATATCTTTCCTTTTTGCTAAGTCACTATTTTTATCATATCATACATATTTCGTCCTCCTTCTGTTAATTTTGTCTCCAAACGCGTTAATTTTGTAAACAAGGGATGACCGAAATATTTCGGCCATCCCTTGTTCTTAAAATCTATGTCCGCTATTTAATTATTGCGCTGCCAGATTGGTATAGCCCATCAGGCTTTCATCCACTGCCCGCGCGGCTTCTCTGCCTTCCCGGATCGCCCATACCACCAGCGACTGTCCCCGGTGCATATCGCCTGCGGTAAAGACGTTCTTTACGTTCGTCTCATACTGTCCCGGCGCTGTATTCACATTGGTGCGCTGGTTCAGCTCCACCTTGAAGGCATCTGTCACGTATTTCTGGCTTCCCAGAAAACCTGCAGCAATGAGTACGATTTCCGCGGGAAGGGTCTGTTCCGATCCCGGAACCTCCTTCATCTCCATGCGTCCTGTGTCAGGATTCTTCTCCCATGAGAGCTTTACGATCTTGACTGCCTTCAGGTTCCCGTTTTTGTCCTTTACGAATTCTTTTACCGTAGATTCATAGATCCTCGGGTCGTGCCCGAAAAGGGCAATGGCTTCCTCCTGACCATAATCTGTCTTACAGATCTTCGGCCACTCCGGCCAAGGGTTATTTTCCGCCCTTGTATCCGGCGCCTTAGGCATCATCTCGATCTGGGTCACGGACTTGCATCCATGACGGATGCTGGTGCCCACGCAGTCATTTCCTGTATCTCCCCCTCCGATGATCACTACATTTTTATCCTTGGTATTGATGAAGCTTCCGTCTTCAAAATTGGAATCCAGAAGGCTTTTGGTATTGGCTTTCAGAAAATCCACCGCAAAGTAAATTCCCTTTGCGTCCCTTCCCGGTGCGCTTATATCCCGGGGATTGGAGGCACCGCAGGCGAGCACCACTTTGTCAAATTCCTTCAGCAGCTTTTCCGCCTTCACGTCCTTTCCCACGTCCGTTCCTGTGACAAAGGAGACGCCTTCCGCTTCCATGACCTTCACTTTACGGTCCACGATCTGTTTTTCCAGCTTCATGTTGGGAATGCCATACATGAGCAGTCCCCCTACCCGGTCAGAGCGTTCGAACACAGTGACGCTGTGTCCCCTCTTGTTGAGCTGGTCCGCCACCGCAAGCCCGGCGGGGCCGCTTCCTACCACCGCAACTTTTTTGCCAGTCCTCACTTTAGGCGGCTTGGGATCTGCATACCCCTGCTCATAAGCATTCTCGATAATGGCAAATTCATTTTCCTTAGTGGCTACCGGCTCCCCATTCAGCCCGCAGGTACATGCTGCCTCACATAAGGCAGGACATACCCGGGATGTAAATTCCGGAAAGCTGTTGGTCTTTTTCAAGCGGTTATATGCCTGCTTCCAGTTGCCCGTATAGACCAGATCATTCCACTCGGGAACCAGATTGTGCAAAGGACAGCCGCTGGTCATCCCACAAATATCCATACCCGCCTGGCAGAACGGTACCCCGCATTCCATGCAGCGGGCGCCCTGCAATTGCTGTCTGGCCTTGGGAAGGTGCTCATGAAACTCGTTAAAATTTTTGATCCGTTCCTTGGGCTTTACATCCTTTGATACTTCTCTTTTATAATCCATAAATCCTGTTGGTTTTCCCATCGTTACCTCTCTATTCCGCCACTTATATGGCAATCATGCAAATTTCCTTACGCATTCTTGACTGCATAAAACGCTTCAATCTGTGCCTGCTCTGCGCTCAATCCCTTTTCCTCCATCTGCACGATTGCAGCCTGCATCTTCTCATAATCATGAGGGATGATCTTCTTGAACTTGGGCAGATAATCTTTAAAGTTATCCAGCACCATCTTCCCTTTTTCAGAATTGGTCAGCGCCACGTGCTCCTTGATCATTTCTTTCAGCTCTATGACGTCATATTTTGATGTCACCTCATAAGAGGAAACCATTTCTTTATTTAAGCGAATATATAGATCGTTGTCTTCATCCAGTACATAGGCGATGCCGCCGCTCATGCCTGCCGCAAAGTTCTTGCCCGTCCTTCCAAGCACCACCACGCGTCCGCCGGTCATATACTCGCAGCCGTGGTCGCCCACGCCTTCCACCACCGCCACAGCCCCGGAATTGCGCACGCAGAACCGTTCCCCGGCTACGCCGTTGATAAAGGCTTTGCCGCTGGTGGCGCCGTAGAGCGCAACGTTGCCGATGATGATATTTTCTTCCGCCTTGAACCGGCTTCCCTTAGGGGGATAAACAACCAGCTTGCCGCCGGAAAGACCTTTTCCGAAATAATCATTACTGTCTCCCACCAGCTCTAATGTCAGTCCTTTAGGGATGAATGCGCCGAAGCTCTGTCCCCCTGCGCCGGTGCACAGCACTCTGTAAGTATCTTCCTCCAGTTCATCTCCCAGTCTTCTGGTAATCTCCGATCCTAAGATTGTTCCGAATGCCCGATCGGTATTCTTCACATCCACTTCTATGCTGCGTTTGCTCTTTTCGTTCATAGACTTATTCAGCTGTTTTAAAAGGACCTTTTCATCCACCGTATTCTCCAGCTTAAAGTCATAGACCTTCTTGGGGTCAAAGGTTACTTTTTCCTTGCCGCCGGCGTAAGGGTTGGTGAGAATCAGGCTTAAATCAATCTGCTTCTGGCTCTCTGTCAAGTGATCCTTTACCTTCAAAAGTTCTGTGTGCCCTACCAGTTCGTCCACACGGCGGACGCCTAATTTCGCCATATATTCCCGTAGTTCCTGGGCGATAAAGTGCATGAAATTCACCACGTATTCGGGTTTTCCTTTAAAATTCTTGCGAAGCTCCGGATTCTGGGTGGCAACCCCCACCGGACAGGTATCCAGATTGCACACGCGCATCATGACACAGCCCATGGTAACTAAGGGCGCCGTGGCAAAACCAAATTCCTCTGCCCCTAAGATGGCGGCAATGGCAACATCCCTGCCACTCATCAGCTTCCCGTCGGTCTCGATCCTTACTTTATTTCTAAGTCCGTTCATAATCAGCGTCTGATGGGTCTCCGCCAGCCCTAATTCCCAGGGAAGTCCCGCATTGTGAATGGAATTTCGGGGCGCCGCGCCGGTACCTCCGTCATAGCCGGACACTAAGATCACCTGCGCCCCTGCCTTTGCCACACCGGCAGCGACCGTTCCCACGCCTGCCTCGGAAACCAGCTTGACGCTGATTCGTGCCTGTTTATTGGCATTTTTCAAATCGTAGATCAGTTCCGCCAAGTCTTCAATGGAATAAATATCATGGTGGGGCGGAGGGGAAATCAGTCCTACCCCCGGCGTAGAGTGCCTGGTCTTGGCAATCCACGGGTAAACCTTGCCGCCGGGCAGATGTCCACCCTCTCCGGGCTTTGCCCCCTGTGCCATTTTAATCTGAATCTCATTGGCGCTTACCAGATATCTGCTGGTAACGCCGAAACGTCCTGATGCCACCTGCTTAATGGCGGAGCATCTGTTGACCCCGTCAGCGCCGGGGGTAAGCCGGTCTAAGTCCTCCCCCCCTTCACCTGAATTGGATTTGCCGTGAATCCGGTTCATGGCAATTGCCATGGTCTCATGGGCTTCCTTGGAAATAGAACCGTAGGACATAGCCCCTGTCTTAAATCTGGTGACGATAGATTCCACACTCTCCACCTCTTCAATGGGCACGCCCTTCTTGGGAAAATTGAAGTCCATCAGCCCCCGCAGGTTCTTCACCGATTCCTCATCATTCACAAGGGAAGTGTATTCTTTGAACATCTGGTAGTCCCCCCGTCTGGTGGACTCCTGAAGCAGATGGATGGTCGCCGGATTGTAAAGGTGCTCATCCGCCCCGCTGCGCATCTTGTGGTGTCCTAAACTGTCAAGGGTCAAGTCATTTGCAAGTCCCAGCGGATCAAATGCCTGTGAATGCAGTTTATCCACCTGCTCTTCTATATCCTTTATGGTGATGCCGCCCACTCGGCATACCGTGTGGGGGAAATACTTATTGATTACTTCTTTATCAATGCCGATTGCCTCAAAAATCTGGGAACCTTCATAGGACTGTATGGTGCTGATTCCCATCTTGGAAGCGATTTTTACGATTCCGTGAAGGATGGCGTTGTTGTAGTCCTCCACTGCCGCATAATAGTCTTTATCCAGCATATGATTGTCGATCAACTCTTTGATGGACTCCTGTGCCAGATAGGGATTGATGGCGCATGCCCCATAGCCCAGCAGGGTGGCAAAGTGATGCACCTCCCTCGGTTCCCCGGATTCCAGAATCAACGCCACACTGGTCTTTTTCTTGGTTTCTACCAGATGCTGGTTCAGGGCTGAAACGGCAAGCAGGGAAGGAATCGCCACGTGGTTTTCATCCACGCCGCGGTCGGAAAGAACCATGATATTGACGCCGTCCCGGTACGCTCTGTCCACTTCCACGAACAGTCTGGCTATGGCGCGTTCAAGGCTGGTGTTCTTGTAGTAGGTAATGGGAATCACCTCTACTTTGAATCCGTCCTTCTTCATGCTCTTGATCTTCATCAAATCCGTGTTGGTCAGGATGGGATTGTTCACCCGGAGCACGTTACAATTCTTCGGTATCTCTTCCAATATATTGCCGTCAGTGCCGATATAAACGGTGGTGGATGTGACCACTTCCTCCCTGATGGCATCGATCGGCGGGTTAGTCACCTGTGCAAACAGCTGCTTAAAGTAATGGAACAGCGGATGATGGGTCTTGCTCAGAACCGGAATCGGTGTGTCCACGCCCATCGCCGCAATCGCCTCACTTCCCGTCTTCGCCATGGGAAGGATACTGTTTTTCAGCTCTTCATAGGCGTATCCAAAGGCTTTCTGCATGCGCTGTCTTTCTTCATAAGTAAACTCCGGCACTCTCTCATTGGGAATCTTCAGGTCATGGAGCCTTACCAGATTGCTGTCCAGCCATTCCCCGTAAGGCGCTCTTGAGGCATAGGTCTCCTTCAGCTCGTCATCATCGATCACCCTTCCCTTTAGGGTGTCAACCAGAAGCATCTTACCCGGGCGCAGTCTTTCCTTTACCAGGATTTTCCCCGGATCAATATCCAGCACCCCTACTTCTGAGGAGAGAATCAACTGGTCGTCATCCGTAATCATATAACGAGAAGGACGCAGACCATTCCGGTCCAGTACTGCTCCCATCATGTCGCCGTCGCTGAACAAGATAGAGGCGGGACCGTCCCAAGGCTCCATCATGGTCGCATAATATTGATAAAAGTCTCTCTTCTTCTGAGACATAGTCTTATTGTTTGCCCAAGGCTCAGGAATCGTAATCATCACCGCAAGGGGCAGATCCATGCCGCTCATAACCAGAAATTCCAAGGTATTATCCAGCATAGCGGAGTCGGAACCGGAAGCATTCACCACCGGCAGCACCTTATGTAAAAGTCCATGCAGGTGCTCAGATTCCATGTTTTCCTCACGCGCCAGCATCTTATCTGCATTGCCCCTGATGGTGTTGATTTCTCCGTTATGTACAATAAAGCGGTTTGGATGGGCACGCTCCCAGCTGGGATTGGTGTTGGTGGAAAAGCGGGAATGCACCATGGCAATCGCCGACTCATAATCTCCATCCTGCAAATCGGAAAAAAAGGTCCGAAGCTGGTCTACCAGAAACATCCCTTTATATACAATGGTCCTGCTGGATAAGGACACCACATAGGTATTGTCGGAGGACTGCTCAAACACCCTTCTCGCCACAAACAAAAGACGGTCAAAGGCTGCGCCTTTTGCCACCCCCGCAGGCTTTTTGACGAACGCCTGCATAATGTGGGGCATACATTCCACTGCCTTATGTCCCAGCACAGAAGGATTGGTTGGCACTTCCCTCCATCCCAAAAAGGTCAGTCCTTCCTTTTCCACAATGATCTCAAACATTTTCTTCGCCTGATTTTTCTGCAGCTCATCCTGTGGAAAAAAGAACATGCCCACGCCATATTCTCTTTCCTCTCCTATGGAAATGCCTAAGGGCTTTGTCACCTTCTTGAAGAATTTATGGGGAATCTGCGTCAGGATCCCTACGCCGTCACCGGTTTTGCCTTCCGCATCCTTTCCGGCTCTGTGCTCTAAATTCTCCACAATCTTTAGCGCATTTTCCACCGTTTCACGGCTTTTAATCCCTTTAATGTTGACGCAGGCTCCGATCCCGCAGTTATCGTGTTCAAATTCCGGGCGGTACAAAGGGGCGTCCGGCCAGGTCTTCTTTACATCAAACATAATCTCTCTCCTTTTCCACAAATCCTCTGCCTGCAGACGGGCTCTAAAGAAACTCCTGCATACAAAAAGGTCGCAAAGAGCTTTAAACTCGCTCCTTTGCGACCTGTAGGTCTAATATACAACAGATTTCTTTATTTGTAAATAATGAATATTTCGGAAATCGTCAGATTATTTGTCAATTCTTTCTATGAGCGCTAATTGTTTTAATATTGTTTTAGTTTTCTTCATCACACGTATCGTACCGTACAATTTATTCTGACACATAGACGGTTTGAGTAACAGTTCAGCCTGCAAGTACAGGAGAGCAGTTTGGAGAGCGGATGGCTCAGCGCAGATGGCGGCACACCTTATCTTTTCCAGTCTCCTCTCAAAATCGGATTTCACTAGCAGAATGTATATAGGTATTTCAGGACGGTCGGGTCGGATCCAAGACGGCATCCATGCCGTTTGGATCCTAAAATCGCCATCCATGGCGATTTTGCCCTGGGTATCCTCACATTCTGTAAGTGAAATTGCCGATTTTTCGCAGAGACTGGAAAAGATAAGGTGTGCCGCCATCTGCGCTGAGCCATCCGCTCTCCAAACTGCTCTCCTGTACTTGCAGGCTGAACTGTTACCGGTTTGAAACAAAAAAACTGATAAACAATTGACATATTCCCAGCTCTTCCGTATAATAATACTACCATACAGGTAACGGAGTGTACCTGTTTAAGCGTTGATATAAGGGAGTGTGCCGGTATGCATTGCCTTATAGAGCTTGCAAGAGGGGTTGGGCAATGAAACCTCAAACCGGCGTAGGCTGAAAAGCTGAAAGAAAATGCCCTAAAGGTCCTGCCATAACGGCAGGACCTTTGTCAAAATCAAATCTTCCGCTACAAGCGGCATAGCATCAAACTTCTATCTATGACACATCTTAATCTCAAAAGAAAGTCAAATCATCAAATGGATTTATTAATGAAATGTGCTTCCAATTTTCAAAAACTAATGGACTATGAGTATCGATTCATATTGGGGCGAAAAGGACAATTACAAGATATCACGCTTGGCTTTTCAAATACAGATTTCCATCATCTTGCCGGACTGCACAAACTAAAAGATATAGACCTTGCCCGGTTAAACCGGAACATAGTATTTCAACAAATCCTTAATGGCAATATAACATATAGCACATTATTGAAAAGTCAGTTCCTGCCTGAAATACAAAGCCGCCTCAATACACTTCCCTATCTTGAATCCCTTCTGGACGGAAACCAATTGTTCTATAAATATAATAAGAAAGTCTTCCCGCATTCTTCTATTCAAAGTGAGTTCTTACTAAAACTAGGGGATGGTATCATTCTAAATCTTTCCTTCCTGTTTGTGGATCACGCAAAAAAAGATGTCTATTTCTGCAGAAGTTTTTTTCCAATGGAACAAACAGACTATTCTAAGAGGCAAATGCAATATACCCTTTTAAAAAAAGAAAAGCATAACCTAAAAACCCATCAAACTCTTATCCTATATGACCACCTGACTCGTCCAAAATAATCCGCCGCTTCATATAAAAGAAAATACCTGCTGCCGCCACAAGGAATCCTGCCCCTGCCGCAATTGCCTGCCCCCTTCCCATATCAGCCAGACTGCTCTGATAGGTCATGGCAAACACGCTGATATTCGCCACTCCATGGAACAGCACCGGCGCTGCAAAGCTCTTATATCGCTCATAAAAATAGGCAATCAATAGTCCAAGTATGGTTCCATATACCGCCTGCACCAGATTTCCATGATAAATGCCGAATAAGAGGGACGAAACCACCAGCGCGATCTTATCGTTAAAACAGCGTTTCATCCGGTTATAAAGAATCCCGCGGAACACTGCCTCCTCCGCCAGCGGAGAAATGAACCCATATAAGAAAAGTCCGGCGGCAAACTGTACGCCGTACTGCATCTTATGTACTTCATTGTACGTCTGGGAGCTGTCTGAGAAGCCTGCCCCCCAGAAAAGGAAATTGATACCTGCCGCTATGCACAAGGCAAAAACAGCAAGGAAACAATATGCGGTTACTCTCTTTCCATCTATCTGCTGTTTTTCCGCCTTATCCTTTTCATCTGCCAGCGGTACAGCGATTTCTCCTTTTACTACCGTCAGGATTGATGCCACGCCGATCAAAGAAGCCGCGCCATATACCATTCCCCGTATGGTATACACATGCCGCGAGATAAAAGCAGCAACTCCTTCCCCGCCTGCTGTACCCAATACATTCAGCAGAAAATACAGCAGGATTTCTGCAATATCATGCACGGCAAAATATACAAAAAGAGGCAGCAGTAAATAGGCTGTCTTCTTAAGGGAAGACCATTTCTGCAGTTCTTCTTTTTTCCATGGAAATCCAAAGGTCTTCCACACATTCATCTTCATAAGCGCTCTTCCCTTCCAATCTTATTCTTGTGTCAGGAAAGTTCCCAGTTCTTCCACCGAATCTATGAGATAGTCCGCCCCTTCTGCCTCAAGCTCTCCTTCTCCCGCATAGCCAAACGTCACTCCTACTCCGGTCAGCCCATACGCTTTCGCGCCCTGAATGTCGAACTTTCTATCTCCGATCATGGCGCAGATTTCTTTTCGCTCTTTTCTCGGAAGAGAAAGCAGACCCAGCTGTGAAAGCGCTTCCTCCACCACCTCTTCTTTGGTGGTTCTGCTTCCGTCCAGCCCGCTTCCCACGATTACCTCGAAATACTGTTCTATTTCAAAGTGGGCAAGAATCTGACAGACAAATTCCGTAGGCTTGCTGGACGCCACCGCCAGGTGAATCCCTTTTTCACAAAGTTTTGCAAGCATCTGCGCCATCCCCGGATAAATCTGGTTTTCCAGCACACCTATGGGCGCATACCGCTCCCTGTAATAGACGACCGCCTTATCCAGCTCTTCCTCTGGGAAACCATAAAACTCCCTAAAGCTGTCCTTAAGAGGCGGTCCCACAAAGGGCTCTAATTTGTCCAGATCCGGCTCTTCGATGCCAAACTTTTTAAGTGCATACTGCACCGACTTGGTAATTCCTTCCTTGGAGTCCGTCAGAGTGCCGTCCAGATCAAATAAACAATATCGAAACATCGCAATCGCTCCTCTATCTATTTTACTTAAGTCCCAGTTTTGCAAACAGATCCCCCAGGCTCGTCCCCACGCTCTCACCGGAGTCGAACTGCTTCGTGTCAAAACTCTCCACTTCCTCCGCCTGCTGTTCCTCCGCCGCCTTCATGCTTAAGGAAATTTTGCCGTCGTTGGTATTTAAGACCTTTACCTTGACCTTATCCCCTACCTTCAGCACTTCGGAGGGCTTTTTGATTCTTCTCTGACAAATCTGTGAAATATGCACCAGACCGCTTAAGCCATCTTTCAAATCTACAAATGCTCCATATGGCTGGAGACTTTCAACCGTGCCTTCCAGAATCGTTCCTGGCACGATCATTGCCACCTTATGGTCATGTTCTTCCTTCTGCTGTTCTTTTAAAATTTCCTTCGCGGAGAGCACCAGCTTTTCTTTCTCCTGATCCACCGTTATGACCCTTACGGTCAATGTCTTTCCTTTATAGGCTTCCAAGTCCTCCACATAGGACAAATCAAGCTGGGATGCAGGGATAAATCCCCTGATGCCTTCCAAATAAGCAACCACACCTGCATTGACCACTTCGCTCACCTTTACGGAAAGGTTTTTCTTTTCTTCCTTATAGCCCTCAAGCACATCCCATGCAAGCACCTCATTTGCTTCCTTTTTAGAAAGAAGGATGTTGCCCTGCCCATCGTCCATCTTTACCACCGTGGCTTCTATCACATCTCCTGCCTGTACATCCGTCAGGATTGAAAATCCCGGGTCGCTGCTCATATCAGCCGCCTTGATGATGCCCTGGGTGTAATACTTAAGGTCTAAGGTCACTTCCTCCTCATTCACATCGATCACTGTTCCCTGAATCACATCCCCTTCCTGAATCTTGCGGAAAGATGCCTCCAGTTCCTTTTCATAGTCCTTCATTGTCTCTTCCATAACCTTCTCCCATCTGTCATTTATTATGACTGCTTCTTAATCGTGTGCAGTATACATTTCTATCATTCCTGTCCGCTATTCATATGCTTACACACATATGGATAGTATATCACACTTTAACCCTCTTTAAGAATATCAAAATATACATTTTTTGCAACATGTGATATACTTATGTTGCTCAATTACTACAAATAAGGAATAAGAACATGAAAATCAGAAGAACACTGGAAAAAAGCATTGCTGTTATCTTTTCAATTGTATTTGCAGTATGCAGTTTTTTTACATTATTTCACTTTGAAAAATATCCCCTCGGGTTTCATCACAGCACACTTAAAACGCTCATCTTTGCGCTGGTCTGTGCCGGAATTTTAATTGGATATGTAAAACTCTTTGATGGACGCAACACCAAAAGAGTAAATATTGCCAGATTATCTATTGCCTTTTTATTGATTATCCTTCAAGTACTACTGTTTCTCAAGGTTATGACACCGATTGGATGGGACGCCTTTGAGATTACCAATTCTGCTGAATACGGCATGTATAACGGAGATTACTTTATCCGTCATACCAACAATTTATTTATGCAGATTCTATTGTCGGATTATTTAAAGATTACGAAATTCCTTCCCATTCTCTCTCCCTTAAGAAAAATGGAACTACTGAACCTGCTTTTTGTGGACGTCTCTATCCTGATGGCAGTCATGACTGCCAGAAAGTTATATGGGATAAAGGCATCTGACCGCGTATTTATCTGTTCCGTTTTATTAATTGGATTTCATCCAACCCTTTCTACGATTTACAGTGATACCCTCGCCATGCCCTTTCCTGTCGGCGTTCTGTTTTTCATTGTACATGCTGTACATAAGGCGCCAACTGCAGATGCCCCCTGTAGGCAGGCATATCGCATAAAAGTAAAAAAAGCTCTGTGTATGTTCATGGCAGGTGTTTTGGGTATTTTCGGATATTATATCAAACCTACCGTTCTGATCATCTATATTGCCATGGGCATTTTGCTTTTTCTTCGCTGGGAAAAGGAGAAACTGCCAAAGCAGCTTCTTTTGCTGTTTGTCAGCTTTGCTTTGGGATGCGGAACTGCCGCCACAGTAATTTATATGAGAGAGGCGCCTGTAAAAAGGACGCTTGAAGAGCAATATCCCGGTATCATACCGTTAGGGGTACTGCACTATATGGGATTGGGATTGAGTTCCCTGGAAGACGACCCTTCCGGATACGGCGGTTGGAACAAACCGGAAGTGCGCTGGACACAACAGCACATTGAGGATGACGACTACGCACAGGAAGCAATGGCACATATTGGAGAGCGGATCAGTAATTACGGTCCCATTGGCTATCCGGAACATTTATTCAACAAGCTGGTCTGGGCAGGCAGCGACGGAACCTTTTTCTATGGGTTAGAAGGCGGATTCCATTTAGAAGAGCAGGCCCCTTCCAACACTTTGCGGGGTCTGCTCCAAAATGGATTCTATATTGAAACGAACTTTTATCAAAACTGGTTTTCGTCCTTTATGCAGGGTGTATGGCTGATGATCTGCGTCATGAGTGCTCTGAGCATCTTCCGCAGATCTGGCAGTATTTATAGCTCCGCCGCCAAATTATCCGTCCTTGGTCTGTTCCTGTTTCTTTTGCTGTTCGAAAACCGGAGCCGATATCTATTTTTGTACCTGCCCCTCCTGCTTCTTGCACTTGAATCTGAAACCGGCTGGACTACCGCTTTTACCCGACGGATTTCCAAGTCCTCCTAATTCTATATTTCTACAAACTTGTCTGTCCCCATGCCGCAGACAGGGCACTTATAGTCATCCGGGAGTCCTTCGCCTTCATAAATATAACCGCAGACCTGACATCTAAATCTGCGTCCCTTTCCTCCCTCCGGCTTCTTTTCATCCTCTTCCGGGATATAGGTAGGCGCATTCTTAGGGCTTTTGCCTTTGATAACTTTATGATAATAAGCGTAGGTCATAGCATCCCTGTTTCCTAAAACTTCCGCCCCCTTTACTTCGCCCAGAAAGACCGTATGGGTTGCGGTTTCCATTTTATCAATGACATCGCATACGATATAGGCACAGCTGTCAGATACGATCGGCATATGATCTTCCACGCTGTACTTCACTTCTGCAAATTTATCCGATTCTTTTCCTGTTTTAAAACCGAACGTTCCGATGATGGAAGGATCGGAATCCTCCGCTAAAATGGAAATTGCAAACTTGCCCGTTTCGCTGATACATTTGTTGGTGTAATTGTTGTGATTGATGCTGACAGCAATCGTTGCCGGAGTGGATGTGATCTGCATGGCGCTGTTTGCCGTACATCCTGTAGGTCTTCCGTTGTCCCATGTGCTTACGACATATACACCGTAAGATAATTTGTGAAATGCACTCTGATTCATTATTTTCTCCTTTTCTTATAATATTAGGAATGATTCTTATTTTAGTCTAATCACATTTCCAGAAAAAGTCAATACACTTTCAGTGTGCACCAATTTACATGAAGCAATACATGTTCGTTTCACACCCACGCCAATCACTCCGCTGATTGCCACTGAGAATGTGCCGCCTCTTGTTCACATTCTACGCTCTGAGCCTACACGCTGCTGCCATGCTCCTGCAGGATGGACTGTTGTCATGGCCTTAACTTCTTCTTTTTATCTTTTGACTTTCATTGAATTTCCCATTATAATCTTAGCGTATATATCAATTTATCCCAAAATCAGGAGAAAACATGAGTATTTTAAATGTAGAGCACTTAACCCACGGCTTTGGAGACAGAGCCATTTTTCAGGATGTGTCCTTCCGCCTTTTGAAGGGAGAGCATATTGGTCTTGTTGGCGCTAACGGAGAGGGTAAATCCACCTTTATGAATATCATTACTGGAAAATTGACGCCCGATGAGGGCAAGATTGAATGGGCAAAGAATGTCCGCGTAGGTTATCTGGATCAGCACACCGTCCTTGAAAAAGGCATGACAATAAGAACTGTGCTTTCCTCCGCCTTTGACTTTTTGTATGCGCTGGAAGCACAGATGAACGAAATCTGCGATAAGATGGGGAACGCCTCCGAAACGGAACTGGAAGCCTATATGGAAGAACTAGGTACCATACAGGATCTTCTCACCATGCACGATTTTTATCTCATTGATGCCAAGGTAGATGAGGTTGCAAGAGCCCTTGGACTTACTGAGCTTGGATTAGAGCGGGATGTGACAGACTTAAGCGGCGGACAGCGCACCAAGGTGCTGCTTGGAAAGCTCCTTTTAGAAAAACCCGACATCCTTCTTTTGGATGAGCCGACGAACTATCTGGATGCGGAGCATATTGAATGGCTGAAGCGGTATCTGAACGACTACGAGAATGCTTTTATCCTTATTTCCCATGACATTCCCTTCTTAAACAGCGTCATCAACCTGATCTACCACATGGACAATCAGGAATTGAACCGCTATCCGGGAGATTACGATAAATTTCAGGAAGTTTACGCCATGAAGAAGGCACAGCTAGAAGCGGCTTATAATAAGCAGCAGAAAGAAATTGCCGATTTGAAGGATTTCGTTGCCAGAAACAAGGCAAGAGTCGCCACCCGCAACATGGCGATGTCCCGTCAGAAAAAGCTGGATAAAATGGATGTGATTGAACTTGCAGGGGAAAGACCTAAGCCTGAATTTCACTTTAAAGAAGCCCGCACACCGGGACGGTATGTCTTCCAGACAAAAGAACTGGTCATCGGCTATGATGAACCCCTCTCATCTCCCTTAAACCTTGAAATGGAGCGAGGGGCGAAAATCGTGCTTACCGGCGCCAACGGGATTGGAAAGACAACTCTTTTAAAAAGTATCTTAGGACTCATTCCCCCCATTAGCGGAAGCGTAGAGCAGGGAGACTACTTAAGCATCGGTTACTTTGAGCAGGAGATGGACCAGAACATTGCCACCACCTGCATTGAAGAAATCTGGCAGGAATTTCCTGGCTTTAGCCAATATGAGGTGCGCTCTGCCCTTGCCAAATGTGGGCTCACCACCAGACATATCGAAAGCAAGGTAAAAGTGCTAAGCGGCGGAGAACAGGCTAAGGTACGCCTGTGCAAACTGATCAACCGGGAAACCAACATCCTGCTTCTGGACGAACCCACCAACCATCTGGATACAGATGCAAAGGAGGAACTGCGGCGCGCCTTGATGGCGTATAAGGGCAGCATCCTTATGGTGTGCCATGAACCCTTATTCTATGAGGGACTTGCCACAGATGTGTGGGATTGCACCAAGTGGACTACACGGCTTGTCTAGCATAAAAGTTTATAACACATCTTAATGCAAAAAGCAGGTTCCGCCGAACCTGCTTTTTGATTATGATAAATTATTTCAATTTCCAGATATCTCTGTTATACTCTGCAATCGTTCTGTCTGATGAGAAGAATCCAGCCTTTGCAATGTTGACCAGCATCATCTTTTTCCACTTCTGACGGTCTTCATAGTCTGCAAACGCTCTATCCTTTGCAGCAATGTAGTCCTCTAAGTCAAGCAATGTCATGAACCAGTCTTTGTTAATCAGTTCATTGTACAGACGCTCCAGATTTTCCTTGCGTCCTGCTTTCAGCGCCGGTTCGCTTACAATAAAGTCTACTGCTTCTTTAATGACAGCACTCTTTTCGTAGAAATGTCTTGAAACATAGTCAGCCTTCTCATAATGTGCAATGACTGCCTCTGACTTTTCACCAAAGACATAAATGTTGTCGTCTCCTACCAGTTCGTGGATTTCCACATTTGCACCGTCAGATGTTCCCAATGTCACAGCGCCGTTTAACATGAACTTCATGTTTCCGGTACCGGATGCTTCCTTGGAAGCTAAGGAAATCTGTTCGGAAATATCGCAGGCAGGAATCAGTTTCTCTGCATAGCTTACGTTGTAGTTTTCTACCATGAGTACGGTCATATAAGGGCTTACATCCGGATCATTATTGATGATCTCCTGCAATACTAAAAGCAGGTGGATAATATCCTGTGCAATCACATAAGCAGGAGCTGCCTTTGCACCAAAGATAAAGGTAAGAGGTCTTGCCGGTTTCTTGCCATTTTTAATTTCCAGATATTTATGAATGATGTAAAGCGCATTCATCTGCTGGCGCTTATACTCATGGAGTCTCTTTACCTGAATGTCAAATACTGCTTCAGGATTTAAGGTAACGCCTTCTGCTTCTTTTACGTATTCTGCCAAATCTTTCTTGCGGTTCATCTTGATTTCTGCCAAACGGTCGAGCACAGCCTGGTCATCCTTGTGCTCAAGAAGCTTTTCAAGCTTATCTGCATCTTTCTTGAAACCGTCGCCGATGGTCTGTGCCAAGAAGCCGGCAAGCTCGCGGTTACAGCTAAGGAGCCATCTTCTAAATGTAATACCGTTGGTCTTATTGTTGAACTTCTCAGGATAAATCTTGTAGAACGCATTTAACTCTGAATCCTTTAAGATTTCTGTATGAATGGCAGCAACGCCATTTACAGAAAATCCGTAATGGATGTCGATATGAGCCATATGCACTCTTCCGCTCTCATCAATAATCTGTACCTTCGGATCGTCATACTTAGCAGCAATTCTCTTATCCAGCTCCTTAATATACGGAACAAGCTGAGGAACTACCTTCTCAAGGTATGCAAGCGGCCATTTTTCCAATGCTTCTGCAAGGATGGTATGGTTGGTGTAAGCACAGGTCTTGCTTACCACTTCAATTGCCTCATCCATGGTAAATGCTTTTTCCTCAACCAGAACACGTATCAATTCAGGAATGACCATGGTAGGATGGGTATCGTTGATCTGAATAACAGCATGCTCATACATCTTACGCAAATCATATTTCTTTTCTTTCATCTCGCGCAGAATCAGCTGAGCTGCATTACATACCATGAAATACTGCTGATAAATACGCAGCAGGTTGCCTGCCTCGTCAGAGTCATCGGGATATAAGAACAATGTAAGGTTCTTTTCAATCTGCTCCTTGTCAAAGCTGATGCCATCCTTTACAAGGCTTTCATCAAGTGATTCGATATCGAACAGTCTCAATTTATTGACACCACTGTCATAACCGGCAACGTCAATGTCGTAAAGACGTGATGTAACTTTTCTCTTACCAAAGAATACATCAAATGTAACATCTGTCTTGGTAAGCCATGAATTTTCTTCAATCCAGTCATTCTTTTCAGCTGTCTGTACTTTATCCTTAAATACCTGCTTGAACAATCCATAGTGATAGTTAAGACCAATACCCTCTCCGGGAAGTCCAAGTGTTGCGATGGAATCCAAGAAGCATGCTGCCAGTCTTCCCAATCCACCGTTTCCAAGTGAAGGTTCGGGTTCGATTTCTTCGATTACGGAAAGGCTCTTTCCCTTACTCTTTAAAATCTGGTCAATCTTATCATAAATGCCCAGATTGATTAAGTTGTTGGATAAAAGCTTTCCGATGAGGAACTCTGCGGAGATATAGTAAATCTTCTTCTCCCCCTCATTCGTGTCTGAAACAGCCATGATTCTCTTTGCATACACCAGTACCACATAATAGGTCTCCTGGTCAGAAAGTTCGGCTACTGTCTTGCCAAACATCTCTTTTGCAACTTCTTCAAGCTGCTGTTCCATGTTCAAAACCAATACGTCCTTTTGTAAATTTGTTTGTGCTGCCATAGTCTCCTCCTGATTTTTAAAAATATATTAATTTTCAATTATCTTCACTCTATTATGCCAAAATTTTCCCGCTCACATACTGTAGTGTAACACAAGAAAACGTTTTCCGCAAGAGCAAATTTAAAAACCTTTCATTTTTCCTAAATTCCTTTAGCAAATGATATCCATATACTTCATTCGAACCAGCGTATACGGCATTGTGACATTGCGCCCTGGCGCCCCATCCATCAGATAATGCAGTTCCTCCATTGCTTTTGCCGAAATCCCTGCAAAATCCTGACGCACGGTATTCATCTGCTTTCCTACATATCCCATCAGTACAATCCCGTCAAACCCGCAGACCGGTCTGAAAATATCCATTTCCGTCAAGGCCTTCATGGCTCCGATTGCCATCAGATCGGACGCGCAGATTACCACGTCCTTATTCTTGCCATATCTCATCGTAATATTACGTGCCTGCAGCTCGGAAAATTCCCCTTTTCTAACCAGCATGGTGAGCCCCATTTCCTTGACCAAATCCTCCATGCCCTGCAATCTCTCTTCTGTAACGTAACCGTTCTTCTTTCCCT
Source organism: uncultured Lachnospiraceae bacterium (assembly GCA_949878435.1). GTDB lineage: Bacteria > Bacillota > Clostridia > Lachnospirales > Lachnospiraceae > Suilimivivens. The sequence continues at coordinate 64,215 of CATLAK010000005.1, forward strand.
GAATGTACAAAATACGCCTGCAGTTATTCTCCTCCACCGTCTTCTTTGCCACATCATACTGCGCTTTCCGGTTGTCAATCCAGATAGAGGAAGTATTTTCATTGACAATCGGCGCATCCACCACCACACACTTAAACTTCTGCTCGTCGATTAGTTTATGCAGTATCTTGTCCTCTTTTGAAAGACCATAAATGATGATTCCTGTAATACTCTGTGACTGCAGATATCTCGTCAATTCTTCACTGGTGCGGTCTTTAAACATGGAAAAGAATAAAGTGATCACATCCAGATTCAGTTCCATTGCCTTGGTGATTGCTCCCTGAATATACTGCATATCGATCTCATCAATCGCCTGGGTCTGCACATTTAAATTCACGAACAGGGCAACACGTCCTGCCTTCTTGGATGATAGCGCCGCTGCAACGGAATTGGGAACGAAGTTCAATTCATCCACTGCTTTATTCACTTTTATTTTTGTCTCTTCACTGACATTCGGATAATTATTCAATACTTTTGAAACAGTAGAAATTGCAACGCCTGCGTGCCTTGCCACATCCTTAATCGATACCATTTGACGCCTCCAGTAGTATGGTGGAAAACGATTTCCTTTTTCATCATACCTAATTCCGCTTAAGAATGCAAGGGATTTTTATTTTGGGGATTGGATGGTTTCCCATGGGTCCGGGAAGGACGGCAGGAAGGACAGGGATGATTGGAGCAGCCGGCAGTGTGTATTGGGTTTCAAGGCTCGTCTTCAAATCGGATTTCACTAACAGAATGTGTGTAGGTGTTTCAAGTCGGTCGGGTCGGAGCCAAGACGGCATCCGTGCCGTTTGGCTCCTAAAATCGCCATCCATGGCGATTTTGCCCTGGTCTTTCCAACATTCTGTAAGTGAAATTGCCGATTTTCGCCAGAGCCTTGAAACCCAATACACACTGCCGGCTGCTCCAATCATCTCTGTCCTTCCTGCCGTCCTTCCCTCATTCACAGGTAAAAGTAAATCATCAAAATAAGCTGTTATTATGACCGGATTTTGGGTCATGGTAACAGCTTATTTTAGTCGTTTATTGTATGTTAGATGTTATGTGTTTTGTAATTTCAATACTTTGTTGATAGCTTGTTTTACGTCCTCGCTGTCGTAGGGTTTGGCTATAAATTCGGATGCGCCGTATTTAATTGCCTGGATCATTTTTTCTTTCTGGCTGGCGGCTGTGATCATAATGACTTTGGCATCTTCATCGCTCTTGATGATCAGCTGGAGGGCTTCGAGTCCATCCAGTTTCGGCATTGTGATGTCCATCGTGACGAGGTCCGGTTTAAGTTCTTTGTATTTCAGGTATCCTTCTTCACCATTTGAGCATTCTTCAACTACTGTATGTCCGGCATCTTCTATCATCTTCCGCAGAACCTTGCGCGATGTCCTTGAATCATCCACAATCAATATATTTGCCATCTCTAAGCCTCCCGCTTCATTTCTATTTTGTTTTCCATTGCAACCGCAAAATGAATCTTTTGTCCTTTGATATATAGGGGCAGCACCAGCATTTCATCACAGGTAATCCCGCTTATATCCGTCGAATACTCAGGTGGATAAAGTTCCACGCAGACACCGCCCCGGCTGATGCCATTTGCATATAGCCCGCTGATGCAGTTTAAGAGTTCTCCGATTGCGTCCAGTGCATCCTCATTCATTTCCTGAAACTCTTCTTTTCCAAATGCACAGGCAACCGGCAAAAGTGCCTGTCCCCTGCCAATCATTCCGTAAGTTAACCTGCGCTCACCGTCTATATATTGAATAGCGCCGTTCTCGCCCTCACATTCCGATGCCACATACGCTTTTTCGAGGTAAATTTCCGTGTCCACACACCGCAGGATTGTACGAAGCGCTGTACCCATGGTATCTAGGTACTTTTCCTGTCCAGCCGGGATGTAAAGGGGCAGAATCCTGTCCACATCATCGCTTTTTATATCTTCCATATCAGAAAACGTCATCTGATTTTCCACCTGGAAGTCCATCATACATTGTTCTAATTGTTCTACCGTCATCAGCTGCTGATCCTCCAGTGCCTGCGCAAATTTCAGATAAGCATTTCCCTGTTCTTTGAGAAGGGCTTCCACTTCTCCTTCCGTCAGATATCCCTGTTCGATGGCAATATCTCCAAACCTCTTATCCATTGCTGCCTGCATTCCATTTATTTTATCGGCTTCCTCCTGCGTCATCAACCCTTCTGCAACGGCAATCAGCCCAAGCTTCACATGAACCTTGCGCTGTTGTAATAGCAGATTCTCGAGCTGGTCATAGGTAAGAAGTCCTTTTTTCTGTAAATATGTACCCAATATAATTGCAACCATAATGTACCCCCTTCCCCTCCTGCCATACTACTAGAATAATATATTTTGATGTTGAAGTCAATGGAGAACCGACAAAAACGGCTGACCATAAAGGTCAGCCGCCCATTTTTTGATTGACTATTTTCTTACCAGATGACGGGGAAGTCCGTTTACGAAAAGGGGTGTCAACTCGCCCATGATAAGAGGTCTTGCATATTTGACATAGCCGTCATTTAAGCCGCATCCATCTTCTGTGATCCACTCTGCCGGAACAGGTCTTTCCACGTTTGCAATGGCATGGATATCATATGCGCTTGTCCCGCACTGATAAGGATCATCACCATTTCTGTCTAAGGTGATCATCATGCCTGTCTTGCCCTCTTCTGCTGCCATAACGGCATCATGACCAACCTGGAATGCCTCATTGATATCTGTGAGGGAAGCAAGGTGGGTAGCTGCACGCTGGAGTGTTGAAAATTCAACAGCTCTGGTCTTTAATCCTGTTTCAGCCGCAATTGCCTGTGCCAGATAAGCTGCTGTACCGGACATCTGCTTGTGTCCAAATGCATCCACTGCAACATTTTCATTAGCCAGTTCGCACACGTAGCGACCGTCGGCAATGTGAATTCCTTCAGATACTGCGATTACAACGGAAGACTTGGTTGCTGCCAGATGTTTAACCTTTTCCATGAAAGCGTCCATGTCAAATACCTTTTCAGGCAGGTAGATTGCATCTGCACCAGTACAGTCATCGCCCTTTGCAAGCGCTGCCGCTGCTGTCAGCCATCCTGCATTACGTCCCATGATCTCTACGATACAGATGGTAGGCTTCTTTGCACCAAAGGACTCGTTGTCGCGGATGATTTCTTTTAAGCTGGCTGCAATGTACTTTGCTGCTGATCCATAGCCAGGGCAGTGATCGGTAACAGGAAGATCGTTGTCAATGGTCTTAGGAACGCCCATAAATCTCTGTGATTTTCCATGTGCTGCTGCGTAATCGGACAGCATCTTGACGGTATCCATGGAGTCATTTCCGCCTGCATAGAACAGACATTCAATGTCATGCTTTTCCATAATCTCAAAAACTTTTTCGTAGACATCCTCATGCCCTTCAATCTTGGGCATTTTAAAACGGCAGGAACCCAAAAATGCAGAAGGTGTCCTCTTTAACAATTCGATTCCTGTGGGATCGTCAAGATACTCTTCCAATTCGATCATCTTGTCCTCTAAGAATCCCTCGATACCGTGAACCATACCGTACACTTTTTTAACACCCAGTTCCTTTGCTGCTGCGTACACACCAGCTACAGATGAGTTGATTACGGCTGTGGGGCCGCCGGACTGTCCTACAACAATATTACCCTTCATTCTAATCTCTCCTTTTTATTCATTTATTATATTTTTAGCTCATTCCATAAGAAGTATAGCAGATTCCATTTTTTCTGACAAGGGTCATTGCCATTTTTAGACAAAGGATGCTATGCAATATACGCCGTAAATGCCAAGGAGCGCAATGCCCTGAAGCCGTGAGGATTTCTTTCTTATTAAAATAGGAACGATAAGGACCGCCATGACAAGGCAGGCAAGAGGCATATCCACCATCACCGTGGAGCGTTCCAAGGAAATGCCTGCAATTGCTGACGGGATGCCTATTACCAAGAGCAAGTTGAGCAGATTCGCACCGATCACATTTCCAAGTCCTACATTCCCGTATCCCTTGATTAAAGACATAACAGATGTCATAAGTTCGGGAAGGGATGTTCCAAGTGCGATAAATGTCACTGCAATGACACGCTCAGGCACGCCTACTGCTTCTGCAATCAGGATTCCGTTGTCTACCAAAAGATTTGCCCCCACAAAAAGACATGCTGCGCAGACTGCAAGTATGATGATCTGAACCGGAATAGATATTTCTTTCGCGTCCTCCTTCTTCTCCTCATCACCGCCCTCCGAAGAGGCACGTATCACATTTAAATATGCATACACAATAAACAATAATAGCAGTACGATCCCTATCGGTCTGCCAAAAGCTCCTGTTAAAAATCCGCATATGTTGAGTGCAGTCAAAACAATGAAAAAGAAAATCCCCCGCCACGACAGAGAAGATGCTTCCACCTGCTTCGTGGGACGTATGGTCTGGGTCAGCCCCGCAATAAGTGCAGTATTGCAAATGATGGAACCAAATGCATTTCCTGCTGCGATTGCCGCAGAACCGTTAAATGCCGCCGTAGTGGAGACCAATATCTCCGGCAGTGTGGTTCCCAGGCTTACAATGGTAGCACCTACCACAATCTGAGGAATGCCAAGTTTCTTGGCGATTGCCACCGCCGCGTCCACCAGACGGTCGCCGCCTAAACATATCAAAATAAGACCTACTACAAATAAAATTACTACTTTTACCATTTCCCTCTTCCTTTCTTCTTAAGTATTCCACTTTCTATTTTGATATAAACCGTCTCTGCGGCATAAAAAAAGACCTATGACCCACAGATACGTGTGTCAAAAGTCTCGTACTTCCGCATTGCAGAAGTGTACAGCCACAGCTTCATGCCGGGGATTGTTGGCTGGACCCTTTTTACTACTCCCTTTTAACTAATATGACTTTATCAGAAATTAGAGGTTCTGTCAAACATATTTTCTCCTGGTAATCTATTTTATGGTATCGCTGTGATTCAGTATGAGTGTGCTGTATAAGAACAGTACATCGCATCCTTCAAAATCCAAAAAAGTATCCAAATGATCGGGGTGGATATATCGGATATCCACCAGTGTGATTTGTTCGTATCCACTAATCAATAAAGGTGCAAGGCTTGATCCAAAAGAATCCCTGAATAGGATGAGTTTTTTATCTGTCCGGGCGTTGGGATTATTGATTGTGAGGAGGGATAAGGAGCCTGACAGGAACATTTCGTAAGGATCTCTTCCCACTGCTTTATCCATGTCATAGACTGGTATTTCTCTTCCATTCTGCCAGTCATAAACGGTGCATCCATCGATATCCGCACCTGTTACATACTGAATCTTCTCCGGTGCAAGGGGCAGTGCCGCCTGTCCGTAATACACGCCGTAAAAATCTGATTCTAATGTATGGATTTCATAATCCTGGGAAAGCGTTGTTCCCATTGCCTGCGCCAGCCGTTCTGCCACATCTGTAATTTTTTCCTGACGCCAGTGGGTATCTGTTTTATAATAATCGTCTCTTTCCAGAAGGTCGGAGACAGAAATGTATTCTGCAAAGTCTGCTCTCTGCGCCATTTGCCGCTCGAATTCTTCATAGTTCATGGATGGATGTCCGCTCTCCTTTGCAAGAAAGCAGTTTTTATCAGGAATCACGCAGAGGTAAACTTTATTTTCCTCTGTGAGATATTTCCCGCAGACATGGGAAAACCGCTCCACCGCCCGCCCAAGGGAAGCCTCGTTCATTGGATATTCCAAAGCGGATAAAAATCCATCTGACACATAAACCCCATGATTGTCCTGCCTTGCAAAAATCCCCAGCGCCGTCAGTGCTTTTGCTTCCCGAAAAGAGTCCCGAAAGGGAAAGTTATCCACCGCATAGCTTTCAAATTCGGACATAAAACGACCGCTCCATATTCCCTGTGCCGACCACTCCGGCATAGGGGAAAGCATCCGCCGTTCGCTCTTTGAATAATCTTCTTTTGGCAAAAACACACAGAGCAGGAACCCAGAGACAAGCAGAAGCAAAAATATCATGCATAGAGCCATATCTTTCTTTTTCTCACTCATAGAAGCACACTCTCCTTAAAATCGAAAATACAGGAAGGGATTAAAAGAGCCATCCACCAGATAGGCTGTCATGACCAGCATCAGCACCGTCAGCACAACAGGCTCCAACACGTTCAGGAGTTTATTGCCTGCAGCTTTTCCTGATATCCGCCTTACAAAATCACGAGCCGCCGGAGTTGCGCCTATGATTCCCGCAAACAGAACAATCTTAAAGCTAGAGAGGCAGTATAAAGCTTCCTGTGAAACAAGGGGAATCCCTCCCCCGCCAAAAAGACCTGCTATATCAGAGAACGCCTGTCCTAAAGTCTCCCCATTAAAAATCACGAAGCTCAGCATAACGAAGAACAAAGTATAAATATGAGACAATAACCGGCTTTCTTCCAATCTCTTAAGAAGCCACAATTTTTCTACCGTCAAAAGCACCGCAAAGAGTACACCCCACAAAATGAAATTCCAAGCCGCACCATGCCAAAAACCGGTAAGCATCCATACCACCAGAATATTGAAAAGCTGTCTTCCTCTCCCCTTACGGTTTCCGCCCAGCGGAATATAGACATAATCCCGGAACCAGGTTCCCAGGGAAATATGCCAGCGGCGCCAGAATTCCGTTATGCTGGAAGAAATATAAGGGTAATTGAAATTCTCCTGAAAATGAAATCCAAGCACGCGTCCCAGTCCAATCGCCATATCACTGTAGCCGGAAAAGTCAAAGTAAATCTGCAGGGTAAAGGCAATGGCATACATCCAGCAAAACAGCACCGACTTTTCCTGTGATGCCCTAAATGCACTGCATAATTCTCCCAGCTGATTTGCAATCAGAATCTTTTTCGCCAGACCGATCACAAAACGCCGGATTCCCCACGCACTTTTCTGCCATGTGCATTTCCTATCCGCCAGCTGCCCTGCAATATCAGCATACCGCACAATCGGTCCCGCAATCAGCTGGGGAAACATGGCAATGTAAGTCGCTAAGTGAATCAAATTCCTTTGCGCCCGCTCGCCTTTATACACGTCCACAGTGTAGCTGATCATCTGAAATGTATAAAAGCTAATGCCGATGGGCAGCGCCAGCCTCAAAAGGGAAAGCTGCAGCCCCGTTACAGCATTTACATTTTGGATAAAAAAATCTGCATATTTAAAGTACACCAGAAAGGCAAGGCTTATTCCCACTGAAAGTGCACAGATTGCCTTTCCAGCTCTTTTTTCTCTGTATTTTTCCACCAACAGCCCAAACCCATATCCCAGCAGAATGGAAAGTGCCATCAATATCACATATTTGGGTTCTCCCCACCCATAAAATAAAAGGCTCGCCAGAAGAAGGACGGTATTCTTGAATGCCTTAGGAACCGCAAAATATAGGACCAGCGTCAGGGGCAAAAAATAGTATAAAAAAGAAATACTCGAAAACAGCATAATGCGCAGCCTCTTTACGCAATAGGCGTTTCTGTGATTATTTTTGCACCGCCAAGAACAGATAATGCATGATCCTTAAAGACTTCCATCAGTTCCGCTGCGCCATAAGCCGTTATCACATATCTGCCGTCCACATCGATAATAACCAGCGTATCCGGCTGCCCGCACACCCACTGTTTTGCTAAAACGCAGGATTTCACGGAATCTGCAAAGGCATTCATATCCACGCCCTCCTTCAGCCTGTAAGCTGCGCCGGTAAAGGTATTTGCATTCATTAAATGCACCATAGTCGCCCCGTCTTCAATATTGGAAACCTGCTCCGCAGGCAGACCATACGTAAATTCCAATTCTTCTGTTTTGCTGATATCAAACTTCCCCGGCGCATCCATTACCGCATTTTCCTGATTTCCGCCATACATGGCAAACAGCTCTTCTTCGCCGTAGGCTTCCACTATCTTGTTAAGCACTTCAAGGGATTCTGCGTATTCAGATTCTGTACTTTCCTGCTCCGCCTGAGCGTCATCCTGCTTCCTGCCACAACCGGGCAGGGTAAAGATTGCAATTGTCGTTAATAATAATATCATTGCTTTTTTCATGGTTATTCTCCTCTTAAATCTGGATTTTTCAGGATATGCTGTAATTCCCATATCCATTTACTGGATTTATTATACACAAAATGTATTTATTTATCAATTTACTACATTTCAACTACTTTTCTAACAGTATTTGCTGTCCTAATCGTTAATTTGCTGCTTATACTCGTATTTGCTGTTTTTGCCCACCAGTTTGTTTTCTGATAATCTTTTCGGCTAAAAGACCAGAATATTGCTTTCCCGCAACTCTGTATCTTTTCTAATCCTTCTTTCGGTTCTCCAATTTCATTAAATACATCGGTGAATGCAGCAGGCGGCATAATAAAAATAAGATTATCGTAAACTTCCTTATCTTCATTCCCCCACCAGTCGGGAGCGTTGCATAAGATGTTCGCAAGTTCTTCTTTTGCTATAACAAAGACCGGAATGTCTAAAACAAACTGATTTTTTATCATCATTTCAATCTGTTTTGTAACACTCTCTATGTTATTTTCATCACTCAAGAACATTACATTGCCGCTGTTTTGATATGTCTTAACTTTTCGATACCCCAATCTTTCAAAGCCTATTTTCAATTCAGCCATGGGCACCTTGTTTTTGCCACTTATATTAACGCCACGTAAAAAGGCAATATATTGTACCATATCCACTGACTCCTTCAAATAAAAAGCCGAAAATACACGGTTTTACTAAGCACCCATTGTATTTTCGGTCTTATTTCCTCCTGCGGGTAACAGGACTTGAACCTGCACGGTCTCCCACCAGAACCTAAATCTGGCGCGTCTGCCAATTCCGCCATACCCGCTCATGCAAGTCTGTCGCACAAACCTGCTATGCTCATGTAGACTATCTTATCATCCGCTAAAGTTGCTGTCAACTTTTTCTTAATTCTCTACCTAAAAGCACCCCTGTCCATAAGCCGCCTTCACCTTCTCAAATGACTTAATAAAAGGTTTTGCACCATCCGGCAAATGGAAATAAATTTTTTCTTTTTTACCCTGCTCCGTATGATATTTGATTACTATATATTTCTCCTTCACCGCCCTGTTCGGTTTTCCGATGGGTACGGAAAACATGACGCTGCACCAATAGGTTAATATGGCTGCAAAGACAGGCAGATTCTCCTTACTGTCCTTTCCGGTGGAAATCTGCTCCCACGTTTCAATTTCGATGCCGTCGATCCTGCTTAGCACAAATTCAAAATGCATCTCATATGTTCCGTCAAAATTATCCTCCAGCACGTATAAGTGCCGGTTTGTCAGCATAAGCAGGCAGATGCAGTCAGGGTAATGAGAATCAGGCGGCAGAAGCTTTGCCGAAAGTTGTGTGACGATTTTTTCTCCTCTGTACTCCTTTAACCTTCCCCTCATTTTCCTGTTCTCCCCTTCTTCAAGCGCCTGCCCAAAGCACTCTCCTTCTTTATCTCAAAAGTTCCTTCAGCACTTCGTTCCCCGCCGGATCCGCCTGCGCCCTGCACTTTACAGCATCTATCGTTCTTCCGTCCGAATCCCGGTAATACACGGTAAATTCCATTTGAAGATTCTTCTCATTGAGCTGATAGTCCTCGCAAAATTCCTCACAGTAAAGGACTTCGGACAATGTCTCTATCGCTGACGCATCCGTAATCGTCTTTTCCCATTCCAGGGAATTAACCTGATAGAGGAGCCCTTCCGTCAGCAAGTATTTGTCCGCCACGATTTTAATGATATCATAATCTTTTATCTCTTTTTGCGCTGCAATGCCGTATTCATATAGGAGTGTGCAAGTCCTTTCATAACCGGGATAAATATCTGCCGTCACATCCCCTTGGTTTTTCGTAGAAGCAAAGGTGATACGCCCGATAGGCGTCTGCTGCCTGATATCAGAAAACGCCAGCCCTTTTGCATCTTCCCTGTACGCCTCCCACAATTCCTGCCGCTCCTGTTCTGCCAAATCCAGGGTATAGCTTTCTATGCCGTTGGTCCAGCAGATTTCATAATATTTCATGGAATTAAGGCGAAGCGCCTGATAGGTTCCTTCCTTAAACCCTTCTCCTGCAAAAATTTCCTCAAAACCATCCAGCGCATACCACGGAAGATGGTATTTGCTATAGGTTTGCCTGCCGTCTGTCCCCTCGTATTTTACCAGAAATTCATAGCCTGCCGACTCTTCGCCATAATCTTTGTTGACCCAGTCATAGGCTGCCTCCATCGGTTCTCCTGTAAGCTGCATGTTCTGCAAAACCTGCCCGCTGTCATCTCCGCTTTGAAGCGCCGGCAGTGCAATCGCCATTAAAGCCACATCCTCCTTTACCGGAATCCGCCGCTCCCATTTTCCCCACAAAGAAAATCCGCCGGTCAGGACCGCCATCAGCAACACCTCAATTAATAAATGCCATTTGCCGGATAGAAATCTCTTCGCATCACGGGCAAGTAGAATATTGACAAGTCCATGTATAAGCGGAACACTGATCACGATACCGGCAATCACCGGCGCCCATGAAAAAACGCCAAAGGAGAAAACCTGCAAAAGTTCTATAAACCATAACCCTCCAAGAACCACACAGCTATAACGCACAAACCACTCCGCAGCAGGAAAAGCAAATGCCCCCCTTTTAGGTTCTGCAGGACGTATCCTGAAAAAGAACAGATTGAGCAGAAAGAGAAAGACGACTGCTGCCGCCAGATACAGCAGATATGGCAGATGTGCCGCCATCACCCAGCCGGAACTGTCCACATATTCTTCGATTCCCGCAGCATTTTTGAGCAGAGAAACAGGAGGCAGATACCCCTTTAACTGCTCCAGCGCTGCCGAGCGATAGAAAGAGGGTCCAAACATCGCAAGCATCTTTTCCGTCAGCGCAAGCCCTGCCCCCGGTCCTAAAAAAAGCAGCGCCGTAAGACCTGCCACATAAGCGCCGCCCCTCGCCCAAAGCGCAGCAAGCATGGACAGGCTCATCACAAACAGAAATCCCAGCACAAGAATCAGACATCCCGCCCACACCGACCGGACACTGTCCTCATACTTACAGTAACCCATGGAAAGAGAAATACGAAAAAACAAAAGCCTGCATATCACCGCCGGAATACTGAAAATCAAAAAGTTATTCATATATCCCACTGCAAACAGCTGGCTTCTTGAAAAGGGAAGGCTAAGGTACAAGTCTGCCTTTTGCTGCGTCTGCAGGTAAGGAAAAGCTCCTATGCCCATCAAAATCCCAAGCAGGATCATCACTGCAAAAAAAGAGGTGTTCCCCGGTCCCACATAAAGACTCCGCACCTCCCCTTCCGGAATCGTCATTTTTGCCGAAAAAAGCAGACAGAGCATTCCCATCAGATACCAGACTGCCACGATCATCCACAGCTTGCTCTTTAAATCTTCCCGCCAAAGTCCCAATACTATTTTCGCCCGCTTCATGCTTCCGCGCCTCCCAGCGCCAGCCTGTCCCATTCCTCCTTGTCAAGAATCCGTCCGCGATGCAGAAATCCCTTCATGCTGCAGATTCTGTCAAGTTCCTCCAGATAATGGGACACCATTAGAATCGTCATATTCCTTCCAACTGCCGCACTTTTCAAAAGATCATTTACCGTAATTCTAATCTGTGGATCCAGCCCGTCAAAAACCTCATCGCACAAAAGATATCCGGTGTCAGCACAGACCGCCGCCGCAATGAACATCTGCTTTTTCATTCCTTTGGAAAAGGTCTCCACTAATGCGCCCTCTTCAAGTCCAAACTGCTCCAGCAGATAACGGTATTCCTCCATGGCAAAGGAAGGATAAAAGGTCCTGTAAAAATCCCCTACGGTAAGGGGCGTGGCATTCTTCTCATAATACTGGTTATCCGGCATGTAAAAGATTTTTTGCTTTGCCGCCACATTCGGAATCTTATCTCCGTCAATTCTAATCTCACCTTCATCCGCTCGCAGGACACCGGCTATCAGGCGAAGGAGAGTGCTCTTTCCTGCACCGTTCTCCCCAACCAGCCCATAAATCGTTCCGTCGGGAATGGTCATGGACACACGGTCGAGGCAGATAAATCTTTCAAATTTCTTCGTGACATTTGCTATTTCAATCATCCTTTTTCTCCTTGGCAAAACGCCGGCAGTCACCGCTTTCTCTTATCCCTGGCATATCCTCTATGTTGATCTCTGCGCTGCGATTTCAGTACCGATATGTTTAATTACCTTATTATATATCCGCACCAAAAAGAAAACAGAAAGCCCCAGCGACATCAATTCCGCAATCGGAAACGCCAGCCATACATAAGTAACATTTCCCGTCAGGGATAAAAGATATGCTACCGGCAGCAGCACCACAAGCTGCCTTGCAATGGATACCACCATGCTATACACCCCATTTCCCAACGCCTGGAACATGGTCCCGCAGATAATGCAAAAACCTGCCAGAAGGAAACTGCAGCTGATGATGCGCAGCGCCGGAACACCAATTGCAAGCATCGTCTCAGACGCGTCAAACATCAAAAGGAGCTGCGCAGGAAATACCTGAAAGACCACAAATCCAACGAACATCAGGCAGATTGCATAAAAAATGCTAAGCTTCACCGTCTTAATCAGCCTGTCCTTCTTGCCTGCGCCGTAATTGTAAGCCACAATCGGCACCATGCCATTGTTCAGCCCAAACACTGGCATAAAGATGAAGCTCTGGAGCTTAAAGTATGCACCGAATACCGCCGCCGCAGTGTTGGTAAATCCTAGAAGAATCTTGTTCATGCCATAGGTCATAACGGAACCGATCGCCTGCATGATAATAGACGGAATCCCCACCTGATAAATCTGTTTGATGATCGAGAAGTCGGGACGAAATCCCCGAATCTGTACCTTGATTTCCGTGTTCTTCTTTTCATTAATGATAAGCGCAATCGTACCGGCTATAATCTGCCCGATTACAGTGGCAACTGCCGCCCCGGCAACACCCATGCGGGGCACACCGAAATATCCGAAGATAAAGATAGGATCCAGAATAATGTTGATGATTGCCCCTGCTCCCTGTGTAATCATTGTGTAAAAGGTCTTCCCCGTTGACTGCAGGAGCCGCTCATAGACGAACTGTGCATAGATGCCGAAGGAACAGCAGCAGACGATGGTCAAATACGCCTTTCCGTATTCCAAAATCTGAGCATCTTTCGTCTGACTTAAGTAAAAAGGACCTGTCACAAACACTCCCACCAACAGGAAAATGACATAATTGACCACCGCAAGAAATACTCCATTGGCAGCCGATTTGTTTGCCTTTTCATAATCCTTTTCCCCAAGCGACCGTGACAGAAGGGCATTGATTCCCACTCCTGTTCCTGCACCAAGGGCAATCATCAAAGTCTGTATGGGAAACGCCAGTGATACTGCTGTCAGGGCATTTTCATTGATTCTGGACACAAAAATACTATCCACAATGTTATAGAGTGCCTGCACCAGCATGGAAATCATCATGGGCAGGGACATGCTGATAAGCAATTGATTGACCGGCATAATTCCCATTTTGTTTTCTTTTGTTGTTGCTGTAGCTTCCATATTGATATAATCTCCTTCCTTTCCTTCTCATTGTTCAACATTTGCGTAAAAAAAGAAAACCAGATAAACTGATTTTTCTTTCAGATGAGCCACCGGGGACTCGAACCCCGGACAACTTGATTAAAAGTCAAGTGCTCTACCACCTGAGCTAGTGGCCCATATTTATATGTAACTGGGCTAGCTGGATTCGAACCAGCGAATGCAGGAGTCAAAGTCCTGTGCCTTACCGCTTGGCGATAGCCCAATGAAAACACCAAGCCTGTGCTTTGGACAATAGCCTGTCTTACCAACAAGCCTTGGCAAAGGGTGGATAGAGGGACTCGAACCCTCGGCCTCCAGAGCCACAATCTGGCGCGCTAGCCGACTGCGCCATACCCACCATACGTTGATTGATATGACCAGCATATCAAACGTGCCCAAAGGGATTCGAACCCCCGACCCACGGCTTAGAAGGCCGTTGCTCTATCCAGCTGAGCTATGGACACACAGCATATGCGAACATGATGTTTCCTACCACGCTTCTGCATATGCAAAAGCGGGTGATGGGAATCGAACCCACGTATCCAGCTTGGAAGGCTGGTGTTCTACCATTGAACTACACCCGCAGATATCATGCGTTAAAGTCGGGGTGACAGGATTCGAACCTGCGACCTCCTGGTCCCAAACCAGGCGCTCTAGCCAAGCTGAGCCACACCCCGCTGGTTTCCTGTTGCACACTCTTACGCAACGCAAGATATATTATAAGATATGACTTTCCTTCTGTCAACAAGAAACTTTCAAAAAATACATTTTTATAGATAATTAATCGTAAAATGCGCTTTTCCCTCTCTATCAAGATCCATAATCGCGTAAGAGGGTCTTCTTCCCTCCTGCCTGGGATATGTAAGACTGCCCGGATTGACCGCGATGAGATCTCTTTCTATATCGATCACCGGTCTGTGGGTATGACCGTACAGCACGATATCCACTCCCCGCATCCTGGCTTCATGTTTCAGATTTTCATTACTCATGGATACATAATAGTTGTGCCCGTGGGTAAGCCAGATTTTGTATTTTCCCACCATAAATTCTTTTTCTCTGGGAAGATCTGAAAAAAAGTCGTTGTTCCCCGTGACCATCTGGACCGGGCATCCCGCACTTTCTGCAATCAGATATTCACTGCCTTCGATGTCTCCGCAGTGGATGACCATATCCACCGGCGCTACCCTCTCGAGCACTTTTATGTAATTGTCATTTTTGCGATGTGTATCACTGACAATCAATACCTTCATATATGCTTCTCCACATTCCTTCCATTTCCATTCTATCTGTCAAAATACGCCTGCAGCTTTTCTTTCATTGCGCGCAGCGCCTTGCCTCTGTGGCTGATCTTATTCTTTTCCTCTTCGGTCAGTTCCGCCGTACTTTTGCCGTAGGAGGGCACCATAAAAATGGGATCATACCCAAATCCGTTTTTCCCTTTTTCCTCATAACCGATTCTGCCTTCTATTGTCGCCTCCGTCGTAATCTCGCTTCCATCGGGAAGAACGCATGCAATGGCACAGACGAACCTTGCCGTCCTCTCTTCCTCCCTGACGCCCTCAAGACGCTCAATTAAATTTTTGTTTTTTTCACTATAAGGAGTGTCTTCCCCCATATATCTTGCCGAATAAATTCCCGGCTCCTTATTCAGATAATCGACTTCCAGACCGGAATCGTCTGCCAGCACAATCGCTCCATGTGCCCTTCCTGCAACCGCCCTTGCCTTTATCAGAGCATTTTCCGCAAAGCTCTTTCCATTTTCCTCTATGTCGGGTTCAGTTCCCGCCTCCTTCATGGAAAGAATCTCCACCTCTTCTCCAGCCGCCTTAAGATCAGACAAAATCATTCTGATTTCTTTCATTTTGCCTGCATTTCCTGTAGCAAAAATTATTTTTTGCATAGTAAATAACTCCTTTTTAATCCGTTTCCTCGTAAGCTTTCATGATTGCGTTAAAAATGCCGGAAGCAATTTTTTCCTGATAGTCGTCTCTTCCTAACAGGTCCGCTTCCTGCTGGTTCGTAATATACCCTGTTTTGATACAAGCCCCGGGAATCGTTACATTCTTAAGGGCATATTCCCACGCTCCCGCTTCTTTAAGCCCAAGCGCCTTCCCCCTAATGCTGGTCACGACTTCCCTTTCCAAAAGATCCGCCAGCTCCACATTTCCAAATCCCGGAATAAAATAGTCTCCATTATACACCACAGTCGTGCCGTAAACCCGGCTGTCGCCATCCGCATCCACCTGAATGCGGATATACATATCGGCGCCGGTTTCATTGGCAAGCTTCACCCTCTCTTCCTTCGCCGGGTTCACATCATCCATTCTTGTATAATATGCTTTAATATCGGTTCCGTCCAGCTTTTCCTTTAGTTTCTGGGCAATCCTAAGATTGATTTCCTTTTCAAAAAGCCCATCCTTTACATAGCCGCTGTCCGCTCCCCCACAGGCGGGATCAATCACAATGATTTTGTCATACAACTCTCCAGGGCTTAAAATACTGACATACAGATCATTATTTTCTAAAATAGTACGGTATTCAAATATGCCTGTCAACATAAATCTGAGCTGTATACCGTCTTCCATCTCTTCGCAGATCCCCTGGCTTATCACCTCGCGATTGCCCGAAATTGCATTTTCCTCATAAAAAGCAGAATCAGCATCGCTGATCAATATGCAAAGTTCCCGATCCATATAATGATTTTCAACAACAATATCCTCCGCCCTGCATTCTTTCGGAAGCGGAATACAAATATAATCGTCTTCTGCCTCTCCCGACGCAAAGATAAGTCCCTGTTCGCCGGATGCTTCTTCCTGCACATCCCTGCGCACCTCATCCTGCGCCACATCAGAAATCGTTATGACTTTCCCCGCAGACATATATAGAATCAATCCCATGGCGGCGGCAGCAAAAACAGCGCTGCCTATCGCCGTTTTCTTCATCAAATCAAACTGCATCGAACACTCCTGTTACTTTCTCTTCGGCGGTTTTGGTCCCGGGAACTGATAAAAGTAGGTTTTCATCATTCCATTATATATCTTCCTGTTCTTTGCCGCCTTGATCCCAATCATTTCCTCCGCCTTTTCATACGCAGTAATCAGATACAATGACCAGGAATCCAGTGCCTTAAATCTCTCTCCAATCGCGCCATACAATTCCGGCAGATTCTTCTTTTCTTCTATACGTTCTCCATAAGGCGGATTGGTAATAATGAAACCATACTTCTTGCTATGACTAAGCTCCCTTAAATCCCTTTTCTGAAAGTGAATCATCTGATCCACTCCCGCAAGCCTTGCATTTTCCCTTGCTATAGTTACCATCTTTTCATCAATGTCATATCCCTGGATATCCGTATGTACATCCGTGACGATTTCTTCTCTCGCCTCGTCCACCGCATCATACCACTCCTTTGCCGGAATCATATGCGTCCAGCTCTGGGCGGTAAAGTCTCTCTCCATGCCCGGCGCGATGTTTGCCGCCATCATGGCAGCTTCAATCGGAAAAGTACCGCTCCCGCAAAAGGGATCCACCAAAATACGGTCTCCTTTCCAGGGCGTGAGCATGATAAGCGCCGCCGCAAGATTCTCTGCGATGGGCGCCTTTGCAGTGAGTTTGCGATAGCCCCTTTTGTGTAAGGACTCTCCTGTGGTGTCAAGCGCCGCCGTCACTTCATCCTTCATCAAAAACACTCTGATGGGAAAGGAAGCGCCGCTTTCCGGAAACCACTCCATATGATGCGCTTCTTTCATCCGCTCCACCATCGCCTTTTTCATGACCGACTGAATATCCGAAGGACTGAACAGCTTACTCTTGACGCTTGCCGCCTTGGTGACCCAGAACCTTCCGTCTGAAGGAATCATCTCCTCCCAGGGTATGCTTTTCGTCCCCTGGAAAAGTTCCTCGAAGGTCTCTGCGCGGAAGCTTCCCGCTTTAATCAAAATGCGCTCCGCGGTGCGCAGGAAGATATTGGCGCGGCAGACCGCCTCCGCATCGCCTGCGAAAGTGACTCTGCCGTCTTCTACCTTTGTCACGTCATATCCTAAATCTGTAATTTCACGTTTTAATATAGATTCCAAGCCAAAATGGCAGGGAGCAATCAGTTCATATCGTTTCATAAACGCCTCTTTTCCACAAATTTCTTAAGAATTATACCACAATCGCTTTTCTTTGTATAGAAAGAGGTTGGCTTTCTTTCAATCGAAATAGGGCTGTGATAGGAGGAGGGCAGTATAAGTGGACGGATGGCTTGGTCAGGACGGCGCAGGCGGGGAACAGGGGACGGCACAGCGGAAGGCGCATCATCTCTTTTCCAGTCTCCTCTTAAAATCGGATTTCACTAACAGAATGTGTTTATGTGTTTCAAGGCGGTCGGGTCGAAGTCATGGCGGCATCCATGCCGCTTGACTCCTAAAATCGCCCTCCATGGCGATTTTACCCTAGGGACTTAACATTCTGTAAGTGAAATTGCCGATTTTTCGCAAAGACTGGAAAAGAGATGATGCGCCTTCCGCTGTGCCATCCCCTGTTCCCCGCCTGCGCCGTCCTGACCAAGCCATCCGTCCACTTATACTGCCCTCCTCCCCTTACAGGCTAAACTCGTTACGAAAAGGCGCCCCCAAGAGGGCGCCTTTTCTACAAATCCATTAAAACTCGTTGTTCTTTTTGTTGTTGTCTTTGCAGTTAGAAGAATTGGAAGAGCTGTTCTTCTGGCTGTTCTGGCTATTCTGGTTGGATTTGTTTTCCTGATTCTGATTGTTCTGGTTGTTCTGATAATCATTCTTAGACATATTTGTTTCCTCCTGATTCTTTAGGTTACAGGAGTAGTATTTTCTAAACAAAGAACTTTTATACTTTTTATTTATGGTACTTTAGTACTTAACAAAACTTTTTTTACTTCCTCCGACTGTATCAATATCCTCATCTTCTCACTTCCATCTTCAACCTCTGGCTTACCACATCTAAGGCTATCCTGATGTTCAGACACACAACAATCCTTGTACCAGCAATCACCCAGAAGTGCAAACCTGCGCCCGTATCTTCTGTCCATAAATATTTCATATCACAACTCCTCTTCCAGTGTTATCCTGTTATTATCAAGCTTTAATACCTTAAAACTCTTATCAGATACATTGAGTCCATCACAATTT
Source organism: uncultured Lachnospiraceae bacterium (assembly GCA_949878435.1). GTDB lineage: Bacteria > Bacillota > Clostridia > Lachnospirales > Lachnospiraceae > Suilimivivens. The sequence continues at coordinate 82,975 of CATLAK010000005.1, forward strand.
CTTAAAAAAAGCATGTATTGATTGGAAAATTCAAAATTGATAAATCTTCTGATTTCATCATTAATTAAAATATCTGCGTTGTCAATTACAATAAAACTTCCTCTGCACTGCTTTATCGCTTCTAATAGATTGTCTGATTTATAATTAAATAATTTAACAGCCTTATATTCGTCAGTTAATCTTAAGTCTTCCAGCATTTCATAGAGAACTGTTTTACCTGTACCACTATCTCCGCCAACGAGAGTTATTCTATCATCGAACACTAAATTGTATGAAAATGGATCTGCTTTAAATGTAATATTTTTATAAATCATCTGCTTCTCTCCGTTCATACTCCTTCCCCCACCAGTTATTATATCCTGCGCTTCCAGTCACTATATCTGAATCATTGAATCTGATTTGCGCATCATCCGGTATATCTACAAACGATGGTCTCGACATATAAATCTTTATGTTATCCATTGTAAAAATAATTTTAAGCACATTGGGACCACATTCCTCTACACACACCACTTTATCAGGATGCTTTACAATATTAAGTAATGTTTTACAGCCAGATGACAAATTACGGATTGTACCTAATCCGTATTTTGTTTCAATGTGCTTATCCGATGTCAACTTTGCCTCATCCACTTGCCAAATGAGATTTATTTCATTTAGGGACATTTCTTCATTACTTGTATTCAAATTGAAGTACAAGTCGTTTTGAAATACCCAATCTTTCGAATCTTTTTTCTCTGTATATATATCAATCATTTGGTGCCACTCCATTTAACAGACTTCATTCTTAATTATCGGTAATTTCCCTTGCGTTCTTTTCCAATTCCTGTATCAGTTTAGGGGCTGCAATCAGGCTTCCCGTCGTAATTTCTATAATCGGCTTTACTCCCTGCACAATTTAAGCTCCTTGAATTGTAACCGCCCGATAAACTGAATTTATAAAGCCGTCCAATGATATGCAATTCTCGGAGTTCCATCAGTAACATGGATAATACCGCATTTAGTGAATCCACTCTTTTCAATTAGCTTTTGCATTATCAGATTATCGGCATGGGTATCCACTCTGATATTTCGAGAAACGCTTTTACAGTAACTTATAGCACATTGAAACAAACCATGCACCTGTCCATCACCGGCGAGTCTGTGAATAATAATATAAGGTTCATCGTTCAGCCAATTTCCATTTTCAATATGCTTATATGTGGGTTCCGGACTTTCAAACAGTGCAAACACCCCATGTATGCCATTTTCATCATATATTACTTTGCAGGCATTTTGACAAATATCGGATTTAATCAAAACTGCATCCGGATAGAAATGTCCCCATTGTCTGCAGTTCCCAGACATAATCATATAATCCTGTGCATATTTGTAGATTTTCATAACCTGCTCAAAATCTGCATCAGCTGCATTTTTCAAATTAAGCATATATTTCTCCTTTAAATTTCCAATGTCATTAAGTTTAGAGGGGAGCGCGTGCAGGACAGCAGTGACACGGAGCGGAGAGCGGATCAGGTACAGGGGAAGCGATTGTATATACGCTCCCCCTGTACCTGGTTCGCTCTCCGCTCCGTGTCACTGCTGTCCTGCACGCGCTCCCCTCTGAACTTAATGACATTGCTTCCCGCCTAGTCCTCGGGCAGTTTTTATAATTCTTTAAACCAAACTTTTGCCTTATCCACAGCATTTAATCCCAGTTCTGCGCAGCGTCTGCCGGCTTTTACTCCAAATTTCAAAAGCTGTGTTCCATATTCCAATGCCTTTTCACCATAGGAATTTCCATGTTTCTTCTGTTCTGCCAGATCGGCAATATTTTTGGCAATCAGTCTTGGGCTTCCAAGTTCGCCGATTACCTCTTCTTCCGGTCTGCCGTGGCGCACTTCGATTTCAATATATTCTTGGTAATATGCCACATGCGGCGCCGCCTGTTCGCTTCCTAATCTTCCGTTCAAGGCTCTCTGCAGCTCCGTCATAAATTCTGATTTTGTCATGCTCCCTCCGCGGTCCTCTTCTATACAGATTACAGTTTATCCATTCCCTGCCCATAATCCAGCTTTCTTTGCCCTTCCTCTGGATTTGCCATCAAATCCGCCATGGTCCTAAATGCCTGCATCGCCATCTTTTCTTTGTTGCAGGTTCGGGAGTTCTTTCCGGTATCTTTAATCAGATTGTACCGATTCATCTGCCACACATACAGATCGCAGAGCGTATAGCCGCACACTTTTAATTGATCCATAAACGTATGATGCTCGATATAGTATATGAGTTCTTCATAGATCTGTTTTCGGGACAAAATGTCCTTCCACAGCGCATCCGCCCATTCTCTGGAAAGTTCCGCGTAATCGCAGATTTCATAAAACGCCTGACATACCTTTATTTTGGTTGCATCATACACAATTCCCTGCATGGGATCACTTCCTGTTCAAAAATTTTCTGCATTCAGCATATCCCTTTTTTTCTGAGAAGTCAACCGCCTTGCTTTTCAAAAAATGCAAGCATTTCTTCACTCCATTTGCTGCAGGAAAGGGTATATCCAAGCCCCACTCCGTGATCTCCCGATGGATAAATCTGGCACAAGTGGGGAACCCCCGCTTTTTGCAGCGCCGCTTCAAGACGGACCGTATTGCTCGCCGGTACGCATCCGTCGTCCTCGTTTGCAAAGGCGTAAGTCTTCGGGTAATCAGCGGTAATATGGCATTCCACCGACAGCTTTTTTCTAAGTTCCTCTCTCCTATTTGTAAGGCTCGCATAGCTCCCCTCATGATACTCTGACAAGAAACTGATCACCGGATACAAAAGCCCGATTCCATCCGGGCGGGCGGAAACAGCGCAGTACCGGCTCTTGTCTTCTTTAAGTGGCTGCCCAAGTATCTCCTGTTTCAATTCCTCGTGCAGATATGCCTGGCTGGCGCAAAGATGTCCTCCTGCAGATGCCCCCACCGTAATCACCCTTTGGGGATCGATGCCAAATTCCTCTGCATGCACCCGCACATACAGGACCGCCATGGCAAGGTCCCGCTGGGGAAGGGGATAGGCATTGGGCTTCATTCTGTAATTGAGTATAAACGCCTTATAACCGCCGTCCCGCTCCATGCGCTGGGCAAGCTCGATTCCCTCTGAATAAGCGGAAAGCATTTCATATCCCCCGCCGGGACAGAGGATCACCGCCGGGCGGTCAGCGGTCCTTTTTCGTTTTTCTGGCAGCACTGCATGGGATTCATAAGGCGGCAGCGAGCCGCCTGCCGGAAGATGTGCAAATGCCGTGTTATCCACCTTAGGATTTCCTGTCAAAAGATACACGCTCTCTTCCCTGTTTAAATCCGCATCAGGTATCCATCCGAAGGGCTGCTCCTTCCACAGAGGCAAAAAGCAGAACCGCTGCTTTTCGTAAGCCTCCATCAGCACATTTGCACACAGGACAAACGCCTCCGAAAGAAACGGCGCTCCCCACTCCATCCGGTCCTTCGCTGCAATTTTCCACATAGGATCGTCCCCATGTTCGGGGGCAATCCGCGCGCGCCAGCAGGACGGAAACAGATTGCCAATAGCCCTTCCAATCGGTTCCGTGCGCATAATTTCGTTATAGGTATGATTTACAGTAAACACGCTTTATCTATCTTCCTTTCCTGCATCCGTCCACCCTCACCTCTCCTTTCATTTTATAATACGTTTTTTTAAAGCGTCAACTTTTTTTGCGCCTGCGAAAGCGTCATTTTGCAAGCTGCGTCTTTCCCATGATGCGGCTTGCAAAATGACGCTTCCCCCCCCCCCACGAAAAGAGCCGGCAGACCACCGGCTCTAATAAAACAACTCCTCACCCTTTTACGCTCCCCATCGCCACGCCCTGCACGATATATTTCGAGAGGAACATATAGATGAGAATAATCGGCAGGATAGAAAATACAATCATCACATACACCTGCCCCATATCAAACTTCAGCCAGTCTGTGGACCGCAGCTGTGCAATCAAGATCGGCAAAGTCTTCTTTTTATCCGTATGCAGAATCAACGCAGGTGTAAAATAATTATTCCAGCTGGAAACGAACGTGAAGATTGCCTGCACTGCAATCGCCGGTTTCATCAGCGGAAGCACAATGGAATTGAACGTCCGAAATTCCCCCGACCCGTCAATGCGCGCCGCTTCTATAAGCGATAATGGCAGCGAACTTTCCATATACTGTTTCATGTAAAAGAAAGTGATCGGCGCCGCGATGGAGGGCACAATCAGCGGAATAAAAGAGTCGTCCAGTTTCATCTTTCCTACCAGCTGCAAAAATCCTAACGCAGTCACCTGGGTGGGGATCATCATGATCATAAGGATAAAAGTAAACATAAATTTTTTCAATTTGAATTCATAAGCATGAATCGCATACGCCGTCATCGTGGAAAAGTAGGTGCACAGAGCCGCGCTGAGCGTGGATATGAAAAAGCTGTTAAACAAGCCATACCATATAGGCAATGCACTTGCCGCCCTGCCGGCGCTCAAATTCTTCCAATTCGTCCACAGATTAGAACCCGGAATCGGTGTAAATCCTTTGGTCAGTTCCGCATGCGTCCTGGTTGCATTGATGAACAATACGTAAAACCAGAACAGACACAGAAAGGAAATCAAAACCAGTACGATATAAGCGATGGTCCTTCTCGCTTTTACATTCATGCCCTTTTTCAGCTTTGTTTTCTTATTGTTTCCCATACCATCACCTCCTAGTCCACCTTCTTATTTGTAAACTTATATACAATCATGCTCAGGATAGCCGTGACAATGAACATTACCACCGAAAGCGCGCCGCCCAATCCATAATTCTTACTGTACAAATGTTTATTCAGATACATGATAAGTGTCATGGTAGAACGCATGGGATCGCCGGTGGCATTGGTCAGAATCTGGGGAACATCGAACATCTGCAAACCGCCGATCAGGGAGGTAATCATCACATAGACCAAAATAGGACGAAGGAGCGGAATCGTAATTTTGAAAAATGCCTGGGTGGAAGTTGCCCCATCCACTTCCGCCGCTTCAAAAAGAGCTGTATCGATTCCCATCATACCTGCCATCAATAAAATTGTTGTATTGCCGAACCACATCAGAAAATTCATGAAAGCAACTAAAGTTCTGGCACTCCACACGTTCGACATGAATTTGTAGGGCTGATCCAATATGCCCATCTGCATCAAGATGGAGTTGACCGGTCCGCCGTCCGCAAACAATGTGAAAAACAGCATTGCAAATGCAGATGCCATGATCAGATTGGGCAGATAAATGACCGTTTTAAAGAATCTCTGTCCCTTAAGCCTTAAGCTGGGATTGGAAAACCATGCTGCCAGAAGGAGCGATACAATTATCTGCGGTATAAATCCCATCACCCACATGATCAGCGTATTTTGCGCATATGTAATCAGATCCCCGTTCACCACAATGGTTTTGTAATTTTCAAATCCCACAAAATTAGGACCGATCTGCGTAAGACCAGAACGGTAATTTTCAAAAAAGCTGTTATAGATTGTACTTGCCAGAGGGATAAACTGAAAAATCAGATACACTGATACAAACGGAATCAGAAAAATATACCCCCATTTATTGTAGCTTACAACCTTTCCTCTTCTTGCAGCCTTCATAACAACCACCTCCGCGTATTGATGATCTTCCAGTTTATGCTTTACCCTTTTTAAAAGCCATGCCTGCCTGTTCAATCAGGCAGGCACAGCCGTAAGCAGGTGACTTCTATAAAAATTTGTCCACGATCAATATGTTAAATCAGGATATTTTTCTACTACTGCTTTGTAGAATAAATCTAATGCCCCATCCAAATCTGTATTGCCGTCAAAGTAGTTTTTCATCGCATTCTGGAATTCTTCGTTACATCCCTGATCGTAAATGGACAGGTTACTTAAATCAAGACCTTCAACGCCTGCGCAGTACATACCCAGAGGATTCTGTCCGCCGAGAATCTTGCTGGAATAACCCGGATCAGCTGCCATTCCTTCCATAGCCGGCTTATTGTTTACGAAGTCATCATCAGCCACTACGATTTCCTTCATGATCTCTTCGTTGCATGTCATTTGAAGCATGATATCCTTAATCAGGCTTGCGTTGTCTGTACCTGTTGCTGCACAAATCCATGTACCGCCCCAGAAGAATCCTTGAGGACCTTCCGTTGCTGCCCATCCGCCAGCGTTTCCGATACTGCCTTCAGCATCTGCTGCCATGGAGAAATTAATGAACCACGCGGGACCAAAGTAGCTGAAAACCTTGCCTTCGGGATAAAAGCCTTTGCTCCAGTCATCGCTCCACAATTCGTATGTGCTTGTTTCGCCTGCGTCTACCAGCGCCTTGGAATCTTCCACCCACTTCATGATGTTGTCGTCGATATTGATTTTTCCGTCCTCTACCCACTTGGAGGTTACATTGTTAGAGTATACACGATAGCTGTCATTTACAGAAGAAATAATGGAATATCCTGCATCCTTAAGTGTTGCAGCAGTCTCGGTAAAGGTATCCCAGTCGGCAACATATTTCTGCACTTCTGCCGGATCGTCTGTACCGAATACTTCTTTGGCAGCCTCACGGCTATAGAACATTGCGCCAGGGCAGCCCTGCCATGAGACACCTTTCAGTACGCCGTTTGAATCTGTAACGATGTCCTTGGTATACTGATACTGATTTGCAAGATCTGCATCTGTAATGCCAAGATCCGCAACCGGCATGGTGAACTCTGTGTCTACATATTTCAATGCATAGTCAGCTTCCACAAGGAAGATATCAATCTTATCGTCCACTGCTGCATCTGCCTGTTTTAGCAAAGTTTCATCCAGATTGTTCTGGTAAGCATTATCATCATTGGGTGTGATATTCCAAACAACCGTAACATCGCCTATGGTTCCTTTGGTGGCATCGCTGGCATCAGCTGTATAGCCGGGATAGTGATCCTGAATACGTCTCTTAAATTCATCATTCCAGCAATAAATATTGAGCACTTTTCCTTCATCCGCTGCCCCTGCTGCCTCTACTTGCGCAGGCGCTTCCTCCTCGGGCGCTGCCGCATCCTGTTGCTGTTCCTGCGCTGCCGTCCCGGGATCTGCACTGGTTTCATCCTTGGCGCCGCCGCATCCTGCCAGTAAACTGGCGGTCATTGCTGTAATAAGCATTGCACTGAGTAATTTCTTCTTCATGGTTTATCCTCCCTTTTTATTTTAAAATAATATTTACTAGCTGCTGCATTTATATTGAGAAGAAACAGACCTTGGCAAATCTATTCTTCTAAATGCCATTACGCAAAACTTAAATTTGTTTCACCGAAGTTCCGGGGATCACTTCCCCCGTCACAACGATCTGCTCGATTAAGGTGGTCTTCGGTCTTTCAATAAGATTGATAAGCTTCTCCGCAGCCAGACTTCCAAGCTGTTTGGTATCCTGTTTCAAAGTGGTAAGCTGCGGTTCAAAGTGCCTTGCGATCCTTGCCCCGTCATATCCTGCAATCGAGATGTCTTCCGGTATCTTCATCCCTCTTGCATAAATGGCGTTGATTCCTCCCAGACAGGCGAAATCATCTGGATATAAGATACAGGTAGGCGGATTCTTAAGTGCAAGAAGTTTTTCCGTCTCCTCATAAGTCCCCTTGGTGTCGCGATAAGGCGCCTCCCTTACATACTGTGCCGGAACCTCGATTCCAAGTTCCTCGCAGGTATGGTGGAAAGAAGAGAGCCTGCTCTGCGTAACCGCCGAATCAGCGCCGTGTATGTACGCAATCTTCCGATGTCCCATGTCATATACGTAATGCACCAGATCTCTCATCCCCTTAATGTTATCCGAAATGATGGCACATCGGTTGTGAAAAAGATGATCGATGGTCACTACCGGTATCTCGCTTCTGACCAGTTCCTCGACTTCCGGATCATAGAAGTCGACACAGGCGATCACGACTCCATCAAAACCGCGGTATCTGCTATGTTCCAGATAGGACATTCTTCCGGTCCGCTTTTTGCAGCAGTTGATGAATGTGATATCATACCCATTCTCCTCCACCGTATTCTTAAAACTGTCCAGCACATGGGAAAAGTAATCATGGGTAAGTCCGCTCATGGCTTCATCCGCAAAAAGCACCCCTAAATTGTAGGTTCTGTTGGTTTTTAGCGACTTCGCCGCGGCATTGGGTGAATAGCCCAATTCTTTTGCCACCTGTCTGATATGTGCTTTTGTATCTTCTCCTATGTCCTTGTGGTCATTCAGCGCCTTGCTCACCGTTGCTACGGATACACCGCAGAGTGCCGAAATATCTTTCATCGATACCATGTTTTCTTTACCCTTATCCCTTAACCGCTTACTTAATCGTTTTCGTATGTTAAGCATATAATATTTTTTACAGTTTTGCAAGGTAATTTTTAATTTTTTTATGCAAATATTATAATTTTGGCAATTATGCACATATTCTGCTCTAATTTTTTACACTTTCCGCGCTTGTTTTATGTCGTTTTTACTTAAAAATTACTAAATCTCTCTTTTTTATTCGTTCTGTGTCCTGTTCCATTGCTATTGCTATATGTTTTTCCATTTATTTTTATATAAAATGTATATTTATTGCTTGCATATGCATGAAATCTTATGTATAATTCTGATTATATCAATTACTTAAACGTTTTCTTAAATGTATTGCAAATTAAAGCACCAGGTAAAATGACGCAAAGACACTTTCAATAAACAAATACATAAATCAAGAAAAGGAGAATATCATTATGAAATATGGCTATTTCGATGATTCAAGCCGCGAATACGTAATCACCACCCCGCGGACGCCGCTTCCCTGGATCAATTATTTAGGCTGCCGGGACTTCTTCAGCCTGATTTCCAACACCTGCGGCGGCTATTCTTTTTATAAAGATGCGAAATTGCTTCGCCTGACCCGCTACCGCTACAACAACATACCAGCAGATACAGACGGTATGTATTTTTATATAAAGGAAGGGGATACCGTCTGGAACCCCGGGTGGCAGCCCGCGCAGACCCCCCTTGATTCCTATGAATGCCGCCACGGCATTGGATACAGCCGCTTTACTTCGTCCAAAAATGACTTGAAGGCATCTCTTCTCACCTTTGTGCCCATGGAGGATGCCTGCGAGATCAATCGTCTGAAACTGACCAATGAATCTGATTTGGTCAAGACCGTCTCCCTCTTTTCCTATGTGGAATGGTGCCTGTGGAATGCCGACGACGATATGAAGAATTTCCAGCGGAATCTAAATACCGGAGAAGTAGAAATCGTTGATTCTGCAATTTTCCACAAAACAGAATACCGGGAGCGCCGCAATCACTATGCGGTATACTCCGTCAATGCCGAAATAAGCGGGTTTGATACAGACCGAGATGCTTTTCTTGGCGCCTACAGAGGAAACAGCTTACCCGAGGCAGTGGAAAAAGGCGCCTGCACCAATTCCGTTGCAAGCGGCTGGTCTCCCATTGCTTCCCACCAGATCGACTTAACCCTTGCACCCGGCGAGACCAAGTCCTTCGTCTTTGTATTAGGCTACATAGAAGTCCCGGAAGAAAACAAATGGGAAGACCACGGCGTCATCAATAAAGCGCCCGCCTTTGCTCTGCTTCAAAAGTACCGCACCGATGAAGATGTGGAGCAGGCATTTGCCGGTCTAAATGCCTACTGGAGGGATCTCTTGTCCAAGTTTTCCCTTAAATCTTCCAACGAAAAGGTGGACCGCATGGTCAATACCTGGCATCAGTACCAGTGTATGGTAACTTTCAACATGTCACGCTCCGCTTCGTACTACGAATCAGGCATTGGAAGAGGCATGGGCTTTCGGGATTCCTGCCAGGATCTGCTGGGCTTCGTACACCTCATTCCGGACCGGGCAAGGGAACGGATTATCGACATTGCTTCCACGCAATTTCCTGACGGCAGCGCTTACCACCAGTATCAGCCGCTCACCAAAAAGGGCAATTCCGATATCGGAAGCGGCTTCAACGATGATCCTCTATGGCTCATTGCCTGTACCAGCGCCTACATACGAGAGACCGGCGACACCTCGATTCTTGATGTGCAGGTTCCTTTTGACTGCGACGAAGGCACAAGCGCTCCCCTTATGGAACATTTAAAACGTTCCTTCAACTACACCCTGACCCACAAAGGTCCCCATCTGCTTCCGCTGATTGGGCGTGCCGACTGGAATGACTGTCTGAATCTGAACTGCTTCTCCGCGCATCCCGGTGAGTCCTTTCAGACCTTCGGACCTAGTGAAGGTCCTGTTGCCGAATCTGTTTTCATTGCAGGCATGTTCGTCAAATACGGAGAAGAATACGCCCAGCTCTGCGAACTTACCGGAAATCAAGAAGAAGCAGACCGGGCACGTCAGGAAGTACATGCAATGTACAATGCGGTTTTAAAAGACGGGTGGGACGGAGAATGGTTCCTGCGTGCATATGATGCCTATGGTCAAAAAATAGGCTCCAAGGAATGTGAAGAAGGTCAGATTTTCATTGAGCCCCAAGGTTTTTGTGTCCTTGCCGGAATCGGCATAAAAGAGGGGCTTGCCGAAAAAGCCCTTGACGCTGTCAAAGAAAAACTGGATACCCAATATGGCATCATGATTCTCCAGCCTGCCTACACCAGATACCATTTAGAACTCGGCGAAGTCACCTCTTATCCCCCCGGATACAAGGAAAACGCCGGGATCTTCTGTCATAACAATCCCTGGGTCTCCATTGCGGAAACGGTGATCGGGCGGGGGAACCGCGCTTTTGAAATTTACCGCAAGACCTGCCCTGCTTACCTTGAAGAAATCAGCGAAATTCACCGTACAGAGCCCTATGCCTACTCACAGATGATTGCAGGAAGGGATGCCAAAACTCATGGAGAAGCAAAGAACAGCTGGCTCACCGGCACCGCAGCATGGACTTTCGTCAACATCTCCCAGTATATCCTGGGCGTATATCCCACTCACAGAGGCTTAAGCATAGCCCCCTGTGTTCCCAAGGGATTCGGCGATTTTGAAATCACAAGGAAATTCCGGGAGGGCGTCTACCACATCAAAGTGGTAAATCCCGGAAATGTAGAAAAGCGCGTTAAGAGCATCCACGTGGACGGCAGCCCCATCGACGGCTGCATCATCCCATACGTGCCAGGAAAAGCATCTTATGAAATCCTTGTCACCATGAGCTGACACCTATGTCCCCTATTCAGACGGCTGAACTAAAGTAAAAAACGGCGGTGTTCCATAGCCTTTCAGGTTCATGAAATACCGCCGTTTTCCTTACCTGACAAGTTCTACAAAAGCGGCGCCAGCAATCTCGACACCCGCCCCACGATCTTCTGGTAAAGAGGGAGCTTCTTATAATAATCTGCAGTGACCTTCTGGCACTTGCACAATGTATTCTGAAAGTCTTCTTCCACCTTTGCCACCACAGAATGATCATAAAAATAAACACCGCATTCAAAATGATGGTAAAAGCTCCGGTAATCTAAATTAATCGTTCCTACTGCAGCACTGATATCATCCGAGACAAATGCTTTGGCATGGATAAACCCGGGCGTATATTCATATACATTGATTCCCGCCTCAAGCAGTTCCGGATAAAAGGTCCTTGCGATATAATAGACCACCTTCTTATCCGGAATATGTGGAAGAATCATGGACACTTCCACACCTCTGCGCGCTGCATACCGCATGCTGTCCAAAAACTCTCTGTCAACAATGAAATATGGCGTCATGATATGCACATACTTTATTGCGCTCTCGATCATGGATTCATAAACCGTCTTTGCGACTTCCGTGCTTCTGGTCGGCGTCTCTCCATAAGGTATCACGAAGCCATCATGGTAAAACGGCTTTTCAAAGACAATATCCTTCAGATAACTCTCATAATCTTCACTGCCCTTTTCCGATACGTTCCACATCTGAAGGTACATCACCGTGAAACTCCTGACCGCATCTCCGGTGATTTTGACCGCTACGTCTTTCCAATGACCAAACCGCTCCACCTGATTGATATACTCATCTGCCAGATTCACGCCGCCCGTAAAAGCAACTTTTCCGTCAATCACCACTATCTTCCTATGATCGCGGTTATTCTGGCTGGTGGATAAAAATGGGACAATGGGGGCGAACATTTTGGCTTTGATTCCATGCCTGCGCAATTCTTCAGGATATCTGTAAGGCAAAAGCAAAATGGAGCACATCCCGTCATACATCACTCTGACCTCCACGCCTTCCTTCACCTTTTCCTTCAGAATATCCAGCACGGCATTCCACATAATCCCCCGCTCTACGATAAAATACTCTAAGAAAATAAATTTTTCCGCCTTTTGCAGCTCCGCCAAAAGATCGGCAAACTTATCCTCCCCTACCGGATAATACACCGCACCAGATTCATGGTAGGCAGGGAAGCCTGCCGTATGCTCCATATAATGGGCAAATCCTTTCAGCTGGGCAGACCGTTCTTTGATTGCTTCTTTCGTCTCCTTTGTGGTATAAAGAAGTCCTTTCGTTTCCTTCATGCGCCTGCCTAATTTGGTCTTTAAGCCAATCCCGCTGAAATTTCCAACCACGAAAATATAGATCAACGCCCCCAGCACGGGAAAAAGACAAAGAGGAATGATCCAGCTCATTTTAAACTCCGCCGGTTCATCCCTATTGACAATAAAAATGATCAAAAATGCACCCAGCACATTCATGCTCTCCCATATAAAAGGGAAAAAACTGCGAAGCTCAAGAAAACTTCCAATCAGAACAAACATCTGCAGCAGCACCATTACAATAATGATCAGCGTGCGTCCAAATACAATTTTATACAGGCAATTAATAAATCGTTTCATATTTCCTCATCATCTTTTCAACAGGTGAAGTATTTCCTCAAAGCAGACTCCGTTTTTTGACTCGATTCCCATCTCTATCGACTTCACCATACACTTCTTGACAAACTGCGACGCTTTTTTGACCGATTCCACAAAAGGCACTCCATTCACCGCATCCGCCGCTATGATTGCAGCAAACAGATCCCCTGTACCGCAGCGCTCATTTCCTTCCCTATAAGTCCTAAACAGCACAGATTCCTCCTGTTCCTGATACATATAGTTTGCTATAAACTTCCCCTGAGGTATACCTGTAATCACAATTTTTTCCGGTCCCATATCATGCAGCTTTTCCGTCATGGCAGACAGCTCCGCCCTCCTCCAGCCCCTTTCCCGATAGGGGGTGTCCGTCAATTTGCATGCCTCCGTCAGGTTCGGCGTAATGATGTCTGCAAGCGACACCAGCCTGCGCATTCTGCGGCACATCTCCTCCGTATATGTTTCTGCAATTTTCCCGTGATCACCCATCACGGGATCGATAACAACAATCGTCCCTTCCGCTGAAAATTGCTCCACAAACGTCTCAACCAGCGTAATCTGCTCCTCTGACCCAAGAAATCCAGACATAATACCGTCAAACTTCAAATCCAGCTTTTTCCACATGGCAAAGTATTCCGGCAGCTTTGCCGTATAATCATCGAAGAAATACTCCGGATAACCCACATGATTGGATAAAATAGACGTCGGCACTGGGCAGCACTGAATTTTCAGATGAGAAATAACCGGCATCGATACCGCCAGTGCACATCTGCCAAATCCAGTCAGATCATTAATCGCTGCAATTTTCTTCTGTCTTCTTTCTTCCATTATTTTCCTTCCTTATGTTAAAAAAAGTGTACACGTATATCACATGCACACCATTCCTCTGCTCTGCGCAAACTCCATCCGCAGACCGCAGGCACCTTATGGGATTTCGAAACGTGCGTTAGAGGATTCGAACCCCCGACCTTTTGGTCCGTAGCCAAACGCTCTATCCAGCTGAGCTAAACGCACATCCATTGCTATTATCTGCAACAAAAAACATTTTATTATAAGCCAGCCGCTTTGTCAAGGGAATTTCCATTTTTTGTTTTTATATTGGTAGCAGTTCAGCCCGCAAGTACAGGAGGGCTGAGCTGTTACTTTACAGTTGCAAACCTTAATATCGATAATAGGGACCCCCTCCGCAGCATAGTCCGCCTCCTCCGCAGCAGAGATTGCAAAGCATATTCGCAATACATAATTTCAGGCAAAAGCTGTTCCCGCCTGTATACGGCTGTCCATAGGTGTACTGTCTTTGCCGATACCAGGTACCTCCGTTTTCAAACTGATATACCAGATTGCTGTAGTCCCAGTTATCCGGTTCTAATGCCTGCGCCCGTCTGGCATGTTCCAGGGCAGATACCTGATTGCCAAGCCCAGCGTGTGCCAATGCGCTGTAATAATACCATCTGGCACTGCGGGTGCTCTCCTCCATGCCATCCAGCACGGTTCTTGCTTCCTTGTAATAGCCGTTTCTCACATAATTGCCTGCTGCGCGAAGATGACTGTCCTCTTCATAGCCTGTTCCTGTGTTGCTATATCCGCCGAAACCTCCAAAGTCCCTGTAAGTTCCTCCATACCCCCCGGACGAACTGCTGCCCTGATAGCCGCAGCCTTCCGTGCGTTCCTTCATAATCTGCTGATAAGCCTGCTGTATCTCCTTGAACCGCTCTTCCGCCTCTTCCTTACGGGGATTGTTAATGTTAGCATCAGGATGATATTTTCTGCTGAGCGCCTTGTATGCTTTTTTAATCTCTTCCTCTGTGGCAGTTCTGGGAATCCCCAGAACCTCATACGGATCTCTCATTTTTCCTCTCCGCTTCCCTTTTCTGCCTCACCATTTCATACCGGTACCAGATACCGGAATACAAAATGTTTCTTAATATTTCCAGATTTTCTATAATGGGGAGTTTTTCAAATTCCCTGCAGCATCCAGCCATCATCATGGTAAGAAGCGTCTTTACTTCCTCTTCAAAATCCGGATCATGATATTTTTTAAAAAGAGGGTTATACCGCTGCTCCTTTATATCCTCTTCCAAATCCTCATAGGCATCCAGAAGATAAATGAACTTTCCAAGATAATTGCCCATAATTTTTAAGTTTTCCTGCCATTCATCCTCCCGCACGGCAAGGACCTCTCCCATAATATTCCCAAAAATTCCTGCCATATGGTCGATATCCTGATTTTGTTTCTTCTCTTCTGCGGAAAACTCTCTCATAAAAGATGCAATTCTTCTTGCCTTATCCCCATACTTGACACAGACTCTCCTGCATGAACGCTTCAACAGCTTTCCATATGCCAGACGGGTGATCTTTTTTTCATCCTCCCAGTCATCCCTGCATTTATAGTAGGCAAAAAGCACATTCATATCTGCCCCATATTCCGAAAACTCATTGGTTCTGATCCTATGCTTTTCCAAAGGATGGGCAATGCATTTTGCTTCCCACACTTTCGTTTCCGGCTCATACAAGCTGCCTAACAGCATCACCAAAAAGGTCATATCATAGGTCAGGCTCAGCTGTCCCGCTCTTCCATAAAGCTCCTTTAAGGTATGGCAAAGCCCGCAGTAATAGGAATGATAAATATCAAACTCTTTAAATTTCATATCCCCCTTGTTGACAATGATGTATCCGAACATGGCATTCTCCTGTCTGACTTTAAATCCCTAACTCTTTTTAATAAAGGTCTGACCGCATTTGGGGCATCTGATCTCAATCTTACCCTTGCCCCTGGGAATCCTTATCTTCTGTCTGCAGGATGGACATTTGTAAATATGGTGTGTTCTGCGCTGCTGCATATCCCTTTTCCATGTGGCAAAGGTCTGCCGCACTTTATATGTGTAACGCAGATACGCAGTATTTTCCGCCCGCCGCTTATAAACATTTTTAGAGAGCATCCTGAAATAGGCATATACCATAAGTGCTGCTCCAATCAGGTAAAATACGCTTCCGCCAAGCAGCGATACAGCAAAGCAGACCAGGACCACCACCATCAAAAAACGATTCAGCTGGTCTGTTCCATATCTGCCCTGCATGAACCGGTATATTTTTTCTCTCATTTACAGTCACATCCTTTAATTTTATTCTGTTTTATATCCTACTTCTTTCTATGTCATAAATCAATTAACGCAATATAAAGGAATCTAAATAATTTCTTAAAAAATCCTGCTTACCGGAAATCCAGAAGATTCCCTGGTAAGCAGGATTCACCTGTAAGAAAAATCAATTTAAACCTTAAATACCTCCAGCAGTTCTGACAGTTCTCTCGATCTCTTTTCAAGTATTTCAGCCGCCTTGTCTAATTCCTCCACTGAAATCAGCTGCTGCTTCGCCGTATCGTAAACGTTCTCTGATCCCGCCGCTGTCTGTGCCGAAACGGCTGAAATCGCAGATATGGCAGACAACGTCGCACTGCGGTCTTCCTCCATATTGGCAACACTGTCATTGATCAGATTAAGTGCCTCTAAAAGTTCTGATACCTGTTCGCCTATGCGGTCGAAGGAAGCGGTGGTCAAAGAAACTGCCTTCTGCTGTTCATCCACAATGCCCTCTGCCTGTTTTGCCACCCCTGCCGCCTCTTTCGTCTGATTTTCAATTTCCTCCACGATCCGGGCAATCTGTGCTGAAGATGAAATAGATTCATCCGCCAGCTTCTTGATTTCCTGTGCCACCACAGCAAATCCTTTGCCGGCGCTTCCCGCCCTTGCCGCTTCAATAGATGCATTCAGGGATAAAAGGTTCGTCTGCTCGGCAATCTCATTGATTGCTTCTATAATCGTGCCGATCGATCTTGACTTATTTTCCAAATTTTCAATCGACTCAATGATATTGGAGGTTATCGTAATGGTCGACCCGGTACTGTCCTTAAGCTGCGTCACGGAATCCATGCCTGTTTCGATCACCTGCTCCGCCCCTTTTGCCAGAACATTGATCTGGCTGGAGTTCTCTGCCACTTCTCCGATTCTGCCAGATAATGCATCCATCTGTTTCAGACAGTCTTCTGATTCATCGTCCATCTTTCCGATTCCCTGCCGCATTTCTGAGATCTCCAGCTGAATATCTCTGGAAGATTTCACAAAGCTGTCAGAAGCAGCCGACATCCCGCTTACCGCTCCGGTAAGTTCCCCGTTGACATCCTTAACGCTGGTGACAAGTTTCTTCATATGGGTAGTCATATCTGTGATTCCCTCTGCAAGCAGATTAAATTCATCCCTGCGTCTGGTTCTCACCTCAACGGTAAGATCGCCTTCTGATACCTTTTTCAGTTTACGTATCATATCATAGATAGCGCCC
Organism: uncultured Lachnospiraceae bacterium; assembly: GCA_949878435.1. Taxonomy (GTDB): domain Bacteria; phylum Bacillota; class Clostridia; order Lachnospirales; family Lachnospiraceae; genus Suilimivivens. The sequence goes on from CATLAK010000005.1 coordinate 100,143, forward strand.
CCATACTGCCCTGCCAGAATAGAACCCAGCAAAATGGCAATCAAGCTGGCAAGCACCACCAGAAAAATTGAAAATTGCTGTATATCTGCCGTCTGTCCAATAATCGTCTCCCTTGGAATCAGGGCACAGATCAACGCATTCCTGCCTTCAATCGCAGAATACAGGAATAAATATGTATTATCCTCCACGTAGGAAAACCCGCTGGACTCTTCGCTTGCAAAAGCCGCATCCACATAAGACTTGCCAACAAAGACACTTCCCTCGGTTCCGCCGGACGCGGAAGAAATATACTCCGTTCCGTCACAGGTGACAAAGCCCGTCACGCTTCCCTCCCCCGCATCCAAAGAAGCAATCGTATCTTCTATCACGCTCTTGCTGATATCCACCACCAGCACCGCCCGTTCATTGTTGAAATATCTTGCCATCCTTGCCCCATACTGGCCAGAGTCGGTCCTCAATTGTTCGTCAATTTCGCACTGGTTGCCAAACAAGAAGAATTTATACTGATCTTCATATACCATCTGCCCCTGGGGCGTCTCTATAAACGCTGAATACAAGTTAGGCTCCGACGACTGCGTGGTCGTAATGGATGCCTGGGTATCAGACAGCATATAAATATTGGAAACCAGCGCATCCCCGGTAGCCGCCTTGCTGAATGTATCCCGGTATTCCACGGGAACATGGGAATGCTTTACATTATCGTTATCATAAAGTCCTCTGTAGAACTGTTTAAGCGTATCATCGTTCAAATATTCTTTATACTTTGTCTGCACCGTGTCAAATGCAAGGGACAGATACTGATTCATCATCCCTACCGTCTGCTCTGCCGACATTTCATAACTCGATATGATCTGGCTGGATGCCTTCTGATAAGAAACCACCCCCAGCACAATGATAAAGATAACCGGTATCAGGAAGGACGTAATCAGTTTAAAGCGGATCCTTCTAAAGAAGAGAATCGGATTTTTCCCTTTCTTTTTCTGCTCCTTCGGTGCTTTTTCAGGCGCTTTCACCGCCTGTTTCTTTTTATCCATGCCTTTTTTCTTCACTCTGTCATCCTCCCATGTCCCTGTCATATTTACAACACCATTTTATAACATTTTACCAGATTTCATTTTCATTTTCCACCTATTTATGTGCAAAAAAAGCAAAAATCACTCGTGCCAAATTCAACAGCATGCAAAACAACCTTATACCAACGAACGCCGCCACGCTTTGCGAGCCGGCTTATCGTAACAAAAAAGGCAGGTTTTCACCTGCCCTTAGAATCTGCTGTATTAGTCCTCTATGTCCTGATCTGCCGCTACAGCTGAAACCACGGAAGACACCACCGAAACAACCACCGCTATGATAATAACAAGCAATCCTCCTGCCAATAACATGAATTCCATCTCTGCATCTCCTTTGCATCGCATTTGCACTAATATATTTATTGTACTAAATAGACAGCCGTTTTTCAACCATAAAATCTATAAAATATTCCATTCTTAGTAACAGCTCAGCCTGCAAGTACAGGAGAGCAGCTTGGAAAGCGGACGGCTCGGCGCAGATGGCGGCACACCTGTACTTGCAGGCTGAGCTGTTACCCATTCTTACTCTAGGACCTGTTCAATAAAGATAGTCCTTTCTTTTGAAAGATCTACGATCTTGGTCTCGGTAATCGGGCGGTTCGTCCGATTGAAGAACACTTTCACGATGGGTCTGGGACCCTGGTTCTTCCGGATATTGGCGACAATTCCAACTTCCCCGTTAGAAAGCCTTACCATGACCCCCAAAGGATAAACCGGAATATTATTTACAAACGCCTGCACTACATCGTTGTTGAAGAACAGACCGCCGGAACCGTAGATTTCTTCTATTGCAATATAAGGCGGCATATTCTGAACCGTAACATGATCGTCATAATATGCACAAAGTCCCACTATCTGCGCGCACAGCGGAATATCTGTACCCTGTTTGATCTTCGGGAACCCCGATCCATCCCATCTTTCATGGTGATACAGAATGATTTCGCAGATTTCCTGCGGAATTTCTTTTTGTTTGGCGAAGTAATATCCATAAGTGGGATGCTCTTCCCAGAGTTGTTGCTGCTGGGCATTGCGCTCCTTGGTTCCCAGCACCAGCGGCATTTCACAGATGCCCACATCATGGAGCAGCCCGCCCACCACTGCCGTCAGGATTTCCTCCTCCGATTGTCCCATAGCGCCAGCCACCATGCCTGACAATACGGCTGTATGCACGCTGTGCTGGTATAATCGCAGGTTATCCACCAGCTTCAGCTGCACACAAAACTCCATCACTGTCTCCTGACGGCAGACTCTCGGAATCATGTCTTCAAGCATGTCCGCGATTCTTACCATATTATCATTCTTATTCGCCTCTGCCTGTCTGGGAGATATCTTTCTTAGGTATAACAGAAAATCCTGCTCCAGATTCTCCGTCATTTTGTCAATGGGGGTGACAAATAAAGAGTTTCTGTCAACGATCTCAACCGTTTCGATGTTCAGCTCCCTGATTTTCTGTATCCCCTTAATTGTGAGGGCATGTCCCTCCTTAAGCAGCAATGTGGTGCTATCCGGCACCATGACTGCTGCTGCCAGTACCATTCCAGGCCTTATATCTTCTACCTTAACCTGTCCCATAACAATCCCTTTCCGTTCAAAATTAATATACCCAATGCTGACATTATAACGTATTTCTCCCGGAAAGCCTAGTAGGTATTTTAGCTTATTTATGCTGCCGCCTAAACTGCACAGGCGTCATTCCATAAGACTTCTTAAAGAGCCTGTTAAAGTGCTCCACCGTCTCGTATCCCACACTTGCCGCAATGCTTTCTACCGTCTGATTCGTCTCTCTTAACATGGCTCTTGCCTTTTTCATTCTCGCCTTTTTAACTGCCTCCTGAAATGTTGCCCCCGTATGTTCCTTAATGTACTTAGAAAGATAGGGACTGGAAAGATGAAAGTTCTCAGAAAGATTCTCTAATGTCACGTCTTTATAATGGTTCTGCACATAACGCATGATATCCACGATCCGCTCTTCTCTTCCTTCTCTTACATTTTCTCCCCGTGCCGTCTTGTTCCCTGCTGAAACCAGCGCAGCAATTGAGCTCTTGATGATGTCCTCATCGATCCCTACGCCCCAGTACATTTTTCCATTGCATAAAATCCCCACATAGGCAGCCGCTTTGGACGAGGATCCTCTTGACACGGCATGCTCCTCATAGACTGACAGTTCATAGCTGATGCCAAAGTAAAGCTTAATGGCATTGCTGACTGCATCCAGCCTGCCGTTTCCCGATGTCTCTATCACTCTGCGCTCTTTATTCTGTTCAATGGTCACTTCCGCAACGATTCCATCCTCCACCTGTCTGAAATGACATTCAGGAATATCAAAGATTTCTCGCTGGTTGATGTAATGATCCTCAAAGATACGGTAGATATCCTCCGGTAAAAGTTCCTTGTGCCTTTGATCCGAAATGCCTTTCATCAGATATCCCACTTCTTCCTTCATCTTATCAGGCAGACCTATTCCAAAATTCTGCTTCAAGATAAAAGCAATGCCGCCTTTGCCCGACTGGCTGTTAATCCGGATTACATCCGATTCATATTCTCTTCCTAAATCTTCCGGGTCAATAGGAAGATAGGGCACATCCCACCTTTTCCCGCTTTTTCCAGCATTGCGCCATGCCATTCCCTTGGAAATGGCGTCCTGATGAGACCCTGAAAAAGCCGTAAAGACAAGATCTCCGGCATAAGGCATCCTCTCGTAGACTTTCATTCCGGTGAGCAGTTCATACGTTTCTCTCACTTTAGTGATATTGCTAAAGTCAAGTAAAGGCGCCACCCCATGGCACACCATATTCATCGCCAATGTGACGATGTCCACATTGCCGGTCCTTTCTCCATTTCCAAAGAGCGTGCCTTCCACTCGGTCCGCCCCCGCCAGCACGCCAAACTCCGCATCGCTTATGCCGCACCCTCTGTCATTGTGGGGATGTACGCTTAATACCACTGCATCCCTGTATTTCAAGTGCTTGTGGATATATTCTACCTGACAGGCAAATACATGGGGCATAGCAATCTGCACCGTAGTTGGAATATTGATGATCGCCTTGTGGTCTTGATCCGGCTGCCATACATCCAGCACTGCATTGCAGACCTCCACAGCATAGTCGACTTCCGTTCCCGGAAAACTTTCCGGACTGTATTCAAAGGTATAGTTTCCCTTTGTTTCCTCTGCAATTTCCCGAAGCAGTCTCGCCCCGTCCACAGCCAGCTGCTTTACTTCTTCCTTTGATTTTTTAAATACCTGCTCCCTTTGCGCCACAGAAGTAGAGTTGTACAGATGGACGACTGCCGAGGGCGCGCCCTCTAAAGCCTCGAAAGTTTTTCTGATGATGTGTTCCCTCGCCTGGGTCAGTACCTGAATGGTCACATCCTCCGGTATCATTCCACGCTCTATGAGCGCACGCACAAATTGATATTCTGTATCGGATGCCGCCGGAAACCCCACTTCAATCTCCTTAAATCCAATCTGTACCAGCATCCTGAAAAATTCTAATTTTTCCTCAAGTCCCATAGGCTCTATAAGCGCCTGGTTCCCATCCCTCAAATCCACACTGCACCAGATGGGCGGTATATCGATAGTATCCTTCTTCACCCAGTCATAAGTCACCTCAGGGGGCATAAAATATGATCTTCCGTACTTTTCTGCTGCGTTCATAACCATTCCTCCGTCTCTCATCCCTTTTATGCACATAACCATATGAGACTTAAACCTTATCATAAGTCGGCTGCTCCTCACAAGGTATACTTTTAATCAATTTCATTGACTTTTTTTATCTCATTACTTTTTTTTACAGTTCTCCATGACATCTATTGCTTTTTTGTGTATAATGATGCTTGAATTGGTCATTTATATAGTATTCTGGGCACGAAAACTGTGTTTTACAGGTTATGCTCATATGAAAATTTAAAAATTGGAGGTATCCACATGATTACAGATGACATTCTCTACATTGGCGTAAATGATAAGGAAATTGACCTTTTTGAAGGACAGTATATGGTTCCCAACGGTATGTCTTATAATTCGTATGTCATACTCGACGAGAAAATTGCAGTAATGGACACCGTTGACCACCGAAAGCAGGACGAATATCTTGCATCTCTCGACGCAGCACTAAACGGCAGGCAGCCCGACTATCTGGTGGTTTCCCATGTAGAGCCTGATCATGCATCCAGCGTCAAGGCATTTCTTGAAAAATACCCCAGCGTCCAGCTGGTGGGCAATGCCAAGACCTTTCCCATGCTTGCGCAATATTTTGATTTAAATTTCGACACCGCCCTTACGGTAAAAGAAGGGGATGTTCTCTCTCTTGGGAAACATGAACTTCACTTCCTCATGACCCCCATGGTTCACTGGCCGGAAGTCATGTTCACGTATGACAGCTTCGGCAAGGTTCTGTTCAGCGCAGATGCCTTCGGCAAATTTGGTTCCTTGGACACAGAAGAGGACTGGACCTGCGAGGCAAGGAGATATTACTTTAACATTGTAGGAAAATTCGGTGCTCCCGTACAGACTATCCTGAAAAAAGCATCCGCCCTGGACATTCAGATCATCTGTCCGCTCCACGGTCCTGTTTTAAAGGACAACCTGAGCTTCTACTTGGATAAATACCAGATCTGGAGCAGCTATGAACCGGAATCAGAAGGCGTCTTTATCGCCTACGCTTCCCTTCATGGCAATACCGCCTGCGCTGCAAATAAATTAAAAGAACTCCTGACTCAAAAAGGCTGCCCTAAAGTTGCCATTGCCGACCTTGCAAGGGACGATATGGCAGAAGCCTTGGAAGATGCTTTCCGCTACGGAAAGATCGTTCTCGCCGCCTCTTCCTACAACGGCAGCGTTATGCCCTTTATGGAAGACTTCCTGCATCATTTGAAAGGGAAAAATTATCAGAAACGAACCGTTGCGCTGATTGAGAACGGCTCTTGGGCGCCTTCTGCCAACCGGACCATGACAGAACTTCTTACCCAGATGCGGGAGATTTCTATTCTGGATCTTTCCGTGACGATCCGGGGCGCGCTTAAAGACGAAGATGTGAACGTACTTTCCGATCTGGCAGATGCGCTGATCAAAAAAGATAATTGACTGCCAGGATCACGCTTCCAAGAACCGCTAAAATTACACCGGTTGCCCGGTTTAACGTAATCGCGGATGCCTTATTGGCGAACCTGGCTGCAATCCTTGCCCACAGCAGAGTGAAAAATACACATAGAACCAAAATCATTATATCCGGTGCACCGCCGATTGCAAAATGCGAAAGTGCACCGGTAAATGCTGTAAATGCCATAATGAACACACTAGTTCCCACTGCCGTCTTTAATTCATATCCCAATACCGATGTCAAGATCAGAAGCATCATCATTCCTCCGCCAGCCCCCACGAAACCACAGATAAATCCAATCAAACATCCGCATATAATAGACTGTATCACACGCTTTTGGGCTGATACTGCTTCCATTGCCTCCTTAGTCGTCATAACTGGTCTTAAAATAAACTTGATTCCTAAAAGCAGTGTCATAAATACTGAAAAGCTTCCCATAGTCGTGTTCGGAACCAGACTGGACACATAGCTTCCAACCATGGTGAACGCCAAAACGGTCACCATCATCACCAGTCCGTTCTTGATATCCAGATTCTTATTTTTGCCGTAGGTATATGCGGAAACCGCGCTGGCAAGCACATCGGAAGCTAACGCGATGCCTACCGCCTCGTAAGCCGGCATGCCTAAGAAGGTAATCAACATAGGCGAGATTACCGCCGCCGCGCTCATTCCCGCAAAGCCCGTGCCAAGACCTGCGCCCATGCCTGCAAAGAAACATACCAGTATTTTTATCAATAGCTGCATCCTTTTACCTCTTTTCTGTGTAATGTAATTCAGCTATTGTACCTCTTTTTCTGCCGGGAGGCAACCCTCTGCCCTACAATTCTCGTATATTTTCTCATAGTCATAAGGAGGGTCTGCTTCAAATGCCTGCTCATAAATCGGACGTACCACTTCCAAAGCTTCCTCTAATTCCTCTGAAATTTCTTCCAAGCTTTTATTCTTCTCTATTTTTTTACATATTTGCTTGATCAATCTTATTATTTCACCCTTAGACATCCCTTCTTGCTTTGCATATGCGATTTCTTCCCATCTTTGCATATATTTCACCCCTATCTTTTCTGATGCCTTGATTTTCCTGACATTTTCATGAATCTGCCGAATACGGGCGCTTTCAATTGTTTCTGCCGTCTCATCCGTCGAAGATGTAATGTATCCCATAAAATCCAGAAATTCCTGTGAAAACGCTTCCCTGTTCTTTCCCTTTGTATTGATAAATACTCTGACAGCTCCATCGCCAATCTTAAGTTCAGGGCACTCCCGGCATACCCCTTCAAATGTATACCGATAGAGTCCTTTTCCAAAAATATCAAATGGCGCTATCATAATAAAGCAACTGTCATTGAGCAAATTAAAGTCTGTGCTCCCCGGTTCTAGCAGTGATACGTCCAATTGGGCCTGATAATAACGGCTTCTCTTTTTTAGATTACCTGTATTCTTCTGCTGCATTTCTGTATAATAAATTTTCTTTTCCTTGTCCATGCCGATGACATCCAGCCGTATCTGCCTAAGCTGCGGAGACACACGAAACTCCTTCTCCGTTTCAGGTCTTTCCAAAATTTCAATTTCGTTCTCAAGCAGGATACGAATTACTGCCTGATAGCATTCTGCATCTTCCATCACTTCATCGAACAGAAATTTGTCCATCAGATTCAGCTTGTCAAGCTTTGTTGCCACATTTTTCATCATACACTTTCCTCCTTTATGCAGGGGATGCAGATGAAATGCAGCTATTCTCTATTCCATCAAAAAACGCCTCTGACTTCTATCACCGCTCTTCATCCTGATTCCTGCCATGTTAAGTTTATTGGATTTCAAAAGCAGGATTTCATAGATTTGAGAACAGATCTGTCCTATAGATACGGCTATACCGCAAACAGGCTTTTGCCCGAAGAAACCTTTTGCTTTTCATTTACTATATCATATAATAAATTATATAGCAATCTATTTTGTGCTTTTTTTAGTTTTTATAGAATTTTATCCCGCTCCCCGTACGTTCTGAACTGTGATAACCTTTTTACATTACATGTCATTTTATGCAGAATAAAAATTGACATTATTTCTGTCATTCTATATTATAGATAGATATAGGGGCTTAAAGCCCTAGTCTTACGAGAGGGAGGAAATCAAAATGAACGCTGGAGACTATTATTACGATTCCTACGATGCGCTGTATGCGACAATCGGCACTGGTGTCCTGATATTTTACTGCATTTTCGTGCTTGCAATTCTTGTTATAACCTTAGTTGCACAATGGAAAATATTTGCTAAAGCAGGAAAACCGGGATGGGCATGTCTGGTACCTTTTTACAGTACGTACTGTCTGTATGACATTGCCATGGGCAGCGGATGGTTATTTCTGCTTGCCTTTATACCCTGCGTCGGTTTTGTCATGGCAATCATACTGAACATCAAACTTGCGCAAGCCTTTGGCAAAGGCATCGGATTTGCAGTCGGTCTTATCTTCTTACCTATCATCTTTTTACTGATTTTAGCATTCAGCAAAGATGAATACATCGGACCGCAGTAATATTGTCCAAGAATATCTTAAGTAGAAAAACCCTGCAGCTAAGCTGCGGGGTTTTTCTATTCACCGAATCACTTTTAATTCAAATGGGTATTTCTCCTTTCCCCTATAAAGCAGGTCGATTTCAAAAGTTTTTCCTTCGATTAATGCAAACGAAGAATAGGCAGGTAAAAGAATTTCTATCTCTTCTCCTTCTTCCAGACAGCCGGATTCATCCTTGACAACCACTGCAGTATATACGGTCCCTATCGACTGTGCGCTTTCGCTGCCGTCAAGCCAGCTTGTTCCCTCCAGCACATCAACCGTCACCTTTTCTATGACAGCACCGTCCTCAAGCTCTGCCACCCCACTTTGCTTTGGTGCAGATGCATATTCGGATGCCGCACTGTCAGAGCTACTTTCCATTTTCTTATCTTCCTCTCTCATGTAGTCCAATACGCTTTCTTCCACAACTGCTGCATTCTCCAGCGTATCTTCACTACCAGCTTCTCCGGCATCTGCATCAGCCCCGGCTGAGCGAACATCCGCCGCCATATCTGCATCTGCTGCCGTATCTGCTGCGTTTTCCGCTCCTCCTGCCGCAGCATCAAAAGCAGTTCCGTCCGCCTGTGCTCCTTCGGCTGCTTCCGGTGCACATTCTTCCATCATCCCACCGCTTTCTTCCGGGGCGCTGCTATCTGCCGCCATTTCATAGTTGCTGCTCTTTTGCCCCTGCTGCCTTAAGAAAACTGCCGCCGGGAGAATCAGCACTACGCAAAGCACTGCCGCTGCCATACCCGCATATTTTCTGAAATAAATCTTTTTCTTTTCTTTTGGATGGTGCTCTTCCCTTTTCTCAGGTGCGGATTTTTCCGATAATCCAGCTTCGATTCTGTCCCACAGATCCGGAGTTTCTCTGTTCGCCAGTTCTTTATATGCCTGTTCAAAATCCTTGCTCATATCCACACCTCCTTAACTTCTTAATCGCATTCTGATATTTCCATGTCACAGTTCCCATGGGAATCTCCATGCACTGCGCAATTTCTTTAAATGTAAGTTCTCCTAAAATTTTGAGGCTGACGATCTGACGTTCCGAAGGCTTTAGGGTATCAAGCGCCTGCTTGACAGTCATGCTTTCAACTACCTCCTGCTCCACACTGCTGCCTGTATCTGCTGGGGAAAGTTTCACTCCCTGCCGCTTTTCTTCCTCCGCATCTGCACCCAAATCCTGCATCAGTGCCGTCAGTTCCTCTTTCTTGTGTTTCCTCAAAAAATCAATTGCCATATTTCTCGCCATAACGGCAAGATAGCCTTTGTGACCGCTGCCGGGCTTAAACTGCTCTGCCTTGTCCCAGAGTCTTATAAAAAAATCGCTGGTCACATCCTCCGCATTTTCTTTACTTTGCAGCACCTCAAAAATAATCCGGTAAATATATCCCACATAGTTCTCATAGATTTCCTTTAAACCTGATTTGTCTCCCCGGACCATTCGTGCCACAGCTTCTTCAAATTGATGTTCGTTCACCTTTGCCTCCCTCTTCTTTGGTACGTATAAAGCCGCGTCATTTTATGGGAACCATTTTATTTTAACAATGAATACTTGCACATCTTATAGAAAAAGTTGCCGCCGGAAGATTTTCCGGTAACAACTCTTTCTAAGGTCTGTGATCTTCTTTTTATAATTACAGTGCTTTGATCCTGTCCACTGCCTCCACCGTATTCTCATAGCTTCCAAATGCCGTCAGCCTGAAATAGGTCTCGCCGCTTGGTCCGAATCCCGAACCGGGGGTTCCCACCACATTTGCCTTTTCAAGAAGATAGTCAAAGAACTCCCAGCTGGTCATTCCATCAGGCGCTTTCAGCCAGATATAAGGCGCATTCACGCCGCCGGATACCGTGTAGCCTGCGCTCTTTAAGCCTTCCAGAATATACTTTGCATTGTTCATATAATAAGCCACCTGCTGCTTTAACTGGGCTTTTCCCTCTTCGGAATAAACTGCCTCCCCGGCACGCTGTACGATGTACGGCGCTCCGTTGTACTTGGTTCCATGCCTTCTTGCCCATAAGGAGTGCAGGGAAACTTCTCCGCACTTCAATTCCTTGGGAATCACCGTAAAGCCAAGACGCACCCCTGTAAATCCGGCATTCTTTGAGAAAGAGCGAAGCTCGATTGCACAGCTTTTTGCACCCTCGCATTCATAAATGGAATGGGGCACATTTTCTTCTGAAATGTATGCCTCATAGGCAGCATCATAAATAATCACTGCACCTGTCTTATTGGCGTAATCCACCCATTCCTGAAGCTGATCCTTCGTGATGGTAGAACCGGTAGGATTATTAGGGAAGCACAGATAAATCAGATCCGGCGTCTCTTTGGGAAGCTGGGGCGCAAAATTATTTTCTGCAGTGCAAGGCATATAAATCACATCACTCCATGTCTCCTTGGCACTGTCATAAGTTCCGGTTCTCCCTGCCATGACATTGGTGTCCACATATACGGGATATACAGGATCACAGACAGCAATCCTGTTATCTGTGCTGAAAATTTCCTGAATATTTCCCGAATCACATTTAGCGCCGTCAGATACGAAAATCTCATCTGCCGCGATTTCACATCCCCTTGCCTTATAATCATTGTTGGCAATGGCATTTCTAAGGAACTCATACCCGAGGTCAGGGGCATACCCCTTAAAAGTCTCCGCCTTTGCCATTTCATCTACAGCTCCATGAAGCGCTGTGATAATTGCCGGAGCTAAGGGCTGCGTTACATCGCCGATTCCAAGGCGGATGATCTTCTTATCCGGATTGGCCTGTGCATATGCATTTACCTTTTTCCCAATGGTTGAAAACAGATAACTCCCGGGAAGTTTTAAATAGTTGTCGTTAATCTTGAACATATTGTTTTCCTCCTGCATCTTCTTTTGGCTTTACGCTTTCCTTTATATGGATATTTCACCTTTAAAAACAGTGGCTGCCGGTCCTGTCATATAAACCACATTTTCCTTCCGGTCCCACTGGATCTGCAAATTTCCTCCTAATAGTTTAACAGTAACCTGTTCCTTCGTCAAACCATTTAATATACAGGCAACAGTAACAGCGCATGCTCCGGTTCCGCAGGCTAAGGTCTCCCCGGTTCCTCTTTCCCATACACGCATTTCCACATGCTCTTCATCCAGCACTTTTACAAATTCCGTATTGATGCGCTTGGGAAAGCGCACGTGATTTTCAAAAAGAGGACCTATTTTGTCGAGAGGAAGAGTTGACACATCGTCCATAAAAATGACAGCGTGGGGATTTCCCATTGACACACATGTCATTTCGTAAATCTGATCTTCCACCTCTATCCGTTCCCCAATGACCTCATCTCCGCTTGCAATCACAGGAATATCCGTTGCTTTCAGGATGGGAGTTCCCATGTTGACCCTCACAGTCGACACCTTCCCATCCTCCAAAAACAAGTCAAGATACTTGATTTTCCCGCAGCTGACCACACTGATGGAAGTCTGATCCGTAAGCCCTTCGTCATAGACGAATTTCGCCACACAGCGAATGCCGTTCCCGCACATTTCCGCCCTGGAGCCGTCCATATTGTACATTTCCATCTCAAAGTCAGCTTCCGTAGACGGATTGATAAAAATAACGCCGTCTCCGCCAATACCGAAATGCCTGTCACTTAAGCGCTTTACGATTTCCGGCTTTAAATCCTGCGGAATCTGTTCCTTAGAACCGTCTACATAAATATAGTCGTTTCCGCATCCATGCATTTTTGTGAACTTCATATTTTTCCTCCATTCCGAAGCGTTTTACGCTGATGAGACGGGCGAAATGTCAAACTTCGCTCTGCCATCATAGAATTTGTGACGCTTCAGCACAAATTCGTGATTTTTGCTCTGTTGATGCTTATTATAGCACAACTTTATGCATAGTATCATGGCTTTCTATGCCATATGATGTGCAAAAGATGCTTCCTCGTTACAGTTCAAACCATACGGGGCGGGATAAGATAAGGACAGGGAGCGATACGGCATCCGGGGCGACGCCTACTTTATCTTTGCAAGGCTCTGGCGAAAAATCGGCAATTTCACTTACAGAATGTGGAAATGCCAGGGTGAAATCGCCCTGGATGCCGTATTACCCCCGCCCCTATCTTATCCCGCCCCGCACGGTTTGAATTGTAACGCTTCCCTTTGTCTATTTAAGCCGCACCGTATGCGTGACCAGATATCTGTCGCCGGCAAGTTCCTCAATTCTTAAATCCATTTCACAGGAGGATGCCAAAACGGCTTCCATTGCAGGTTCTAAGTATCCTTGTTTATAGCCTTCGTTCCGATATGCCGCATCTACTTCCTGGGCAAGGGACTGTCCTTCAATCACATTTGAAAATTCGTAGTTTCCCCTTCCAATTGCCGTGATTTGGCTATAACAGTTGTTAAAGTAATCGGAGAGGCTGTACAAGATATCTGACTCTGACATGCCTGTCTCTTTAAGGCTCCTTCGCCCCTGCATTCCTCCCTGCGCTGGCGTAAGAGTCTGGTCACGGTAGCGCTGTCCGTTGCAGGGCGGAAGGTATACGGCAAGTTCCTGCCGCACATGAGTGTCTGCATAGTCCTGATCTGTTTTGTTAAAGTAGGCATACGCGCCGCCTTCTGTGTCGTCCCATGTAAGATCCACATTGTAATAGCCATCCTCCAGCTCCACAATGTTCCAGGCATGATTCTCCCCGGCATATCCAGTACAGTAATAGCAGGGAATCCCCAGCTGCTGCAGCAGGTACTGGAATGCCCTTGCGTACCCGGCACAGACCGTCTGCCCGTTCACCAACGCCCCATAAGCGCTCTGGTTCATCTCCGCCCGCAGATTATAATTTAATCTCTCAAGAAGGGTGTCGTGGATAAACTTCTCCTTTTCAAAGTCGCTTGCAAGATAATAAGCCTGATTTAAAATAGCGTTTGCGTTTTCTGCAAAAAGTTCTTTTGCCTGCTCTAAGTCCTTCGCTGTGCGGTTAAATTTCAGATTGATCTCTACGCACTGGCCGTCCCGTCTGTATTTACAATTATAAACCGTCTCCATCCAGAAAAGCTCAGGATGGTCGTTATAGACCGCTGCAAAAATATTTCTAAGCTGAGAAGCCTGAATCGGCTCCACCGGTGCAAACGACGCCTGAAGGGCATTGGCATTAGCATAAATCTGCCGGTAAAGATGGCGTCCCTTTTCATCCAGCATCCCGTAATAGGGATAATAGACGGAATCAAAAATAAGACCATCCCCGGTTTCACCCACTCCCAGCTGGTTCTCCAGCGCTTTTGCCGCTTCGTCCTCAATCTGTTCTCTTTCGTCCTGAACCTGCTGATAACCATTCCGCCCCGATACATTCTCCGGTATCAACATGTCGGACTGTTCAGGTGCAATGTATTGAGGATTGATATCTGTTGTCAATCCCGCCCCCGCATTTTCCGCTTCTGACGGCTCCGCAGCGCTTTCCTGACCAGCCTCATTTCCCTGTGAAGACACACCTTCATTCTTATACGCATCTTCCTGCTGCGGCGTGTCTGCCTGCCAGTCGTCTTCCATCCCACTTTCTGCATCTTGGGGCGTTCCCATCCCCAAGGCATCCTTGCCATCTTGTCCTGTATCATCTCTTACATTGATTACCGTAACTGTTCCCTGATTCCTGTCAGGATACAAAACCTGGGCAAGCGCTTCCGTAACATCCGGTCTGAATGCGCAGAGCAGAACCAGACTTGAAAACAACACCAGCAACAATAGAAAGAAAGTACCTATCTTCTTTAAAACCTTCATAGCCTGCCTTCCTCAATTACACTTCATTTATGCACGCAACGCTTCGCTTATGCATGCAAGGAATCTTTCCCCGTACTTCTCGTACTTGTATTCACCTACACCGGAAACAGTAAGCATCTCTGCCCTGTCCGTTGGCTTCACCATGCACATATGGGTCAGCGATTTGTCTGAAAAGACAATGTAGGGAGGCACCTTTTCTTCCCTTGCGATTTCCATTCTAAGCGCCCTTAACTTTTCAAACAAAAGCTCCTCTTCCTGCGAGAACTCTCTGCCAGGCATGGAGAGCCCTTTCCCGTTCTTCTTTCTCTTATCTGATCTTACCTTTGCCGGATGCTCCTGTTCCTTTGCCATCTTCATTGAAATGGTTTCCTGACCTCCTATAACCGCCGCCGACTTTTGCGTCAATTTCGCAATGGCATACTCGTCATTGGTCAGCGCCAGATATCCTTCCATCTGAAGAAAATTCATGATCTGCCGGAGTTTATAGGCAGGAACTTCCTTCAGGCTTCCGTAAAAGGAATTGTTGTTCATCCGGTAGCCTCTGATCTTCGCCGTGTTCGCCCCGTGGACCGTATCGATGATGACGTTCACCCCATATCTCTGGCGGCATTCCTCCACACATCCAAGCAATGCTTTTGCCGCCTCAGTCACGTCCACCGTTTCAAACTGGCTCAGGCAGTTTGAACAGTTCCCGCAATAATTGCTGCCATACTCTCCGAAATACCGCAGAATATAATCCCGCAGGCAGTCATTGGTAAAACAGTAAAAGGTCATCATGCGCAGCCTTTCCCGGTCCCGCTCCATGACAATCTGCCTTGTAACCGGGTCAAGTTCCTGATTGTCCTGATTATTTTCTATAAAAAACTGATTGGTGATTACATCCTGACCGCTGTACATAAGAATGCACTCTGCCGGCTGACCGTCCCTTCCGCCTCTTCCGGCTTCCTGATAATAGGACTCCAGATTTTTGGGCATGCCATAGTGAAGGACGAAACGCACATTCGACTTGTCGATTCCCATGCCAAAGGCATTGGTCGCCACCATCACCGGCTTCTTGTCATAGATAAAATCTTCCTGATTCCTTTTTCGCTCCACATCTGCAAGTCCTGCATGATATTTCGTGACGGCAAAACCGTCCTCCATAAGCTTCTCGCACACCTCTTCCACCATTTTTCTGGTAAGGCAGTAAACAATTCCGCTCTCATGAGGATGGCATTCCAGATAATTTTTGATTGCTCCGTACCTGTCCTTTGGCGACATCACGCCAAAATACAAATTCTTTCTATCAAACCCTGTGGTGATAAGCGCAGGTTCCCGAAGCATTAAAATATCTATGATGTCTTCCTTGACCTCTTTCGTTGCGGTCGCCGTAAACGCCGCCACCACCGGTCTTGCCGGAAGCCTGTCTATAAACTCTGTGATTTTTAAATAACTGGGTCTGAAATCCTGCCCCCACTGGGAAACACAGTGGGCTTCATCCACCGCCACCATTGCAATGCGCGTATACATGGCAAATTCCAGAAATTCTTCCGTCACGAGCCGCTCAGGCGCCACGTAAATAATCGGGTATCTGCCTTCTTTTGCATAGGAAAGGGCTTTTCGATACTGCCCCATTGTCAGAGAACTGTTCAGATATGCCGCATGGATTCCCGCCTGATTCAGACCTTCCACCTGATCCTTCATCAGGGAAATAAGCGGGGAAATGACAAGAGTGATGCCCTCCAGCATAAGCGCCGGAATCTGATAACACAGAGACTTTCCTGCGCCGGTGGGCATAATGCCCAGCACATCCTTTCCCTCTAAAATGCTGTCGATCAGATATTCCTGCCCTTCCCGGAAGGAATCGTACCCAAAGTACTGTTTTAATAGCTTTTGTTTTTCCAATTCATTTTCCTCTCACGGTCTCTTCGGTCTTATCATTATATGCCAGAAATGGGCTTTAGGCAATGCAGGATTTTGAAAATTATGCTGTCGGCGTAACCGTTTGGCCTGCAAGGGAAGGACAGCTGCTTGAAAAGCGGACCGGTACAGGGGAGCGCATACCATATCATTTCTAGTCTCCTCTCAAAATCGGATTTCACTAACAGAATGTGTTTAGGTGTTCCAGGGCGGACGGGTCGGAGTCAGCAGCATCCGTGCCGCGCGACTCCTGAAATCGCCATCCATGGCGATTTCCCCCTAGGAATCTAACATTCTGCAAGTGAAATTACCGATTTTTCGCAAAGACTGGAAATGATATGGTATGCGCTCCCCTGTACCGGTCCGCTTTTCAAGCAGCTGTCCTTCCCTTGCAGACCAAACTCCCTTCCGATATAAAAACCATTGGGAAACTTCATAATCAATGACTCTATGACACAAAAAGAGACCGCTTTTAAAACTATTGCTAAATCAACGCCATAACACCTCCTAAGATCATGAGCATGATGCCTGCAATCAGCAGCAGCCACCCCACAATTTTTGACAGCAATGTACCGAACCTGGAGTTTTTTTCAAAAAACATAATCAGGGTAAATAGACCCATCCAAAATAAATTCATCATCCCCAAAGGAAAAAGGACAATCATAAGGGCCCAGCAGCAGCCAATGCACTCCATGCCATGTTTCATTCCCATAAGCAAGGCGCCGCCTGCTCCCGCCTTCCAATTATGCATGATAAATGACAGCGGATGCTGGCATCCTCTCATGCATGCATCTTTGAACGGACTTAATTGATAAATCCCAGCAATTAAGAAAACAGCTGCCACCCCCCAGAGCGTATGTATCCAGCTGGTAAACCGGTTCCCTATAAGAAGCATGATTCCTTCCCCTGCCAGCCAGCATATTACGCCAAATAATGCCCACAAAAGTATGTAGCCGCCAATAAACAAATAACTGGAAGAATTGCCAAATCCCTGCTTTCTACGGCGTTTGCTGATGGTATCAAATGCAAAAATCATAGGCACTGCGGTAGGAAGCATCATGCCGATACACATGACCACCCACATAGGCACGAACATCGAAAAAGGTAACATGACCGGTTTCCATGCTGCTTCTGTTAAACGCCCTGCCATCTGTGCATCCATTTCCGGATCTACTGCCCCTGTCATATCCATTGACATGCCGCTGCCAGATACCGAAGCCCTTGCTGTATAAATCCATGACGCCATGGTAAGTATAACGATAATGATAAATACCACAGCCTGCTCTTTATCAAAATATTTTTTTCTTTTTTGATCCATAATACTTCCTCAATCGCTATCCCTTTTTATATATTTCCATTTCTTCTTCTGTCAGCACCCCGCCGGACATTTTTAGTACGCGTTTTCCGTATTTTATATTTTCCAGTTCATGCGTTGCCATCAGAATCGCCGTTCCGTCAGCGCATATTTCAGCAAAAAGTTCCATAATACTTCCCGTTGTCTCCTCATCTATATCTGCAGTCGGCTCGTCTGCGAGAAGCAATACCGGATTATTCATCAATGCCCTGGCTATCGCCACACGCTTCATCTCCCCGCCAGAAAGTTCTGATGGATATCTGCTTTCATAGCCTTTAAGCCCTACCCTTTCCAGTAATGCTTCAGCACGTTTCACCCCATCTCCCTCTCGCTTATACAGAAAGTGCGGCAGCCGCACATTATCAATTGCCGTTAGATTGCCCAATAAACTCACACCCTGCGGAATATATCCTAGTTTTGAATTGCGCAAAAATGCGATTTTTTCCTCTTCGCCCGCCCAGATCTCATTTCCTTCCAATAAGATCGTTCCAGCCGTAGGACGTAAAAGACCCGCAATCATATTCAGTAAAGTAGACTTTCCGCTGCCTGATTTTCCTATAATACTTATAAAATCATCCTTGTTAACATCAAAGCCTGCATCCTTTACAGCCGTACACAAAACCTTCCCTTTTCGTTCATATCGCCTCGTTACCTGTATACATTGCAATAACATTATTCATTCTCCCTCAAAATAAAATAGGTATCTATTTTACTCATGCGCATGGCTGAGTAAAAGCAGGCAATGGGTCCCATACTGATTGAAATTGCCACGCTCACAAACAGATTCTTTATGATTGTCACAAAGTCTGGTATCAAATAAGGAAGTTCCATAGAAACGGATATCAATGTTTGAAACGGGAACAAAATCAAGCCTGTAATAAAGATTCCGCAGATTGTACCCGCTGCCGCGATCATCAATGATTCACACATAATGACACCAGCAATTTTCTTCCGGTCAGCGCCCAGAACAGCCAATAGGGCAAATTCCCTTTTACGCTCGTGAAAAGAAATTGAAAAAACAAATAGCAAAACCAAAATAGCCGCAATCCACAAGAAAATAGTCACCACAAAGGTAATTCCACTTGTTTTATTGAGCTTGTCTGAAATATTGCTCATAAACTCATCCGATATCACTACTTCTACGTTATGACAGCTTTGGGTAATCCGATCTGCTGTCTGATGCAAATCCGTATCATTTTTAACCTTTAAAAAGACAGCGGAAATCAACCCTTTTGAATCACCTGCCGGATGCACAGCCCGTTCGCCAGATAAGTCGATCATATGTTGTGCTGTATCTGCCGTCATAAAAATGGAGGAATCAAATCCCATTCCAGTCTTATCCAATTTAGCTGCCACATGAAAAGGCTGCCCATAAAAAATAACCTCGTCACCCGGCTCTGCCAGCACAAGATTCCCCACAACAACATCCCCAAATGAAAGTTCTCCCGTCATACTGTTCATCATCCAAGGCTTTATGATAAAATCCGTTTCAGGATCATAACCGATGAGTTGAACAGGTTCCGTACAGCATGCTGCGTCGAGCGACGCTATAAAAAGCTGATAAGATGCCTTTTCAACATCCTCCATCTCCGCAAGGCTGCCCACAATGTTATCTTCCATATAGAATGTACTTGGTTCACTGCGCAGTAATGAGTTTTCTAAATTTTTATCTGCACCCTCCGGGACTACCATCAAGTCTGCCCCAAGCCGGTCTGCCATATGATCTATTCCGGTCTTTAAACTGGCATTCAGCATATTCCCGGCAAAAATAACAAAGGCAAAAACAGCGACAATCACGATAAGCCCTATTGCCCGCACTGGTCTATGGACTATATTTAAAAAAGCTAACCGTAAAACATGCAAACGTTTTGCGCCCATACTCAGCTCCCTTTCCTTTTTTCTTTTAATCCCCTAAATACCCCTGCGGTACCAACGATTATAATCAATACACATAGCAGAAGGACAGCGGGCCGTGTTCCCATGCGGCATGGCATTTTTGCATTTTTACATGTACCAATAACACCGACTGACACTATGACAGTAGCCAGAGAATCCACCACAGACTGTATTCCTAATACTACTGCTGCAGCAGCGCTGTGCATCAAAGCCATAAAAATTCCGGTAAACGCAGTCAATAGACCTCCCATTGTAACAACCACCCCCATGTAATGGCATCCCATCGGTGCGGTCTTTCCATTTGATAATTCAACCATCGTATCACATACCGGCAAAATATACCACGGTACAAGTGCAAGGAAAATGCCAAGAACGGAAAGGATAATTCCTGCTGTCATTATTTTTTTCATAGTTTATCAGCTCCTATTAAATAAACACTGCTATGCCAAGCATTGGTTCAGCATAGCAGCATCCATTTTTTTATATGTTTCCCGTTCTATTTTTCATACCGATCATATTTTATACCAATCGGAGAATCAGGAACCCACACATAACGTCCATAAAAGGCATTGCGTCCCGTATTGTTCATCACCTTCATATTGTCGTTGTACCTTACATCTGTGCCATAGGACTGTGTAACAACATACGCAATATCACTGGCATTTTCATAAACAATCGGCATATTATCATGCTGCCCTATCTTCGCCTTAATCTTAACTTTCATGATACCCGGTATTTCAGCTTCTCTTCCATATATATCCGGACGTTCATAGCTGATATCTACTAATTTGACCCCATAATTTTCCTCGGTGTGATCTGCCATCCCAGCAGTCGGACCGCCTACTTGGCCTGTTACAATTTTGGTAAGCGCCGCTTGCTGCTCTGCTGTCTTTGCATCAATATAGTAAGCAGTCGTCCAGTTTTTCAGGCACATCTCCCGAGGTGTGGAAAACGCTACCACAAATTTACATCCGTCTAATACCACATCTTCAAAGTGACCTTTATCAATAATAAAACTCAGTATTACATCACAAGGAAGATAATCTGGCAGTATTGTATTATGCGCCTGCGCACTTACAAGACATGGGCAGCTTACGTCACAGCTACAGCTTTCTATATATTCACCATCCAATTTCCAATCCGGCCATTGTGTATTCAACTTTTCTTTACTCATCCTATGCTCCTTCCTATCAATCAAAATACCATCTTCTATACCGCTTTACTCAAAATAATCCGCCATATTCTCCTTTGTGACCAATTCAAATGGAATCCATGTCTCACCACCTACATCTTCCCCATTTACCAGCCCAAAAGCCACTTCCACCGCCTTAAATCCCTGTCCGTAGCCATCCTGGAAAACATCTGCATACATTTTGCCGCTTTCAAGATACTCCTTTGATTCCGGGATCAAATCAATGCCTGATACCAAAATTTTCCCTGTCAGCCCTGCATTTTCCAATGCATTGCAAGTTCCAATTGCCATCTCGTCATTTTGGCAGAATATTGCATCTAAACCTTCTTCTCCATATTTCTGAATCCAGTTCTCCGTCAATGTCATGGCGCCATCCCTAGTCCAGCTTCCGGTATCTTCTACCACTAATTCAACATCAGGATATTTTTCAGAAAGAAGCCTTTTGGTCGCTTCCCCACGAATCACTTCCGACGATTGACCTGCAACACCACTAATCATACCGATTTTCCCTTCGCCGCCTAATGCCTCGCACAAAGCTGACACTGCCAGTTCTGCTGACTGATTGTCATTGGATCCCACAAATCCGTCGGGCTGCAGATCCCCGCTAAAAGTATTGCATACACCAACTACCGGAATGTTTGCCGCATTACATTTTTCAATAATGGGAACACATGCTTCCGCGTCAGCCGCCGTCACGATAATTGCATCAACCTGCTGGCTGATCATGCTTTCTGCCTGGGAAATCTGCTTTGCCGGATCCATGTCAGAATCATTCACAATAAGTTTAATTCCAAGCTCATCGCACTTATCTTGGGTCCCCTGAATAAGATCCAGCATGAATGCCGTCCGTTCATTGCAGATAAGATAACCAAAGGTCATTCCCTCTGTCGTTTCCTCTTCCTTTGTCTCCTCCTGCGCTGCCTCTGATGGCGCTTCCACAGTTTCCTGCGCTGTCGTTTCAGCCGGAGCCGGCGTTTCTTCCGCTTTCTGCCCGCAGCCGGCAAACATTGCTACTGTTGCCCCTACCACCATCGCTGCTAATAATTTTTTCATTTACTTTTCCTCCTATGTTTTTTATTTAAAATTACAGAACCAATCATCCTGTAATCTTATAACGATACCATTATTTCTTATCTGCACGATCCAGCAGCACTGCGGCTATGATGATAATTCCGCTGATTACTTTTTGCCAGTACGAAGACACGCCTAAAAGGTCAAGACCATTGCCTAAGACACCAATAATAAATGCGCCTACAATTGTTCCCCACATTTTTCCGATTCCGCCGGAAAGTGCAGTGCCGCCAATCACAACTGCTGAAATCGCTTGTAATTCATAACCCTCGCCTGCATTCGGCTGCCCGACCACGACACGGCAAGCCTGCATAATCCCCGATAAACCTGCCATAAAACCACAAATTATGTATACCATCATTTTTACATTCGATGCAGGTATCCCGGAGGCCCTGGCAGCCTCTTCATTTCCTCCTACTGCATAAATATATCTGCCAAACTTTGTTTTCCCTAATAGGAATATGGCTATCACAGATACCATGATCATGATTATTACAAGATATGGAATGCCTCCAATACTGCCGCTCCCAAAGCTTTTAAATACAGAAGACATTCCCGAAACAGGACGTCCATCTGCTACGATAAGTGCTATCCCCCTGGAAATGGTCATGGTTCCTAAAGTCACGATAAAAGGAGCCACTTTTGCCTTTGCAACAATCAGTCCATTCAGCAGACCGAACAGCAATCCAGTAAAGATTCCTGCAAGGACAGCCAAAGCGGGCGGGAATAATGCTTCCCCATTAGCATCCACTTTTGCAATCATTGCAAACGCTACCCCTGACACCGCCAGCATGGAACCGACAGATAAATCAATTCCACCTGTCAATATTACAAAAGTAACGCCGATTGCCAATATGGCATTAATTGAAGTTTGCGTCAAAATCGTTATAAAATTTGTGAATGTAAAAAATCTGTCTGAAATGACGGAAAGTACTGCTATTAAGATAATCAGTGCAAATACAATCGCATATTTCCGAAAAATAATTTTCATTGTTTCTCCTGCACCTGCCTTTGAGAAATTGTTCTTATTCATTATTTTTCCACCTCTCTGTTCTTCTATTGTTTCATAACATATTCCATGATTTTCTCTTGGGTTATATCCTGCTTTTGATCGATTTTTCCAACAAGTTTTCCTTCGTGCATGATTACGATCCGATCTGAGAGACCAATCAGTTCCGGCATTTCCGAAGAAATCACGATGACCGCTTTCCCATTTTTGACAAAATCATTTATCAACTGATAAATCTCCACCTTAGCCCCCACATCAATTCCTCTCGTAGGTTCGTCCATAATCAATATTTCCGATTCATCCAGCATGACTTTTCCCAAAACAACCTTTTGTTGATTGCCGCCTGAAAGATTGCGCACCGGATAATTTCTCCCTGGTGTCTTAATATGTAATTCCTTAATCTCTTTATCAGCAAGTTCATTCTCTTTCCTGTTAACCAACAGCGGAGTTTTAAAATATTTATTTAAATTTGAGAGGGTCAGATTATGCTTAACAGATAAAGGCAGAACCAGCCCGACCCCTTTTCGGTCCTCATTAATCAGTCCAATCCCGTTCGTAATTGCGTCCTTAGGTGTCCGAATCCTCGCTTCTTTACCATTTACATAAATCTCCCCCTTGTCATATTTATCTAATCCACAGACACATCGCATAACTTCCGTTCTTCCGGCGCCCATCAGTCCCGCAACCCCCAGCACTTCTCCCCGCCGTACCGCAAAAGATACATCTTCAAAAACCCCTTTTCTTGTCAGTCCATCAATCCGCAGCATCTCTTCTCCAGGCTCCACGCTCCTTTTCGGAAAAACATCTGTCAATTTGCGTCCTACCATTGCGATAATGATCTGATCGATGTCTACTTCATCTGACTGAAACGTATCCACCAGACATCCATCACGGAATACCGTAACTCTGTCGCTGATCCTCAAAATTTCATCCATTTTATGGGATATGTAAATGATGCCGACCCCCTTTGCTTTCAAATCTGCAATTACTTTAAAAAGGTTCTCTACTTCCCTGTCTGTGATTGCCGAGGTCGGCTCATCCATAACAATAATATTGGCATCGTACGATATTGCCTTTGCAATTTCCACCATCTGCTGTTCTGATACCATCAGGCTCTTCATAAGCCTCTTCGGATTTAAATCCACCCCTACATTTGCCAGCCACTGTGCCGCCTTCTCATTCATTTCCTTTTGATGTAAGACTCCATGATGAACAATTTCCCTTCCAAGAAATAGGTTCTCCGCAATCGTTAAATGCGGAACATATGACAATTCCTGATGGATAATTGCTACCCCCATGGAAAGCATGAATTTCTCATCTCTTTTTTCAAGGATTTCGCCTTTATATACGATATCACCTGAATCCTGTTTATAGGTTCCTGTTAAGATTTTCATCAATGTAGATTTGCCAGCACCATTTTCCCCCATTAATGCATGTACTTCTCCCTCATGCAAATCAAAAGAAACATCGTTTAGCGCAACCACTCCAGGAAATGCTTTGCATATATGCTTCATTTCAAGCAACTGTTTTCCATTACCCACTCACAACACTCCTCATTCTTCTTTATTCCGCGCGTTCACGTGCACATTTTTTATAAAAAGGATAATACAATATTTATATATTTCTGTAAATGTAAGTATATTTTTTATAGTGTTTTTTCACATGGCATAGAGAGTAAATGAATTATTTTTTGGTCAAAATGTCTATTTCAAATATTTATGCGGTTTTTATCATGAATATTTTTTGTATGTGCACGTGCCCTTATCTGTTTGACTATTACACATTTTCATGCTATTTTAATAAATATAGGACGTGAAACAAATTGAGCCGCCAAATATCTATGAGATGCTTCGCCTCTCTATTGCACGTCTACTTGGCTTGTTGCCCCGCGGGAATAAATGCAGAAAGTGTAGGAAGTATTATATGATTACATCAAAAGAAATTGCTGCTTTGGCAGGCGTATCCAGGGGAACTGTTGACCGTGTTCTCAACCACCGCGGTGCTGTAAAACCTGAAACAGAACAACGTGTCCGTGAAATTGCACGTGAATTGAACTACCAGCCAAATAAAGCGGGTATGGCATTAGCTGCCCAAAAAAAGAAAATTACAATCGGAATCTTACTTCTTGGTGCAAATAGTAACAACCTTTTCTGGAATGATGTTATGGATGGTGTTACCTACCAGCAGCGTAACCTGTCAGGATATGGCTGCCGCATTCTTGTAAGGCAATCGTCCTTTGATGACCAGGAGCAGATTGATATCATTGACGAGTTTGTAAAAGACGGTATCAACGGTCTGATTATCGCTCCCTGCAATACCCCCAAAATAGCCCGTAAAATTGATGAATTATTTGAAATGGGAATTCCCACTGCTACCACGAATACAGATATTCAAAATTCAAAAAGACTATTTTATGTTGGGAGCAACTATTATGAAAGCGGTTGTGTTGCTGGAGGATTTATGGGGCTGATTACAGGCGGATCAACTAAGGCTGGCATTGTCACTGGTTCTTCTATGGTATTTTGCCACACCGAACGCATCGACGGATTTTTAAATACAATTTCGGAGCGCTACCCTCACATAGAGCTCCTTGAAATTGTAGAAAATCATGACGATGAACTTAGAAGTTATCATGTTACCTGCCAGCTTCTTGAAAAATATCCTGATCTGAACGCTTTATGTTTCACCGCTGCCGGCGTACATGCAGGGTGTCAGGCGGTTCTGGACTTAAAGCGTGAAAAAGACATGAAAATTATTTGTTTTGATGTGAATAAGCCTGTCAAGGAATTAATACGTCAGGGAGTCATATCTGCTACGATATGTCAGCAGCCTTTTCAACAAGGCTCCAAACCAATCAAGCTTTTATTCAACTACCTCACTACAGGAATTGCACCGGAAAATCCGCTGCTCTACACAAACGCATCTATTAAGATATATGAAAATCTATAAACACAAGCTTTGTCAGATCCGCTGCGCTTCGCCCGGCAAAAGCTAAAGCATCAGATTCAGCGCAGCTGCAAAGGAGCGCTTTATGATTCAATACAGAACTTTGTGCATAGATGAAATAACCCGGGAACTATTCAGCGATTTTATCCGCCATCAAATCGTTACCAAGTGCTGGCGGAGGGAAAATGCAGAATGGATAATCAAAGATGCCCCTTTTATCGATGATTGGGGCGAAAAGGAATATGAAATACTGATTTCCTGCCTAAAAAACACCCTTGCCGCCGGAGGCTTCGTATACGCCGCCTTCTGGCATGGCATGCTGAAAGGCTTTGTCTCTGTGGAATCCGGGTTATTCGGAAATACACAAAACTATCTTGACTTATCCAGCATCCATGTCTCAGAAGATTTGCGCGGCAAGGGAATTGGAGCCGCCCTTTTCCAGGCAGCAAAGGAATGGGCGAAGACGCAAGGTGCCGCAAAACTATATATCTCTGCCCATTCCGCCGTAGAGAGCCAGGCATTTTATAAAAAAATAGGATGTGTGGATGCAGCGTTTATTCACCAAAAGCATGTCGAAGATGAGCCCTTCGACCGTCAGCTGGAGTGTACATTATAGGTAATGGTATTTTTTTCTCTTAACAAACAAAAAGATGGATGAAATCACCAGTGCAAACGCTTCTGCAACGGTAATCGCCCACCAGATACCGTCAAGCCCGAATGCAATCGGCAAAACCAGCACTGCAAGGGTCTGAAACAACAGTGTGCGCAAAAAAGCAATCGCCGCAGATGCTCCTCCGTCGTTAAGTGCAGTAAAAAAGGAGGAGGCAAACACATTGATGCCATACAGCACAAAGGAAAAAGCATAGATTGCAAGGGCATTACAAGTCATTGAAAGCAGCTCCGCATCATATCCTACGAAAAATCCTGAAAGCGCCGGCGCAAGCCCTCTTGCCATAAGGAGCATGACCGTACCGCTTCCAAACATAATCAACAGACTCTTCTTTAACATATTATTCAGCTCACTATGATTTCCAGCCCCATAGTGATAACTGATGATCGGTCCGGTTCCAATGGTATATCCAAGAAAAACAGCGGCAAAGATCATCTGCGTATACATGACCACACCGTAAGCCGCAATCCCGTTTTCTCCTGCATACTTGATCAACTGAAAATTATACAGCATCCCCACAATGGATGTGGATATATTGGTCATCAGTTCGGACGAGCCATTTAGGCAGGCTTTCAAAAGGACCGACACTTCCAGTCCTGTTTTCTTAAGCTGCAGCAGACTGCTATTCGGGCGCAGGAAATAAATAAGCGGCAGAACGCCTCCGATACATTGTCCGATCACAGATGCCCATGCTGCCCCTGCCACGCCCCAATGAAAGACGGCTATAAATAAGGCATCCAGCGCCATGTTCGTAATCCCTGCCACAACCGTCGCCATAAATCCAAGCATTGGCTTCTCTGCTGTGACGAAAAAGCTCTGGAATAAAAATTGAAGCATAAATGCAATATTGAAGGCATTCATAATCTTACCGTACACTACACAGTCCTCTATCATGGCATCCGTAGCTCCCAGCATATAAGAAATAGGACGCATAAAGAGAAAACCAATCAATGTCAGAACGACTCCCAAAATAAGCGTTAGATACACCATCATCGTAAAGTAACGGTTGGCGCGTTCTTTTGCCCCTTCCCCCAGCGTCTTTCCAACCAGCGCACTTCCTCCTGTTCCGATCATGAATCCAAAACAAGCCAAAATCATAAGAAAGGGCATAATCAGATTGACAGCCGCAAAAGCCGTCTTTCCAACATAATTTGAAACGAAATAACCATCAACAATTCCATAAAGGGATGTGCACAGCATCATTGCAATCGTCGGCAGACAAAAGCGAATCAGTTTTTTATAAGTAAAATGTTCCGATAATTGTATGCTCATAACCTTGTTTTAACCTCTTTTACCTCATTCCTTCCGTGAAATATCGCGCATCGCCAGCCTCAACAGATCTATGTATTTATGAAAAAGTGATAAGAACATTTCCTGCTCCTGTGCCGTCATACCCTCTAATGCTCCACGTTCACTCTCAATGACCCTGTCAACCGTTCTTTGGCAAAGACGGATTCCGCCTTCCGTAAGAGAAATCTGTTTACTTCTATGATCCTTTCCCTTCTCCAGTTTAAGGTACCCTTCTGATTCCATTTTCTTTAATGCGGAATTAACAGTCTGCTTAGGCTGGTACATAGATGCGCACACCTCGCTTTGAGCAAGTGCTGTATCATTAGTCCGCAGCACATATAAAATCCAGAAACTGCATTCCGACAAACCCAATGCTCTTGCCAGGTTACGGTATATATCATCATTTTCCTTGATAATGCCGTTATATTCTGCCAGACAGTCTCTTGCCCCTCTTTTTTTCATATCATACCTCCAAATAACTTCTATCCCTCATATTTTGCTTTCTTCCTTTATATCTTGAAAAAGTCCGAAAACAGACTTTTTGTATTATAGTCTGTTTTCGGACTTTTGTCAAGCATTCTTGATTTCACGCTTTTTCCCGAATATCCCGAATTCTACTCTTCCTATCAATTTATGAATGTCAAAAACTATACAATATATAGTGACAAAATGCGTCTTTATGTGTTAAACTTAACTTGTATAGATTTAGCCACTGAAGAAGACCAACAGTCACATCTGGACGATTGGGCATCCCTTTTCAAAGCAGCCACATGGGAGGAATTAAAAATGATTGCAAAACAAGATGAATTCATCAATGAAGCCTGTTCCACTATCTATCAGCTCAGCCAGGAGGAAAGCATTCGTCTCCAATGCGAAGCAAGAGAAGATTTCTACCGCAGGCAGCGGTCTGTCCAAAGTATGCTGGATGCAAACAAAAGCAAAATAGAGAGTCTGAATGCTGATATTGTAAACAAAAATGCTACTATTGAAAAGCAAAATGCTGATATCGAAAGCAAAAACGCTACTATTAAAAAGCAAAATATGACTATTGAGAACCAAAACACCACTATCGAAAATCAAAACACCACTATTGAAAACCAAAACACCACTATTGAAAACCAAAACACCACTATTGAAAACCAAAACACCACTATTAAAGAACTAACTGATGAAATTGCTTCTTTACGTGAGCAGCTCAACCGCTCATCCGAAATGTAATCCAGAATTCCGCTGGACAGCACAAAAAATTATCGTATAATATAGACAGTGCCAGTTCTGGGAAGAGTACGGCCAGACCGTATTGCCGGTGTCTCGGTTCACTTTTATGAATATCCCGGAGGAACACACGGCAGCTGGCGCTATCTTTTTTACCACGTAATCTTAACTTTAAATAAATCCCCATCAATCTCCACCTTCATCTTACCTCCCTGAAGTTCAACAAAGCTGGTGGCAATGGCAAGCCCTAATCCGCTGCCTTCGGTATTCCTCGAGCTGTCACCACGCACGAACCGTTCTGTCAGGTTTTCTGCCGGTATATTCAGCTCCGATGCTGACATGTTCTTAAGTTCAATGAAAATGCCGTTTTCCGTCTTCTGAGCGTTGACATAGACTCTGGTGTTTGGCATCGCATATTTGATGATGTTCGTGTATAGATTCTCAAAAATCCGATATGTTTTCTGCGGATCGAGCAGCAGGATCACTTTCTCCTCCGGCACGCAAAATCGGAAAATCAGTCCTGCATCTTCAACCCGGTCCTCATATTCCAGATAGACTTGACGCATCAGATGACAGATATCCACATCCACAGGATGAAAAGTGATGTTGCCGCTGCTTGCCTTGCTCACCTCAAATAAATCTTCAATCAGATGCTTTAGCCGCTCTGACTTCTTTTTAAGCACACCAAGATACTCTTCCCGCTGCCCCTGCGTAATGTTCTCTGATTCCAGCAATTCTATATAAGTCGTGATTGCCGTAAGGGGGGTTTTCAAATCATGGGACACATTGGTAAGAAGTTCTGTCTTCATTTTCTGACTTTTTACCTCTTCCTCCACCGCCGTCTTAAAGCCGTCCTGTATTTTAGAAAGTTCTTCCTTGTAAGATTCAAAGATTCCCCAGTCATCATCGAACTGTGTCTGCAGATTTCCCTCCGCGATAGATCTGGTCGCCTGGAAAAGTTTTTGATACTGCTCCTGTATCTTCTGCACATACTTTTTCAAGGCAAAATAAAGTACAATCGTGTAAAGTATCAGCGCCATCCATCCGAACATCCACATAAAACACGTCACCGCAAGGAATATAAAATTCCAAAAAACAAGTTTCCTGATGGTCTTTTCCGCGCTTGCCCCTAAGTCCACGTGGAGAATTTCTTCCTTAAACCGCTCTTTCCGATTCCTGCATCCGTCCATAAACCAGCGGGCAAGCTTCACAATGATACTCCGTTCCTTCAAGAATCCGCCCAATCCTAAGTCAAATAGTTCTCCTAAGGATGTGGCAAAGTAATACCATGCGCCGAAATACAGCGCTAATACGGTTACATTGATCACACCTGTCAGCACTGGATAGACCCCATATGGCAAAAACTCCAGATACTTGCCGTACATCTCATCAAAAATTCCATTATTGGTATACCCCACCAGCCTCACTATGACGTAACAAAAGCCAAAAAACATGCACATCATGGAAAACAGACTGACTTCAAGGTGGAGGGAAACCCCCTTTAACTTATGCAAGCAATATCTTTTTGACCGAGTTAATAGCAAAGCCGCAATAGCAAGCACGATTAAAATACAATTTAAAATATAAACCGTGCCCGCACGCTCATATGCACTCTCCAGTTCCCACTCATATCCTGCCATAACCCTATTTGCACTTCCGCCCACAGACAGGCACAGCGCATCCTTCTGCTCCTTGGTCAATGCATAGATGAAGGTCATATCTTTGGGTCTGTCTGTCACACGGAAGGACACCTGCGCCTTATCATCGTAGAAATTGAATGTGGTTTGATAATACAGTGCACCGCTCAAGAATCTGTTAAAATCACCCTTAAGCCATTCTCTTGCCATAAAGCTCTGGAGGCTCTTTAAAAGTTCATCCGGTCTTTCGTCCCGCACCGACACATCTGAAAGATTCCCTGCACTGTCATATGTCATCATGGCATAATACACATAAGGGGCGTCTTCTCCCCTAAATTTCTTATCCGTGTACAGCGCTTCAATGCTCCTGCCTGTGTTCTTCATGATTTCACCTGTGCTATGGTCAATCACGCAGTAATCCGCACTTTTGGCAATTCCCTCCATAATTTTATCTTTCGTGCCATCCATATAGGCATCAAAATACTGCACCAGTTCTTCCTTCAGTTCTTTTGCCGTTTTGTCTATCTCAAATTCTTGGGCGGATTCCATCTCCTCCGGCAGCAATTCCCTTTCCTCTATCACCAGATACAATTCTGAATAAGGAATCTCCTCCTGCTGTGTCTTATCCAGCATACTTTTGTATAGAATCAGATTGCTCTGATAAAACTGCTTTAAAAGCTGGTCGCTCCTTAACTCCCCTGTATAGTAATTCATCGCCTGCTTTTTCAGCACAGGATAAAATGACATGAATATTGCCACTGAAAGCGCTACCATGGCGCCTGCCATAAGGAAACTGAATTTTTTACTGCTTTTCGATTTTGTATCCAACACCCCACACCACCTTTAAGTATTTTGGTTCCTTCGGATTGATTTCTATTTTTTCTCTTATTTTTCTCACATGTACCATAATGGTATCTGTATTGATTGCCTGCTCATTCCAGACTCTCTCATAAATTTCCTCTGCACTGTACACCCTGCCCGGATTTTTCATCAACAGAAGAAGAATCTTGAACTCCAGCGGCGTCAGCTTCACCGGTTTTCCGTCCACGCTGCACTCCACCGTCTCCTCGTTCAGTTCCAGCCCGCCGATTACATAGACCTTGTCATCCTGCTTTTTGTCTCCCACTGCTTCCAGAAACTTTGCGTATCGGCGCAGATGGGAATTGACTCTGGCAAGCAGCTCCATGGTGGTAAAGGGCTTGGTCACATAATCGTCTGCCCCCATATTCAACCCCATGATTTTATCCACTTCCTCCGACTTTGCCGAGAGCATGATGACCGG
Source organism: uncultured Lachnospiraceae bacterium (assembly GCA_949878435.1). Taxonomy (GTDB): domain Bacteria; phylum Bacillota; class Clostridia; order Lachnospirales; family Lachnospiraceae; genus Suilimivivens. The sequence goes on from CATLAK010000005.1 coordinate 132,078, forward strand.
GAACTCATAGCCTTGCTCCCTGACCTTCATCATCATGGTGATTCCGTCCATCCGGGGCATCATCACATCCACGATTGCCAAATGGATTTCCTCCTGTTTGATTTTTTCAAGTCCTTCTACACCGTCTGCTGCCTGATACACAATATATCCCTGGTTTTTTAAATAAATTTCAATTCCCTCTCTGATTTCTTTGTCGTCTTCCACAATTAAGATATGGTATGCTTCCATGGTGCTCCCCCTTCAGAATTTTATCAATCAGTTTGTATCATCCCAAGTATACCATATCTTTCTTTCTATTCCCATTTCCATGTTTTTGCTGCTGTTTTTCCTTTCTATTGTAAACCGCCTGTGCATAGAAGAGCACTGCCTCCTTGGCAATCTGTACGCTGCTATAGCATCGGGCTGTCTCAAGCGCTCCTTGACGGAGCAGGTCAATTTCCTTTTTTTCAAAAATATCTATCAGTTTACTGGCAAACTCCTTCTCTGACATATCCGTCATATATCCGTTTTCCCCGTTTAGGACCACATCCTGGGTTCCTGTGGCACGAAGAGCAAGAACCGGCGTGCCTGCTGCCATTGACTCGAGCAATACGATCCCCTGTGTCTCTGATAAAGAAGGAAACAAAAATAAATCTGATGCGTGGCAATAATTTTTAATCTCCTGATTTGGTATCTTCCCAGCAAAACACACTTCATCCCTGATTCCCAGTTTATCGGCTCTTTTCTCAAGTTCTGGCCGCTGCGGTCCCTCACCAATTAAGACTAACCGGAAGTCACTTCCCCATGAATCTTTTAACATTTTCATGCTATTAAGCAAAAAAACCAAGTTTTTTTCCTTTGCAAGCCTTGCCACTGTGCAGAACAAATACCTTTTTCCGCCTGCCAGCGTCTTGCGAAGGCACAATGCTTTCTCCTCTTCCGGCATAAAATTGTCCTTTGAAAGCCCTGTGGGAAGCACCCTGATATCCGCCTCTGGTTGTACTTTCTCCAGATATTTCTTCATAAGCGGCGTTGGTGCAATGACCATGTCACAGTGCTTTGTGTAGCTTCTGATATATGCCGGCATCACTCCCTGCAGCTTTGAAAGCCCAATGTAATGCAGATATTGCTCATACCTGGTATGATAGGTAAATACCATAGGCACATGATACTTCCATGAAAGATATCTTGCCGTGTGTCCGATCATCATGGGATGGTGCACATGGATGATATCGAAATTTCCTTCCTTAAACTTACGCTCTATCTCAAAATCCAGACTATTGGGCACGGAAAATCCGCCTGTCACTCCGCGTATCAGAGCTTTATATCTTACCACATCCGCCTCTTCTTCCTGGTCGTCATAGCTGGGAGCAAAGACCACCACCTCATGCCCTAAACTTCTTAAACTGTCCGTCAGTCTTTCTATGGAGATCGGCACTCCTGCCACAAAGGGTTTATAATTATTTGTCATCATTGCAATCTTCATCCTGCCGCCCTCCTTATGCCAGATAACTTAAAACCGCGTCGCCGAGATAATATCCCGCTCCCACAAAAAACAAATTCCAAACAAAAATTCCAAGCGTGGAACTTATTGTATACTGCACCAGATTCATCTTTGAGACCCCTGCCGGTATGGAAACTAACGTCCTTACCATGGGAACCAGCTTACTTATAAAAATGCCTACACTCCCTTTATCACGAATCCAGGCTAACTTCTTTTCTATTGCCGGTCTCTGCTTAGGAAATTTGTTCAGATATTTCTGTAAAAACAACTCTCCGCCCTTATATCCTAAATAATACAAAATCATACTTCCCGTAAGACCTGCTGCCACCGTGATTGCAAGCGCCGGAAGAAACCTGATATTCCCCCTTGCCGCCCACAGTCCTGCAAGAGGCATGATGACTCCCGCCGGAAATCCCGGCAGATTCAAATACTCCAGAAGCACAATCACAAAAATGGCAATACCGCCATACCTCGCAAAATACTGCATAATCAATTCCATCGTCATATTCCGCACATCCTTCCTGATTTAAATTACAGTTCAGCCTGGCTGGCTCCCCGTCTGCCATATATAACGGATTACAAAAAGAGAATACCTCAAAAACCTAAACAAACGCCGCCTATATTTCTTAAGAACTTCTAAATATTCCATAATTAGTTTTTTAAAATATATTTAGTTTTTAAAACTATATTTCATATTGATAAATTCTACCAGAAGTGGTAATGTATTGTTGAAAATAAGAATTTTAATTTGAGCAATTTACTTCACGAAGAAATATAGCGGAAGGATGTTACAGAATATATGGACAAGAAATTTCATATCATCACCGACGGCTCCTGCGATCTGCCGCCCCAATTGACAAAAGAAAAAGACGTAACGGTCGTACCCTTTTACGTCTCTTTTGATGACGAACATTATCAGAAGGAGATAGAAGAAATCGGAATCCGCGATTTTTATCAGAGAATGGTGGATGAATCTAAAGTATATCCTAAGTCCTCCATGCCCTCCGTTCAGGATTATGCGGACGCTTTTCTTCCCTTTGTCAAACAGAATATACCTATCATCTGTATCTGCATCACCACCAAATTCAGCGGTTCCATGCAGTCCGCCGTCAACGCCAAAAATATGATGTCAGAAACTTACCCTGACGCACAGATTACGGTAATCGACGCCACAGTCAATACCGTGCTGCAGGGTCTTTATGTATTAGAAGCAGTGCGCATGCAGGAAAGCGGCGCAGAATACCAAGAGACCATCGACCGGATGGAAGAGATCAAGTCCACGGGACGCATCTTCTTTACCGTAGGAAACATGGAATATCTACAGCACGGCGGCAGAATCGGCAAGGTAGCAGGAATTGCCGGAAGCGTCTTAGGCATCCGCCCAATCATCACCTTAAAGCAGGGCGAAATATTCCCCTCCGGCATTGCCAGAAGCCGTAAAAAATCCATGGAAAAGACCATCGACCTGATTTTAAACTATCTTAACGAGCAGGGTGAATCCATTGACCATTTCAGCATCGCCGTAGGTTTTGGCTATGACTACGAAGAAGCCATATCCTACCGCGACATGGTACTTAAAGTACTGGGAGAAAACTATGGTCTGCAAGAGCTTCCCATCTATCAGATTGGAGCTACCATCGGCGTGCACACAGGACCTTATCCGTTAGGACTCGGCATCATCAAAAAGTCTGTGTTATAGAATTGCCGTCCCTATTTTTTTATCCAGCCTCCACGAAGGCGCCGCTCCATCATCTCCCCAATATTCGTCAAGGGAACTGATTTTCTTCCCTTCTATTTTCATAAATGAGACCACATGAAAGGACATCGTTTTATCCCGTGCATACACATGAACTACCACGGTCCACAAATTTCCCGCTTTTTCTATCCTTTCAATCTTTCCATCCCATTCGCCCGGATATTCACAGTTTGCCCTTATATATTCTTCAACATTAAAATGCTCATTCGTGCAATGCCAGTTCACATACGCATCTTTACAAAAATATTCCCGCAGCCTTCCTGCATCCTGCCTAAGAACTGCATCCCAGAAACCATATAGATCCATCTGACTCCCCCTCATTTTCCAACTATCGAATAAAATTCATCCGTGAAAACGGCTCCTTCACCGGCACGCCATACTTCTCTTTCCCAAGCGCAATACTCTTCATCAAAAATACCATATTCTGTGCAAGCGTACGCATCATCTGCAGACCTTCCACATCCTGACCAGCTTCACCGGGCGCAGCGCCGTGAATTCCGTTCCAATATTGACCGGAGGCTATAGGCATCCCGCAAATCCCAAAAAATTTATTCAATTCATCATAAGTTGCCGTAAGCCCGCCCCGTCTTGCTGCTGCGACGGCTGCCCCCACCTTCATCGTCTTGTCAAAATGTGTACTATAAAAAAGTCTGGTCAAAAAGGCGACAAGCGTAGCGTTTGCAGAAGCATAATACACCGGACTGCCAACCACAAGCCCGTCGCACACCTCAAATTTCTCTGCCGCCTCATTCACAGCATCCTCAAAGACACATCTCCCTTTCTGACCACACTGCCCACAGCTGATACATCCACGGATATCCTTATTCCCAATATGTAAAACTTCCGTTTCTATCCCTTCCTTTGCAAAAACCTTTTCCATCTCATGCAATGCAACATAAGTATTCCCATTTGCCCTGGGACTTCCATTAATCATCAACACCTTCATACCCATTTCCTCCTTGCTGAACTTTTTTTGTATAACATAATTTATCAGAAATTATTTTGTGCGTCAAACCCAGAAGTTCATCCATACAAAATAAACAATTTTCCTGCTATAATGGAAACAAGACACACTGATGTCATGTTCCTTGTGCTAATCTTATGAAAAAAGAGGTTGCAGCTATGAAAATAGACAGATTGATTGGAATCTTATCCATCCTCCTGCAAAAGGATGTGGTCACTGCCCCTTATCTGGCGGAACGGTTTGAAGTTTCCCGCCGGACCATCAACCGGGATATTGATGACCTGTGCCAGGCAGGAATCCCCATTATGACGCGTCAGGGGATGAACGGCGGCATTTCCATTATGAAAGATTACAAAATGGAACGCACCCTGCTCACCAATGCAGAAATGCAGGATATCCTGGCTGGGCTTCGGAGCTTGGACAGTATCAACGGCACAAACCGCTACGGACAGCTTATGGAAAAGCTCTCTGTCGGCTCATCAGACTTCATGACCGGCAATCAATCTGTGCTGATCGATCTGTCCTCCTGGTACAAAGACTCACTGGCACCCAAAATTGAATTGATCCGGAACGCCATCGACAGCTGCTTAGAATTATCCTTCCGCTATTACTCTCCCCAAGGAGAATCCCAAAGAACCGCCCAGCCTTACTATCTGATCTTCCGCTGGTCCAGCTGGTACCTATGGGGATTTTGCAACAGCCGCAAGGATTTCCGCCTGTTCAAATTAAATCGCATGGACAAGCTCCAATTATCAGACCAGCACTTTATCAAAAATCCATCCGCCCTGCCAGATTTAAAAAATGAGCAGATTTTTCCCGGCGGCATTCAGGTGAAAGCTTTGTTCAATCCCGAATGCAAGTGGCGTCTGGTGGAGGAATTTGGGACGGAATGCTTTGAAGAACAAAAAGACGGAAGACTGCTGTTTCATGCAGACTATACCAATAAAGAAAGTCTGATCACATGGCTCTTATCCTTCCGCGATCAGGCGGAACTTTTAGAGCCGGAAGACATACGCAAAGAGCTTTGCCTTGCTCTATGCAAGACCCTGAAACGCTACCAGCCTTAAGCAAATAATCGCATGCGGCAGAATTGATTCTTTAAAAAATATGAGAAAGGAAGTACTGAACATGAAATATCCCTGGATTGATGAATACCTGCTCTCCATGCCGAGCGTAACAAAAGACCTGCAATCTGACTGGAACTGGATCCGCTACAAAATCGGCGGAAAAATGTTTGCCGCCGTCTGTCTTAACGACAAAGACGAACCTTATTATATCACATTAAAGCTAGAACCCTCCGAAGGAAATTTTTTGAGAACCCAATACCCGGATATCCTTCCGGGCTTCTACATGAACAAAATACACTGGAACTCCGTAAAACCGGACGGGGAAGTGCCGGATGAACTTCTAAAAGATATGCTGGAACGCTCTTATAAACTGGTATTAGGCGGTTTCAGCAAGAAAAAGCAGCGTGAACTTCTTGGACTGACGCAATTACAAAACCCAGCCAATTAAATTTTGAATGGAGGAAAATCACATGGCTTTTGATTATAAGAAAGAATACAAAGAATTTTACCTGCCGCCTAAAAAACCCTGTATCGTAGATATACCGGCAATGAATTATGTCGCTGTCAGAGGACACGGCGACCCAAACGATCCTGACGGCGCATACAAAGCGTCCATCGAATTGTTATATGGAATCGCCTTTACCATCAAAATGAGTTACAAAGGCAGCCACAAAATAGACGGCTATTTTTCCTATGTTGTCCCGCCCCTGGAAGGACTATGGCACCAGGAAGGCAGCGATACCATCGATTACGCACACAAAGAAAACTATGACTGGATCTCCATGATACGCCTGCCTGAATTTGTGACAAAAGAAGAATTCGACTGGGCAGTGCGCGAAGCTTCCCAAAAGAAGCAAAACGATTTTTCCAAAGCGGAGTTCTTTTCCTGCCATGAAGGACGCTGTGTCCATTGCATGCACATCGGCAGCTATGATAATGAACCTGCCACCATCAAACTAATGGATGAATATGCATCTGCAAACGGCTATTCCCCCGATTTTTCAGCCACACGTTTCCACCACGAGATCTACTTAAGCGACCCCCGCCGAACCGCACCTTCAAAACTACGCACAGTAATCCGCCACCCCATAAAGTAGTCAACTCAGGCGGCATAATCCGGAATAGACGGAAATTTACAAAAATTTCTTTTTGCCGCTGACTAACACAACTGGTTTTGCTATTTGATGCTTTGAGGTTCGTTTGCATTCTTTTTCTTCTGAAGCACCTACACACATTCTGTTAGTGAAATCCGATTTTAAGAGTAGACTTGAAACGAAGTGATATGCTGTCTCCTGTGCCCGGTTTGTTCTCTGCCCTCACTACCCTTTCATCATGGTAAGCACCATCTGCGCCGTCTCCACCATGTTGGTACCGCTGTCCATACTGCATTTTTGTATGTACTTATGCGCCTCCTCCTCCGTCATGTGATTGCGGTTCATGAGAACCTCTTTTGCGTCTTTGATCAGCTCCATCTCTTTTGCATTTCTCTCCTTTGGCTTTGCCTTAAGCCTTCGCCTGCGCCGTTCCACGGACTGAATCATCATATCGATGGTATTGATCAGATCATGGACCTTAAGCGGCATGGACAGGCATATGATTTCCCTTTCCACCATGCCTCCGTTTATAATGTGCGGTGAAGCAATGAGCAGCATTTCAAATCCCGGGGGCAGATACTCATGCAGCTGAGCGTAAAGCATATCCGTCAGTTTATACCCGCATAGAATAATGCCATCATTCAAATTGTCTGCCAGCGTAATGGCTTGCGCGCCCGTTGTGCAGGCGCCTGCTACCGTAATGCCATTCCGGACCAGCAGATTTTTCATATTTTTTGCATCATCTATTTTGGGGAGGACTACAATCACACCAGTCATTGGCACACCTCCTCCTATAATGTTCTATGCTCAAAATTGGTTCAGATATTGATTGATCTCCCAGTCTGTAACCTGTGCCCGATAGTTTGCCCATTCTGCCTTTTTGGCTTCTATATACTTCTGTGACACATGCCTGCCAAGCACCTCCTGAATGAATCCATCCTTTTCCAGTTCATATACCGCTTCAATCAGCGTGCCAGGAATGGCTTCAATGCCGAGATTTCTTTTTTCCTCTTCTGTCATGGCAAAAATATTACAGTCCACACTTGCCGGGGGCTCTATCTTGTTGGCAATTCCATCCAGACCTGCACGCAGACACACTGCCAGCGCCAAATAAGGATTTGCAGACGGATCGGGACAGCGAAGCTCGATTCTCGTCCCCTCTCCCCGTGATGCCGGAATACGGATCAAGGGACTTCTGTTGGTTGCGCTCCAAGCAATATAAACCGGTGCTTCATACCCCGGCACCAGCCTCTTATAGGAATTTACAAGGGGATTGGTGACTGCGGTCATTCCCTTCATGTGGCGGATGATCCCTCCAATGAAATAATATGCTTCTTTGCTGAGTCCCAGCTTATCGGAAGAATCATTAAAAATATTTTTTCCATCCTTTGATAAAGACATATTGATATGCATTCCCGAACCGTTTACCCCAAACTTAGGCTTCGGCATAAAAGTGGCATGCAGTCCATGCCGTTTGGCAATCGTCTTGACGGCAAGCTTAAAGGTCATGATGTTGTCGGCGGTTGCCAGTGCTTCGTCATACTGGAAATCAATCTCATGCTGAGCAGGCGCCACTTCATGGTGAGACGCCTCGACCACAAATCCCATATCCTCCAGATTGAGGACCATATCTCTTCTTGCATTTTCCCCTAAATCCAGCGGTCCCAAATCAAAATATCCTGCCTTCTCGTGGGTCAGCGTAGTAGGCATGCCGTTTTCATCTGTGTGGAACAAGAAAAATTCGCACTCCGGTCCCACCTCGAAAGTATACCCCATATCTGCCGCTTCCTTAATGGCACGCTTTAAAATATATCTAGGGTCTCCCTCGAAAGGTTCTCCATTCGGTCGGTACACATCACAAATCAGCCTCGCCACCTTGCCCTGCTGGGGTCTCCATGGGAAAATCTCCAGCGTGCTCAAATCCGGATAAAGATACATATCCGACTCTTCAATCCGCACAAATCCCTCTATGGAAGAACCGTCAAACATACACTTATTATCCAGTGCCTTTTCAAGCTGACTGGCAGTAATCGCTACATTCTTAAGGCTCCCGAACATATCTGTAAACTGCAGCCTGATAAATTCCACATCTTCATCGCCTGCCAGTTCCATAATATCTTCTTTTGAATAATGTTTCCTCATAATTTATCCTTTCCCTTCCTTTCTTTTCATTATAGCAAAAGGCGTTCCTATATCAGCAATCGGCATGTGCCGGCTACGATAAGAACGCCTTTGTTCCGTATAATAATAACAACCCTTCCACTTCTTTGTCAATAGGGCTACTCCTTATTTTTTTCGTTTTTGGTCAATCCGCGATAAATAAACATAGCACAAATTCCTGATGATACACCTGTTGTTACCGGATCTAATGTAAGACCATTTATATTGCAGATTACATTGATTACAACTAAAACAATCAGAACTACTATCGCTACAACAGCTCCTTTAAAAAAATCCTTCATAACTTTATATCTCCTTCCAAAACAAATATATATTTATTATAGAATGCTATACCAGTAAAAACAATGATTTTCTCAAACCAGTACGTTAAAAACCGAATCATCTATTTTACCAACAGAGAAACCTGCCTGATGTCCACACGTATGATGAAAGGACTCTGAAATTGGACCGCCAAAATGTTAAGCGGGCGAGGTTTCCCTCGCCCTTGCCTTTTGCGTTTGAACCATATTCTTATCCACGGTCTCTCTCACAATCCTTACGTTTTCAAGCTACCATTTCTCCAAATAATAGTTTAAGGCATAAAAACTTATCAGGTAGGAGAAGGGGAGGCTGTAGGGGTAGGGAGCGCTGCCTTTTCCAAGGAGGTCTTGATTGCATTTAGCAAAACCATGGAAGTATATTTGTTGTCATCTGAATAGGTAATGCCCTCAAGTGACTGGCTTTTGATGATCTGGCTTGCAAGATCGTCGAAAGACGGCTCTAGAAGAGGGAACATCGTCGTTACAGCTTCATCTAAGTTTACGATGCGGATATCGTTGATGTTGGTCTCATCCACCGTCACTTCCACATCTACTGCATTATCATTTAAAATCAGGGATGTGGTGTAAATGCCGGGCACGTAAGAAGCGGAAGGGGTCTCCACTGCGGAGTTTTCCTTTTTATCCTTGGGCACGAACATGATAATCAGGAGAATGATAAATAATATTCCCAGTAATGCAAAAATACCGGTATATATTAATTCTTTCAGATGAAGTACAACAATTTTGGTCTTGGAGCTCATAGGCTATCCCCGTTACATTCTTTTTACTATAGTATTATGGGAAACGGGGATTTATGCCTTGGATGTGGAAAGTTCTTCCACCTGCTCCATCCACACACGCACGCAGGCATCAGAGGGCATTCTCAAGTCCCCCCTGGGCGATAAAGCAACACTTCCCACTTTCGGTCCGTCCGGCAGGCAGGAGCGTTTGAATTGCTGGCTAAAAAACCGTTTATAAAAAACTTTCATCCATTTAAGGATTTCTTCTTCTCCATACTGTCCTGCAAATGACTGTTTCGCAATGCGGAAGATCTTGGACGGCTCAAATCCGCACCTGAGCATATAATACAGGAAAAAATCATGGAGTTCATAAGGTCCTACCAAGTCTTCCGTCTTCTGGGCGATCACACCGTCCACAGGGGGAAGCAGTTCCGGACTTACGGGCGTATCCAGCACGTCTGTAAGGAGCTGTGTCAATTCTGCATTCCCACAGGTGTCTGCATAATATTGCACCAGATGGCGCACCAAGGTCTTGGGAACGCCTGCGTTTACGCCGTACATGGACATGTGATCACCATTGTAAGTCGCCCACCCTAAGGCAAGCTCCGACAAATCGCCGGTGCCGACCACCATCCCGCCTTCCTGATTGGCAATATCCATAAGGACCTGTGTCCGCTCCCTGGCCTGCCCGTTTTCATAGGTCACGTCATGTTTTTCAGGGCTCTGCCCAATCTCTTTAAAATGAATCAGGACCGCTTCCTTGATATCCACCTCTTTCAGCGTCGCCCCCAGCGCCTTTGCCAGCCTGCACGCATTGTCATAGGTCCTGTCCGTAGTTCCGAAACAAGGCATGGTAACAGCAATGATATTTTTTCTCTCTATTTTCAGCAGGTCGAAGGTTCTCACCGTAACTAAAAGAGCAAGGGTGGAATCCAGCCCGCCGGAAACGCCGATTACCGCCTTGCGGCATCCGGTGTGTTCATATCGCTTTTTCAAACCCATCGCCTGAATGGACAGAATCTCTTCACAACGTCTTGCCCGCTCATTTATGTCAGAAGGCACAAAAGGCATCGCCGGGAAAGTCCTTGTAAGACTGGTCTCTTCTTTTTGCATAGAAAAAGGAATCACCACATAACCCCGGCGGGTATCACAGGCAAAAGTGTTCATCCTTCTGCGCTCCATCCGCAGCCTGCTTACATCGATATCCCCATACACAATCTGACTCTCAAAGCGCTTGCTCTGGGCAAGCACAGTCCCGTTTTCAGCTATAATATCATGACCGCCGAAGACCAGATCCTGAGTGGATTCTCCTTCTCCGCCGCTGCAATACACATATCCTGCAATTAACTTGCCGCTGGAGGATTTGACCAACATTTCCCGGTAGGCGTCTTTACCAATCGTCTCATTGGAGACAGATAAGTTGACCAGAAGAGTTGCCCCTGCAAGCGCATGGGAAATTCCCGGCGCATCCGGCGCCCAGATATCCTCGCAGATCTCACATCCTGCCACCAGACCCTCCATCCCTTCCGCTTCCAGCAGAATATGGGTGCCGAAAGGAACCTGCTCTCCCTGGAAGGAGAAAATTACCGCCTCCTTATTGCCCGGCGCAAAATGTCTTGTCTCATAAAACTCCCCGTAAGAGGGGATAAAGGTCTTTGGGATAAAGCAGAGCACTTCCCCGTCATGGATCGCCGCCGCTGTATTGTACAGCTTTCCCTCCCGCTCCATGGGAACACCCACAAAAATAAGCGCATCTATCCCCTTGGTGTACGCCGCTATCTGGGCAAGCGCCTCCTTGCAGGACACAAGCAAGCGCTCCTGCAAAAACAAATCGCCGCAGGTATAGCCGCTTATGCAAAGTTCCGGGAAAACGATCACTTTCGCGCCCGCCCCGGAAGCCTCTTTTATTCCTGCACAAATCTGCTCTTTGTTATAAATGGTGTCCGCCACCTTCACCTTGGGCGTAACCGCCGCTACCTTTACAAATCCATGCCTCATATGCAATTCCTCATCTGCTCTTTTTTAACAGTTCCTTAAGCTCCTCCACTGAAAATGTGTAAGAGGTATTACAGAAATGACAGTTGACCTCAATATTTTTATTATCTGAGATCATCTCCTGAATGTCTCTTTTGCCGATACTGATGATTGCCTTCTCCACCCTCTTTTTATCACAGTTACAGTAGAACTGTGCCGGCATAGTATCTGTGATTTCCAAATCCAGACCTTTTAGCAACATTCCCAGCATCTCCTCCGGCGACTTTCCTTCATCCAGCACCTGCGTCACCGATGTAAATTCGGCCAGATTCTGTTCCAGCGAAGCAATCACCTGCTCCTCCGTAAAAGGCATCAGCTGAATGATAAAACCGCCCGCCTGTTTCACGGTATTGTCCTTTTCCATCAACACTCCCAACCCTACGCTGGAAGGTACCTGCTCGGAGGTGGCAAAATAATAGGTAAGGTCTTCCGCAATTTCCCCTGTCTGTAATACAGTCTGCCCCACGTAAGGCTCTTTTAATCCCATATCCTTGACCACACGCAAAAGCCCCTGCCCCACGGCTCCGCCTACATCCAATTTCCCACGCGCATTGGGAGGAAGCATTACCTCGGGATTATTTGCATAACCTTTCACATTCCCCTTGCTGTCAGCCGTAACAGTCATTCCCTTTAACGGTCCGTCCCCGCTGACCTGCAAAGTCAATAAATCCTTATCTCCTTTCAGCATAGCCCCCATCATCACGCCTCCGGTCATAAGCCGCCCAAGCGCGGCACTCACCACCGGGCTGGTGTCATGTGCTTTCCTTGCCGTTTCCACCAATTCTCTGGTCGTCGCGGCAAACGCCCTGATCTGGGCATTTGCCGCCGTTGCCCTGACGATATAATCTGACATTTTCCTCTCCATTCCGGAGCGTTTACACGACAGACGATGCAAATCTTAAATCTGCATCTGCCATCAGACAAATTTGTGACGCTCCGGCACAAATTTGCGTTACACGATTTTGCCACACTCCCGTGCTACCACATAAATCCTCTCGCTGTCCTCTCCAGGCTCCTTATGCGTATCTGCATCCAACACCAGCACCACTTCCATTCCCGCCTTCTTTACAAAAGCAGTCATTTCAGAAAGAGTATAGCCTCTCTGAAAATGGGTCTCCGAAAAGCGGCGGAACAGTCCCGAATCTTCCCTTGCAAAAATGGTCAGATCATACTCATTAACCCGCTCCTGCTCATGGTAATAATTTTCCCATATGAAACTGCACGTTTCCCTGTTTTCCGCAATGGTCGTATCTCCAATGACTTTCTCGTATTTATAAACCGTATTAAAGTCAAAAATAAATATGCCTCCGGGATACAGATAATTGTGAACCAGTAAAAAGGTATCTTCCACCTCTTCATCCTCTAAAAGATAATTGATGGAATCACAGACGCACACCACCGTTCCAACGGTGCTGTACAAGTCCAATTCCCGCATATCCTGACACAGGTAAAGAATTCCGCTGCCTGTTTTTTCTCTTTTTGCAAGGGCAATGTTCAACATATCCTCCGAATTGTCCACGCCGATCACATCATAGCCCCTCTTATATAAAAGCTCGGTCAGCGTTCCGGTTCCACACCCTAAATCAAGCACCAAATTTCGCTCGCTCTTTAAGATCTCTTCCCTTTTTTCTTCCATATGTCCGGCGCATCTTTCCTCCATCTTTGAGGAAGATGCTATGGGTGCGGAAATCCCATACTTTTCAATCAAGGACACCAGAAAATCCGCCCACGCCTCATAAGGCGTATCATCCATGAAAATGTCATACACACCCGCAAAATCCGTATATGCTTCCAACTTACTCTCCCAGCTTCATCGCTACCACAAATCCAACTGCAAACGTCACCACGCTCACCAGCACACTTGCCACCGTAACAGTTCCGATTTCTCCCAATAAAAAGATGGCAAAGGGCGATGCCACGATCAGACCGATGATTGCCCAATATGCTTGAATCGGAAATTTCTCAAAGATAACCTCAATCAACTTTGCAATGGCAAAAATGCCTACCACGATTCCTAGTCCCATGGGAACCAAGACACCGCAGCCCTGCAAAATACCGTTTACATCAAAAGCTACCAGAGCTTTGACAAAATTCTTGATAGAAGCCACAATTGGATTGTAATATCCCATAAGCAGAAGCATCATAGAGCCGCTCACTCCCGGAATCACCATGGTTGCAGAGGCAATAACCCCCACAACGAACAGCCTGATGACCGACCAGAGGTTAAAGGAAAGATCCGCAGCCGCGCCTTCCTGCTCCCCTATAGCAGCCATTCCCACTACCACCGCAAAGAAAACCAAAAAGGGAATCACATAACTTACTTTCACCCCTTTTCCCTTTACCTTCTTAATGACCGCCGGAAGCCCTCCCACGATCAGCCCCACGAACAGGCAGTTCGTCTGCAGCGGAAAATGGGCAAAGGCAGGTTCAATAATGAAGGACAACCCCACCAGCGCAATTCCCATTCCAATGACAACCGGAACCAAAAACTTGATACTTTCCTTAAATTCCTTGAACAAATGGGTCAGACAATGAATCAACTTATCATAGATTCCCATGGAAACCGCCATAGTTCCTCCGCTGACACCCGGAATAATATTTGCCGTTCCCATCACTACACCTTTTAAAATCAGTTTAATCATCTTAGCTCTTTTCCTCCATTTAAATAATCTTCTAAAAATGCAACCAGCGTCTCCATCTGTTCATCCGTCCCAATGGTGATGCGCAGATGATTGTCTATTCTTGGTTTCTTCCAATATCTTACATATATATTGTTCTTCTTTAAAGCTAGAAAAATCTCCTCTGCGGGAACCCTTTCATGGGTTACAAACAAGAAATTGCTCTGTGAATCTGCAAAAGAAAAACCAAGTCTCTGTAACCTCTCTTTCGTCCATTCCCTTGTCTTTATGATTTTTCCCACGATCTCTTTAAAATAAGCATCCTCCAAAACCGCCGCCGTTCCCATATCAATTGCCGGCATATTCATGGTGTAAGAATTGAAGGAGAACTTCACATCCCTTAAATAACCAATCAACTTTTCATTCGCAATGGCAAATCCAATTCGCATCCCCGCCATCGCCCGGGATTTGGAAAAAGTCTGCACCACCATCAGATTGTCATACTGCTCCACATAAGGCACCATACTCCTGCCGCCGAAATCTACATACGCCTCGTCAACGATGACCACAGAATCCGGGTTTGCCGCAAGGATTTCTTCAAACAAGGCTGTATCCTCCAATACCCCTGTAGGCGCGTTGGGATTTGGAATGATGATGCCTCCATTAGGCGTCAGATAATCTTCCTTCCTAATGCAGAAATTTTCATCCAGTGCACACGTTTTATAAGGAATCCTGAAAAGCTCCGCCCACACATCATAAAAAGAGTAGGTAATATCAGGAAACAAGATTGGCTCTCCACCATTAAAAAAAGTCAAGAACGCCATCGCAAGCACATCGTCCGACCCCACCCCCACAAAGACTTGGGCTGGCGATACATGATAATAATCTGCCAGCGCGTTCACCAGCTTTTCCGCATTCATATCGGGGTAGAGGCGCAGCTTATCACAGTTAAGGCTTTCGGCAATCCGCTTAACCCCCGGTGCCGGCGGATAAGGGCATTCGTTTGTATTTAACTTGATCACGCCTTCTGCCTTGGGCTGCTCCCCTGCAACGTAGGGTTCTACCCTCCTTACATTCTTTTCCCAGTTCATCATCTATCCTCTTTTTGCTTAAAATGATATTGATACTCTTAAATCTCTGCCAACTATGGTAACATTATCCAGCCATACCTGCAAGCATTATTGTCTATTATTTTCCCCCCAGACACACAGCTGGTCTAAAACATCCATAAGAGATTTTCCCCTCTCGCTCAGGCAGTATTCAACCTTGGGCGGTATCTGAGGATATTCTTTTCTGATAATGAGCCGGTCCGCCTCCAGCTCTTTTAGGTTGTTGCTGAGTGTTTTGTCCGACACTTTTTTCAGGTATCTTTTCAATTCATTGAACCTCACAACGCTAAACTCCATCAGACAGTAAAGAATGACCATCTTATGCTTGCCAGATATCAGCGACAACGTATAGCTGAATCCCGTATCTTCAAAATTAGCTTCTTTTATATAGTTCTTTATCATTTTACACTTTCCTTTAAGACAGTACTTGCACTTTATACGTTACCTGCTACAATCATATATAAAGACATAGAACATGTCAATCCTATACAAGAAACGAGGTAATCACAATGAGAAAAAAACTCAGCATAACAGAAGGCATCTTTCCAATGCCGGTTTTAATGGTAGCAACCTACAATGAAGACGGCAGTGTCAATGTGATGAATGCCGCGTGGGGTACCATGCAGGAGAGAGACAAAGTTGCCCTCAATTTAACGGAAACGCACAAAACCGTTAAAAACATCAAGAAAAGAGGCGCTTTCACAGTAAGCATCGCTGACGCTGCCCATGTAGTGGAAGCCGACTACTTTGGCGTCGAATCGGGCAACAAAGTTTCAAACAAATTTGAAAACAGCGGTCTTACCGCCGCCAAGTCTGAAATTGTGGATGCTCCAATCATCAATGAATTTCCGCTCTGCTTAGAATGTGAATTTATTGAATATCAGGACAGCGAGTACGGCTGCGGCGTCATCGGCAGAGTCGTAAATGTCACAGCAGATGAAAAGGTTCTGGTTGACGGCAAGATCGATATGTCTCTGGTGAATGCAATCGCCTTTGATCCTTATACACATGGCTACTATAAAGTGGGGGAAAGAGTGGGCGAAGCTTTCAGAGACGGTTTACAGCTTAAAAAGTAACTTTGCGCCTCAGCGCAAAACGCTTCGGAATGGAGAAAAATATGAGTGACAATAAATTATGTATTACTATGCTTGGTACCGGACACGCAACGGTCACAAAGTGTTATAACACCTGCTTCGTATTAAGGGAAAATAATCAGTGTTTTATGGTGGATGCAGGCGGCGGCAATCAGATCCTCCGGATATTGGAGGAACAGGAAATTCCGCTCACGCAGATTCATGATTTATTTGTTACTCACGCCCATTCTGACCATATATTAGGCGCCGTATGGATCATCAGAATGATAGGTCAATTACTTCTTAACAACAAATATGACGGCAATTTAAAAATATATGCACATGAGGAAGTAGTTGATCAGTTACAGACAATATGTAGGATTGTCTTAATGACGAAAATCACAGATTTATTTGACCGGAGATTTGTATTCATAAAGCTGCACAATGGTGATTCCCATCATATCCTTAATCGGGAAATCACTTTTTTTGATATCAAGTCGACAAAACTTTTACAATACGGTTTCAAAATCAAAGAAAACAGCCTGTTTTTTTGCGGAGACGAACCGCTAAACAAAGAATTTTATGATGACGCGGCAGATTCAGATTATTTGCTCCATGAAGCCTTCTGCCTGTACTCTGAACGGGAAAAATTTAAACCATATGAAAAACACCACAGTACCGTAAAAGATGTCTGCTCCATGGCAGAAGATCTGCATATCAAAAACCTTTTGCTGATGCATACAGAAGACAGCCATATTGCGGATAGAAAAAAGCTATACGCAGACGAAGGGCAAAAGTTTTATTCGGGCAACTTAGTTATTCCGGGCGATGGCGAAAGTATTATGATTGAAAAGTGAAAGTATGATACCGTCTCACCACATGATTATACTTCCAGCATCGCTAAGTAACTATCCAATCTTGCATTTACATAACCTTCAAGCAACTTTTCCATTGCGCCAAGATTATGTTTTACATGATATTCATCAAACGCATTGTAATAAGAGACCCTGTCTGCAAATTTAATATCAATCGGCGGATATCCGGCTTTCATCAATTCCAAATTCACAAGTAGCCGCCCAGTTCTGCCATTTCCGTCGATAAAAGGGTGGATTCCCTCAAATTCAATATGAAATCGTGCAAGCCGCGGAATGATATGCTCTGTGCTGTTTCCATAGTCTTCCAGAAGCTGTTCCATTTTGGGCTGAATCAAATATGGCTGTGCCGGCTCATGTTTCGCCCCTACAATCCTAACAGGAACCCTTCTGTAAACGCCACGATCCTCACGTTTATCCGCCAATACGAGATAATGAATCTGCTTGATGATGCCCTCCGATAAAAGCACCTGATCTTTTACCAAATCTCTCACAAAATCAAACGCCTCTTTGTGCCCGACCGCTTCCATATGGTCTTTTAGCGGCTTCCTGTCAATCGTCAGCCCCCGCAAAACCATATCTGTCTCACGCAAAGTCAGCGTATTTCCCTCAATTGCATTAGAATTATAGGTATACTCCACAACAAATTCTTCGGTCAGACGTTCCAATTCCCCCTTAGTCAGCGGACGTCTGCTGTCCAGTTCTCTTTTCTTTCTGTCAATCGCTGTCAATAAGCTTTCTGTGGCTTTGAAACGTCCATCATCTGGTTTTCTCGCATCTATAGGAATCATCCAGCTGCGTCCTTCACGGGTGACACCCAAAATCTTACCTTCTGCACATAATACACGCACACGTCTATCGGAAATCCCCCACTTCTCTGCTGCCTGTTTTACCGTCATATACATAAACAGCACACCTCACTTTCAAAAACATTATACCCTCCCTTTCGGAACAATATCAACCCAAAAGGAATAATAATATGCTATAAAGCGCCTTCTCCCAGCTTAATGACATATACATCAGCCTGTTCATTTTCAAACATAAAGCTATAACTATAAACGCCGCCGTTCTTCTGTATGGTCCGGACAGAAGCAAGATTACTTTTTTCAACAGACAGCTTTAACTTAGGCATGCCATATTTTCGCGCGATATCGCAAACCTGCCCCAGCATTTCCGTTGCGTATCCTTTGTTTCTCTCAGAGGGGCGCACACTGTACCCACAATTTCCTAAGTCCTTCAAAAAATCATTTAGCGTATGCCTTAAATCAATTATGCCGATTATTTTATTATCATCTCCTCTGACCGCAAAAAATGTATCCGTAACGACCCAGTTTTCATTTACCGTTTCCGGATTCATATTGAGGGTTACGGCAGACAGCCACTCCTCATAACTTTCCGTTTTGTCAAAAAGTTCGCTTCCGTTAATAATATCCTCCCCGTGTGCAAAATGTTCCCCGCGGTACGCAAGCGCTTCTTCCTTTAATTCTAATGTAGGTCTTATCAAAGATATTCTTTTATTCATGTCCTACCTCCTCTGGCAGCAAAAGTCTTTTTATCTCATTTACTATTTGATCAGGAATGTCTTTCTCCATTTTCATCATCCTGCTGTACATTCGTACCCCCTGATATGCAAACACAATGAGGTGAAAAACTGCCTCCGGGTTTTCACAGCAAAACTCCTTCGTACGAATTCCATAGCTTATAAGTTCCATCCACACCGACTTTGAGCCTTCATACTGCCTCATCACCGAATTATCTGTTTTAGGGACTGCCGGATCACTAAAAAATTCGCACAGGGCAAGACTTAAGCTATTTTCACAGTCCAGCATTTCCTTTACATACCCAGACAGCTCCTCCTCCAATATCGTGACCGCAGGAATACACTGCTCTATTTTAGAAGATATTTCAACCCTTTGTCTGTCGGAAAAAGAATTGACAATCTCCAGAAAAATTTGTTCCGTACTCTCATAATGACGATACAATCCCCCCCGGCTAAGCCTCGTCTGTTCACAGATATCCTTCATCGTAACGTCTTTAAATCCCTTTTCCGCAAACAGACCATATGCCTTTTCCAAAATATCCTTCCTTGTCTTATCTCCCCGCACACTCATTTTGCGCCTCCTTTTGCAACACTCATGTCGCTTTTTATTATGCGTCACTTGTGTCGCTTTGTCAAGCCCTCTTTTGCATTTTCCATAACCAATGCCCCTTTAATACACATCCATCAACAAAAAATCCGCCAAATGCACAATCTTAACCCCGTTGACATTCCCCGATGCAAGGGCATCAAGCGTCACCACATATTTGGGGTAATGATCCCTGATTTCAAGCAGATTAGCAATCTCCCGGTCGGATTCCTCCGGCAGATTGCGGCACACCTGCACATAGATGCGCTCATCGCGTCTCACCGCCACAAAATCAATCTCTTTCGCTTCATTCTTGCCGATATATACCTCATAGCCTTTTCTGCGAAGCTCAAAATAAACGATATTTTCAAGCATAGCGGCAACATACTTAGGATTGAAACCCATTATGCAATATTTTAAGGACGCATCCGCAAGATAAAACTTCTCCTGCGTCTTCAACACAGACTTCCCCTGCATATCATATCTCTGACATCGATAAATCACGAATGCTTTTTCCAGCCATTCCAGATAATTATAAACAGCTTCCACCGACAGCGAACGTCCCTCGCTTTTTAAGAACTTCACAATCGCATGCGCCGAAAAAGTCTTGCCCACATTTTCCACCACATACTTCACCACACGGTTAAAAAGATCAAAATTCGTAATCTTATGACGCTTGGTAATATCGCTGGAAATAACAGAATGATAAATCCCCTCCACGATCTGATATGCCCCGCGCTCATCCACACCGCTGCCCGCCACAATCGGAAAACCTCCCATCCGTATATACTCATTCAAAAGCTCCCTAGGCGCGCGGTCATCTGATTTCTTAAATTCCAAATATTCTGCAAAAGATAGTGTAAATACAGGAATCAAAATATACCGCCCTGTCAGATAAGTGGATATCTCACTTGACATCAACTTAGAATTAGAACCTGTCACATAAATATCCGTATTGGCATTTTCCAGCAGACTGTTGACAGCTTTTTCCCAGCCGGTAATTTCCTGTACCTCATCAAGCAAAAGATAATATCGTTCCTCCCCAACCATCCTCTCCTTGATACCATTATACATATCCTTATCCGTCATCCCATCTTCAAGCTCTTCCGAAGTATAAGACACACTAATGATTCGCTCCGCGCAAACCCCATCCTCAATCAAATTCTCTCTGAGCATTTCCAAAATCGTAGACTTCCCGCAGCGCCGAACCCCCGCCAGCACCTTCACCAGCGCCACATCCCGATACTTCTTCAAAATATCCATATAATAAGGTCTAACAACCATCTAATCACCTCCTTACCACCAGCATACCCAAAAACATTCACAATATCAATAGTTTTTACTGAAAATTCGTAAAAACTATTAACTTTAGCCGACAAGACCGTCGCAATGTGGACAACAGGATATTGGCAGGGCAGCGGCGCGTATGACTAGCAGATGTTGGATAGTGCGGAGGGGATGGCAAAACAAAACTAAACAGAGGAAGGAAGAATTGTAAAATAGTACGCAACTGGTATTTGCTTTTTAGCACTTAGCAAATTCTTTATTCTTGTTGCCATATACTTTATAATGGCAATAAGGAGTGTGATTTTTATGAATATGAATATTATATCGAAATACTTACGGCTTTTGCGTAAAAGCAACAACTACACGCAAGATGATTTAGCAAAAGAGTTAGGCATATCAAGGCAGGCAGTATCAAAATGGGAAACAGGGACGGCTATTCCCGACTTAGAAGTTTTATTGAAAATTTCTAAATTATATGGCATCACGATAAATGACATATTAGAACCCAAGATACAGCCTCATCGGATAACCGATTTTGAGCAGATTTCAACAATTTCTGAAAAAGAACTGAAAGAAGTATTAGGACAGTTTGACACTAATTCGCTTGTAACAGCTTTAATGGGGGCATCTCCCGAAACAAATAGTTTTTGTGAAAGATTGTTTCCCCATATAGATTTTGCAATGACAAGAAAAAATATAGGCAGAATCAGGATAGAAACTGTTGAGGATATGCAGAACCAAATTATTTCTATGGTGAACTTACAGGCTATGGCGAAAAAATAACCGTGCGCAAAGACAGCAGCACCTACAAAGCCTTTGCGGCTTCTTCGTAGTACTCCTTCGCCTGTTCCTTCATTCCCAACGCTTCATAGCATCTTCCCAAGCCGTTAAGGGGCAGATCACTGCCGCAATGGATATTCAGGATGCTCTGGGTCTCGTACGCTGCATTATAAAACCAGATTGCAGCCTCCTTGAAATCTCCCTGCCCAAAGTAATATTCTCCCAATTCATAGCATACCTCGCTTACCCCTTCGCTTGCCACATCTTTCATGGCATACCGGTACATCTTAAGGAAATCCCCTCGCAGCCTTGCTCCGCGGACCACCACGCACACCGCTTCCTTCATCTGATCCGGGGTTGTCTCTTCCCCGTCCGCTATACGGGTAAAATAATCCTCCGCCCTTTGCAGCTCCTTTTCCCCACCGGAAATCAAAAGCTCCTTCGCATACATGGTAGCAAGGCGACCGGATAAAACCTGTCCGTCTTCCGTCATTTTTGCAAAGATTTCCATATCCCTTCCGGCATGGTTATTTTCCGGCAGATGGGTAATCTCAATATCACTGTCGAAGACCACCGGGAGGAGCCGCACGGTCTCATGCACCGGTTCGATCCAGCAAAAACTTCGGCACCTTTTGAAAAGCTTGGGGCGGAGTTCTTTGTCATAATTATATACCGTGCCGAAAGAGAGCTGGTTCCCGTAGTACATCTGCACGATCTCCACTTCCTCCACCAGCGTTTCCTTTAAAATCCGGAATTTTTCCCTGTTTTCTTCATCCAGCACCTCATCTGCATCTGCTGTATAGATATAATCGCATCCTGCCTTGGAAAAAGAAAAGTTTCTCGCATCGGAAAAGTTACCTGTCCATGCAAAATCATATACTTTGTCCGTATATTCCCCTGCAATTTCTTTTGTCCTGTCTCCGGAGCCGGTATCTACAATAATGATTTCGTCCATCAAATCCCTGATACTGTCAAGGCAGCGCCGCAAGATGCGCTCTTCATCCTTAACGATCATGCACAGACTGATGGTAATTGCGGAATGCTTTTCTTTTCCCATACGTTTTCTCCCTTAGATACGATTGACAACTTTGTCACTTTCAACTATAGTGTTTTATAATACACTATATATCATATCATAGGATTTATTTTTAGAACAGGAGTTATTGCAATGAACGCTATGCCGAAGCGCAGACTGATTTTCAAAGCCGTCCAAGGCTTTTTCACTACATGGGCACTGATGAAAGCCAGCCGTATGGAGCCGGGCAATATCCTTACCCTGCTCTTTTTTACCTTAAGCTTTATTTTCTATTTATATGCAGATGATAAATTTTCCAAATCCGCATGTAAAAATAAGCGGCAGCTGGTCCGCGTCTCGCTTATCACCGCGGTGCTCTTTACCGTTCTCTACATGGCAGTAGATTATCCCCATTACATAGAAACCTTGACCAATCCCTTGTTTCGGCTCGGCATTCTTTTTTCTGTATTCTTAGGCTTTACAATCCTGTTTTACTATCTGCTAAGACTGTTATATTCCCTAATCGAGGATACGGTGTCCCTGCATTCTTTTATTTTTACGGACTGCTACGATAATGCCGACCTTCAAGCGAGTTCTGCCTGCCGCTTTCAATTTCTTTCAAAATGCAAAGACCGGCTCCTTGCCTTTTATATAAAGCACACCGCCCTGTGTGCCTTTTTGCTCTGCATGCTCTGCTGGATGCCCTATTTCCTTTACCAATATCCGGGAATCATGACGCCTGACAGCCTGAACCAGTTCGAGCAGGTGCTGGGGGTGATTCCTTACAGCAACCATCACCCGTTCATGCATACCCTTCTGATCAAGCTTCTTTACACCATCGGTCTTAAGATAACCGGCAGCATGCTCATCGCCCTTTCCTTTTATACCTTCTTCCAGATGTGCATGCTTTCCCTGTGCATCTCTTATTTTATCGGAACCCTAAAGCAATATCGAATAAGACCTGTTATCTGCTTTATCATAACCCTATTTTATGCGCTGGTGCCTTATCATGCCGTGTTCTCCGTCACCATCTGGAAGGATATCCTTTTTGCGGCGGCAGTACTTGGATTTAGCTGTGCGCTCCTGAGACTTTTTAAGAAAACCGGCATCTTTGACCTGTGCGTTTTCGGCATCTGCGCTCTTGCGCTCTGTCTCTTCCGCTCAAACGGCTGGTATGCCTTTCTTCTTTGCTTTCCCTTTCTCCTTTTCCATTTCAGGAAGAGAAAAAAGTGCATGCTTCCCCTTTTGTGCGCCGTCCTTTTTACTGCCGTTATCATCAAGTACCCTGTCATGAACCGCCTCCATGTGGTGCAGCCGGACTTAGTGGAATCTCTTTCTATTCCGGTTCAGCAGGTTACCGCCGTTATATGCCATGACAGAGAATTAACGGCTGAAGAACGAACACAGATTGAACAGGTAGTAGACCTCACCTACATCAAGGATTTATATGATCCTTATTTTGCTGACAACATCAAAGAACTGGTGCGCGCCGGCAATCAGGATTATCTGGCAGCGCATAAAGGCGAATTTTTCAAATTGTGGGCATCCCTTCTGCTCCGCTACCCCGGCGATTATCTGACCGCTTATATCCATCAGACCTACGGCTACTGGTACCCAGATTCCTTCTACTTGGTAGCGGAAGCTGAGGGCGTAAGCGCCACTTCACTCGGTGTATCTCACACCCCTTTGATTGGCGGTCCTCTCGTCGTCAAAGCCAAGGAAATTTCTATCAAACTGGGTGGAATGCTTCCCCTTTACGGAACCCTCTGGAGCATGGGCGTGGTGTGCTGGGCACTGATCTTCTGCATCGGCTGCGCTTTTGTCCGCAAGGAAAAAAAGAAGCTGATTCTCTACCTCCCAAGCGTGGCGTTGCTTTTGACGGTGCTCATTGCCACCCCTGTAGCAACGGAATTTCGGTATGTGTACTTTATGGTGCTTTCCCTGCCCTTTTACCTGATGTCCGCCGTGCTTACGCTGCCGGGAACGTCAAATGCACAATCTACCCATTGATGCACAAAGGTGCTGCCAAAAACTGCCTGCAGAGGACAGTTTTAGCAGCACCTTTAACGCTAGGCGTGTAAAGCATTTCCATTTGTTTCAATCACAGCTTTGTACCAGTCAAAGCTTTTTTTCTTATACCGCTTTAAGGATCCTGAACCGTCTTCGTTCCGATCCACGTAAATAAAACCATACCGCTTCTTGAGCTGGGCAGTGGAAGCGCTGACCACATCGATGCAGCCCCACGCCGCATAGCCCATCACGTCCACGCCTTCCTCCAGCGCTTCTTCCACTGCAAGAAGATGACTTTTCTGTCCGCCTTCAGCATGGCAATCATATCTTCCGGCTTAGGCGTCATGGGATAGCTCAGTGCCCCCAATACCATACACCCCATTTGGGCACCCGGTATCATTTCATGGAGCAACCTGGTTGCCAACGCGCGCTTTTATCATGCATTTTTCCAATTTTAGCCACTAAAAAATTTCTCTCCTTCTGTCAAAATGAATGCTCGCTGCGGAGATAAAATATCCGTGCGAATCCGTTCTATCTGATTACCATCCAACACGTATGCACAAAACACATAATTATAATCAAACACATGGTATAAACATAGCGTGTATACCTTACCTTCTATCTCCTTAAACCACATCTGTACCAGATTCGGACGATTTGAGGCTGGCGGAATTGCTTCTGCTCCTATCTCCAATCGTTCTAACTCGCATACGCAATCATTTTCCAAATCCTGCAAAAAGAATCTGCATTTAAATTGCCAAACCGTTCTATAGTTTGAGGGAATAAAATTTGATTTTCTCATATATACAGGAACACCTATATTGGCAAAGTCTATCTTATAATAGTTACTGCCAAAATAAACTTCATCCACGCCAGGTACTTTAAACTCCGCATCTTCCTCCTCATCCCCACAAAAAACAGCTATATCCTTTGACAAGCCATTCTCCATATATCGATCAGATGTAATATCGTCTTTTATGTTGTCCAGATATGTGCTCAGGCAGCTGCCTTCGGCGGTCATATATGCATTTTCCCATATATAATTATATGGGAGATATTTTATTAAGAGG
Organism: uncultured Lachnospiraceae bacterium; assembly: GCA_949878435.1. GTDB lineage: Bacteria > Bacillota > Clostridia > Lachnospirales > Lachnospiraceae > Suilimivivens. The sequence goes on from CATLAK010000005.1 coordinate 157,656, forward strand.
TTTTCTTCCGCCGCATTCTCTCCTAATCTGTGAATACGTATTCCATCATCCGTCTTTAAATTATAATTATATTCGGCAAAAACATAATAAAACTCTCCCCCATATTGAATCACTCTTCCATATCCTTCATTCTGGGTCTCAAAGCTGCTGATTGTAATAAATTCACCATTTTCTCTTTTTGTCAGTTCAACTACGATTGCCCCGTTTGAACCTCCCGAGCTTTCCACGATAACGTAATTATCCTGATCAGAAGCCATTTGAAAATGAAACATGTTCACACAATTTTCTGTACCGCTGACCAGTTTATATGCATCAAATTTATTTGTTATTTCTATTTCCGATTTTTCCAATTCTGGAAATAGACTTTTCATCTGATCCATATCCAGCTCAAACTTATCCGCATTAAATTCCTTTGTTACGTTAAAATAAATACTTTTTTGTATATCCTCCCAAGAAATTTTCTTCAGACTTGCGTCAAACGATTGATAAAGTATCTCTTCAATTGCTTTAATCAATTCTGGCGGAAATATACTTTCCTCATTCTGGACTTCCAAAAATTCGCCCTTTACCTGTTCCGAATATTTATAAATCTCTTCTTGCATTTCTTCTGTAAACCATAATGTAAGATTCTTCCCAAAAATACCCCTATTCAGCATTAAATATTGCGCCTGAAATCCCTGCCCTTTACTGCCTGGCGCATCTATACATACTATGGCTTCTAATATTCTATTTTCCGTCTTCTTGATTTTATATGCTGCATTCATTGATTTGCGGCTTATCAATAGAAGAGCCAAACATAAAGCGGCTATAAATGTATGTATGCATTTTTTTAATTGTCTACTTTTCATATAAGTGCCTTACCTTTAAGAATCTAATTTTATATGCAGTTTGTGCCACCCTCGACGCGCTGTCTTATATCTTCTCTGACAAATCTTTACTCTATTCTTTATCCCCTTTCTCAGGATCCATATCCAGATAGAAATAATCCCCCTTCTCATCCACTGCCGAAAAACAGTATTCTCCATTTGTATTTACACTAATAATGTTTTCCCACTCCAGTCTTCTAACCTAAAAGTCGTATAATGTATACTCAAATAATCAGCTAAGAATTACGCCCAGTTTTTCAAGATACAGAGCATCCCTTGCAGTTATTTCAGATGTCCATCTGCGCCGTTTTAACTTAACAGATACGTCGACATTTTCCACTGTATCGAACCACTGTAACTGCAGATACAGCGGTGTATTACACAGCCATGATTTAAGGCTAAGCTCGT
>CATLAK010000006.1 GCA_949878435.1 uncultured Lachnospiraceae bacterium
GTGCTTCTTATTTGCCGCCCGCTCCGCAGGCAGAACCACAGGCTGCGGGTTTTTCTTCCGGCTTGTCGCCTGCCCCACAGGCAGAACCGCAGGCTGCAGGCTTTTCTTCCGGCTTGTCACCTGCCCCGCAAGCGCTTCCTGCGATATTCTCGTTCCAGCCAGCTATGTTTGATAATGCCATTTCTCTGTACCTCCTTTATTAGAATTGGTTTCATCCGGCACGATTGCCTTCTGTAATGTCCATTATACCGGCTGGCAGGAACCCTACAAGTACGCACTTTTGAGTAACCTAGGTTACTTTTGGGTAACGATTGGATAAATACGCGGTTTTTTACTTGTTAAGCAAGTAAAAATTTATCCTTTATAACAATATATAAAAAGTGCCAAACAAGCCTAAGCACCGGCTTATTTGACACTTATATTATTATTCATATCTGTGTGAAAATGAATTCTATATTTAAACTTTCAGAAATTGCTTAAACACGTCCTTCACCAATTGATTTATTGCCTTACCCCCATACTGCTCGTCAAACGCTTTTTTTGCCATTTTCATTTTCAAGTAAATATCCATCTTTTCATCCTTCCGCTCTGCGGCAGGCTCAGGTTGATCTTCAAGCTGATGCTGTGTGTTCAAAATAGCTCTTTGGGCATATTCACCAGCTTTTATCCCATAATTTGCATACCCTTCTAATACATAGCTGTAGAAATCAAACGCCTCATTTAAAGCCGCCAATTCCTCTTCCTGGGTCACTTGACGATAATCATTTTCGCACGAACCATCACCAGCTAATACCCAATACTCCCTCGTCCCTTGCTCATACCCCTTTTTAATCTCATCGTACATTTCGGCATAAACTTTTAAATTATTTTCCGCCAAATCTTCTAGCGATAGCTTACTCGTCCCTTCAGTTGAATTTAATTTAAGCAGCCGCCTGTGAAACTCTGCTTCCATTCCATGCGCCGGATCTATTACTATTTTTTTATCAGAATATTTCCTTAACTTATCTAAAGCCTCCAGATCATATTTTCCATCCTGCTGCCCTGTTTCCTGCAGACTCTTTTTGTAAGCTTCTTTTCCTTCATCAGAAAAGGAAACCTTCACGGAAATATCGTCCTCTGCTTTGCTGAAAGAAGAAAATTGCGCATTCTTACCCTCAGCATTATTAAATACATTCGTATGCAGCAAATTGTTTTGTGTTGTGATTTTCATTCTGTTTTTCCCCCTTACTAATTTACAAAATCAAAATAATTATAGTTAAAAATCATCGTATACGGTTGAAAATAACTAATATAATTAGAGCCTTGTGCCCATTGATAAAAATAATTATACTCTGCAATATCTACCAGAACGCCATCATCAGGATCAATCTGTACAATCACATAGTCCGGTTGTTTCGATAACGTATTTGCAGCATAAGCCCCCGTTCCCACACACGATATGTTATAAAAAGGTGTCTTATCTAAATTATAAAACATCAACTGTAAGAGCGGCTTACTCTCAACGACCTTGTTCGGGCGCGTGGAACCAATATATTCTACAACCTCTGGTCCCTGAATTTGTTCATGCCAGACTTGACAATATACATTATCGCCATCCGTCAGCGTGATATTATAATTCTGTGATCCATCAGCAGTATTAGACGAATAACTATACCGATAATCAATTTTTATACGATTTCCATTTACATAATAAGATGTTCCTGTATGGTTTGTTTGAAAAACCACCCCTGCTTCTTCGCATATTGCTCTTAAAGGTACCAGATTCTCACTCACAAATTCTCCAACTTTTTTGAAATTAACAGTATATGTATCTGAAACTGAATACGCTTGTTCTGGACTATAAACTGCAAAACAATAGGTTCCCGGCTGAACTTTAATCAAAGTATCCTCAATAACTATCGCCGATGATTGGTCTCCCGATTTTCCAGCGTATACTAAGCTATATCCCTTCCCTGTCGAAATAGTATATCTTAGTATTGTTGGTTTTGTTACAGTAAATGAATAATAATCAACATCGTAAGGTGAATCAATCACTCCAATAACATTTTGACTCAGAGAAACTTCTGCTGCGGTATCAACAGAATCATTTACTTCATATTCAGAATCAATTGAACTTTCATAAAATGCAAAAGCAAATGCTCCCACTCCTTGATATCCTCTCACTGCAAATAAATAAGTGCCCGCATTCATCACATCTCTAAAGTATTCTGATGCGCCTAATTCTCCACTGTTACTCCCTCCAACCAGCTCCAATCCATGTGTTTCTTCATTTAAGAAAAAATATACAAATCAGCATCAATATTTTCTTCCATCTGCAGCAGTATACTTACTCTGCTATTTTTATCCAGAGAAAATGCATACCACCTCGCTTCCTCCTCTTCTTCAATTATTCCTTGCATAACAGTATCATGAGACACTATATATGCATAATTGGGATCTGTGTTTGGAATAGAATCTCTTTCTTCACTATATGCACTAACCATTTCCTGCAACACATAGGATTCGCCTGGATATACTTTTTCCGTTACATTTGCCGGCATTTCATAAATGCTCTTTGCTTCCATCTCTTCATCTGCATCTTCCACTATTTTGATGGAACCCTTTTCTTCTTCTGATATTGCTTTTGCGTCCGCTTCTATTTCCGCATTCAAAAATAATGCCAATATGCACCCTAAAAACATTCTTACAATTCTTTTTTTCTTCATTGTATCCTTCCCCTTTAAAACCATTTTTGAAAATTTAAATTCTATATCCCATTTCAACTGTAACTATTATACCTACTCCAATTACATTTTACCAGATATTTATATGAGTGTCTTCCATCTATTGTTCCAATTCTATACCGCAATAGTTCATGGTGAAATTTATGTAAAATCGGCTATAATTAATCATCAATACGTATATTCTTATAATCAAACACCTTCTTTTGATTATCTAAATTCCTAGTATCCGAGCACCTCCACCGCCTTCTTCATCTTCTCAATAATTCCCACCCCAAACGGACAGTTCCCTTCGCATCTGCCGCATGCAATGCATTCCGACGCGTGGTGTTCCAATAGCTTATAGTGGTCTGCCACCGTCTCCGGCACCTGCCCCTGCGCCAGGCACAGATTCAGGTATTTATTGACATCCGCCACATTGATTCCCACGCTGCACGGCGCACAGTGTCCGCAGTACATGCAGTTGCCTTTGAATATAAATTTATCCATCTGTGACAGAACCAGGGAATAGTCTTTTTCTTCCTTGGAAGCATCATAGTAGGACACTGCCTTCTCGATTTCGCTCTCGCTATGGCATCCCGCCATAACAGATACTACGCCGGGTCTGGTCAGGCAATATTCAATGCACTGATATTCGTTAAATGCCACGCCAAAAGGAGACAGTTCCGCATTCAGCATGTCGCCTCCGCCGAACACCTTCATAACATCGATTGCCACATCCTCCCTTGCACACAGTTCATACAGCGCCTTTCTGTCCGGGTTCATTCCTGCAAAGCCCTTCTGATAACTTGCCGGATCAAATAAGGCATTGCAGTCCTCACTTGGCGGCTGCATGTCATAAGCAGCATTCACGGAAAACATCAGTACATCGATAAGACCTGTTTCCACTGCCTTTCTTGCAATCACCGGATTATGGGAGCTAAGCCCGATGGCATGAATCTTCCCCTCTGCTTTCAGTTCCTTGCAGTACGCTATAACATCCCCATGAAAAACTTCTTCAAAATCGCTCTCTCCGTCCACATAGTGAATCATTCCAATATCAAGGTAATCTGTTCCAAGCCGCCTTAGCTGATCCTCAAACGCCTCCCTTGCCTTCTTCACGTCTCTGGTGCGGAGATATTGCCCGTCTTCCCACACAGCGCAGATATGCCCCTGCAGCACAAGTTCCTGCCTTCTTCCCTTCATTGCTGCGCCCAGATGGTCACGGAAGAGCGGATTCGGCGTATACATATCAATAAAATTAATGCCCAGGGACAATGCCTTATCCAGCATCCCCCTAAATTCTTCTGCTGTCTTGTCTATAAATCCCTCGCATCCCAGCGCAATCTCACTCACCTTTAAATTGCCGCATCTTTTCAATTCTCTGTATTTCATAATGATACCTTCCTTTCCATCCTTTTTTTACTCATTATCTTTCCTGCTGCAGTTTTCCGCAATTTCGCTATTGATATTTACATCCATGCTGCCAGAGCGGAACCCCTCAAGGTCCAATGTTATGTAAACAAATCCAAGTACTTTAAAATACCTGATAATTTCTTCCCTATTCGCCAAAAAATCAGGAAATGAATCTGCATCAATCTCAATTCTTGCAATCCCGCCGTGTACCCTTATTCTAACATTATGTAAACCAAACGTTTTTAAAAAAGCCTCGCCTTTCTCCACCTGTTCCATTTTTTCATAGGTAAGCTCTGTCCCATAAGGGAACCGCGTGGCAAGGCAGGGGGTGGATGGTTTAGAAGCGGCAGCAAGACCATACTCGCCAGCCATTTTCCTCACCTCCGCCTTTGTCATGCCATCTTCCGCCAAAGGGCTGATAATCTGCAGTTCTCTAAGTGCCTGTATGCCCGGACGGTACACGTGAAGATCGTCTTCATTGGTTCCCTCCAAAATCACGTTTATGCCAAGTTCTGCTGCCCGCTCCTTCATCTTAAGGAACAGATACTTTTTGCACAAATAACAGCGGTTCACCGGGTTATTCATGATTCCTGCTTCCTTAAGTTCATCCACGGCAATCACAATGTGAACCGCCCCGATTTCATCACATACTCTTTTTGCCTCTTCAATTTCCCCTCCCGGGTGCAGGTGGGTCTGCATAGTCAACGCATAAACCTTTCTGCCGGTCTTATCCGCCGCCATACACGCCAGCTTTAAAAGCAGACAGCTGTCAACGCCTCCCGAAAAAGCCACTGCCACATCCTGCTTGGCATATTGGACCATATGATGAATCAGCCTTCCTCTTTTTGCTGCATACTCCTCCATATTACCTCCTGCAAAGGCATTCCTTTTTTCTTTGCCACCCTGACCGCACTCTCATACTCCGGATAGAGCCTCACCCTGCCATCCGGCAAAATGCATTTTTTTACTTTTACCTTCTCTTCCCCAAGTGTGATTTCCGTATGTTCTCTTGCTAAAACCGTGCGCTCCATCTTAATTCTTCGTATTCCTATGGTGGTAGTCTCTTCAAAAAGAATCTGCTCTAGTTCCTTTACCTTCTCTTCATCACAGATGACGGTAAGCAGATATGCAGGACGGTTCTTCTTCATATACACAGGCGTAAAATGGACGTCCCTTGCCCCGGCATCCATCAGCCTGTCCATCACATACCCAAGCACTTCCCCGGTGCAATCGTCAATATTGGTCTCCAGCTTGTAAATGCAATCCTGTGCGGCGGCTTCTCCTGCCTGCTTCCTGTTCTTGTACGTTGCTTTTTCTTCAATCAGCATTGCCCGGAGGAGGCTTGGTCTTTCATAATTCCGCTTTCCCGCCCCCATTCCGATTTTGGAGACGGTAAATTCCGCAGGCAATTCCGATGTGGTTCTGATCGCCGCAGCAATTGCCGCTCCTGTGGGGGTTACAAGTTCCCCCTCCACTTCCGTCATTCTGACTGGAAGCCGATAAGCCTCCACAATATTCATCACTGCAGGAACAGGCACCGGCAGAACGCCATGCTGGCATCTCACCGTCCCCTTCCCCTCACACACAAAAGGCACCGCTACTTCCGTGATGCCCAGGTTATCCAGACATACTGCCGCCGCAACGATATCTACAATGGAGTCCACCGCCCCTACTTCGTGGAAATGCACCTGATCTATGGGCACACCATGAGCTTTTGCCTCCGCCTGTGCCAGTATACGGAAAATTTTTTCAGCCGTCTTCTTTGCTTCTGCGCTGATTTCAGCTCCTTCAATGATTTTAAGTATCTCCGGCAGCCCTCTATGCTCATGTGTATGCACATGAACATCATGATGATGTCCGTGACCGTGCCCATGCAGATACTCCATGTCATGATCATGATTCTCGTGCTGTGCATCCAGTTTTACGCCAAAATCACACGCATCCAGCCCTGCCTTTTTCACCCTGCTGATTTCAATTTCAAACCCATGCACAGGAAGACTTGCAAGCGCTCTTTTAAGCACACCGGCATCCGCCCCCAAGTCCAGCAACGCTGCCACCGTCATATCCCCGCTAATTCCTGAATAGCATTCCAAATATAAAATCCTGCCCATCCTTACCTCCAAAACAATTTATCAAATATTCACGCTTCCTGATCCCCGCCTCTGCATCCAAGCCGGTTAATCTGCGTTGCGATATATCCCGCCCCATAACCATTGTCAATATTGACCACCGCGATTCCGTTTGCACAGGAATTGATCATGGTGAGCAGTGCCGAGAGCCCGTGCATGCTTGCCCCATAGCCCACAGAGGTAGGCACGGCAATCACCGGTCTGCTGACCAGACCGCCCAATACGCTTGCCAGTGCGCCTTCCATTCCTGCCACTGCCACCACACAGTTTGCCTCCTGTATCACGTCAAGGCGGGAAAGCAGCCTATGCAGACCGCTCACCCCCACATCATAGATCCGTTCAACAAAGGAACCGAAGTACTCCGCTGTCTGCGCCGCCTCCTCCGCCACCGGGATATCCGCCGTGCCGGCAGTGCAGACCGCAATCTTTCCGCACCGTCTCTTCCCTTCCTTCTCCACTTTTAAAATCCGGGATACTTTATCATATGTCACTTGGGGAAGAACCTCCCTCACCAGTTCGTACTGCCGCATCTGTGCCCTGGTCCCGAAGACTTCTCCGGTTTCCTCAAACAGCCGCTTATAAATGGAGAGTAGATAGGCATCCGGTTTACCGCTGCAGTAAACCACTTCCGGAAATCCCGATCGGATTTCCCTGTGGGTATCCAGCTTCGCATACCCCAATTCCTCAAAGGGCTGTTTTCGGAAATATTTCTCCGCTTCCTCCACCGTCATGCTCCCCGTCTTCACCTGCTCCAATATTTCTCTTGCTTCCACCCGAACTCTTCTCCATTCTACAAATTAGTCAAACCCGTGCCTGTATGCTTTCACCTACGGCAAAATTTATTATGAGAAAAATAAGGCATTCAAACTTGCAAGCTTGAATACCCTATTATTACTAAACATCAATACGCCTGATCTGCTATTGAACTTCTACGATCCATCCCTCAGGCGCTTTGATCGTGCCCATCTGAATGCCGGTAAGCGTTTCGTACAGTTTCTTAGTGACAGGTCCCATTTCCGCCATTCCGCTGGGGAAGCAGATTTCCTTCCCGTGATCCACCACCTTGCCTACCGGTGAAATGACTGCCGCCGTACCGCACAGTCCGCATTCGGCAAAATCCTTCAGCTCATCTAAGTAAACCTCTCTCTCCTCTGCCTCCAGTCCTAAATATTCTCTGGCAACCTGCATCAGAGAACGCCTTGTGATAGAAGGGAGGATACTGTCTGACTTAGGTGTTACCACCTTTCCGTCCTTGGTTACGAACAGGAAGTTTGCTCCGCCTGTCTCCTCTACCTTGGTCCTGGTACCTGCATCGAGATACATATTCTCATCATACCCCTGCTTGTGTGCATCCACGATTGCATGCAGGCTCATCGCATAGTTGAGTCCTGCCTTGATATGACCGGTTCCGCACGGAGCCGCACGGTCAAAATCACTGACACGGATGGTCAGAGGCTTAACGCCGCCCTTGAAATAAGGTCCCACCGGTGTGGTAAACACTCTGAACTGATATTCGTCCGCCGGCTTTACACCGATAACCGCATTGCTGCCGAACATATAGGGGCGCACATACAAAGTTGCACCGCTGCCATAAGGAGGCACATAAGCTTCATTTGCCTTAATCGTCTTAAGTACGGCTTCCACGAACCGCTCTTTCGGAAAAACCGGCATTTCAAGACGCCTTGCGCTCTGCTCCATTCTCTCTGCATTTAAATCAGGGCGGAAAGTAACGATGCGTCCGTCCGCTGTGGTATAAGCCTTCATGCCTTCAAAAATCGTCTGCGCATACTGCAGGACGCCTGCACATTCGCTGATGACCACATTTGCATCCTGTGTCAATGTGCCATCGTCCCATGCACCATTCTTATAATCAGATACGAATCTGTAATCTGTCTGAATATAACCAAATCCCAGATTTGCCCAATCGATATTCTTCTTTTCCATAATACTGCGCTCCCTCTTAAGTTTCTTTTTATTATTATACTTTTTGCGTTAAAAGTCAACACTTCTCATATTTCAGGAAGTGATAGGTAATATCAAAATAGGTCTGCTCGTCGCTGTCTGCTGTTATTTTCCACTCGGGCATCTCGTCTAGGTTGGGGAAATATGCATCTGCATCGTACGCATGATCGATTTTGGTAATATGCGCCACATCACAGTGGGGGAGGAGCTGTCTGTAAATACTTTCCCCTCCTACAATGTAGACATCCTCTGTGTCATATTTTTCCAGCTCCAAAAGCAGTTCCTCAAGGCTGTGCACCACCACCGCATCCTTCACCTTGTACTCCGGATTGGCAGATAAGATGATGTTCGTCCTGTTCTTAAGGGGTAACCCCTGAGGGAAAGTTTCTAAAGTCTTCCTTCCAAGCACGACCACCTTCCCGGTAGTCTCCTGCCGGAAATTCTTGTGATCTGCCGGAATCCTGATCAATAAATCCCCGCTGTTTCCAATTGCCCAATTTTCATCCACTGCCGCTATCAGATTCATATCGCATCTTTCCTTTCCTAGTCCGCTTCCCGTACACTTCATCCAAAATATCACATTTATATGGCAATCGGGATGTTCTTAATCTGTTCTCCTGTCACATAGCCTTCCACCTTCACGTCATCCCTTGTAAACTGATAAAAATCTTTTATCTCAGGATTGAGCCAGAAAGACGGCGCTGGATAGGATTCTCTTTCGATCAGCTCTTCAATGATTGGAACATGCCTGTCATAAATATGCGCATCCGCAATCACATGGACCAGTTCTCCCGCCTTCATGCCGCATACCTGTGCCAGCATATGGACCAGCACCGCATACTGCACCACATTCCAGTTATTAGCGGCAAGCACATCCTGAGAACGCTGGTTCAGGATTGCATTCAGGGTAAGTTTATCCTCCCCCTTCTTCTGCGTCACATTGAACGTCATGCTGTAGGCACAAGGGTATAGGTTCATCTCATAAAGATCCTGATGCACATAAATGTTGGTCATGATCCGGCGGCTGAAAGGATTGTTCTTAAGATCATAGATCACTCTGTCCACCTGATCCATCATGCCCTCTTTGTACCGATGTTTCACTTTCATCTGATAACCGTATGCCTTGCCGATGGAACCATCCGCATCCGCCCATTCATCCCAGATATGGCTGTGCAGGTCATGAATATTATTAGACTTGCGCTGCCAGATCCAGAGCATTTCATCTGTTGCGCTCTTTAACGCCGTTTTTCTTAAAGTCAATATAGGAAATTCCTTTGACAGATCATACCTGTTCACCACGCCGAATTTCTTGATTGTATATGCAGCCGTCCCATCTTCCCATTTAGGACGCACCTTTTCCCCTTCTGTGCTGGTTCCGTTTTCAAGGATGTCCCTGCACATATTGATGAATATTTCATCTGCCAGACTCATTTCCGCTATCCTCCATCTCTCACGTCTCCCACTTGTCGCAGAGGGAATTAATCTGATCGGCAAATTTTGCCAGTTCTTTGTTGGGTCCTCCCTCGTTTTTACGGATTACCGCAACCAGCCTCTGACCTGCTGCCACAAGGCGTGCAAATACGTCAGATACCGTTTTCGCCTTCTTATGGATAGGAATCGGCACTGCTTCATATTCAAGCTTATCCGTCAGCAGATTAAATTCCGTTCCGCTATAGGGCGCGTATGCCTTGATTCCATGCTCCGTCCAAAGGCACTCTGCAAAGCTCTTTACTACGGAATCCTCACCGTGCACCACGAAGACGCGCCGGGGTTTTTCTTTAAATCCTTCCACCCATTCCAACAGCCCATTCTTATCCGCATGCCCCGAAAGCCCCACCAGCGTACGTATGGATGCCCGCACAGCAATCGGTTCGCCGAACAGCTTCACTTCATCGATGCCTTCTATCAGCAGCCTGCCCAGCGTGCCCACCGCCTGATAGCCTACAAAGAGAATCGTACATTCCTCTCTCCACAGATTATGCTTCAAATGATGGCGGATTCTTCCCGCCTCGCACATGCCGGATGCCGATATGATGACCTTGGGTACTGTATCAAAGTTAATTTCTTTTGATTCCTCACTGGTAATGGTGAGATTAAGCCCGGGGAAGGACAGAGGATTGATTCCCGCTTTCACCAGCTTCATCGCTTCTTCGTCAAAACAGCTCTCTTCATTTTTGTAAAAAATATTGGTTGCTTCCACTGCCAGCGGACTATCCACATACACAGGGAAATTCCCGTGTCCCGTCACCAGCCGGTCCACCTTTATTTTACGCAGGAAATATAATATCTCCTGGGTTCTTCCCACTGCAAAAGAAGGAATGACTACATTTCCGCCCTTATCAAAAGTTTCCTGCAAAATCTTTGCAAGCTCTTTTACATAGTCCGGATGTTCTCCCGGATGAAGCCTGTCCCCATAGGTAGATTCCATGACCACATAATCTGCCTCTTCAATTGTACTGGGACTCTTAATAAGCGGAAGGTCCTTGTTCCCAATGTCTCCTGAGAAGACGATCTTCCTGGTGCTCTCCCCTTCCGACGCCCACACCTCGATACTTGCAGAACCTAAGAGATGCCCTACGTCCGTGAAACGGATCTTAATTCCCTCGCAGAGCTCTATTTCCTGTCCATACTCACAAGGTACGATTCTCTTGATGGCTGCCTCTGCATCTTCCATCGTGTAAACAGGCTCCTGATAAGCTACGTTCGCATTTCTCTTCGCCTTACGGCTCTTCCACTCTGCCTCCTGCATCTGAATATGCGCACAGTCACGCAGCATAATGCTGCATAAATCCGCCGTCGGCTTCGTGGTAAAAATCTGCCCCCTGAATCCCCTTGCCGTCAGCCTTGGAATCATACCGGAATGATCGATGTGCGCATGAGTGAGCAGCACATAATCTATGTACGACTCCTGCACCGGAAGATCACAGTTCTCAAACACATTTACCCCCTGCTCCATTCCATAGTCCACAAGGATGTGCTTCCCACAAGCATTCAGATAGTGACAGCTTCCCGTCACCTCGTGTACCGCCCCTACAAAGATTAGTTTCATAGCCTACCTCCTTTGTTTAATTTGCATGCCATATCATATAGTCTGTTCTCCCAAACATAGTTTCCACCGCCGTCAAAAAAATATCTTTGTCCTCTTCCTTTTCTACATCTCCATGAAAAAAGAAAACACCGATATCATACATCCTTTCCAGTTCTTCTTTCACCATTCTGCCAAGTTCCTTATTTTTGATGATCAAAGCAATAAAACACCCTTCTCTGGCATATTTTTCTAAAAGAGAGTACTCTGCATTCCCTACCTTTCCGGCAAGTACGCATACTTTTGTATCAATCATGACATATTACGCACCTTTCTTTGCTTATGCCGACAATATCTTTCAAATATCGTAGTCAAATTATACCATATATGAATATAATATAGCAAATCTAAAAGGCAGTATGACATGACCTTATCTATTTATTTTTTTCTACTTCTGGTAATCATTCTTTCCATGGACGCCTTTGCCGCTGGATTATCTTATGGAATAGAAAAAGTGCAGGTTTCCTTTGTTGCCGTTTTTATTATAGCGCTGCTCTCAGGCAGTATGCTCACACTCTCCCAGATTGCGGGAAATGTTTTTCTTTGTCTGATCCCCGATCATCTTACAAAGATAATTTCCTTCTCTATACTTTTTCTGCTTTCCCTATATAAGTTTTACGATGCTCTGCCCCAGCTCCATAAAAAAGACGCAGGATTGACCACAAGAACGATTTCACAAAAAATAAACAAAGAAGATAAAGCAGTACTTTCCTGCCGCGAAGCTGCTCTTTTGGCATTCGCCCTGTCTGTCGACAACATCTCAGCAGGGCTGTGCACCGGAACAGTCTCCTTACCTCCTATTATACTACTGCTTGTAACAACTGCAATCCATTTTCTTGCCATAAGGCTGGGGCTTTTTACCGGGAGCCTGCTCTCCCGAAGAAGTTCACACAATTTCGCCTGGCTGGGCGCTGCTATTCTCATGCTGTTGTCCTTTGTCCGCATCTTCTGATGCCCCTATATCTGCCCTTTTTAACAGATTTTCCGAAAGGACTAAGAGTTCATGGACCAAAAGCGGCATGCTTGCCAGCATTCCAAGCATCCCCCATTCTGAAAGGCTGAGCCTGCTGGTCCCAAACAGATTTACAAAATAGGGAATTTCCGTAACCAGCGCCTGAAGCGCAATGCCTGCTCCCCACGCCATGATCATGTAAATATTTTCCAGATGATTCATTTTAAAAATGGATTTATTTACATCCCGCATTCCCACCGCATGCATTAACTGGCTCATGCCGAGTACAGTAAATGCATGCGTCTGCGCTTTATTAAGGACCAGCGGGAGCCGCAGAATCTTTTCCAGATTCTGTATATTTACGGGCAGTCCTTTGACCATCAGTTCCTGATAAGGAACTGCTGCAAAGGCAAGCAGGCTTATGATACCGATCACTGCCCCATAACACAGGGTGCAGGCAAGCCCTCCGTGTGAAAACAGACTGTCGGTGCTTTTTCTGGGCGGTTCCTTCATCAAAGCGTTTCCGTCATTTTTGTCTACCCCCAGCGCAAGTGCCGGCAGGGAATCCGTGATCAGATTAATCCATAATATGTGGCTTGCCTTAAGCGGTGTGGGAAAACCTGCCAGAATCGCAACGAGCATGGTAATAATTTCTCCAAAATTGGAGGAAAGAAGGAATAAGATTGTCTTGCGGATATTTTCATAAATCCCCCTTCCCTCTTTCATCGCCTTTTCAATGGTAGCAAAATTATCATCCGTCAGGACCAGATCCGCCGCGTTGCGGGCTACATCTGTTCCCTCCTTCCCCATGGCGATTCCCACATCCGCCGCCTTTAAGGAAGGCGCGTCATTGACGCCGTCCCCCGTCATTGCCACCGTTTTGCCCCGGGATTTTAATGCTTCCACGATCCGCACCTTGTGCTCCGGCGAAACCCTGGCAAAGACACGGATGGATTCAACCCGGTTCACAAAATCTCTGCTATCTGATTCCTCAATCTCTGCCCCTGTCATGCACTGGCTTCTATCTGTCGCGATCCCCAAGTCCTTTGCTATGGCAAAAGCCGTATCCACATGGTCTCCTGTGATCATGACGGTATCCACATGGGCGCCTTTGAAGCTCTCTACTGCCCCACGTGCTTCTGCCCTCGGCGGATCGATCATGCCGACGAGTCCTACAAAGACCATGTTCTTTTCATCTTTTAAGTCCCCTTTATGTTTTACTGCAATTGCCAGTACCCGGTAGGCTTTGCCCGCCATCTCCCCCACCGCCGCCTTTGCCTCTCTTTTAGCTTTGGCAGAAAAAGGCATCTCCTTTCCATGCATGCAGACACTTTGACAGCGGTCAATCAGTTCATCCGCAGCCCCTTTCACATAGGCGATTTTTCCTGCTCCACTTCTATGTACCGTGGTCATCCTTTTCCGCTCAGAATCAAAAGACCGTTCATCCACCCTGGGGAATTTTTTCTCAAGCTGCCCCTTTTCCATTCCATAATTACGGGCAAGATCAAGCAGCGCCAGTTCGGTAGGATCCCCAAGCCTGTTCTCTCCAATGGAAGCATCATTGCATAGGGTACATGCCTCCAGCAAAAAATGATTTTCATCTGGATTAAGCGCTTCCTCATTCAGCAGCCGTCCGTCCACATAGCATTCCCTAACTGTCATCCGATTCTGGGTCAGCGTCCCTGTCTTATCAGAACAGACGGTGTTGACTGCTCCAAGTGTCTCCACAGAAGGAAGACGCCGGACGATGGTGCCTACTTTGACCATCCGTGATACGCTAAGTGCCAGCACAATCGTGACGATTGCCGCCAATCCTTCCGGCACTGCCGCCACTGCAAGCGAAATCGCCGTAAGCAGCATGTCCCCCACATCGCGCTTCTGCAGCACTGCCACTAGGAATAAGAAGGCACATATGCCGACGGCGAGGATACTGAGCAGCTTTCCTAAGTCTGCCAGCCGCTTCTGCAGGGGTGTCATTTCGCCCCCATCCCCATCAATCAGACCCGCAATCTTTCCGATTTCTGTGTCCATCCCGGTAGCCGTCACGATTCCTTCTCCCCTGCCGTACGTCACAGTTGTGGACATATACGCCAGGTTAATTTTATCGCCGACACTTTTTTCTCCTCCCGTCAGTTCTTTCGTAATTTTTTCCACGGGAACCGACTCCCCGGTAAGCGCCGATTCCTCCACCTTTAAATTTACCGCCTCAAGAAGCCTAAGGTCTGCCGGCACCTGTCTTCCTGCCTCCAAAAATACGATATCCCCCGGCACCAGCTGCGAACTTGCTATCTCATATTCTTTTCCATCCCGCTTTACCAGCGCTTTTGGACTTGCCAGCTGTTTCAGCGCCTCAATCGCCTTCCGGGCCTTGTCCTCCTGAATGACGCCTACCATGGAATTTAAAATAATAACGGCTGCAATAATTGCCGCATCCCCCACTTCCTTCAAAAAGAAGGATATGGCTATCGCCACCATCAAAATATATATGAGCGGGTCATTGAGCTGTTCTATAAACAACATGACAATTCCCTTTTTCTTCTGTTCCTTAAGCTGGTTAGGACCGTATTTCCGAAGCCGCACCTCCGCTTCCAATGAGGTCAGCCCTTTTTCTTTGCTGCTCTCAAGCTGCCTTATCACCTCTGCTGTGTTCTGATCTGCATACATAGTTCATCCCTCCTGCTCTTATGATTTTATATGCCGCCGCAGAAAGGAATATTCGCAGGAATTTTAAATTGCAAAAGGCTGCCGCAAAAGCGACAGCCCGAAATACTAATGTCCAATAGCCGGTGTATAATTGTCAAAATAACTGTAATTGCATCTGATGCAGGTATAAGCCGTATACCCCTGTGTGGTCGATGTTGCCGGAATGACCACCGCACGGAATGTATGGTTATTCATGTCCAGCTCAATGCTTTCCGCCTTACTGCTGCCGCAGCTGCACACGAAGGAACGAATCCCTTTTTCTGTACAGTTCGCTTCTTTCAGCACATAGGACTGGTAATTATGCGAATGAGGCGTAGCCGAAGGCGCTGCAGATGGTGTTGGCGCAGTTGTAGGCGCATTCGTAGGTGCTGAGGATGAAGAACTCTGACCCGCGCTTGCTGCCGGAGCCGCGCTGGCGCCAGGGCTTGGAGAAAGCATGTTCACAGGTCTTGAATCCAAAAGAACACCGCATACCACGCACGTTCTTTCTTCTGTTCCCATTTTCGTCGTGGTGGGTTCTGCCGCCACCGTCCAGTCTGTTGCCACGTGACCGGGTGCGGGTATCATTTCTGTATAGAAATTTCCGCAGCTGCAGGTATATTTCCGAAGCCCTGCCAGAATACAGCTGGGTTCTCTTTCGGTAGATGCCGTATACTGATGCGTATGAGGCGCCTGGGTCTCACCATTTGCTCCGCTTCCTGACGAACCGCCGTTAACATTTTCAAGCAGAAGATTTTCCTGTGCCATAATCTCATCACAGTAAATACACTTTCTTACCCTGAGTCCATCTTTCTCTGCCGTAGGCTTTCTGACCGTTTCCCAGTCGCCCGCCACATGACCGGTTGACATAACATCTACATAATAGGTCTCTCCGCACGCACAGGTATACTTAATCCTTCCTGCGCTATAGCAATTTGCCCTTTTCTCCAAAGATTCCTTATAATCATGAACATGATCTAAACTAGGAAGTCTGTTCAACATAGGCGCAGGCGTTTCTTTTGCCTCTGGAGAAACCGTCCCCTCCGGTACCTGCGTAGGAACAGCTGATGCCTCCGTATCCGCCGCCGCTTTTGCATCTGCTGAATCTTCCTGATCCGCCGATTCCTCGCTTTTTGAGGTCTGCATGTTATCCTTTTCACCGTCTATCAGCGAATAGCCCACTATTCCCACCGTGGCAAGACAGGCGATCACTGCCAGAACGCCCAAAATACCCGTTAATACTTTTACAATTCCATTCATTCTGGATTCTCCATTATCATTGCTGTCATTTTCATTTAACTTCTATCTTTTAAGTATATAATCTTTCCTGTTTTTTGTAAAGAGACTTAGTTCTGTTGCTCATTCGCCCTGAAAAATCCAAATTTAACCCCATTATACTCAAATTCCTCGTGCAGATAAAAATGGTCTGTTAACCCCGGATATTCTTCCTGCATATACCAAAGACTCGTCAAAGAACAGAAAAAATACGGTGTTTTTTCCAGATCATACCGGATTCTTTCCATTGTATCAAGAGGCATATTCAGGTAAAACCATTCTGTGGTATGCATATGGGTATCTCTGTCTATCAATGCCATCAATTCCGGGACGCCCTCGCCGAATGATACCGCGTCCGGCGGAATCTGAACATAGACATATTGGGCGAATTCCATCAGTTCATCCTTTTTCCAAATCGTCTCTGATGATGTATTCCATGCCTTCGGCATAGAATAAAGACTATCAAACGCCATAATAAACAGAATAAAGGCAGTCACTACACGTAAAGAAAGAAATAAGAAACGGTCTGGCACAGCAAAAACACTGCTCTTTTCCCTTTTCCATCCAAGATAAATATCCTGGCTTTTCTGCAAAATAATCGCCTGCCAGATCAGCATAGGGAAAAGCACAATGAACATGCTTCCCTCTACCGGACGATTCACATAATACAGCATTAAAGCAATGCTCATAGTTCCAAGGAAAAAGTAAAACGGTCTAAGTTTCCTTTCATCCTGCCCCGGGAAGAGCGTCTTAAACACTGCCGGACAGACAGCGCCTAAAAACAGGACAGACGTGCCTGTCCATGCATGTGTGATATCCGGAAGCGCCAGTTCAATCTTATCGATGTAGCCCCTGTCGGAAATAAGCGGAAACATAAACTCCCCAAATCCAAGGACAGCTCCCCCTGCCATGAGATTGTAGCCATTTATCACAAGATATGATATTGCAAAGGGGAGCAATACATAAACCGCCAACGCACGAACCAGAAGCAGCACCTTCCGCAGGGAAAAAGGCGTCCCATCCATAATCCGCCGTATCCATCTGTAGAGTGCAAAAGAAAGCATCGTGACGATTCCCACCTCTGTCGACCACACAAAGGACAATACAAGAAGAATGACCGCCAAGACAGAATACTTCTTGCTGTTCTTATGCTCCTGCAGCACAAGTACCGTCATAAGAACCGGAAAAATCATACGGTGCGGATGCACCTGCAGATAAACCCCTCCCTGCATGAGCATAAAATATTCTTCTCCGACAGCCAGCATGCCAAGATAAAAAATCAAATCGTTTTGTGCAAAATAATCCAGCACATATAGGAAAAGAAGAATCGAAATGCCGGCGATCACTGCAGACACAACAAAAATTCCCGTCAAATAATCCACGTGAAAGCATTTATGAAGAAGCTTTAGGACCGGCATAAATAAAATTCCGTAATGTCCATAGAGAGACTCCATGTCCTCACTATAAGGAATCAGCCAACAGGCATTTATAATGCTATTTGTATACGCATGACTGTGATAAGTCCCGCCCTGAATATCACGAAAGATATTGGGCGCATAAAACTGTATGGATGTTCCCACCGTAAATGCAAGTGAAGCGACGACACGTATCCTCTTCCTGATTTTCAGCGTTTTTTCCTTGGCTTCCCTGCGTAAAGCAAAAAGGCAGACAGCTGTTCCCAAAATCATTAATGTAATCCACAGCGGGAACGGAAAAGACCTTCGAATCAGCTCTGAGCCACTAAGTGCATGTTCTGTATTCGTTTCATTGACATAAAATAAGATCATCCACACAGCTAACAACACAATTGCAGAAATACTCCAGACTTTTCCGCTGAAAAGTCCTTCCTTACTCTTTCTTTGGTTTAAAATAAAATATGAAAGTATCGCTATGCAGACAAAAACAGCACATGCCGCTGCGAAAAACTCCATATTATGCAGGGGGATACTATTGCGCATCGCTGCAAAAAGAATAAACGCAATGCTCCCCGCAAAAAAACTTTTTGCCTCCTTAGACATCAAAACTAACCCTTTCTGCCAATCGCTTTACTTCACATTTCTTTATCATTCGCTGGTATACTCTTCTATAATTGGAGGAATCTGTGAGAGCATATTGTCTATATCCTCAAACATAGCGCTCTTTGTCGTACCCATATTGCTTGCGCGGTTGATATGATTTACGACTTCCTGATACTGCCTCTTTGTATTTTCAAAAAAGTCATATAATGTTTGAAGCGAAGCTTTGGACTCGTCGACTACTTGGGCGATTTCCGCCTGCACAGCGGTTGTTCCTTCTGCCGCCTGCGTAATGCTGTCAAATGTTTCATACGCCTCCTCTACCTTGGAAAGGCTTTGCGTCAAGGCTTCGTGAGAGGTGTCTATGCTGGCATTAAGATGCGCTGTCCCCTGTTCCACATCTTCGATGCTGGAATCTACCTCTGCCGCAAGATTTTTAATTTCATCCGACAGACTCTTTACTTCCTCTGCAACGACTGCAAAACCTTTTCCCTGCTCCCCCGCTCTGGCGGCTTCGATGGAAGCATTGAGAGAAAGGATATTGGTCTGATCCGCAATAGAAACGATTTTTCCCATACATCCCTTGATTTCTTTTAATGCCCTCTGAAATTCTTCAAAAGTATTCTGCATCTCTTCAAAATGCGTCTCTACCTGAAGGGAACTGTATTTCAGCTGCTCGATTTCACCCTGTGCCTGAATCACAGATTGAGAAATATTATCCTTCACAGCAGCAAACTGCCCTGACACCGTATTAATGTTTGAGAATGTTTCTCCAAAACCTCTCAGCGTGTCTTTAAAGTTTTCTGATTCTTTAAGCACGCTGCCAAAGGATTTGCTTACCATGCTCAGTTCCCACAAGGAGGAAACCTCGCTTTGTACAAGTTCCTGATGATAGTCCTTAAGGCTTCCAATTACATATAATACCGGATACAAGCTTTTAGACTTGCGCCGGGGTTTTTTCTTTATTATCATATCCATTCCTCCATTTATTCAAACACAACACAAGTCATAGACTGGTTGACAAATCGATTATTGTAATGTTCTCCATATCCCACCAGACCGGCATGATTTCCAAGTGCCGACATCTCATTCAAATATTCCTGCATATAATGATTCTCTGTAAACAACAAATACCGGAACAGACAGTTCACGGAAAATACAGCTGAAATCTTAGGGAAATCCTTGCGGATCGTCTGAATCGTGTTCTTCACGATTGCCTTATAATCGCCTAATTCCAGCATAATAAGCACATCAGAATCATTTACCTGCCTGAAGCAGGTCAACGAATTGCCGCTCACTTCTTTAATGGATATAATACAAATATCGTCCCCGTTAATCTTTCCAAAGGGATTCTTAAAGGTCTGCGTCAGTATCTCTTTTTCCGTCACATGCAAAATATCTTGGTAAACCTGTTTGGCCGGAACTCCATTCAACTTTCCGAGAATATAGTTTGCCTTGTCTGTCTTAGACGCAATAAAACGGTAATTTCCCATCTGTCTGTAAATATTTTCCTTGTAAGCTTTTACTCGTCCATTATTATTCTTGACCAGTCCGTACGCTACTGCATCCGAATAAATCTTTCCATTTGCCGATACCTTTCCTCCATCGCCGGTTCCGCCCACCAAGGAAATATTTTTATGTTTAAGAACGCTATGTATCGTGGTGAGTACACACGCATCATTACCGCAGCAAAAATCAATACAAATCGTATCATTCAGCGAACCGTTTATGGTGCGCACATCCTGTTCCAGCCGTTCAATATATTTCACCGGCATGACAGATACCTCTTCCAGCACATTTGCAGTTGCCGTAATTCCATCATAAAATGCAACAACACCGACGCCTTTCTCCACTACCTTTGTATCGTAGCTCATTCCTATACACCCAATGCTGGGGATTTGGGGATAAAGCTCTTCCAGCTTTTTTACATGTGCTTCAAACTGGTCATTGTTAGATAACAGCATAATGAACTGGGGGTTATGCAGCCCCTTGACTGCTTCTTGCAGATTTCCGCTCTGACTCATTCCGAAAAACTGTTTCAATGTCTTATCCTCTCTTCCTTTTAAATGAATTGTTTTCCTCTTATTTATGATGTAAGATTATACCATATACAGCATACATATACAATAAACATATGCTTCAAAATATTCCTGTGATGAAGATTTCTATGCCGATTAAAATCAAAATGCTTCCTCCTAATATGGCTGCTTTGCCTGACAGACCGGTTCCAAATTTTCTGCCTGCAATCAAACCTGCAAAACAGATGCAGAATGTTACAGCTGCTATGATCAGCGCGCTGGCAAACGCCATTGCAGGGGTGTATGCTGCAATCGTAAATCCTACGGACAATGCATCGATTGAAGTCGCGATCCCCTGCACAAGAAGTACTCCTAAACTTATCCGGGCATGGGAAACCTCTTCCTCATCTTTCCTTCCCTCCACCACCATCTTTCCGCCGATAAACAACAGCAGTAAAAGTGCAATCCACGGAATCATTTTTTCAAAGGTGGCAAAATACCGGGCAGCCGTATGCACACATACCCAGCCGATGATAGGCATGAGCGCCTGAAAAAAAGCAAACACGCCTGCAATTGCACACATTTTCTTTTTGCTCATCCCCGGCTCATTCAACCCGTTTGCCAGTGACACCGAAAAGGCATCCATCGAAAGCCCTGCCCCAAGCAGAATGCTGTTAACGAAAAATAATGGGTTCCATTCCATCTTTCGTCCCTCCTGTATATTTTTTCTCCCTGCTCGCCGCGTGGTCCGCATACTGCATCAACAGCCGCCTTCCATATACGGACCTGCGCATAAAAATCCCGGTACAGCCTTATAGCTATACCGGGTTCTTCTTTACGATAGACAGACGCCATGTATAGCTTAAGCCTATACATGAGTCTCGCAATTTAAAGCAAGCCAGACCACTCGGGTCAGTATGTTGACTTGTTGCGCCGCGCGCTTGCTACTCCCCCATGGGAATTTTATAAATAATCTACCATTACTTTTTTTAATTGTCAACTTTTTTTATCTGCCGTCCCTCAAAGTTTAAGTGATAATGATCCTTGTAAATCAATTCCGAAAGGGGAACGATCTCATATCCCTCTGCTTCCAATGCAGTAATCAGATCATCCAGCGCCGCTGCCGTATACTCTGCTCCATTGTGGCACAGTATAATACTACCGTTCCCAAGATTCTTGTGCTCCGTCACTGTCTCAATGATGGAATCGATCCCTTTATTCTGCCAATCCAGAGAATCCACATCCCATTGAATCCCATAATAACCGCAGTCTTTAAGTACATCCACGACGGCGTTGTCATAATCGCCGTAGGGCGGTCTGAACAGGAACATGTCATACCCTGTGAGATCTTTTACCTTTTCATGGACCTTCATAATCTCTTCCCGCTTCTCTTCATCGGAGAGCTGGCTCATGTTCTTGTGATTTTCACTGTGATTGCCTAAATCGTGTCCAGCGGCAAGAATACTTTTCACATCTTCCGGATAACTTTCCACCCATCCTCCCGTCATAAAGAAGGTCACATGAATGTCATGCTTCTCTAAAATTTTAAGAATCTCCTCTGTGTCCTCATTTCCCCATGCAGCGTCGAAGGTAAGGGCAATCTTTTTCTCCTGTGTGTCCACACAGTAAATAGGCAGTTTACGTCCGTTTACATCATGGTCTGCCGTCGTCAGATCTGCCAGAACCTCCTCCTCGTTTTCGCTTTTTTCCTCTCCGTCACTGTTGTGTGCTCCTTCCGCTCCCATCTCTTTCATTTCAAGAGGGAGTTTTATGTCAAATTTCTCATAAGGAATCGTAACTTCCTGAAAGCCTGCTGCAAAACACGCCAGTGCATAAGGTGGGAAATAGAAACGGATTCCCTCCTCCGACAGATAGAAATCAGAATCAAAGCTCACTCCCTCATTTACCGTCTCTAAAGCATCCTCCCAGAATAATTCCGGATTTTCCCCGATATATTGAGCAAAGTATTCTGTCACCAGCGCTCTTAGTTCCTCTTCGCTGTTTCCAATAAGATCCGCAAGATAAATTCGTTCCCCCGTCTTTAGGTCAAATGTATACCCGATTTGGTACAACATCCCATGAGCGCCTCCCTCATAAGCATCGCCGTGCTGGCAAAAGCTGAAATAATTGCCATCAAAATAAGTAATTGCCGACGGATAGCTGGTATCGCTGAACAGTCCCAGCATATCGATAGCGTCTTCCCCTTTTTCCTCCAGCTCATCATCTATCCATTTGGTGCTTTCCTTTTCGTAGGAAATACATTCTTCCAGAAAGCTGCTCAAGGTGCGATTGATTTTCGATGCACCTGCAAATTTTTCATCTACCACAATGCTCTGACACGTAACTTCTCCGCGGATTGCATCCGGTCTTACCTCACTGTAAATCGGTTCATAATGTGTTTCAAGCTTACCTACTTTCCCAATTTCTTTATCAAAATAAGCCTCTCCCAAAATCTCTTCCGTATCAATCTCTTCCATACTTCTGCGTGCAAGATACATTGCATAATCTTTCTCCGCAGCATAATACACATATCCATTACAGATGGTAAAACCCATAGCCGAGGAAAGCAAATGCGGTTCGATCCCCACATGTATCGTAAAGAAACTGCTTCTCTCGCCATTTTCAAGTGCAATTCTTTCATAAATATAACTACGGTCTTCTTTATCATCCTGATACCGCGCGGCATAAACATATTTTTCATCCAGCCCCAGTATCCATCCATTATATTCACTATCGAGACAAGTAAGCATCCTCGTCTCAAGCGTCTGTGCATCCTTTAGATACAGCTCTTTACCTCCCGCCTCGTTATAGGATAAGCAAAGAATATAATCCCTGTTCCAATTTTCTATGATGTCCTCTCCAAATAAGGTCTCCTCTTTCGTCTGAGGGTCTATCATTACCGCTTTAAAATTCTTATTGCGCAGCAATATGTATCCATAATTCTCCACGCTCTCAAAAGGGGTCAGCTCCCCAATCATGCTATAGTCCTCCGGAATTTTATAGGGCGTATTTTCCGTCAACTCTTCCGAAAAAGACAATCCTCCGTCTTCTCCGATTTCATATGCCCGCACTAGATCCCAACGGCAGTAAACATACAGTGCCTGGTCGGAACAATACATGGTTTGAAAAGGATTTTCCAACTCATCTATTTTTTCATATCCTGTTCCGTCTGTATTGATCATAGAAAGAATTTTCTTCTCCTCATAAGCTACCCACACATGTTCGATAAAATACAGCTTGTCGCCTGCAAGTACAGCCTGCCCGCCCCCATAGCTGCGCATATCCATTTCTTCTGTCCCGCTCTCCCATAAAACCGTTACCTCCTGACTGTCCTTATCAACCTTCCGGATCTGCCCGGTACCGCAAATATAGACAGCCTTATCATCTTCCAAGACCGCACTGCTGCCTCCGCTATATACTATGGGAGTCTCTTCACCGACTGCCGGAGCCGTATCAAGGGGGTCTGTCGCAGTCCCCTGTCCGTCTCTGTTTCCATCCGCACCTTTCCCGCATCCTGTAAGCAATGCGAAAATCAGCGTCATCGCTAAAACCCATTTTTTCTTCATCCCATCTATTCTCCTTCGTATTTGTGTCTCTTTTGCCTGTATTGTTATTTATCCCCCTAAGATCAAAGACTGGGATGCAAGAATCATCGACACGCCAATCATCAATCCCCACAGTAAAATACCACCTATTATCCGCAAACGTCCTTTTTTCGTTTTGTTTTCTATATCCACATATCGTTCTCTCTGCATCATCCTGTCTCCTTTAAACTTTTATTTTCCAATTCTCCATTTTGCCGGATCATCTATCAGATTTCCGTGAATATCAAACCTTGACCCATGACAAGGGCAGTCCCAGCTGGATTCTTCCGGATTCCAGCTAAGCTCACATCCCATGTGGGGGCAGCGGAGCGATACCCTGTGTACGGTTCCATCTTCCTCTTTATAACAGCCGTACCTTTTCAACCCCTTCCGCACCACACCTCCCTGACCGTTTTTAAGGTTCACTTCTTTTTGTGTCGTGAACAGATTCCGCAGCCACAATAATCCCGCACTGCTTTCTCCTAAATCCACCAGGAACTTTTTTATGCCTGCAGCAAAATTACACCTCTGGGGAGAAAATAATTCTGCATAAGGATTTTCTTCCCCCATGACCGTATCCGCTATGACCGACGCTGCAATCATAGAAGAGGTCATGCCCCATTTTCTGAATCCGGTTTCTACATACCAGTAGGGGCGAAAACGGGAATATTTCCCGATGAATGGCAGTTCATCGTGGGGCATACAGTCCTGTGCCGACCAGCAGGCAGCCTCCTGCGCTTTAGGAAAATCATTCTTCACTTTCCGCCGGATGGATTCATAACATCCTTCCGGCTTATGCTTTCCGGTGCGGTGCGCGCTGCCTCCTGCCAAAAGGAAATTCTGATAGCTTCTATAAGAGAGTCCTTCCGCATCCGCGCTGTAATACATTCCGTTTAGTTCCTCTATCCCCGTATATGCCACCACATAACTTCTCTCCTGATGCTGCCGCAGGAAATAAAATCCGGGAACATTCACGATTGGATAATGGGTTGCAAAGATAATGTTCTGTGCAGTTATCTTCCCATGGCTGGTGGTGAGCACATGCCCTTTTACCGATAGAACTTTGGCGCCCTCATAAATCTCCAGTTCCTTTGCCAATTCCTTTATGAATTTTAACGGATGAAACTGCGCCTGGTCTTCAAAGCATACCGCGCCTTTTACAGCAAAGGGCAGAGAACTCTTCTTGCAAAAATATGCAGATATTCCAAGGCTTGCGGCTGCCTCTGCCTCTTTTTTAAGTCCTTCCTCGTCCTCCACAGAATACAGGTAAGAGGGAAGCCTTTCAAAATCACATGCGATCTGATGTTCTTTGATCAGCTCTTCAAATCGTTCGATTGCTTCCCTGTTCGCAGCGGCGTACAGCCCTGCTTTTTCCCGCCCGTATATTTCAATCAGCTTTTCATACCGCATACCGTGCTGTCCCGTGATCTTAGCCGTAGTGTTTTTGGTCTGCCCGCTGCCGATCCGGTCTGCCTCAAGAACGATTACCTGCCTGCCTCTTTCTTTTAACAAATATGCGGTCAGTATCCCTGCCATTCCAGCACCGATGACCGCCACGTCCACGCTTAAATCGGAAGGGCACACCGGTCTTTGCGGTACCTGCACGCTTTTGCTCCATATCGATTCCATTTTCTATCTCACTTTCTAAATCATATCCTTGTAAGATAGTTTTGGCTTTTTTTTACATTTTATCCATCATGCTGTTAAGCTGCTGGCAATACAGTCTGTTGATCCATCCATCCTTTTCCATCAGGGCTGCGCCCGTCCCATTTTCCCAAAAGGATACACCTTCCGGCTGCGCGTTCAGTTCCTCCGGAGACTGCCAGAACCGTGCATCTGCAGCCGCCTTCCAATCTTCCCTGCTCTGCTGCCAGATACCCGCCAGATGCCTTCCTTCCTCATCCAGGTCCTCATACAGCGCCATGGTGCGCTTCCCAAGTTCATTACACCATTCTAAATCAAATGCCTCCTGCCTGGATCTGATTTCAACCTCACATCCCTCATACATAGATAACACATATTGTCTGTCGATATCGTCGGTAAAGGTTCCGCGGATATCTTTGATAAAAGCGCAGCGGTACATCTGCGCGCTGTGCCAGAGCCGTTCCTCTGCCCCCACCCCCATATACTCCATCAGATCCTTCTGGGCATCCACTGCCTGCTGAACTGCAGCCAGATATTCCTCTGCCATCTCCCGGTCTTTTGCATAGCTGCATCTTGATTCGTAATCCTCCAAATATGCCTCCAGCTGTCCTTTCCATGCATTTTCATACCTCTCAAGCACCGCCGCTTTATCCTCCCCGCCGCTAGTATAAATCATGGGAAGGTAAAGCTCATCGATGGGATTATCGAATTCTCCCGTCTGTCCGAATAGATCATTTTTCTCCTCTGTTTGCTCCGCTTCACACTCTTTAACGCTTTCCGCTCCTTCACCGTTTTTCTTTCCAGCCATATATATAGAAAGCATCATCATGCCTGACAATAGAAGAAGACAGGAAATGGATATCCATAATCTCTTTCCTGTCTTCTTCATTTCTCTGCAATTTTCTTCCCCGCACATGCTATGATGCTCCTCTCTTTCGTCTGATACTTATAGATTACATGCCCAGTGCATCAAATTAGCATCATTTTTGCATCAAAGTTGCATCATTTCTTAATTTTCATTCTGCTGTTCCAAAAATCGCTCCCGTGCTCTTTCATTTAAAACCGCCCCGTGCTCTCATCATAATAAACCGAGCGGTCTTCCACCCAATATTCTCCCTCTTCATCCGGTCTTAAAAGGATAAGTTCATGGATGAATCCAGTCTTTTCCTGTACACAGCTATTGTAATATAAAAGCACAGGCTCTCCTTCCATAAGTCCAATGTAAAACTGTTCAGGTGGCTCTACCCCCATCAGTTTTTCATAGGATGTGCGGATTTCCTGGGAAGTATAATAAACTGCAGGAAGCGGCAGGGCATTTGTGAGAAATTCCTCCGCTGCCTTTTCCAGCACCCAGCAGGGCTCTTTGGTGACATCATAGTCATATATATGATAATCAAACCATCCATCCAGTTCCGGCGCCATGACCCCTGCCCGCACCTCCGGAAGCGGTTTTTGAATTTCCTCTTCAAGCTGCCCAAGCAATACCTCAAGTTCTTCCTTCCGGGGATCCGCCTCCCCGTTATCTTCCGCTATGAGAAGAAGTTCTTTTTCCCTCTCCGTATCCCCTACAGCAACATAATGCTTCCACTGACCGTTTTCCAGATTACGAACGGTATAGTCCATCCCTGTAGTAAAGACGAAATGCCCTATATCCGTCTCCCACTTTGCCACCATACCGCTGTTTTCATACTGATACATATTGGTACTGCCCCAGCGCCAGTTACTGCCCCCATAAGTCTGGATCACCAACATATCACCTGTAATAATGACTCCTGCATAAGGATCCCCATAAACGCCTCCCGAGTCGGGAGGCAGGGTTTCCACCGGTGTAAGTGGAATAAAACTTCCGCCGCTTCTGCCGATAAATGGATACACATACCTTTTCCTGACCGCGCCGAACTCCGGATCTTCTTCATCTGAAAGCGCGGTGACTGCCAGGTCTTCTATCCCGTCGCCGTTTAAATCCCCCTTTGCGAAATCTTCCGCCTGCATCACTTTGCCTGGATAATACAGTTCCAGATGTGCCTGCATATGCGCAAGCTCCTCCTCAATTCCAAGCGTGCTGCCCATCAAAAGCCAGGGAGTAAATACCAGTTTTCCGATATCCTGCCCCGGATTGTCTTCCACAGAAAGGGAATAGAGCTTTTCCATCTCCATAATCGGCGTATAATCCTCTATCTGGTTCCGGCTAAGTCCCAGATACTGCATCTCTTTCATATTGGCAAGCGCTGAAATATCGCTGATCAAATTTGCGTCAAGGGAAAGATTATACATCTTTGTCATCCCCTCAAGAGGTGAAATATCTTCAATCTGATTATCCGCTGCCCCGAGCGCTGTCAGCTCCTTTAATCCCTCAAGCGGCGACAAATCTGTAATCTGGTTGGAGTTCAGATTAACCGCTTCCAGCCTGCTTAGATTTCGGAGTCCTTCAATGTCTTCAATCCGGTTTCCCTGCAGTCCCACTTCCTTAAGATTTGGCAGCTGGGACAACACATTGATATCCGTCAAGCGGTTATACGCCAGCGAAACCACTTCCAGATTCTTACAGCTTACAAGCGGTGAAATATCCCTAAGCTCGTTTCCATAAAAGGATACTTCCGTAAGGCGGGGATACTTATCCAGAAAAGAAATATCCTTAAGACCGCAGTCTATCATTCCCAGTACCTTTACATCGGGCAGTCGTTCTAAAAAATCCGCTTCACCGAGGGGAATATTTTCAAAAAACAATTCCTCCAGCACAGGAACCATTTCCGGTTCCAGGTCAAAACGTATTTCCTCCCCTTCTGCCCCTGCCAATGTCAGGCTGGTAAGACGAGGGAGCTTACGCAGATCCTGAAAAGTCTTTACCTGCTCTGCCTTCGGAATCCGCAGAGCAGTGATATCCATGACCTCTCTGCGTGAAAGCGTGCTGTCATAACTGCTTTGAATTTCGTCACAGACAGCCTGTCTTACATATTCATCCTCCCAGTCCATCTCTTCATCTGCCAGATAATTCATCCCCTCTGCAAGAATCTCCTCTATACTTATTACCTGTCTCAAATATGTCCTATTATCCTCTATATTCAGTTCTTGTCGGTCCTTCTGCCCGCTTGCGGCATACGTTCCTGCCTCTGCGTCCGCTATGTTTTCTCTCCTTTCCAGCCCCTTCCCCAGCATATAGGTAAAAGCCGCCACGATTCCCGACAACAAAACAAGACAGGAAATAGATATGATCAATCTCTTTCCTGTCCTTTTCATTTCTCCGTTATTTTCTCTATTACGCACAGTATGATACACCTCTCCTTCGCATAATCTTCCTCTTACATCTATAGATTACACGCCCGGTGCATCAAATCAGCATCATTTTTGCATCAAAGTTGCATCATTTTTATTTCATCCTGAAAAGTACCGTGCCCTCGCTCTGCAACACTTTCAATTCCTCTTCTGCATTTATATAATCTTGATAATAATGTGTCTGGCTGTTGCATACCCAGACTACAATTCCGTCATATCCCACTGGAACGCTGACAAAGAATTTTTTCTTTATCATAAGTGCATCTTCCACCCATTCGCTCTGTAACAGCTCGCTCGCATATATCGCCTGTGTATACTCCTTACCATTGAAGTTCACCGCGAACATATCATTGTTCCACGATTCATTCGCATCCTTAATGTTATAATAATCACTGACTGAACAAGTATAATCAGCAACTCCGTACTTGTTTGCATTCTCATCATCAAACACAAGCGTAGCGGTGACTGTTCTCCATTCATATCCGTCCCGCTCTTCGTGCGCATCGTCCGCTGAAAACACATCATAGTCCGAAAACATGATCCTTCCAACCGTTATCTCGTCACCTTCCATGCATCTGTTCTCAAAAGGATACTCCACATCCTCCTTGGCATCACAGATGATTCCATATTTTTCAAAGTCAGGCTGCAAAACTTCACCCTGTGTCAAACCGCATTCTGTGCAGGTTTCCGGCTGCTGATAATTAGCTTCCTCAAAATGATGCTCTTTTGGCTCGCCGCTGGTCTTGCCGCACTTAATGCAAACCATGGGACTTGTACAAGTCGGACCCTCGTATGCATGATTACAACACCCTGAAAGCATACACCCCATGATTAAAATTCCGATTCCACATATCCATTTTCTGTAATTCATAATCTCCTCCGCTCAAATTTAAACTTGCTTTTAGTTAATAATTCAATTATAAATTATAACAAAGGAGTCTCATGATTACAAGAAAACTTATCCAGCAGAGAAAAACGCTCTTCTAACAAAGGCATTATAGACTGTCTTCAACTGTCTTCAAATTTGCAGACACAAAGAAAAACGGAAACGCTGCATTTATCAACGTTTCCGCACTTCTTCAAAGAGCGCGAGACGGGACTCGAACCCGCGGCCTCGACCTTGGCAAGGTCGCGCTCCACCAACTGAGCCACTCGCGCATTTTTCATATAAAAGCATCCCACACGACGCTTATTGTTCATCCGTACCCGACGGACAAGTATTAATATACAATATGTTTTTCACTTTGTCAACTTCATTTTTTAATTTTTTTCAAATTTATTTACAGTTTAGTCCACAAGGGCAGGACAACAGCTTGGAGGACCTCGTCACTTAACAAGGTCCTTCACATGTTTAACGCCATTGCACTTCTCATGACCAGTGCATACGCTGATTCAAGCTTTTATCCCACTTCATTTTTCTTTTTTACTCTGAAAATTCTCCGTAAGGATTCGTTTATTCTTTCTTCCGACAAGGTTCCATTATTGACCGCCTCAAGCACTCCATTATATGCCGTTTCATAATCCTCCGGCATCAGAATCATATCTGCGCCCGCCTGCAGTGCCTTGACCGCCGCTTCATCCGCCGTGTAATAATCGGTAATAGCCGTCATGCTCATAGAATCTGTAACTACAATCCCCTGATACCCTAACTGCCCTCTTAAAATTTCTGTAATCATCTTTTCAGACAAAGATGCCGGTGTATTGTCCCCGACTACATTTGGGGCGGAAAGATGGCTCACCATCACCATATCCACTCCCGCATTTATGCCCGCCTGGTAAACAGGGAAATCCGTTGTATTAAATTCATCTAAGCTTTTCTCCGTACTCGCCATACCGTCATGGGTATCCTCTGTAGTATCCCCCAGCCCCGGAAAGTGCTTCAGGCAGGCACTCACCCCGGAACTTTGCATTCCTTCCACTGCTGCCGCAACCATGGGCGCAACCAGATTCGGATCAGACCCAAAAGAACGGCTTCCTATCGTCTCGTTTCCTTCTGCAACAACATCTGCCACCGGTGCAAAGTTTAGGTTAAAGCCATATCCTGAAAGATAACCTCCAATTATAGCGCCTGCTTCCTGCGCTGCTGCCGCATCTCCTGCAGCTCCGATATCTGCCATGCTTCCCACATCATCTGCCAGACCGCTTCCGGCAACACGGCTTACTGTGCCACCCTCTTCGTCCACCCCGAGGAAGATAGCATATTTGCTAAATCCTTTGGTATTTTGAAGCATTTCTGTGAGCTGCGCTGAATCATTTATATTTTTAGAAAAATAGATAAGCCCTCCCACCGGATGCTCTTCTAAACTTTTTTCCGTGACCTCGCCAGCTCTAATCACAGTGTCTGTACCTGTAAGAGCTTCCGGCGTAATGATAAAAAGCCCTGCTACTTTATCTTCAAGCGTCATGCCCGCAACAATCGACTCCACCGCTTCCCCTAAGTAATCGCTTTCCCCTACCGGTTCTGCCGATTCAGCCGGCGCTTCCACCACCGGCGTTTCCTCTTCCGACTCGGAAAGCTCTTCTAATTGCTTTTGCAGTTCTTCTGCCTGCTTTCTATCCTTAACCGCAGAAATAACCTTGTTTGCCGCAACTACCCCTCCTGCTATCACTCCTATTAAGATAATTACAAGAACTATATATGCTATAATTTGATTTTTAACCCTGCGCCTTCGCCGCAGCTCTCTTCTATCTATTTCTTCATCATATGCTTCGTTTTTTGCCATCTCACATCTTCCTCCGTACATCCTCTATCATAACTTATTTGTCCTTTAATTTCCACCAGAAATTACATCGTTTTGTAAAAGCCCAGCCATTAATACAGTTAGTAGTCTTTCCAAGCCATATAAGACCTTGTCAGCTCAAAGCGAAGTGGGTATCAATCCTTTCGATTAATACCCACTTCTAAACTACGCTATCCAATGGTCCTTACCTCTCTTTTCTCTTTTTGGATAATGTTCCTTATTCAGTTTTACCCTTTTCTCTTTCGTACTTTTCCTTTTTTTCTTTTGTACGCGTGTACTGTAACTTTCTTTTTCTTCGTTTGTCTTTCGTTACTTTTTCTTCTGTACTTAGTACGAATTTGAAATCCGCTTTCTTTAGTACTGTGTTCTTTTGTACTTTAAAAGCTTAACTCTTTCACATTTCTGTTATTTGATTAAAATCAAATAACGCATCTTATGTTTTTGGTGGTCCGTACCTTCCTTTCTTTAAGATTATCTATGTGAATTTGTTTTTGTAAGTTCATTATAGCTGATAGCTTTTTATTTGTCAACACATTTTTTCATTTTATTATCTATTTTTTCTTTTTTCTTTTTTATGCTTATTTATATCTGTTTTTATGCCATTTTTCGGCAAATTATCGCAAAACTTTCCAAAGGTTTTCACTAACATTCAAACTATACAAACGCGCTCTTACATATATATCTTACAACGGTAGCAGTTCATCCCCCAATGTCATTAAGTTAAGAGGGGAGCGCGGGCAGGACAGCAGTGACACGGGGCAGAGAGCAGACCAGGTACAGGGGGAGCGCATATCCTATTGTTTCAAGCCTCCGCGAAAAATCGGTAATTTCACTTGCAGAATGTTGAGTCCCTAGGGTGAAATCGCCATGGATGGCGATTTCAGGAGTCGCGCGGCACGGATGCCGCTGACTCCGACCCGTCCGCATTGAAACACCTAAATACATTCTGTTAGTGAAATCCGATTTTGAGAGGAGACTTGAAACAATAGGATATGCGCTCCCCCTGTACCTGGTCTGCTCTCCGCCCCGTGTCACTGCTGTCCTGCCCGCACTCCCCTCTTAACTTAATGACATTGGTTCATCCCCTTTCCTTCCTCTCCCATTTGTTTTATAATAAGAATATCTTTTTAAAATACCTTATATTCAGGAGGAATTATATGACACCTAAGCAGCTTGCTTTTCAAACCGCAGTTAATGGAATCATCCCCAAACTTGCTTGCCGAAATATGGGAGGTTATTTTTTTGAAAACAGTGCTTCCTGCGTGAGCGCAATCACTGACCTTATGGAAGATGGCTCCAGCATCAGCTGGGGCGGCAGCGAATCCATAAAGGAATGCGGACTTATGGATGCCATCAAGTCCGGCAATTATATCCTAATTGACCGCCTATCCGCCAAAACACCGGAAGAAGGCAGAGAACTGTATGCCAAGACAGTTCTGTCCGACTACTACTTAATGAGCAGCAATGCCATTACATATGACGGCGAACTGATCAATATCGATGGAAACGGGAATCGCGCTGCATGCCTTATCCACGGTCCAAAATACGTCCTTGTGATAGTCGGCATGAACAAACTGGTTTCTGACGTAGAATCAGGTTATAAGAGAGTCCGCAATCTGGCATCCCCGGCTAACGCCAAGCGTTTGGGGCGGAACACCCCATGTTTCCATACCGGAAAGTGCGGCGATTGTCTTTCAGATGAATG
Source organism: uncultured Lachnospiraceae bacterium (assembly GCA_949878435.1). GTDB lineage: Bacteria > Bacillota > Clostridia > Lachnospirales > Lachnospiraceae > Suilimivivens. The sequence goes on from CATLAK010000006.1 coordinate 33,181, forward strand.
TATGTGCAGCCATATAGTCGTGACAAGACGGTGCAGCATCCCCGGAAGAATTAAGATCTTTTTCGTGGCTGAAGAGCTTGGTTACTAACAAACGTTGCCACGCTGCGCGAGACAACTTATTGTAACAAACGCTGCCACGCTGCGCGAGACAACTTATTGTAACAAACGCTGTCACGCCGCGCGAGACAGTTTATTGCAGCAAAACAGGTATTGCTATCCTAATTATTTTAAGAAGCAATACCTGCTTTTGTTTTTTCCGTAAAATCGAAGCAGCGGATACTTACGCTTTCCCTGCTAGCAAGCCTTAAATCAACGGATACTTGTCTGTCAATTTCTGTACGATTGCCCTAGCTTCAGGGATTTTTTCCTCTCCGCCCTTGACAATCATCGCAATGGCTTCCGCAATCTGATCCATATCCTCTGCATTCATGCCCCTGGAGGTAACCGCAGGTGTACCAAGGCGCACCCCGCTGGTTACAAAAGGTGATTTAGGGTCATTGGGAATCGTGTTCTTGTTTGCCGTAATATGCGCCTCGTCCAGCATCTTCTCAACAGCTTTTCCCGTAAGGTCATAAGGCGTAAGATCCAGCAGCATCAGATGATTGTCTGTACCGCCTGATACGATTTTCATCTCTCTATCCATAAGTCCCTTACACAGCGCCTGGGCATTGTCAATGATGTTCTTCTGGTAGGTTTTAAACTCATCTGAAAGCGCTTCTTTGAAGCAGACAGCCTTTGCCGCAATCACATGCATCAGCGGACCTCCCTGGGTTCCCGGGAAGATTGCCTTGTTAAAGTTATATTTCTCTGCCGCCTCTTTATTTGCAAGAATCAGACCGCCTCTAGGACCCCTCAGTGTCTTATGGGTCGTCGTTGTGACTACGTCTGCATAAGGAATCGGGCTGGGGTGAAGACCTGCTGCCACAAGCCCGGCAATATGCGCCATATCTACCATAAGTGCCGCACCGACCTCATCTGCCACTTCTCTGAACTTTTTAAAGTCAATCGTTCTTGCATAAGCGGAAGCCCCTGCAATAATTAATTTGGGTCTGCACTCTAATGCTATGTTTCTAAGCTTATCGTAATCAATGAATCCTTCGTCATTTACCCCGTAAGGAACGATTTTAAAATACTTACCGGAGATATTGACCGGACTTCCGTGGGTCAAATGACCGCCATGATCTAAATTCATTCCCATGATCGTATCGCCAGGGCTGCAGATTGCAAACTGGACTGCCAGATTCGCCTGTGCCCCTGAATGAGGCTGCACATTTGCATAGTCGCAGCCAAAAAGTTCTTTTGCTCTTTCAATTGCAAGATTTTCCACCACATCAACACACTGGCATCCTCCATAATAACGTTTTCCCGGATAGCCTTCTGCATATTTATTTGTAAGTGGACTTCCCATGGCAGCCATTACTGCCTTGCTCACCCAATTTTCTGATGCAATCAATTCAATGTGGCTGTTTTGCCTCTCCTGTTCATCCACAATCGCCTGCGCAATTTCGGGATCAACATTTTTTACCTCGTCAAATGAATACATAATTCTTCCTCCTTCTTATTTATAAATTAATATAACATAAACCTTTTTGAAAAAAAACCAATTTCTGAAAAAACTCCTAAGTAAACCTTAAGATTTACGGAATCGCATAAAAAAACTTTACTCCTGCAAAAAATACTGCTAAAATAGGAAAAGATTTCAGGGAGACAAAAGAAAATATATGTATTATATCATTGTAAATCCCGCCTCTAAATCGGGACGAGGCGCTAAGATATGGGCAAAAATACAGCCTGTTTTAGAGCAGCAAAAAATCCCATATGAAGTTTTCTTTTCCCAGGAAGCCGGACATGTCATCAAATTAACTGCTGATTTATCTGCTTCCTTATTAAGTGCGGACTCTGATTTCATTTTAAAGCTGATTGTGCTTGGCGGTGACGGAACCTTGAATGAAGTTCTTCAGGGAATTGCCGATTTTGACCGGGTACAGGTAGGATATATCCCTACCGGTTCAAGCAATGACATGGCAAGAGATTTAAGGCTGCCTAAAGATCCCTGCGAAGTACTTAAGAACATTTTATCCTGTAAGGAGCCTATGCGAATGGATTTGGGGTGCCTTACATATGAGCAGCCTCCGGAAAAGTTATCCAGGTACTGTGGGAGCAATCCGGCTTCCACACGTTTTTTTTCCGTCAGCAGCGGCATTGGGTTTGATGCCGCCGTATGCGAAGAGGCGCTTGCCTCTAAATTTAAAAATATATTAAATAAGATAGGGCTCGGCAAGCTTACTTACCTTGGAATCGCGCTCAAACAGCTTATTAAAGCAAAGAAAGTCACCTGCACGATTACATTAGATGACCAGAAAAAGATTCATCTTCCCAAGTTTTTATTTGTCGCCTGCATGATTCATCAATATGAGGGCGGCGGATTCAAATTCTGTCCCGGCGCTGATTCCGGTGATGGGCTGATTGATGTCTGTGCTGTAGGAAATATTCCCAAATGGCTGATTCTTTTGGCGCTTCCCACAGCATTTTCAGGAAAGCATTACCGCTTTCACGGCATCGATCACTATATGGCGCGTAAGATACGGCTGGAAACATCCATTCCGCTGTGGGTTCACACCGATGGGGAGGTTACGATGAAATGCTGCTCCATCAGCCTTAGCTGTGAACAGCAAAAAATACAGTTTCTGCTATGAATGTCAAGACCGCGTCAGCAATATGATTTATTATGAGGAGAAAGTTATGAAAAAGTTTTATGGAAAATACAAACATGCTATCCCGCTTATGATTTATGCGGTGATTTACTGCACTTGGTTCGCTTATCTGGAAAAAAAGGTTATACATCCTGCAACCATTATACATGTGGGCATTGATGACCTGATTCCTTTTTGGGAAGTTTTTGTGATTCCTTATTTTTTGTGGTTTGCTTATGTTTCTGCGGTTGTGATGTACTGCTTTTTTAAAAGCAAACAAGAATATTATAAGACTTGCGTATTCCTTTTTACCGGAATGACCATTTTCTTGATTATTTCCACCCTTTGGCCAAATGGGCATCATCTTCGCCCTGCCGTAATGCCGAGGGAAAACATATTTACCGCCATGATTGCACATTTGTACAGAGCGGACACCCCTACCAATTTGTGGCCCAGCATACATGTTTACAATTCAATCGGCGCCCACCTTGCAGTTGTGCACAACGATCAGCTTGCAAAGAATAAGCTTCTTCGCACAGGCTCCTTGACTCTATGTATCTTAATCATACTTTCAACGGTATTTATCAAACAGCATTCCATGTTTGATGTGATTACCGCCTTTGTAATGGCAGCAGTTATGTATGTCGTAGTCTATCAGACCGATATCGTCGCTTCCTGCCAGACCTACCGCTCCAATTGGAAACGCCACAGAATCCGTCAAGTCTAATTTATTTATAAGCAAAAAGGCAGCGTCAGCTGCCTTTTGGGGGTTTCTTTTACAATCAATTGAAATTAAAGAATCTCTGACAGATCTTATACCCTTCCACCGAAATCTTTCTACCGCCTTTGCCGGGCAGATTCATACAATGCCCCAAAAGTCCGTACCGCAATTTCCGATATAAAATCCAATCTTTCTTTTTAAGGTAATCCCACAGTTCTTTCTTTTTTTGCAGGTTTTCTTTTGTGTCCGAGCGGATAAGTAAGATAGAAGACACCGTAGTGATAATATCCAGATAACTCAACATGTAGTGATACATCTTCTTGTTCGCTGTTATCTTATTTCTATTCTCCACTATATAATCGATCATCAATTTGTTTACCTTAATCTGCTGATCGATCCTTCCGATCATAACCTCCTCATTGACCGACTGATCCGACCTTCCAATATAGTAACGGTAAAAATTCACATCCAGATAATACATATTTTTTACATAAGGAAGGGGTTCAAACACATAAAGATTGTCCACATAAAAAGTGTGCTCCGGGAGTCTTAACCCACATTCCCTAAGCAGCTTGGTTCTGAATATAACAGAATGCATCAAAATATACTGTCCTTTATGGAAATGTTTGATTTCTTCCCATGTGAACATCTGATTTACCGGCATCGCATGCTTATAGCGCATCACCTTGTGCCGGTCTTGTCCGACCTTCTCATACACAAAATTGCTGACCAGCATGTCCAATACCTTTTCTCCGCCCACCAGGCTCCGCAAGGTATCCAGAATCTGCATATATGCCTCCTGCTTTACCCAATCGTCACTGTCAACTACCTTAAAGTACAGACCGGATGCACTGTCAATCCCTGCATTGACTGCCGACCCATGTCCTCCGTTTTCCTTGTGTATGACCCGTATAATGGAAGGATGCTCTGCCGCATACCTGTCGGCAATTGCTGCCGTCTCATCCGTGGATCCGTCATCCACTATGATGATCTCCACATCCTCTCCGCCTTTTAAAAGTGATTCCACACATTTTTCCATATATGCTGCTGAATTATAGCAGGGCACTGCAAATGATAATAATTTCATTTTTACTTACTCCTGTTTATGCTTCTTTTTGATTTCAGTTTGACTTATATATTTATCTACCTTCCTATCATACCCATTTTATCAAAAAGAATCAACTTAAGAAATTCTGAACATAAACATGGTAAGCCGAGGGAATTGGATATTTATCCTTTATTTCGTCCGGTTCCGCAAAAATCATGCTGCTCTGGCTTCCCTTTTTCGCCAGTTCATCTACCTTGACTGAATAGCCGATCATATGCCACTCCTTATGCGTGAAAATATGTCTGCTCTTCTCTAGTTCTTCAACCTTAAGCACCGAAAGTCCCTGTTTTTTCAGATAAGCAATCACCTGTCTTTTTGTAAGATGCCCCTCCAGACACGGAAATTCATACATTCCTGCCAAGAGCCCCTTTCCCGGTCTTTGCATCAATGCTGCCCTCGTCTCGTCCCGAATGACAAGAACCGTCTTTTCTTCAATTGTCCTCGGTTTCTTAGGCGTTTTATATGGAAACTCCGATTCTCTTCCCATAAGATGGGCATCACAGCATTTTTCCCATGGACACTCGGTACACCGAGGCGCCCCGGCAGGCATACATATCATTGCCCCTAATTCCATCAGTGCCTGATTAAAATCCCCGGACCGTTCCTGGGGCATGACTAGGCGGAGTTCTTCCTCTATTTCTGTGCGCACCCCTGACTTTGAAATGTCCCTGTCGTCCCCTCTTAATCTGGATAACACACGCAGCACGTTTCCATCCACCGCCGGAACTCGCTTTCCATAGGCAATAGAACTGACAGCGCCTGCCGTATAGCTTCCGATTCCCGGTAGTTTAATCAGTTCTTCATACGCCTCAGGCATCTTTCCTTCGTATTTCTCCATTATCACCTGCGCTGCCTTTTTCAAATTTCTTACCCTGTTATAGTAGCCAAGCCCCTCCCAGAGCTTTAGCAATTCCTCTTCCCCTGCCTCTGCCAGTGCCGGAATGTCCGGCAATGCCTTCATAAAACGGTCATAATACGGCTTTACTGCCTCCACTCTGGTTTGCTGGAGCATGATTTCCGAAACCCATACATGATATGGTGTGGCGTCTTCCCGCCAGGGAAGAATCCGTCTTCCCTTATCATACCATTGCATCAGGGAATCTGCTGCCAGTTCTATCTCTGAAAGTCTCACCGGCACAGGGCTGTTCACCTTCATGGAATCCGGTGTCACTTTACAGTCATAGGCAAGCACTTCTACTCCCGCCTGCCTTGCCCGAAGGAGCGCATCGGCAAATTCCGGATGGGTGCTCCGATTGGGTGTAAAAAACATTACATCTCCCATCTGAATCACAAAAAGGATATACGCCTTATATCCCTCCTTTACTGCTTTGGCAAGTTCATTTATATGTTTGACTGCCCGCTGGGAAGGCGCATCCGGAAACAGCACTACATTCTCCTGCTCCAGGGTAACCCCTTTTACCTCTATGAAAATCTTGTCCTCCGGCGTCTCCACATAAAAGTCGAAGCGAGAACTTTCATAGGTCGTCTCTGGTTTCAAAAAAGTGATATTTTCAAACAAGCCTCCTCTAAGGAGCCACTCCTCCACAGCCTTATTAGGCGCCTGGGAATCCATATTGATGATTCTCTCTTTCTTTTTCACTGCCACCAGGTCATAGGCAGTGCTTCTTTCAGGATTGCTGCTCTTATTCAAAAACACTTGGGCATTTTCCGTCAGAAGTTCACGGCATCTGCCTGTATTCTTGACATGGACCTTTTCCGTCCTCCCTACTATATTCACATAGGCAATAAATCTGTTCGGACGGCTTTCAAACCGCCCTTCCCAAATATCATTATAATTCATCTCTCATGGATCTCTCTTATGTTCTAATTTATCATGTTGCTTATAGGGTACTCTCGCCGACGGCACTACCTCCGATGCCGGCGTCGTATGTACTGCCTGATCGTCAAAAAAGATATGCGCGCCAAACGCTTTTAAAACATCCCGCTTTGTAATTCCTCCCAAAAAGAATGCCTCATCAATCCTCACGTTCCACGCCCGCAGCGTCCTGATTACACGCTCATGGGCAGGCGCGCTTCTTGCCGTAACAAGGGCGGTACGTATAGGCGCCTGTTCCGGCGGAAATTCATTCTGAATATCTGAGAGCGTCTTTAAAAACTTGGCAAAGGGTCCCTGATTGAGAGGGTGCTCTGCCTTAAGCCGCTCATTCTCCTCGAAAGCTTCCAATCCCTTTTCCCGGTAAATCTGCTCCGACTCGTCAGAAAACAATACTGCATCACCATCAAATGCAATCCTGATCTGGGAGATTTTCTTATGGCTATTATACGTCTTGATTTCGTCGCAGCAGATGATTCCCGCCGCAATTCCACAGTCAATAGCAGACTGCACATCCGCCTCATCCGCAGATAAATACAAATCTGTATGAAATGCCTCCAGATAAGGCGTAAGGGATGCACCGCTGGCAAGTACAGCCCTTGAGATATTAAGTCCGTAGTGAGCAATTGCATTGAACACACGTAAGGATGTGTCGGGACTGTTGTGGGACATAATAATTACCTCCACCCGTCCCTCCTGCCCGGGAATCTTATTAATATTGAGCAGCGCCTCTATCAACCGGAACCCATTTCCCGGCAAAAGAAGCTCCTTCTCATGCTCCACCTGATATCTGCAATAAGCCTCCACCCCCTGTGAACGGAAAATCTCATTTTCCGCAGTCAGGTCAAACAAAGCCCTTGAGGACACTCCTATGACCAGCCTGTTTTCCAAATCATACGCCATAATAACCTCCATCCTTTCCTCTTTGCACCGCGGCTATGGAACCTCCCGGAAATTATTCATGCTTAAAGAACTATGACGGGAAAACTTTATTCATAGAACGTCCATTATTTTATCTCATTCGGCTGCACTCATACTTTTGAAAGGTCAAAAGGCAGGTGCGCAGTTCTTCCAGTCGATCCTGCGTATCGCCTTCCTCGATTTCTACATCCACAGCCATCGCCATGGTGTTAATCATATCGTCGGTAATCCGATGCTGCAGCGCTGAAAGTATATTGAGACGCTCTTCATATGTCCCGGCATCCAGAAATTCCAGTACCAGCGGGTCGATATTTAATTCTTCCGGCTGCTCATCAGCCTGTGCCGAAATTCTTTCGGCGGTATCTGCCGCAGCTTCCCTGTCTGACGGCTCACCTTCATTGCTCTTCATCTTTGCAGCCGGTTCAGCGATCAGCTCATTTTGAAGTTCAAAACGATATTCTGAAACGGCTCCTTCATACTTACTTTTATCTATCTTTTCCATGAACATAGACAAGGGTCTTGCATAGACCTCATATGTTCCGTAAAGCGCCTGATAGACCACCAGTTCTTCATCTGTCTCCGTATGCCTTGCAAGGGTCACGATTCTGTAAAGGTTTCCTTTAAAATGCCTGTAAATCTGTCCAGGCAATGGGATATTTGACATAGCCTCCTCCTTCTGCCGCGTAAATATGCAGTTCTTCTCTTCCGATTACACGGCTACATCAATTATAATCCTTCCCCCAGTCCTTGTCATTCTTCTTTTATAAATCTGCTTCAAGAAATTCATGGAAAAAATTACAATCTTCTACAGGAAATTCAATCATCCTGCATGCATCCAGCAGTTCCTCCTGCTCATCCAAAGCCAGATTCATGATTCTTCTGTGATAGATGGTCACAGTGTACTGCCTGCTGCCGTCCTCCAGACGCACCCTGTTCATGGTGACGCCGCTGTTGCAGTAACCCCTTTCCTTTAGCAGATCACGGATCTTGCTCACATATGTCTGTTCCAAAATGCTATAATATTGTTCTTCCTCCAGATTTCCTTCTCTGGTCTGTCCAGCTGCCGTACCGCAGATACAAAAAGCTATGACAAATATTAATACTGCCGTGACAGATGCCGTTACTGCCATTTCCTTCAAGTCCTTCATACCATTCCTCCTAAATCGTTTTGCTTGCTTTTGATATCTTTATTATAAAAAATGTTGTGTCCAATAAACCTCCCTCAAAAAAAAATTTTATACTATTGACAAGTTTACTTGGCATACATATAATATAAATATGACAAGCAAACTTGGCAACCGTATATAGAAGCTGATCAAGAATGAGGAATTACTATGAACAAAGAAGAAATATTAGCAAAAAGCAGGGCAGAAAATAAAAATCAGGATATTTATGAAAAGGAAGTTTTAAAGCTGGCTGCCAAAGTCTCTTCCGGTGTACTCATGCTGTTTGTAATATTGTTTTTGATACTTCAGATTATTGCAGGCAATGGTATAAATTACGGCTTATTGGCTCTTGAGTCCAGTATATATATGTCAACTCATTGGGTAAAATTTCTTCATCTCAAGAAAAAAGAATATTTATACTTTGCCATCGCTGAAACCGTGTTCGTATTTGCATCTTCAGCCGCACATATATATGATTTATTTTCAATTATATAGATGGAGAAAATCATGGATGAAAAACTCATATTAAGAAATCGCCTCAAAGAAGCGCGGGCAGAAAAAAGGCTGTCCCAAAGCCAGCTTGCCGAAATGGTAGGTGTATCGAGAAATACAATCAGTTCAATTGAAACAGGGCAGTTTGGCCCTACTGCCAAACTAGCCCTGATCATCTGTATCGCACTTGATAAAAAATTTGAAGAAATATTTTACTTTGATTAAAAGTTCTTCGGCGCCGCTTCAAGATATACTTCACTGATCTGTTCCAATCTTCTGCAGCTACCCGGCAACTTTGACGCCTTTTCCCCGGACTGTGCCGTGAAGATATACATGCTGTCGATACCATAACAATCTGCCCCGTAAATATCGGCACGGTATTCATTCCCGACCATAACGGATTCTTCCTTTTTTAAATGATACTTTTTGAACAGTGCATCATAAAAATGGAAGGAAGGTTTTTTCACCCCTGCATCCGAAGAATATAAAATACCGTCAAAATCCTCATAAATACCAAGCATTCTCATTTCCGGCTCTGTAAACATACGCTGCGCATTGGACAAGAGATATACTTTCTTCCCATTATTCCTAAGGCGCGCAAGAAGCTCCGGCACCCCCTCAAACAATTTAATATATTCTAAAGACAGGCTTCTAAACACAATACCAATCTGCCTTAACTGTGTCGCATCTATTGCTGTTCCTTTTTGCAAAAATAACTTCTCAAATACCTTTTCCAAAAGAATTTCTATCTCTTCATCTTCCAGAAGTCCATTAGCATATTTAAGGCTTATACACTCTTTCGTTACCGGAACTTCCTCACAGACCAGTTTTTTATACTGCTCTTTCAGTTCACCGGCTGTATAAGGCGCACCCAGCATAGAATAAATAACTGCCATATTCCTCCACAAGGATGCTTTATTCTCATCCGTGTGTATATCGACCAGCGTCCCATACAAATCAAAAATATAGTTCTTATACTCCTTCATATCCATATCAATCCTTTCCTCTTTTGTTTTGAAGATATGCATTCATACGCTCACGTATCTGCCTAAACTGTTCCTGCGTCTTTTGATTTTCGGAGTAAAAATCCATCAACTGCCTTACATATCCCTGCTCCATGACCAGCACAAGGCTTCTCGGATATACCAGCTCATACACCAGCGAAATATGCCCCACCACATGATCTGCGGGCGTCCTTTTCAGACTGCGCAACACTGCATGCCCTTCCTTAAATGCCTCCATGACCTCTTTACTCACCTCTGCGGTACGAAGTTCCCTGGTAGAAACATTATAAATCTCCTCAAGCGGAAATTCCACATTCACCTTAAGGATATCAATCTTGTCCCCATCCCGCAAAATCTGACAGAACATCTTCGTCCTCTCATCCAATCCTTCCGGCAGCCGGTACGCACTATGATTCGCCACTGCCTCCTTAATCAGCCCATCTTCCCTCTCATCGTCTAAATAATCCCTAATCTTTCCCTGCCCAAACAAAATTTCCGCGCCATACATGGCATGATCGATAGATTTAGCATCCGCAAATGTTCCATATTGCCTCAGCTGCTCAAACCTTCCGATATCATGCAGCATCCCGATCAGCCACGCCAGAGAACACTCCTCCTCCCTAAGATGCAAAGAACACGCAATATCCTCACAAAGCTCACTGACCCGGTATGTATGCTCAATTTTCAACCTCACTTTCTCATCCCTGCTGTCATAACTATCCACATAACCTCTAAAAACCTTTAAAACTTTCTGTCTATCAATCTCCATAATCAAACATGCCTCCACAATTTTAATCCAGTGTATCACTAATGCCCTACATTTTCAAACAGCTAAATGCATTCTGTTAGTGAAATCCGATTCTTGAGAAAAGACTTGAAACGATATAATACACTGTCGCCTGTGCCTAAGTCCGCTTCCTGCCCCGAGTCACTGCCACCTTGCCCGCGCCGGTCTGTCGCCTACGCCTGTGCTGCTGTCATGCCCTTGCAGGCGGAACTGCCACAAATTCCTTTTCAAATTTTCAGCAGAGTGCTAAAATATAACAATATTAAAACGCATTATAACTGAAAGGAAATTTATATGATCCAGACACTCTATCATGTACCTGAATATAAAGAAGAACTTATTTACGACGCTGTCTGCAAAGCCATGGACGCTCTCTCTATCGCCCAGGATATGCATCCGGACTTAAAAGTTGTGATAAAGCCTAACCTTGTAATGGCAAAAAGTCCCGATTTTCCCGCCACCACCCATCCGCTTGTGATAAAAGCAGTGGTCCGCTGGCTGCAGGCGCATGGGGTAAGTCATATCACGCTGGCAGAAAGTTCCGGCGGACTTTACAATGCAGAACATATGAAAAACGTCTATCAAGTCTGCGGCATGAAACAGTTATCGCCCGATGTTACGCTTAATATGGATTTTTCTGCGCAGACAGTCAACTGCCGCGAGGGCTTTGCCAATCATTCCTTCCATTTGATTACCCCTATTTTAAATGCCGATTATATCATCAATATCTGCAAATTAAAGACTCACGCCATGACCGGCTATTCCGGCGGTATCAAGAATCTGTTCGGTACCATTCCCGGTCTGGAAAAACCCCAGATGCACTATCGCTGGCCCGATATCCGGGACTTTTCCCGCATGCTCCTTGAACTTGCACAGACGGTAAATCCCCAGCTCACAATTATAGATGCCATCGATGCCATGGAAGGGAATGGACCCACAGGCGGCACTTCCCATCCCCTTCATCTCCTCCTTGCTGCAAGAGATTTCTACACCCAGGATTATTTTGCCGCCGGTCTTATGAAACTTGACCCTATGGAAATCGAAATGATAAAGCAGGCTGTGGATGCCGGTCTTGCTAAACCTTGCGAAATTGAACTTGCAGGCGATCCGGTACCGGATGATCTGACTCCTTTTCAAGTACCGGACAGCAAGAAACTGGACTTTACCGGCTCCCTTCCCGGCTTTTTACATAAGCCCTTTGTTTTTATTGTAAAAAGGCTTTTTAAATCCTATCCTCAGCTGAATAAAGAACTTTGTGTAGGATGCGGAAAGTGTGCGGAAAGCTGTCCCGCCCACATCATCAAAATCGAAAACAAGAAAGCAATCTTCAAAAAAAAGGGCTGCATTTCCTGCTTTTGCTGTCAGGAAATGTGCCCTATGAAAGCAATTTCTGTAAAAAAGGCCTTGTAAAAGGTCTTTTTTATTTGATTTGTGTCACCTCATAGCCAGCCTCTGTCACAGCTGTTTTGAGCATTTCATCTGTCACCTGTTCCTCCAGGACTACCTCAGCGCTTTTATTTTCAAGGCTCATTGTGACGCTTTCCACTCCAGGTATTTCTTCCAGCGCCTTCTGCACTCTTCCGGTGCAGTGACCGCACATCATTCCCTCAATTGTTATTACTTTGTTCATCTTTCTTTCCTCCTTTTTCTTTTCATCTTTCAATTTATTTTGTTCTTCTAAATCCTTTCCCTCTTCATAGGAATGGGATTTAAACCGCCTAAGACGCAGCGCATTCCCCACCACAAACAGGCTGCTCAGGCTCATAGCTGCCGCCCCGAACATAGGATTTAACCGGATTCCAAAAACAGGATACCATACCCCTGCTGCCAGCGGAATACCAATAACATTATAAAAAAATGCCCAAAACAGATTTTCTTTGATATTGGTAATGACAGCGCGGCTTAATCGGATTGCTGTGATGGCATCTGTAAGTCTGCTCTTCATCAATATGATATCCGCACTGTCAATGGCGACATCCGTACCTGCGCCAATGGCGATTCCCACATCTGCCGCTGCCAGTGCAGGGGCGTCATTGATGCCGTCACCGATCATCGCAACTTTCTTTCCCTGCTTCTGCAGTTTTCGGATTTCCTTTTCTTTATCCTCCGGAAGGACCTGCGCGACCACTTGATTGATATTCAGTTTCTTTTGCACCGCCTGGGCTGTACGTCGGTTGTCTCCGGTTAACATAACTACATCTATTTTCATTTCATGCAGTTCTTCTATTGCTTTGACCGAAGAAACCTTTACCGTATCCGCAACTGCTATGATTGCGGATAATTTCTGATTTACCGCAAATAACAGCGGTGTTTTCCCATCTTCCGACAGGGCATCCATGGCATTTTTCTGTTCTTCGGATAAAGTAACTCCGTTTTCTTCCATAAATCCCATATTTCCGGCAAGGCACTTTTCTTTGCCGCAGTTTCCCATAACGCCTTTTCCAAAAACTGCCTTAAAGTCTTCCGCCTTGGGAATAGAAATATTTTCTGCCTTCGCCTCGCTTACGATGGCTTCTGCAAGGGGATGCTCGCTAGGCTTTTCGATTGCCGCTGCAAAGGCTAGAATCTGGCTGGACGTCAAATCCTTTTCAAACTGAAGGATATCCGTGACTTTAGGTTTTCCCTCCGTAATCGTGCCTGTTTTATCCAGTACCACCGTATCGATATCTCTTGCCGACTGTAGGGCATCTCCTGATTTGATTAAAATACCGTTCTTCGCCCCTACTCCGGTTCCCACCATAATCGCCACCGGTGTGGCGAGCCCAAGGGCACAGGGACAGGAAATCACCAGCACTGCAATTGCACTGGATATGGCTGCTTCAAAACCGCCTCCCGCCACCATCCAGACTAAGAAGGTTACAGCGGCGATTCCCATCACTGCCGGTACGAAAACACCAGCTATCTTATCCGCCATTCTGGCGATCGGCGCCTTGGAGGAAGATGCCTCTTCCACCAGGCGTATAATCTGCGACAGCGTCGTGTCTTCTCCTACCTTGACTGCCCTGCAGACCAGGCGTCCCGCCTTGTTCATAGTGGCGGATACCACTGTATCTCCGGGCTGCTTCTCTACCGGAATGCTCTCTCCTGTGATTGCCGCTTCATTGACGCTGGAAGTACCCTCCACCACAATGCCGTCCACCGGGATTAAACTTCCTGGTTTTACCACGAATAAATCATCCCGCAAAAGCTGCTGGGTCGGAATCTCTTTTTCCTCACCGTTCTCCATAAGAAGGATTGCGGTTTTGGGGGACAAATCCATCAGTTTCTCTATCGCCTCACTGGTCTTTCCCTTAGACCTGGTCTCTAAATATTTTCCCACCGTAATAAGCGCCAATATCATTCCTGCCGATTCAAAGTATAAATCAGAGGCATAACGCGCAACCAGCGCCTCATCTCCATGCCCTAATCCATATCCGATCCGGTAAATGGCAAAAATGCCATACACCAACGCAGCGCCGGATCCGATTGCAATCAGACTGTCCATATTAGGACTCAAATGAAAAAGTGTCTTGAATCCAGTATGATAATATTTCCGGTTTACATAAATAATCGGCAATGTCAGTAAAAACTGAGTAAACGCAAAGGTCAGCGCATTCTCATTGCCATGGAACAGCTTCATGAAAAACTCCGGCACAGGCAGATGCAGCCACATAAAGAACATGTGATGCATAGATACAATCATCAAAAGAATCATGAAAATGATTGAAATAATAAGCCTGGTCCGCATCTCCTTATTTTCTTTTTTCCCCTTTAGTGATTCGCACATCAGCTGACCTTTGGTATCTGCTGTTCCCGCCCTGCCGCCTCTGCCATCTTCCCTTCCTGTATGTCCATCCGCCTGATTCAGGCTGGCGCCGTATCCTGCCTTCTCCACCGCATCTATGACCTGACTTTCTGTGCAGAGTGCTTCATCGTAAACCACCTGCATGCTGTTGGTGAGCAGATTGACCGTGACCTCCTCCATACCGGGCAGCTTGCACACACTTTTTTCCACATGGGAAGAACAAGCCGAACAGGTCATGCCAGTCACCGCATATTTTTCCTTTCTCATGGTTTCCTCCATTCCGAAGTGTCACAAATTCTTCCTTTTTCCTTATTCATCTAGTCTTGATATTCTTTGCACATTTTATCCCTGTTTACTTCAGCTTCTTGACAAGTTCTATCGTCTCATCCATAATCTTATCATTTCCATTTAAGACCTCTTCCACCACACAGGTTTCTAAATGTTCCTTCAACACAATATAGCCAAATCCCTGCAAAGCGCTTTCCACCGCCGCGACCTGCGTGAGAATATCTCCGCAATAGCGGTTCTCCTCCAGCATCCTGCCAATTCCATTCAGCTGACCAATCATGCGGTTCAGCCTGTTCTTTAGATTTTTATGTTGTGCTGCACTTCTGGGCGTATGCTTCGTATGGCAGCAATTACCTGTGTTTCCCTCTTGTTGATCATTCGCTTCAAACATATTCATACCTCCTGTACCCTATGGATTATTTTCGGAATACCACTTCTTGCAAATACCCCTCATGGGTATTTTACATTTTATATAATATACCCCATATGGGTATATGTCAAGTGTTTATCAATGACTATATGCCATAAAAAATGCTGCCAACCCTCTCAAGCTGACAGCATTTACTCTTCTCTCATTTTCATATTGGTCTCTTCACCTCTTCATTAGGAACCCGCCCCTACAGCCGTTTTCCCATTATAAACTATGAACCGGCTTATTTTCCTGGCATTTTCCTGCGCCAGATCATAGGTCTTAGATATTTCAGTCTGCAGTGCAAACTCCATCGTATCCATCTTGTCACGCACGTCTATCACAGTCAAACGTACTGCTTCGATTTTACCGCCCAGTTCCATATGCATATCATCCATCTTCGTGCGCATGTCATCTATTTCTTCGTGAATTCCATCTATTTCTTTATGGATTCCACTTATCTCTTCATGGATTCCATCTATCTCTTCATGGATTCCATTTATCTCTTCATGGATTCCATTTATCTCTTCATGGATTCCATTTATCTCTTCATGGATTCCATTTATCTCTTCATGGATTCCATCTATCTCTTCATGGATTCCATTTATCTCTTCATGGATTCCATTTATCTCTTCATGGATTCCATTTATCTCTTCATGGATTCCATCTATCTCTTCATGAATTCCACGTATCTCTCCATGCATTTCACTAATTTCAGCATGCATATCATCCAGCCGGCTTAAAATCAATTCCGTATCCGTCATCCTGTTTCCTCCTTTCTCTCCGTACTTCTTTTTCATCCCCGAAATCTTTACTTAAATCAAATTCCCAGATGCAAACAGTAAGGTATCTATCTCGATCCATTGCTTTCGGACATAAAAAAGTGTAGTTCCATCTTATCGGAAAAAAGATTACATGTCAATCCATTTTAAGCTTTTAAAATTATAAAAATTCTGAAAAATTTCTGATGCTAAAAATCCTTTTTTCTATAGCTTACTCGTCTAAGCTGATTTTATCTTCTTGATTTTGTCATGGGCAAAAGATAGGTAAAACATTTGTATGCGCATTCTGTTTTCATTATATAAATCAATCGATTTATACAAATCTTTATAATAATCAAACAAAATCCTTTTGGTCCGAATCGTCTGCTGAAATGTAATCTGCGTATCCACAAGGCTTCCTTTTGTCTTCACATAATAGTAAAGCGGCTTTGTTACGACACCCACCTTTCCCACGTATTGCAGATATTCAAGATTGAATCTGAAATCTTCGCACCAATCCAATTCCGGCGAGCAGGATAATCCAAACTTTTTTACGATATCCGCTTTAAAAAATTTATTCCACAGCACACCGAAATAAAAGTTTGCCGGTGCCTTCATCATATATTCAGCATATTTCATCCGTGTAATTACTTTTCCGCCCTCAATATGTCCTTTTGTAAAAAAACGTCTTCCCCTCACCCTGTAATAGTCGGAAATCACCATATCGCATCCATAAGTGACTGCTGTTTTCACAAATTCCTCTGTCGCCTGCTTTGCCAGCCAGTCGTCACCGTCTACAAACTGAAGGAACGCTCCTTTTGCCTCCTGCATTCCTCTGTTCCTGCTGTCTGAAACCCCGCTGTTTGCCTTTCTTATATGCTTAAACCGCTCATCTTTAGCAGCATACTTCTCAATCACTTTTCCCGTGTGATCCGTGCTTCCGTCATCTATAACTATAATTTCAATATTCCTATAACTTTGATTCTGGATGCTGCGCAGACATCTTTCAATGGTTCTCTCACCGTTGTAAACCGGTACAATTATGCTCACCAAAGGCTCTTCCATTCAACCTCTACACCCTTCCATTGTATATACTTTTTTTAGAAACCTTATAACGCATTATATCACTTGAAAAATAAAAAAATGTAAACAAATCAGAATATTTTTATTAAATCTTCTTCATCCGTTTGTTGTGGCATAAAATGCTTTTTTCTGATATAGTATATTACGCAAAGCAGGCAGAGACATTTGTCATATCTCTCCCGAAATGCATATGAAGGAGTATTTTTATCATGAAAGTATTGATATTGTCATGCAGTACTGGCGGCGGTCACAACGCTGCCGGCAAAGCAGTAAAAGAACGTCTTGAATATGAAGGGCATGAGGCTGTCCTTTTGGATCCCTTTACCTTGTCCAGCGAGCGCACCGCCCGGATCGTGGGCAATGCCTACATAAAAATCGCCAGTCATATTCCAGGTTTTTTCGGATTTTTATACAAACTTGGAGGCGCTGTCAGCTCTTTCCGGCACAAGTCACCCGTTTACTATGCCAACACCTTAATGGTAAAACATCTGAAACGTTTCCTCTCAGAAAATCACTTTGATGCCATTGTGACGCCTCACTTATTTCCGGCGGAAATGATAACTTGTATGAAACGCAGAAATATGGAAATTCCTCCTGCCATTGCAATCGCCACCGACTATACCTGCATTCCCTTTTGGGAAGAGACGCAATGTGATTACTACATCCTCCCCCATCCTGACCTCATAACAGAAAATACGGACCGAGGACTGCCGGAGGATAAACTATATCCTATCGGTATTCCAGTGGGAATGGCATTTTCAGAAAAGTCAGATAAATCCAAAGCAAAGGAAAGGCTTCATCTGCCCGCCGATAAACCGGTGTTCTTAATTATGAGCGGCAGTATGGGGTTTGGAAAAATGCATTTGTTTGTGTTTGAGCTGACAAGAAAACTTATTCACGACGAACAATTGATTATTATCTGCGGCAACAATCAAAAAATGTACCGTATCTTAAGGCGAACCTATAAACGGAATAAAAATGTGCATGTCACCGGCTATACCGACCATGTGTCTGAATATATGGATGCCAGCGATGTTATCTTTACCAAACCCGGAGGACTTACCTCTACAGAAGCCCTTGTTAAAAATATTCCTATCGTGCACACAGCCGCCATTCCCGGATGTGAAACCAAGAACAGCGAATTTTTTGCCGCCAGAGGACTTTCCCTTGCTTCAGAGCATATTCACACCCAGGTTTCCCAAGGAATAACACTTGCGGAGAATAAAGAAATACGAGCCGCTATGATCTCCACCCAAAGAAAATACGCATTTCCAAATGCCTCCGCCGATCTCGTAAAAATACTCGCCGAAATCACAAAAGAGCGCCTCCCCCAAAAGGAGGATGCAGGAAAGGAGCCTATGCGATGAAAGAATTATCATGGATGCCTTATTTACTTTGGTCCTTAATCGGCTATCTGTCCGGCAGTGTTCTGTATGGATATCTGATTCCCAAATATTTTAATCATCTTGACGTTTGCAAAATAAGCGATGACGGCAACCCCGGCACGGCAAACGCTTACAAATATGCCGGCTTTTGGACTGGAACCGCCGTCCTCCTGTGTGAACTTCTGAAAGCCTTTTTTCCGGTATTCCTTGCTGCCCGCATGATTGATTCCGCAAGGCTCCCCTTTGCATTCGTCATGGCATCGCCTGTAGCCGGTCATGCTTTTTCCGCTTTTTTCAAAGGCAAAGGCGGCAAAGCCATTGCCGCCTCCTTCGGCGTCTTGCTGGCTCTGTTCCCAAATCTGTTTCCCTTTGCCGCACTCGCCCTGTTTTATATTCTGTTTTCAACGGTAATCATTATTTCACCGCACCTGTTCCGCTCTATTATAACCTTTCTTCTATTCACAGTGACAGTTTTCATTAAAGTATCCGTCCCGTCCATCAGACTGGGCTGCGGACTGATTTCTGCCATCACAATCAAAAAACATTTGAAAAGCTTTAACGGCGAAGCTCTTAAAGTCCGCATGATCTGGCAACGGAAGTTTTCTGGTTGACCTCAAACATGCGCTGCCTCCATACAGCTTTGCAAAAATCGCATATTATCAAATTAGACCAGCATCTCTCCCACAATCTTATTGACCAGGCTGCCGTCCGCTCTGCCCTTCACTCTCGGCATAAGTTCCTTCATTACTTTTCCTTTATCTTTTCCCGAAGGCTCTGCAATGCCAAGGGTATCTAAGACCTCCCTGACCTGTACGCGGATCTCCTCCTCGCTCATTTCCTCTGGTGCAAATTCCTGATAAACGGCAATCCTGATCTCGCAGGCTTCTTTAATATCCTTCCGATCTTCCGGCGCCAGCTCCATGGTCTCCTTGGTCTGCTTGATTTCCTTTTTGACCACCTCATATTCCTCTGCCTGGGTTAAATCCTCCCGCTTATCAATCGCCTTATTCTTAAGCGCCGAAAGAAGCATGGAAAGCGCATCCTTTCTGTCCTTATTTTTGTTCTTCATAGCCTCCATCATCTGTGAACGCACATCATCAATCATACTCATTTTTCATTCCATCCTTTCTTTTATAGATATTATCTGTCCTCACCCTCCCGTACTGCTGTACCGGATGATCAACATTTCCACGCTCATATTGTCATTGAGCCGCCCCGTCTTGATGGCTTCCTCCGCCCCCACACATGCCTCCACCGCATCCCGTATCTCCTGTGTCTTAAAGCGTGAAGCCTGAACCACATATTTTCCCGCAACAAACCCCGGCAGTCCTGTCTTCTCTCCTATGGTTTTGTTGGAATACCCCTTCCCTTTCAGTTCCTTTACCTGCAAAAGAAGGTTAAACTGCCTGGCAATCAAAAACAAGATCCGCATGGGCGGCTCTTTTTGTGCCAGCAGTTCATAGTAAAGTTCCAGCGCCTTTTTTTGCTTTTTATCCGCTATGGCGCTTACCATATCAAAAATATGATTGCCAATTCTTTTGGTGCAGATTTCTTCAATATCTGCTTCCGTAATGGCTTCCTTATCCAGACAATAGCAAAATAGCTTCTCCGTCTCTTTCCGGATATTTTCCATGTCTGTCCCAGTCTTTTCCAGAAGAAACTGCAAAGCGTTCTCCGATATTTTCTTGTTCTCCTTTTTTACCATCCCCAAAATCCACTTTTTCAGCGTACTTTCATCCTGAACAGCAAATTCCACCGCACAGCCCTTTGAGGATGCCATTTTGTAAAGACGGCTTCTTTTATCCACCTCTGTCTCTACAAATAAGAAGAACGTAGTCTCCGGCAGCGCGGGCAGATACTCTGCAATCTGCTCTCCGCCGCTCTTAAACAAACCGCTGTTCTCTAGCACGATCAAACGCCTGTCCGCAAAAAACGGAAGCGTCTCCGCCTGATCTATGACTTCCCCCAAAGAAATATCCTTCCCCTCGTAGTAATGGCAGTTCATCGTATCGTCACCGATCATCGCCTCTTTGAGCCTGTCCCGGTACTGCTTTCTTAAATATGCTTCCGCACCGTAGAGCAGATAAATGTGATTAAATTGTCCTGATTTTATATCCTGCGTCAACCGCTGCATATTCTTTCCTGCTTCTGTGTAATAATTATTATAAGTATACCACAACAAAGCAGATGATGCTAAAATAAATTAAAAGGATTACAAAAAAGAAAGAAGGTATAAAATGGCTAAGCGGATATTAGATTGTTATGCTTCGGATTTTGAAGGATTTTCAAAGATGGATTTGCTGGAATCCATTGGAAAAAGCGAGGGACGGGTAATCGCCTGCGAGACCATCGGTACGGTGCAGCCCATGCTGGTGGATGTAACGAATGCAGAGTTCGTATCGGCGATGGGCGCTGATCTTCTGCTCCTTAACATGTTTGATGTGCTAAATCCGTGCATCCGCGGACTTCCAGACGGAAAGCCGGAGGATACCGTGCGGCTGCTCAAGCAGTTGACGGGGCGCCCCATCGGAATCAATTTAGAACCGGTAGAGGAAGGGAAAGAAGGCGAAACTTCCGATCTGTGGAAAATGTCCAACGGACGGCGGGCAACTTTGGAAAATGCACAGCGGGCATATGAAATGGGTGTAAATATGATTCTTTTAACCGGCAACCCGGGAATGGGCGTCAGCAATGAAGGAATTGAAAAGACCTTATCCCTGTACCGTGAGAAGCTGGGCGACAAAATGATTTTGGCAGCCGGAAAAATGCATGCAGCAGGCATACTTACAGAAGCGGCGGAGTCAATCATAACAAAAGATGATGTCAAACGCTTCCGGAAGGCGGGTGCCGATATTCTGCTTTTCCCTGCACCTGCCACAGTACCGGGCATCACGGTGGAATATATCCGAGAGCTGGTAAGTTATGCTCATTCCCTTGGAGCGCTGACGATTACTGCAATTGGGACTTCCCAGGAGGGCGCTGATATCAATACAATACGGCAGATTGCATTGATGTGTAAAATGACTGGGACGGATATTCATCATCTAGGAGATGCGGGGTATGCGGGGATGTCATTGTCGGAAAATATACAGGCGTATTCTATTGCGATACGGGGGGTTCGGCATACTTATCATAGGATGGCGGCTTCTATACATCGTTAAAGTGTGCTCTTGGTTGTTAAAAAAGGGGATCTGTTGAACGGTCAGTTAGTTGAGGAACGGCGCCGGCGGGGGATATAAATCTTGCGGAGGGCGGACCCACAGGCGTCACACCTTATGTTTTCAAGTCTCTTCTTAAAATCGGATTTCACTAACAGAATGTGTTTATGTGTTTCAAGACGACCAGGGCGGCATCCGTGCCGCTTGGCTCCTAAAATCGCCATCCATGGCAATTTTACCCTAGGTGGCTCAACATTCTGTAAGTGAAATTGCCGACTTTTCGCAAAGACTTGAAAACATAAGGTGTGACGCCTGTGGGTCCGCCCTCCGCAAGATTTATATCCCCCGCCGGCGCCGTTCCTCAACTAACTGACCTTCCGAAAGGCTGCTCTCCTTGATCTAAATTATTGTTCAAAAAAGATTTGATTGTGATTTTTCCGTCTTTATAGTGAACTGTGATTGCTCCAGTTTGATTGGTCTGATAGAGTTGGCAGCCCGCTTGGTTAAGGCGGTCTATTAATTCGCTGTGGGGATGTCCATATGGATTATCTTTCCCGGCAGAAATCAAGGCGATGCGGGGGGATATTGTCTCCAAAAACTCCTTATCTGTAGAGTATTTAGAACCATGGTGGGCTGTTTTTAGGATTGTTATTGGAGACATTTTCTCTTTTTTTAAAAACTGGGTAAGCATTTGTTCGCCCTCCCCTTCTATGTCTCCGGTGAGCATTGTGGTGAAATTGCCGACAGTGAGGGTGAGTACGGTTGAATATTCGTTGGAATTTGAGGATGCGTATGCCTGAGTGGGATGAAGACATGTGATTGTAAGCTTGCCATCAATGATTTCCTGACCCCTGCTGATGTATGAGACAGGGATACCGTACTTTGCCGCCAAGTGTTCCAGTTCCAAATAGGCTTCTTCCTTTGCACTCTGCGCGATGTCAGGGAGCACAAGATTCTTGATATTGATTCCTTGAAGCGCTCCTGTTTGGATCAATTCTTTGATTCCGCTGCAGTGGTCTTCATCGGGGTGGGTTATGAATACGGCTTTTAATTGAGAAATGCCTTGGGATTTCAGAAAGGGGATAATCCGGTATTCTCCAACGCTTTTGACGGAAGAACTCCCGCCATCTACAAGATAACTGTCTCCGTATCCATTTTTAATGCAGATACAGTCTCCCTGTCCCACATCCAGAAAGGTAATTGTCAGACCTGCCTTTGCCGGAAGCAGGAGCAAAAAAACTGCTGTAAACGCTATGCCCCAGCGCAGGATGAGGGTTCCTTTTTTCTTTAAGAACACAAGAAGAAGTAAGAGCAGCAGGTAAAGAATCATCTGCCAGATTTCTGGCTTGCCGCATGTTAAGAGATTGCCGGGAAGCCTATCGCAGATGTTGCAGGTTCCTTCATATATTGTGAGGATTCCTTTAATCAGCAGGGCAAAGGGAACCACAGCTGGCGGGCATAAAATACTGCATGCAAGAAGAAGCAGACCTGCCGCCATCAAAATACTCATCAGCGGAATCACCAGCAGGTTTAAGAACATGGAATAAGCTGGAAACTGATAGTAGAACCATAAATAGATAGGCAGGGTGACGACCATCATTGCAATGCTTCCAAGAAGCTTTTTTACTGCTGGATGTATTGTCCGTTTTCCCTCCGTCAAGGAAGGAAGAAGCAGACCGATTCCCAATACGCATCCGAAGGAGAACAAGAAACCGCTGTGCTTAAGATAGAAGGGTTGGTTTATGAGAATCAGAACGGCTGCCACCATCACCGCCGTCAGCATGTCATAAGTGCGTTCTGTGAGAACGGCTCCCATTTGCAGCGAAAACATGATGACGGCACGGATGGCTGATACGGAAAATCCGGTCATGATGCAGTAAAGGACCATTGCCAACGCTGATACGGCTGCCGATACCTTCATGGGCATTCCACACTTTCGCAGCAGCTTGTACAGTCCCATGCCAAGCATAGAAATGTGCAGCCCTGAGATTGCCAGAATATGTGCGATTCCGTTTCTCTGATAAAGTGCCTTTAGTTCCTTATCCATGCCGCTTTTTTCACCCAGCAGCATGGTCTGCATCATTGCTGCTTCCTGTTTCGGAAGATTTTCCGAAAGTTTCACTGACAAGAATCTTCTGACCAGATATGCCTTTTGCGTAAGTATGTTATAATTTTGTGACTTTGCTGAAATAACTGCCTGATTCAGGCGATAGGATATTCCTAAGATCTGATAATATGAATAGGCATCAAATTGTCCCGGATTGGATGCTCGTTCAAAGCCTGCAAGCCTTCCCGTAAGCCGCACGGTACTGCCCATCTCCGGTTCTGTTTGACCGGATTTCAAATAGCAGATGACCTTTTCCGTGCGGAAGGCGGATGGCTTTTCCCACTGCTCCCCGCCTTCTTGGGAAAAAAGCTTTAAATACAGCACCGTCACCGGCTCTTTTGTCTGCCCTGATGTCTCCTTCTTATATACGCTTCCCTCCACCGTAATCATTTTGCCTTCAAGCGCGTCAAAATTCTGGTATGGCGCAGGCTTTATGCTTACAATGAAGTACAAGACCAAAGACAGTATCAGGCAGGCAAAACCAAGGGGACGTTTTGCCATATATTTACCTCCTGTATGCCGCATACTTTCTCTGCGGCCTTACCTGCGATATATGGAAGGGTTGAAAATTTATTCCCCCACCAACTCCAGGTTTCTCTCAAATACCGTTGAAAAACTGATATTTTCTTTATAATTTACATTTGTATCACCGTTGATGGATATCTGTACTTTATTCACATTAGATAGTTCCACCAGAGAATTTGTGATGGAATAAATCGTCACATCTGATGTTACATTATAAATCTGCGTCAGGAATGTGCTGTCCAGATTTACATAGCAGATGCCGTCCTTTACATTGACGCTGACGATTTTCGTGTCCGGATTTACGGCGGGAAAAGCCTTTTCCTCTGCAAGAGGACCTGCTATCAGCTGTTCCACCACCAGTCTTTCCATTGCAATATTGCTATTATAAATCACCGGTCTGCTCACCGCTTTAAGTCCGTCTCCGTTTTCATTTGCAAAATACAGCGTCAACTTCACTTTTTCATAAGTATTAATCTCATTGCCCGCGTTGTCGATGAACATATCCGCATTCATCGTTCCGATGACGATACCGGATGCATCTGTAAGCGGCTCTGACTTGATTTGGAAACTTACATACTGTATTCCCTCAATCTGTGTCAGTGTCCTGACGATTGCCGCACGCACCAGAACTTCGGTGGTGACCGGCTGCAGTTTATAGTTTTCATCAAAAACCAGCGTCACCTGATCCTCCGCAATGCTGTAATCCAATAAATTGAAACCGCCGGATAAAGGCGCCTTGTATTCCAGCTTTCCGGAAGCAACGCCAAGCTGGTCTATGAACTCTGACACCAATGCTTCCTTATCCTTCGTCTCTGTCCTATAATCCTGGGGAAATATCCCTGTTTCATCATTATTCTCATAATAAATTCTATACATATCCTTCTGGCTGGTATCACTCTGCTGCCCACAGGCACAGAACATTGTCAAGAAAACCAGCGCCAGGAAAAGCATTTTACCTTTTTTATTCAAAGCATCCTTCTCCTTATACTAAAACCCGTGTAAGAGGTATCTTTACCGTAAATACAGTTCCCTCCCCTTCAACACTTTCTACCTTAATGGATCCCCTATGGAGCAGTATTGCACTTCTGGTGATTGCAAGACCTAATCCTGTGCCTCCAATCTCTCTTGAATGTGATTTATCTACCCGATAAAAACGTTCATAAATCTGGCTTCTGGATTCTTCCGGAATGCCGATTCCAGTATCCGCCACCTCTACCGTGAAAAATTGATGATCTGCATCCAGCGTCACATCTACCTTCCCCTGTTCTTTATTGTATTTAATCGCATTTTCAACCAAATTGGTCAAAATCAGGGACATTTTCACTTCGTCTACTTCCGCAATGATCTCTCTTTTGCTGATCAAGGTCACTTCAATATTCTTTTTTCTTGCAATCGGACGGAGCCTCTTTAAAATGATTTCCGTCAGGTCATTGATGTTGATTACACTAATATTAAGCTCTGCTGCCGATTTATCCAGTTTTACTAAAGCAAGAAGATCGTTGATAATCTTGTCTTCCCGTTCGATTTCCTCTGCAATATCTACCATGAACTCATGGTAAAGTTCCGCCGGGACATCCTGCTGTGCCAGCAGGGAATCTGCAAGTACCTTCACCGAAGTAATCGGCGTCTTGAGCTCATGGGATACATTTGCCACAAACTCCTTCCTGGAATCATCCAACACCTTCATTCTTTCAAGGAGGCTGTTAAAAGCATCCACGATATGCTCTGTTTCCAGATAGTCCGGCACAGACACCGGCTCATTGGTATACCCTTCCTTCACTTCGCTGATTGCCTTTGAGACTCGGTCAAAAGGCTTTATCAAAATCTGCGCCAAAATAAGGGCAATGGCAAAAATGCAGAAAACCATAATGATCTCAACGATAAGCGCCTTTCGGTTCAATAGTTCCAACGTGTTTACAATGCTGTCGGTAGAGACACTGGTAAGCATCACACCCCGGACCACCTCTGTTCCTTCCGGAATCTCCGCAGTCGCCATCTGCGCTGAAATCGTCTCCACAATCGGAACCGTAATCTCAATAAATCCATTGACCGCATCGTAATTCACCGTATTAACGCCCTTCATGCACCTAATGACCTCTTCGGATATAATCGTCTTCCCCTCACTGATGGCGTATGTATCCTTCACCACCTTTAAGTTTCCATTAATAACAAGCACCCGCCCGTTATACAGATTGGAAAGCTGCTCAAGTTCTGCCCCTATCATCTCCGATGAGGTGTCCTGCAGATAGTTGTATGTAATCAGGTGATTTGCAATGATCCTAAGCTGTGTCTGCACATCTGAGGTCCTCACATCCACAGCACGGCTTTCGTAGTTTTCCAGAATACCCACGCGCACAAAGATACTGGGAATACTTCCCATAAGAAATATAATGACGAACAGGCGGACCTTTAAGCTCCGCCAAATCTTCAAGTTTTTAAAAGTTGCTTTTAGATCAGCCATAACCGGCACTGCCTTTCAAATCCGCACTTCTTTAAGGTCTCCTCAGGGTCGCTCCTTAAGATCACGCAAAATAGTAGCCCACGCCCCATTTTGTGTGCACATACTTAGGCTCCGAAGGGTTCTGTTCTATCTTCTCCCTCAGCCTTCTGATATGTACATCCACCGTCCGCACATCTCCCGGATAGTCATTCCCCCACACCAGCTTTAAGAGGTTTTCCCTGCTATACACCTTGTTTACATTGACCACCAGCAGCTCTAACAGCTCAAATTCCTTTGCTGTCAGATTGATTTCCTGCCCTGCTACGTATACTCTCCTTCCATCACAATCAAGCCGCATATCCCCGCTCTCAATAATCTTTGCCGTTTCCTTGGGCTTAGGGGAAGTACGCCTTATGATTGCTTTGATTCGTGCCTTTACCTCCAAAATGTTAAAAGGCTTTGTGATGTAATCATCCGCACCGTATTCAAGCCCTAAGATTTTATCCATATCTTCTCCCTTTGCGGTTAACATAACAATCGGGACACTTGAAAATTCCCGCGTCTGCTGACAGACTTCAAACCCTGTAAGCTTAGGGAGCATGACATCCAGCAGTACGATATCGTACTCCTTCTCCTTGATCATTTTAAGCGCTTCCTCGCCGTCATAAGCGCAGTCCACTTCCATTCCGTCCTGTTCCAAGCTAAAACGTATCCCCTTTACGATCAGCTTTTCATCATCTACAACAAGCACTTTCTTCGCCATATTAATCCCTACCTTATTTCAATAACTACACGGTAATGCTGTCCTTTATCTTTTCAAACAGCCCATTCTTTATCCCCTCAACGTTCATAATATCTTCTTTCTTTTCAAACGGTCCATTCTTTTCCCTGTAGGCAATAATGCTTTTCGCCTTGCTGCTCCCTACTCCTGGAAGGGTGCACAAAAGTTCCTCTTCCGCCGTATTGATATTTACGGGAAAATCCTTTTCGTCAGCGTCCCCTATACCGAAATCTTGCCAATGATTCTCTCTTCCGGTCTCTTCCACCTCAGCCTTGGTCGGTATATAAATCTTCATTCCGTCCGCAACCTGATCCGCCTGGTTCAAATAATCCTGATCTGCATCCTCCCTAAATCCGCCTGCCTTCTCAACGGCCTGATAAATCCGGCTTCTTACTTCCAGCGTATATACGCCCGGATTATTCACTGCACCGCAGATATGTACCACACAGGACGATACCTCCAAAATCTCTTTAGTCCCATCATCCGTTTCTGCCGGCTGCAAGGCTGCATCTTCCGTCATCCCTCCTGCCGCATCTGCTTCTTTTCCGACCTCCGCCCCGGCATCATTTACAGGAAGGAGCAGTAATTCCTCCTGCTCCTTTTCCCTTTTTTCACAGCCTAAAAGTATACAGAAAAATACAACTAAAATTCCTGCTGCCAGTTTGTAATTTTTCTTCATCGTTATCTCCTTTCTGTTATCCAGAAAGCCCCTTATAACGATACCATTTCATTGTAAAGTAAATCAGGTCGATTGACAAGCCAAATGTTCACTATTTCCATTTGAAAATTACAATCCCCGCTATTGCCACCAGCATTCCTAAAATCTTTCTCCACTCAAGAGGCTGTTTTTCCACACCGAACAACCCCAGCAGTTCGATGACATAAGCAATGATGAGCTGGGCGATTACAATCAGCATGACCGCTCTTGCCGGTCCTAACATTTCCATGCTTTTGATTACCGTATAAGTGATAAATGCACCTATAGCGCCTCCTAAGAGCATATATTTCGGTTCAACCTTAAGCAGCGTCCCAAAAGAGGAGCGATCTGAAACCAGCCATACCCCAAGGCACACTAGGAGCGCCGTCAGCTGGACAAAAGCATTGGCAACCCAGATGCCGGAAGTCTTGGTTACCTGGGTATTGAACACACCCTGAATGCTCATCAGGGCGCCTGATATAAGCGCAATAA
This sequence comes from uncultured Lachnospiraceae bacterium, assembly GCA_949878435.1. Classification (GTDB taxonomy): domain Bacteria; phylum Bacillota; class Clostridia; order Lachnospirales; family Lachnospiraceae; genus Suilimivivens. The sequence continues at coordinate 61,817 of CATLAK010000006.1, forward strand.
AAAATCCAATCATATGAGCCTCCTTAACACGTTTCGTTAATTCATGATGCCCATATGATTGGAAAATTATTCATCCAGATATTCTGTTTCTTCCTCCGGTGCTTCAGGTTCCTCAAGGTATTCCTCCTGATAAGCTGTTCCGGTTACCTGCGACATAATCTGTTCCGACAATTCCTTTAACTTTTCGTTGGCATCCGCACCGTTCCACACCTGTGAAAAGACCACCTCAAGTTTTACCCAAAAATTACTCGTCTCAATCATCTTAGGCATAGAAATAGACTGTTCATACTCCTGTGCAAACTTGTCCAATGCTTCGTAGCCGTAGTCCACACCCTTAGCTGCCGATACCTTCCCTGTCCTTGCATACAAAATATCATTGTATTCGGCAGTCAGAAAATAAGCAAAGTCATTGGCGTCTTCCTTCTTTTCTGAATAACCGTTTACGACTACGCAGCTTGTAACGGAAAGGGAACGCGTCTTCCTGCTCTCGTCGATATCCGGCGCCAGCGCAATATCGTAATCATATCCAAATAAGCTATCCTCCTTCGCCTGCTCTAATTTAAACACTGCGTCTGTGGTAGCCATGGTAAAAACCATCTTTCCAGCCATAAATTCGTCCAGTATCGCTTCATAATCGCTTTCGCTGGTATCAATGGAAAAGAACTGGTTCAAGTCCTGATAGACGCGCAGACTGGCAATAGCATCCAGATTATAGATATCAATCTGGGAGGTATCCCAACCGGCTTCTCCCCCCATTTTAATAGAATTTCCAACAAAAAAATAATTATAGAAAATATCTGTGACATCCCACTTAAAGACACCTTCCACCTGCTGCGGGGCATCATAATTATCTGCAAAAGTCTCTATATCCAAAATTGTCCTCGGAAGGAGCTCCTGCACCTTTGCCTCAACCTGTTCTTCCGTAAATGCAGGTTCCTGCTCCGCCTCTGCTTCAAGGCTGGCCCTTGCCATATCCTTCAGATACGTCTTATTGTACAAGAGAGAGCTGGTCTCAAAGTAAAAAGGATATCCCACAAATTTGTCCTTATAAGAAGCAGCCTGCAGACCCGTTCCAATATAGACCTCTTCCATTGCAGCTCCGTCCTTAGGCATAACCTCGCTCGCAAGACCGGCAAGGCTCGCCTTCTCCAAGGATTCATGGCTGATGATATATAAGTCCGGCGCACTGTTTTCCAGGGAAGCCTGATTGATTTTTTCCAGATATTCCAGCCCTGATTCTAATACCGGCACCACCCGCACATCATGGGTCTCATTATACGTAACTGCCGCACTGCTTAAATAAGAAGTAAGGGCTTCATCCGTATACCAAAGATAAATCGTCTCCTTTTCCCCTGCAAAGATAGTTTCCTCCTGCTTTTCGCTTATCTGTCTGCCTGATCCGGCAATGCCAAAAACAGCTGCAGCGGCTATGGCAATGATTCCTATTGCCGTAAGTCGTTTTTTCAGACTCATTCTTTACTCCATTTCTATTCTGCATCCAGACAGGTCCGTAAGATCGCTGTCATCTCATCTACATGTTCCTTTGTAATGATAAGGGGAGGGACAAAACGAATGATATTCATTCCTGCATTGATCAGGATTAGTCCCCTGTCAAGTGCCTTTGTGATAATATCTCCTACCGGTCTGTCAAATACCAGTCCCTGCATCAGCCCGGCGCCGCGTCTGGTTTCAATACAATCATATTCCCTGACAAGTTCATCTAACTTCTTTTCCAGATAAGCCCCCGTCTCTTTCACATTATCTATTATATGGTTCTCCTCAAATAAATCAAGTACAATATTTATTGCCGCCCCTGCCAGCGGGTTTCCGCCATAGGTCGTGCCGTGGTCGCCGCTGGTAAGAGAATTTGCCCCCACCTTTTCTGTCAGCAAAAACGCCCCCACCGGGATGCCGCATCCCAGCGCTTTAGCCGTGGTCATGATATCCGGTCTGATTCCGTATCTCTGCCATGCATACATGTAACCGGTCCGCCCCATGCCGCATTGAATCTCATCAAGGATAAGCAAGATATCCTTTTCCTCACAGAGTTTCTTGATGCTCTTCATAAAGGCTTCCTCCGCCGGATAAATGCCGCCCTCTCCCTGCACCGTCTCAAACAGGATCGCGCAAGTCTTTTCATTCACCTGCTCGATCACGCTCTCAAAATCATTCATTTTGGCAAAGCGGACATTCCCGATCATGGGCGCAAAAGCTTCCCGGTACTTAGGATTGCCCGTCACCGACAGCGCACCAAAGGTACGTCCGTGAAAAGAATGCTCCATGGCAATGATCTCATGGTCCGTACTTCCGTCTTTCAGATATGCATACTTGCGGGCTGCCTTGATAGCGCCCTCCACAGCTTCCGCCCCGCTGTTGGTAAAAAAGACCCTGTCCATCCCGGAAACCGCTTTTATCTTCTTTGCCGCTTCAATCGCCGGCACATTGTAATAATAATTGGAGGTATGGATTACTTTATCAATCTGATTTTTCAAGGCATCGTTGTACTTTTTGTTATTATAACCCAGTGCGAACACGGCGATACCGGCGCAAAAATCAAGATACTTCTTTCCCTCAATGTCATAGAGATAGACGCCGTCCCCCTTATCAAGAACCACCTGATAGCGGTTATAGGTGTGCAGCAATGCCTTTTCGGCATCCTCGATATACTGTTTCATTGTTTCCATCTTTTTTCGGTCCTTCCTTTCAATCGTCCTGTTCACAGAGCTGCTTATCTTCATCCCGCAGAATCATGGTTCCCACACCTTCATTGGTGAAGATCTCCAAAAGCAGGCAGTGGGGAATACGTCCGTCCAGGATATGCACCCTGTTTACTCCGTTTTTCACCGCAGAGGTGCAATTCCCCAGTTTCGGCAGCATCCCTCCGCCTATCAGCCCGCCTCTGATAAGTGCATCCGCATCAGATACGGTGATCCGCGGAATAAAGGAACTTTTATCATTGATATCCTTATAAAGACCTTCAATATCGGTGAGGAATACCAGTTTATCCGCTCCTACCGCCTTGGCGATGGCACATGCGGCATCATCCGCATTGATATTGTAAGTGGAAAAGTGCTCGTCCAATCCTATGGGCGCAACAATGGGAAGAAAATCCTTTTCCAAAAGATCATACAAAATCTTAGGATTGACATTTTTGATGTCTCCCACAAAGCCGATATCTTCACCATCCGAATATTTCTTGTCAACGCCGATCAGACCTCCGTCCTTGCCGCTGATTCCCACAGCCTTTACGCCAAGTTCCTGTACCATGGTGACGAGCCTTTTATTCACTCTGCCAAGCACCATCTCCGCAATCTCCATGGTCTCTTCATCCGTCACCCGAAGTCCGTTCACGAATTTGGCTTCTTTTCCTACCTTTCCTACCCAGCGGCTGATCTCCTTGCCGCCGCCGTGAACGATGATCGGCTTAAAGCCCACCAGCTTAAGAAGCGTCACATCCTTGATCACATTTTTCTGCAATTCTTCATTGCTCATGGCGGAACCGCCGTATTTGACCACAATGATCTTTCTGTTGAACTTCTGTATGTAGGGGAGCGCTTCAATCAGAACCTCCGCCTTTTTCAATACTTCCTGAATATCCTTGCTCATTTTTTCCTCCATTCCGAAGCGTTATATGATGCGTTTTACGATACGCTTTCCAGCTTACCGCACTATTTGCTAACTCCGATAATCCGCATTGATTCTTACATAATCGTAGGTCAAATCGCATCCCCACGCGGACGCTTCCTCCGTCCCCATCTTCATATCTACGATCACTCTCACCTCAGGTTCGGACAAGATTTTTCCTGCCTCTTCTTCACTATAATCGGCAGCCACGCCGTCCTTATAAATCTGAATCCTTCCGGCTTTTCCCTCAAAGAAAAGCTCTATCTTTTCCGGGTCGAATAAAACCCCCGAATAACCCAGCGCACACAAGATTCTGCCCCAGTTGGCGTCATGCCCGTAAATAGCCGCCTTGGTCAAACTAGAACAAATCACAGACTTGCTTAAGATTCTTGCATCTTCCTTGGTCGCCGCACCGATCACCTTTGTCTCGAAAAGTGCCGTCGCCCCTTCCCCATCGCCAGCCATCATCTTGGCAAGGGTCTCGTTTATGTAATGAAGTCCTTCTTTAAATGCCTCATATTCCGGGGTTTCATCCTGAATTTCGGGATTTTCCGCCATTCCGTTTGCCATCACCAAGAGCGTATCGTTGGTAGAGGTATCTCCGTCCACGGAAATCATGTTAAAGGTATCCTTCACATCCTCCTTCACGGCTTTCGTAAGAAGTTCCTTTGAAATCACTGCGTCTGTGGTCACAAACGCAAGCATAGTGCACATATTGGGATGAATCATGCCAGATCCCTTGCACATACCGCCTAAGGTGACCTTTACGCCTTTCACATCTATTTCCACTGCCGCCTGCTTAGAACGCGTGTCTGTGGTCATGATTGCCTCTGCCGCCTGCGACCCGGCGTCCAGCGTGTCCGCCTTTGCCTTGGCAAGTTTTTCGATGCCTGCCTCGATTCTCTCAATAGGAAGCTGCATGCCTATCACTCCGGTAGATGCCACAAGCACGGATTCCTCGGGTACGCCAAAGACTTCTGATGCCCGGACTGCCGTTCTCTTACAGTATGCATAGCCTTCCTGTCCCGTACAGGCATTGGCAATTCCTGCATTGATGACCACCGCCTGTCCGAAAGAAGATTCCTCTACCACCTTCTTATCCCACAAAACCGGCGCCGCCTTCACCACATTGCTGGTAAAAGTCCCCGCCAGCACGCAAGGCTTCCTGCTGTAAATGACAGCCATATCCTTCCTGTCCTTATACTTAATCGATGCATCCACGCCTGCTGCCTCAAATCCTTTTGCGGCAGTTACACCGCCTGTCCTTATCTTCATATGCTCCTCTTTCCGTGCCCCTGACACTTAAATTTCTTTGCATCTATCACTTATTATAGTTCACAATGTTTTCTTTGTTTAAGGTAAAATCATAATAATTCAAATCTTCCCTCTTTGTCCACCCTATTTCATTCCAAAATGCATTGCCGACATCATTTGCCGTAAAGGCAATCAGGGAAACCTTGTTAATTTTTTCTTTCTCCAGTTCCTTCATGCAATGGACTACCATTTGTTTTCCAATCCCGCGCATGCGGTAATCCTCATGCACGCACACGTGATAAAGACACCCCCGCCTGCCGTCATGACCGCAGAGGATGCTTCCCACGATTTTGCCGTCCTCCACAGCTACTACGCTGGAAGTGGGATTTCGCTTCAAAAACCGTTCTACCCCTTCCTTTGCATCGTCAACGCTTCTTATGGCAAAACCTTTTATACTCATCCAGAGTGCATGTACCCCTTCATAATCCGCTAATGTCATTGTTCTGATTTCCATGCTGTCTTCTCCCTCTAAATGCACGACCCGATAATCGTGGTCTACAAAAGGAAGGAATTTCGTCAGCACATCCTCCGTTTTCAGCCTCAAGCTTGCCGTGTTCACACAAGGATGACACCCTAAAAACGCTTCTTTCAGGACGTCCTCATCAATGAGCAGATTGACATGCTTTTCCTTATCATTCATCAGCCCCATAATACTCACTGCGCCCGGCGATATATGTAAGTACTCCTCCATGAACTCCTCCGGTGCAAAAGAAAGCCGGGCGCTTCCGATCTGCTTTGAAAGCTCCTTCGTCTTAAATTTCTTTTCCCCCGGCATGAGCAGCAGGTAAAAAACCGTTTTCTGGCTATTGCATAAAAACAGATTCTTGCACATATGGATTCCCAAAATCTCGTCCACCCCCTGGCACGCCTCTATGGTAGCCATGGGCTCATGATCCATTCTAAGGAAAGGAATGCCCAAACTTTGAAGCAACGTATATACCTTCATTTCCCTTTCCTGTCTTCCTTCACTCATTGGAATGTCATCATACAAAGCCGTATCATGTATCAACTCATTCATTTCAAAGCCTCCCTGGTCCTGATCCAGATAAAACAATTCCTATCCGCTGCGTTTATGCATGCACTGCTGCAATGATCAGATTAATTACCTGCTCAATGGAATCGGAAAGATTGTTTTCTCCCCATCCCAACTCCCATTCGCTTTCACTATAAACATCCGAAATTACATAGATTGCAGAAGCAGCACATTTTCTATAGTTTGCTATGGTAAAAAGACCTGCACCCTCCATCTCCACGCACAATGCGCCCTTTTCCCTATAGCCAATCACCTGCCCCCAGGTCTCCCGATATCCGGCATCCGTGGTCCAATGCTTCCCTCTCCGGTATTGGACCTTATTTTTTTGAAGAAAATCCTCCAGTTCATCCGTCAAGGATTTTGTCGATTCTATTACATCCAAGTCAAATCCATATAACCCTGCAACAGCCGTGTCATTGTAAGCGCCCTCCGTCAAAACAAACTCTCCTGCTTTCATATCCGTCTTAAGCCCACCCGCAAAGCCTACATGAACAAGTTCCTGCACCCCTCCGGCAATCAAGTCCTCCGCCTGCGTTGCAATTGCCGGAGCACACATATTCCCTTTTATGAATCCAACATCTTCATTGGCGTTGAATACAAAAAGCTTTCCCCCAATCGGATATCGATAGATTCCGCAGTCTCTTGAAACCATGGTATCATAAAGACTGTCAGCCAAGAGATAGACTCTCTTAGGGACCTTTATCCGGTCGATATCAAATCCCGCATTTTCCAGTTCAAGCTTGACTAATTTATAAGGATCCGTTAAAACATCATTCATATTCATAAATCCAGCTCCTTCTTTCCTGCTCACCGCTCGTCCACATCAGACCAAATCACCTGACCTCCAAACACCACCTTTTCGATTGCCTTAAGGTCAATCACAGTTTCATAACTTCCTTCCTTAAAAAACGATGATACCAATACCTTCCTTGCACTGATATAAAGCGTATCTCCATCCTGTTCAAGCTTCCATCCTCTAAGCGCTGCCGCCGATTCCACGGATTCGATCCGCAGCTTGAGCTCCTGACCATTGACTAAAGCAGTACAATATACCTGCGCATGATCAACAGGTTCACCGACAATAAAAAGCTTAAGCGAAACACATAGACTAATGACCACGACCAATCCGACAATACTTTTAATCAGCATATTCTTCCAATTCATATACCCGCTCCTTCGTTAATTCTGCCGCCTTCATGGATTCAATCATAGACTGCATACTTCCGCCTTCGCATCCCTGCCCCGCCGTCTTTACTTGCTCTTCTTTTTGTATAATCCATTCTCTTTCTTCAACTCTCAAAGATTCCATTTTTGTCTCATCAAGTTCTGATTCCAATAGCCTCCACACATTATTTAACGTATCATCCCAATTCTGAAGCAATTCTGCACTGGTCTCATTCATATCCAGCTGCGTGACATCCTCCTGTAATTTTGCCGTCAGTTCGGCGTCCCGCTCCTCTGCATAAGAAATCATTTCTGCAATTCTTTCAGAAAGGCTCTGTTTCTCATATACATAGCTTGAAAAACCATTTTCCATGTTAATATTATAAAGACCGTAAAAGGGAAGCTTGGTTTCTGCAACTGTCTCCAAATCATAATATCCCACCCATCTACGATATTCCTCTGGCAGCTTCGCCAGTTCTGCCCCAGGAAGATACAGGTAAAATTCCTCGCCGCCATCCAGCCCGTAAGCAGTGGAATACACATACCGGACATGATCCGCCAGTTCTTCTGTCCCCGGCTCCTTCGCAAACGTAAGAGAAATCAGCTTCATTTTAAAGGTAAACTCGTCCACCTTTTCCAAATTGTCAAATTTGCCTTTAAAGCTACAGCTATATCTAGTGCCGTCAGGATATCCTTCTCCGCTCTCTCCCATATTTGAATCATTATATAGTCCCTGAAAAGACCCGTCACTGTTTATAGAAAGTTCCGTAGACCAGGCACCTGCACCGCTGCTGAACATAAAAAGCCAGTCTGACAGATTTGCAAAGCCAAATTCTATATCCTTCTGGTCGGTTTCGGCTTCCTGATTCTCCTGTTTTGGCTCATTCTGCTGTTCTCCCTGTAAAGATTCCTCCGTGCCAGATTGCCCTGTACCAGATTCCTCTGCATCAGATTGTTCTGTCGGAATTTCTTCAATCACCGGATACTGTATTTGATCACCATTCCCTTGTCCGCACCCTGCTAATACCGCCATAAAAAAAATTACTGCTAAAACAACCGCTTTCTTTTTCATTTCTCCATTATACCTCTATTTTCTCATCCAAATGTCCCCTGATAAATTGGCTCCTTCATGTTATCTTGCCAGATTCAGCCCCTTATCCTCCTCGCATCCCAGCATAATATTAAGACACTGAATCGCCGCACCAGATGCACCTTTTCCCAAGTTATCAAATCTGGTGCTTATCAGCACCCTGTCTTCATTACCGGTCACATAGATTTCTATGCCGTCCCAGCCAGAGCAGGCATTGCCTGCCAGGAAACCATTATAATCTTCCTCTTTGCCAAATGGCATCACCTTCACAAATTTTTCCTCGGAATAATAAGCACATAAAAAAGCATGAATCTCTTCAGGCGTCTGTTTTTTTGAAAGAAGTTCTGTATAAAAAGGAGTGGTAAGCAACATCCCGCTATAATAGTCACATATAATAGGAGAAAACAACGGCGCTTTCTCAAGACCGGTAATCTTCTGCATTTCTTTCAAATGCTTATGATTCTGGGTAAGAGCATACTCCCTGGGTGCATCGAGCTCCGCATCCCTCTCCTTAGCCTCATAGACGGCGATGGTCTTTTTCCCAGCCCCGCTATAACCGGACAGCGCAAATGCTGAAACCGGGTAGTCTGCCGGCAGGATTCCTCCTGCAATCAGCGGATAGATAATCGTGATAAATCCGGTAGCGTAGCATCCCGGCACGGCAATCCGGTTCCCGCCTTTGATTTTCTGTCTATGTATTTTGGATAACTCAGGAAATCCATATGCCCAGCCATCCTGGGTCCTGTGCGCAGTTGATGTGTCTATAATCTTCACATTTTCATTCTCTACGAGACTTACCGACTCCCTCGCCGCATCATCAGGGAGACATAAAAACGTAATATCCGATTGGTTAATCAGCCTTCTGCGCTCTTCCACATCTTTTCTCCTCTCAGAATCAATATGTAACAATTCGATATCATCCCTTCCTTCAAATCGCTCATATATCCTAAGACCTGTCGTTCCTTCACTTCCATCAATAAAAATTTTTGTTTTTATGCTCATGGTCTACTCCCTCTTTATCCTTCTGCTTCTTTGTTTATATCCTTTAAAGATACAAAACTACTATACTCTTTCTCCTTCAAAATCTCAACTTTTTTAGATATTGATTTTTATAGCTGTTATTGCATTGCATGATTATACATTATTTATGCATAATATTCAATATATTTTTCTTACTTACGCATAAAATCAAATTATGTTTTTAATTTTATGCATAAACAAGTATTGCATTTCCCAGCAATCTGTTGTATATTGTCAAAAGAAAGTTAAACAGCCGCAATGTATTTTACCCTGTGTATAAACATTACGGCACCGAATATAAACATATGGAGGCATTTAATTATGAAGGAAAAAGTCATTTTGGCGTACTCAGGCGGACTTGATACCACCGCGATCATCCCCTGGCTGAAGGAAAATTTTAATTATGAGGTAGTCTGTGTCTGCATCGACTGCGGACAGGGCGAAGAACTGGACGGTCTGGAAGAGAGAGCCAAGTTCTGCGGCGCTGAAAAATTATACATACTGGACGTAACGGATGAATTTTGTGATGAATATGTAGTTCCCTGCGTGCAGGCACATGCTGTATATGAGAACAAATATCTTCTGGGCACTTCCATGGCAAGACCGCTGATTGCAAAGAAGCTGGTTGAAATCGCACGCAAAGAAGGTGCGACCGCCATCTGCCACGGCGCTACAGGCAAGGGAAACGACCAGATTCGTTTTGAACTTGGCATCAAAGCGCTTGCACCTGACATCAAAATCATTGCTGCCTGGAGAAATGACAAATGGACACTGGATTCCCGTGAGTCTGAAATCGAATACTGTAAGGCACACGGCATTGACCTGCCTTTTTCCGCCGATTCCAGCTACAGCCGCGACCGGAACCTATGGCACATCAGCCACGAAGGGCTTGAATTAGAGGATCCCGGAAATGAACCTAATTTTGAGCATCTTCTCGTGCTCGGCACTACACCTGAAAAAGCGCCTGACGAAGGGGAATATGTCACCATGACCTTTGAAAAAGGCATTCCTACCTCTGTAAACGGCAAACAGATGAAGGTATCCGATATCATCCGCGAACTAAACGCACTCGGCGGCAAACACGGCATCGGCATTGTAGATATCGTAGAGAACCGTGTTGTGGGCATGAAATCCAGAGGCGTTTATGAAACCCCCGGCGGAACCATTCTCTACGAAGCACATCAGCAGTTGGAAGAACTGATTTTAGACCGTGATACTTATGCAGTTAAGATGGATATGGGCAATAAACTGGCGCAGATCGTATATGAAGGCAAATGGTTCTCACCGCTGCGGGAAGCTGTTCAGGCTTTCATTGAATCGACCCAGCAATACGTAACGGGTGAAGTAAAGTTCAAGCTTTACAAAGGCAATATCATCAAAGCCGGAACCACTTCTCCTTACTCTCTCTATAATGAAAGTATTGCCTCCTTTACAACAGGCGATCTTTACGATCACCATGACGCAGAAGGCTTTATCAACCTGTTTGGTCTTTCCACCAAAGTACGTGCCCTTAAAATGCAGGAACGCGGTGAACTTAAATAAAGGACTTGGTTTATGGATGTGATTACTCTTTTATCCTCCTATTTTATAGGAATCAATTTAATTGGCTTTGCCCTGATGGGCATCGACAAATACAGAGCAAGAAAAAGGGCCTTCCGGATTCCGGAAGCAACCCTTTTTATCATTGCAGTTATCGGCGGAAGCATAGGTTCCATTATTGGGATGTATGCTTTTCGCCATAAAACAAGGCACCGCTCCTTTGTATATGGGATGCCCTTTATCCTCTTCGTTCAAATCGCCCTTATTATCGCCGTTCTAAATGCGCCTATTGATATATCTGTGTTATAGCCTTATCATATTTTTATAAAATTTTAATTCTTTTCCTGTTGAAATACCGTCAATGATATGTTACTATTCTTTTAAGCAAACGATTTCTATTGCAGTCAGGCTGCATCTTAGCGAACATTCTGTTCAAACATTTCCGAAATCCTGCTTAATATCCCAAAATTAAAAACTGCAGGAAAACGGATAGACACACAAGATACATACCTGGGTTCAATCTGCATTTTCCTGTACAAAGGAGGAAAATGCATGCAAAACAACGTAATTACCAAACTGAACGACTTAAACCTAATCGATCGATTCCTGTTTTCCGAAACGATGGAGGACCGTGACGCTTACCAAGCTGCCGTCAGCATTCTTCTTGAAAAAGAAATCGCACTTTTAGAAAAGCCGGAAACGGAAAAGGAATTAAGAGTATCACCAGATTTAAGACAAGTCCGCCTCGATGTGATCAGCATGGATGATGCACACTGCCTTTATTATACAGAAATGCAGCAGCGCAACACCGGAAATCTGCGCAAAAGAAGCCGTTATTATCAGGCACAGCTTGACGTGTCTTTACTTGAACCTGGCAGTAAGGACTTTAATTTATTAAACGACAGCTGTTTAATTCTAATTGCTCCTTTTGATTTGTTCAATCGCGGTCTATACCGCTATACCTTTGAAGGTACCTGCCTCGAATGTCCTGACCTAAAATTGGAAGACGGCGCTGTCCGTGTCTTCATCAACACCACCGGCAAAAACAGGCAGGAATTTTCCCAAGAATTTCTTGATTTCATGAAATACATCAATACAACAACCGACCAGATTGCCAGCACCACCGCCAGCCATAAAATCAAATTAATACATGATAAAGTAAAAAAAGTAAAATTATCAGAAAGAATGGGGGTAAAGTATATGCAGCTATGGGAAGAAAAGGCATATATAATGGAAGAAGCCCGTGCCGAAGGACTGGCTCTGGGACGCACAGAAGGTATTACACTAGGACGTACAGAGGGGATTGCTCTAGGTCGCACGGAAGGTATTGCCTTGGGTCGCACGGAAGGCATTGCCCTAGGTCGTGCTGAAGGTCGTGCTGAAGGTCGTTCCGAAGGTATCACCGCATTTATCCTCGATAATCTTGAAGATGGAAAGAACGCTGAAATCATCATTGATAAGCTGGTCAAACGTTTTTCTTTATCTAAGGAAGATGCATATCAATATTATGAAAAGTGCAAGCAGGGCTAATGTCAAGTTATTACACACTAAAAGCAATAACAAGCATCATGCCCTGCCTATCACAGAGTGACAATCACTCCTCCATCATTCGCATACATACTGCTGACGCCTTTGGTATCCATAATCAAAGTGTCCCTTACCTTTATTCTGGAAAGAATCATTTCCTTAACACTTCTGGCTCGTTCAGGACAATTACAATGGGTAATCATTAAGGTTCTTTCCTCTGGGTGAACTGCCTCCGAAGCAACTGTATCTGCCATCTTGGCAAGCGCCTTTTTAATCCCTATCGCCTGACCAAGTTGAATGATTTCTCCCTTATTAGATCCCATGACAGGTTTGATACTTAATGTGGATGCTACCAATGCCTTCACTCCGGTAAGGCGCCCGTTCTTTCTAAGTGTTTCCAGATTATCAAGTACAAAGTACGTCTTCATCTCATCCCTGTATACACTCAGTTTCTTGCATATTTCTTCAAAGGGGAACCCTTTTTCTGACCACTCAACAGCTTTTCTTGCAAGCTGGGTCTCTCCACAGCTGGCAGATTCTGAATCACATACAAAAATATTTTTTGCGCCATGTTCCTCATGATAAAGCTTTTTTCCTACTTCTGCACTGTTATAACTTCCGCTTAATTTGGAAGATAGCGTAAATACAAACACATTTTCAGCTTCTGTCTCATAGGCTTCCTTAAATTTTTCCGGAGACGGGCAGAAAGATTTAGGACATTTAGGAGACGCCGCCACTTTTTTAAGGAATTGTGCCTGATCAAAAGTATCATCATCCATAATCAGCTCGTTTTCTACCTCTAGTCCTAGCGGAATACGTTCATATCTGGAATCATTTTCGTATTCACTGGGAAATTCACAACAACTGTCTGCCACAATTTTATAGTTCATAATAACCTCCAAAACCATTTCAACCATTTATCCGCAACTATAGTATGTAGTTTTCATTACTACTTATAATAGCATATAGTCTAAAATGTGTAAAGAACTAATCATAGAATATCCGGCTTTAATAGAAATTATAACTGAATTTCTTCTCCTAAAGCAAAGGAATAAATAATTTTCTGTGTCACATTTTTCCCGGTAAGGCGGGAAAGCGCTTCAGCGTAATAGTCCAGTTGAACCTGATATCTCGCAATCAATTCCTGAGGCATTTTTATAACATCTGTTTTGTAATCAACTACTATTATATTTCCATCCTCTTCAAAAAACACATCAATGATTCCCTGTATAAGCACCTGCTCGCTGTCTGGGAACTGCTCTCCTAAGCGGTCTGCTGAAAGTTCCATCACAAAGGGCTGTTCCCTCTTCAATTTTCCCTCTGCATCGGCTTTCGCCATACGTGCAGCAAGGCTGCTCTCAAAAAAAAGCACCAGCTTAGAGGACAGGATACTCTTCCGCCATCTTCCGTCAAGCACCTCTTCCCTCTCAAACATATCCAATTGGCGATTGATTTCTGTTTCCCTTTCCTCCTTCCCTGCATTTTTCATGACAGCTGTAAAGTCAAGCAATTCCATTGCTTTATGATAGGCGCTTCCCCTGTCTGTTCCTGATACCTTTTCCTTATTGCTGATGAAGGATGGTATATAAGGAACCACTTCCTGCTCTTCAAATAGCTGCCTTACATAACCTTGTTCAAAATTTTCTACTGACTGATCTGGTAAACCATGAATGGCTTTTTTCTTTAATTCTGACACGGTCGTCTTTACGAAAAGATTCGACAAATACTGATAAGGATAGCTTCGTGAAAGCTGCCTTGACAATTGAATCATTTGATCTAAATGGTCTCTTTTAACGGACTGTGTCTTTAATAGAAATTGTCTCCTGCGGTCACTCTGACGCGTGACTTCTCTCACATCCCTTACAAACAGATCCTCAGGGCTAATGAATATCGGATTTGTAAGGCATGGAAAAATAAAGTCCAGATAACACCCTGCACTGGACAATTCCGAAAAGGGTACTCTCCCTACTGCCTTAGCACTTGCCTGAAATTCTCTTTTCTTTTCCATTTCCTCCCGAAACTTATCAAGATCAGGCACCGTTGCCGTAAGAATCAGTTTTTCTTTTGCCCTTGTCATGGCAACATAAAGCACACGCATCTCCTCGCCCAACGCATCTATTTTCATTTTCAGTGCCACTACATTTTTCTTTAAGGTATGGCTTTGAAGACGCAGGCTGCTATCAATATAGTCCACACCAATTCCCATGTCCACATCTGCAATCAGTCTTCCACTGATATCCTGCAAATTAAATTTTTTGCTCAGCCCTGCCACAAAACAGACAGGAAATTCCAATCCTTTACTCTTATGAATACTCATAATGCGGACCACATCCGCATTTTCATCCAGAATGTCCGCTTCCCCATAGTCAACCTCATACTTTTCGAGTTGTTCAACATAACGCAGGAAATGAAAAAGCCCATGATAACTGGTGCTTTCAAATGTTGACGCCCTGATTAAAAGCATTTCCACATTGGCTCTGCGCTGTTCTCCTCCGGGCCGCGCCGTCACGTAATCCAGATATCCTGTATCTACCACAATTTCCTGTATTAATTTGTGAATAGGAGTGTAAGTCGTCTTTCTTCTATAATCAATAAGGCGCTTCAGAAAGAAATGTATTTTTTCACTTAAGATGCCTTCATAAGAAATCAAAAGATCATATAACGGTATATTTTTATTTTCCGCTCTGATCTGACTGATTTCCTCTTCTGTAAATCCACCAAAAAAGGATTTTAATGCACCATAGAGAGCAATATCCTGTAACGGATTGTCAATTACATTCAGATACTGCATCAGCGCCTTTATCTCTACTGCCTGAAAATACCCCGTCCGCAAAGCCACATAAGCGGGAATCCCTTCCTGCTCCAATACGCTTCTGAACTCATCTGCCCAGCCTGCAGTGGTCCTCAGCAAAATAACTATATCTCTGTATCTGACCGGGCGGAGCGTACCTGTCTCCTTATCTGTCACTTGAAATGTGCGGTGCATCTCTCTGATTTTTCTTGCAATGACAGATGCCTCCTGTGCCCTTGCAGAAAAAGTTGACTCCTGATCTTTTCCAATAATCAGATACTCTGTGTCAAAAGTCGGAATCTCTCCTTTTTCTTCTACATCTACATAAGAAGCACCGGGATAAAGCGCCGCTTCTTCATCATATTCCACCCCTCCTAGTGTTTTTCCCATAATCCGTTTAAACAAATCGTTCACACTGTCAAGCACCTGGGGGCGGCTTCGGAAATTTTTGTGAAGGTCGATTCTCTGGCACTTGCCATCCTCCTTAGAATAACAAGTGTATTTTTCCATAAAAAGTTCAGGGCGTGCTAAGCGGAAACGATAGATACTCTGCTTCACATCTCCGACCATGAAACGATTGAACTTTCCATCCGCCTCCCCTGATATACTTTTTAAAAGCAGCTCCTGTACCAAATTGCTGTCCTGATACTCGTCAATCAATATTTCCTCATAGAACTCCCGGTATTCTAGTGCCGCCGCAGAAGGCGTACAGCTGCCATCCTCCGTCTTGCTCAGAAGAATATGCAGCGCAAAATGCTCCATATCATGAAAATCAATGATATTGTCCCGCCGTTTCCTTTCATCCAGTTTTTCCTTATAGGATAACACCAATAGCAGGAGCTCTTCCACATGGGGTGCCGCTTTTTTCATTCTATCCACTACCTGTTCTGGAGAAAGCAAAAGCAGCGTATTTTTTAATACTTCTAACTGCTTTTTAATTTTTCCTCTAAGTTCTTTCACCCTTTCCCTGCACACCGGATTTACAGAATCATCTTTTTTGGTTGAAAGCCTGCCAAAAGAAATTCCCTCAAAGGCTTCATAATATGCCTGAAAACTTGTAAGTCCCATAATTCTGCCTAGCATCTCCCGCTCTTTTTCAAGCAATTCCCCATGCATATAAGGTCCGTCCGGTCTCTCTGCAACATGTATCGCTTCTTCCATATGGCTCTCGCATTCACCGATTATCGTCTGAATATGCGTAACCAGATATTGGCACCACATAGTATTTTCCAATTCTGTAACATCCGATATTTTATAATCACCCATGCATCCAAAAATCCACTCTTCCGGCCATGGGTAACTCATGGAAAATTCATATAGTTTTCCAATATATTCCTCTAAAAGTTTATCATTGCTCCCGCCTGTAAAATATTCCACGCAGTCTGTAAATGCCCGTTCTTTCTCCTGATACTTTTCCTCTAAAAGCGCAGTCATCACATCCTGCTTAATGAGCCGCGATTCCCCTTCATCGGCAACTCGAAAGCCTGGGTCAAGCCCTATATCGTTAAAATTATTTCTGATTAAGAAAAGACAGAAGCTGTCAATTGTAGTAATCTGCGCATTGTGCAAAAGAGAAGCCTGCTTTTGCAGATGTATGTCCTCCGGCTCTTGTTCTAATTTACTATCAATTGCCCGAGAAATCCGCTCACGCATCTCAGCCGCCGCCGCATTCGTGAATGTCACCACCAAAAGCCGGTCTACATCCACAGGATGGACCTTATCGGTAATCAATCCAATGATGCGCTCTACCAGGACTGCTGTCTTTCCTGAACCTGCCGCCGCAGATACCAAAATATTTCTTTTCCTTAAATCAATGACCTTTTGTTGTTCAGGCGTAAATTTCACTGCCATACTCCGCTCCTAACTACATGCCTTCCTTTGCTTTACGTTCCTTCTTCCAGCAATAAAAAAACATCTGCTTTTCTTTTTGTATGATTCGCCCTTTACTCAGATTGCAGGAATCCATTTTCTTCCTGCAATTCTTCCTGCATTTTTTGCAATAATTCTTCCTCCGGAAGTTCAGCAAAAATGCGGGTCTGATATCCCGGCACCTTTTCTTCAAAATCACATACTCCCTTATAAGCGCAAAACGTACAAGATTGTTTTCCACCTTGTTCACAGGGATTTACCGCTATGTTCCCGTCAAGAATCTGCCTGCCGAACTGCCTGATCTTATGATTTACGAATTTTGAAACAATATCATAATCTTCTCTGGCTATGGTACTAGAGCGCAGGGAAAAACTCCCGTCCTTCTTCCGCTCCACCGGAACCACCGTCGACTTTTCAGAAAAATTCTTGTCCAGAAGACGCACCACTTTTTCATCCTCGCTGACGATTCCAGTGGTGCGAAGCTGTTTCAGAATCTCCTTATTGATTTCCTCTGCTCCAAGTTCCTCTTCTACTTTAATCATTGGATCGCTTACATGATAGTATAGGAGCGCTGCCGGAACAATTTCTTTGTCAGGATGCTTCTTTCCGGTTATCTCGGCAGCAACATTCATATAAACCACCAGCTGCAGCTGCAGCCCATAATAAAGCGCCGCCAGATCAAACTTTCTGCTCCCAGACTTATAGTCAATCACCTTCACATAAACATGATTCTCATCTTCATAGGTGTCAATCCTATCGATTCTTCCCCGCAGCTTCATCCTTTCTGCTTCAGATAAAGAAATGTTCACCGCATCTAAAGACTCCACCTTAGAAAAAGACATTTCAAAAGAATCCGGCACAAAGTCGCCTTCCTTAAGCTGCGCTTTCAGCGTCCGTATGGTCCTCTTTAAAATCCGGTACATCCGTTCAACCATATATTCATAACGTGCGCTGCTGTATAAAACCGTCTCCCCATAGCTCATGGTACAGGCTTCTAATGCCTCCTTAAGGAGCCCGTCTCCTTCTTCCTCGGAAAAGTCAAACCATGTCAGATTATTTTCTGCAAGTTTTCCTGCAAACAATTCCAGCACACTGTGAAAGATATTTCCTAAATCTTCCTGTTCAAAGCTGAATTCCTCCCGTTCTTTCAACATAAGACCATATTGCAGGAAATGTGAATAAGCACATGCAGCATACTTTTCCAGACGGCTCACACTGTTTTCCAGCATACTGCCATATAAAGCCTTGGCAACTGCCTTGGCAAGAGGTTTATGCACATACTCCGCAAATGCTGCATCCTCCAACTTCTGCACATAATTACTGTAATTTTCATCCTCCTCATAAAGATGATGCAAAATGCTCAGTTCCTCTTCCTCTAAACTTCCTTTTCTGCCCGCCGCGTAATCTCTAAGCCCCTCTGAAAGATACTTAAGGCCATCCCTTTTTCCTATCATCTGCTCAAAAGGAGTATGTTCAGCGCTTACCTTTTCAGTTTCCAGCTGTGGATAAATCTTTTTAATCATCTCCACAAGATAGGACGGGCGGATGCTCTTCCCCTGGCTGTTCATCCGGCTAAAAGACAAGTAAAGCCTTCCGGAAGGCTTCGTCATATTTATATAAAGATACAATCTTTGAATGTACATCTGCTGCCTCGGCGTAGGCGCCAGTTCAAAACCCGACTGCTGAAGGAACTCCCTGTCTATATCAGAAATAATTCCCCCCTTTGTGCCGCTCTTTGGAATATTTCCGTCATTGACTCCTAAGAAAAACAATATCTTTACCTGCTTAAGACGGCTTCGCTCCATATCTCCGACCACGACTCTGTCCACACTTCCTGGAATGATGCCAACCTCGATCTCTGCAAATCCGGCATCCAATATATCCGCAAATTCTTTAAGGCTCATAGGCTCATCTTCTAAAAGTCCCACAATCTGCTCTAAAAGTTCCATCACCAATCGATAAATCTGTGCATACTCCCGGGCACGTTCCAGTTCTCCGCTGTCCTTAAAATACTGCTCATATCCTGCCAGCTTTTCCTGTACCCGCCCAGCCACAATGAAATCATAGAGCATCCTTACCATTTCACCTGCCTTCTCCTTCTTTTGAAGAAGCGGTGTAATCTGATTCATGAACCGCTCTCTGGTCTGGTTGAGTTCTTCCAGCAAAAGAATCTGCTCATCCTCCTTTGCCTGACTTTTTGTATTCATTTTTCTTACAAACGCCTGGCTCCACTTTTTCTTTCCCTTAATGCCACGGGCAAGTACGTAATTCTCAAGCCGATCAATTTCCTCCGGTGTAAAATCGGCAAGCCCGCACCGCAAAAAATGAAAAATCGTCTCATAAGAAAAATCAAAAAGCACAATTTTAAGTGCGCTCCTGATATATTCGATAAACGGATTGAGCAAAATTCCTCTTGTCCGGTCCAGAAACACCGGAATATCATAAACAAAAGCTTCCCTCTCAAAGTAATCTGCATAGGTTTCCAGATCCCCTGTAACCACTGCGATGTCTCTGTAACAATACCCCTCCTCAAGCACCAGCTTTTTAATGCAAATACTGACCTTCCTCACTTCATCTGCTGGATTGAGGGCTTCCGCAAGATAAATATTTTGACAGTGCTCTTCTCCATAGGGCTGCAGCGGATATCGAAATAGACTCTGCTCCAAATGCGCCAGTTCCTTATTATCTTTAAACCTTGCGGAGGGACCGTTCTCAATATAAATATCATCCGTTCTTTTAATCTGTTCTTTCTCCGCCAAGCGGCACAGATCACAAACCGTCTTCTTACTTAGGTAAAATAGTTCCTGTTCGCCGCCTATTTTGAATGGATTTTCACGTATATCAATCGTTATTGAAATAATAACTCTCTCAGTCAATGTCAAAAGTTCCTGAATCAACCGATATTGGATAGGCGTAAAACCCGTAAAACCATCGAACACAATAACGCTTCCCGAAATCAGCTTTGATTTTTCCACCGCCCTCGTCAAAAGTTCCAATGTTTCTTCCGTCGTGATAAAGCGATTTTGTATGTAATCTGTAAATCCCCGGTATATGACTTCAAGATCCTTCAGTTTACAGTAAAGCGCTCCCCTTCCCCTTGCATATTCTGTCAGTTCTCCCACTTGCGTGCTGCTGATACCATACTGCATAAATTCCGAGATAGCGGATTTCACCTCATGGATATACCCTATCTTATTTAAATTCTTCCCGATGACGGGCATCTTATCCTTTAGAGATGCTGCCGCTTTGCGAAGTACAAGACTTTTTCCAGTATCATCCAGAACAGGCTTGCTTCCGTATCCAGTCTCCTCAAAAATACGGTGCGCCAAGCGTCCAAAGCTAAGCACATCAATATTCATGATTCCGCCGCAGCTGCTTGCCTCCACCAGATCCACCTGGGTCTGCATGGTAAACTGATCCGGCACCAGAAATAAAAAATCACGGGACGGCTCCCGTCCCGCCCATGCGGTAATATCCTCATGCAGCCGCCTGCTCTTGCCAGCGCCTGAACCTCCAAAATAAAACTGTAGTCCCATATCAGCCTTCCCGTTCTTTCTTGCTTTTATTAAATCAAAATTTATTTTTATAAACTTACAGGAATGGAATCATCTCCCTGACAGACGCGAAAATCAGATGCGGCAGGATTTCTGACGTCTCCACATCTTTCATTCCAGCTTCTCCGCTCAGTACAAGAATGCCTGTATAGCCGTTGTTGACACCAGCGGCTACATCTGTATAGAGACGGTCGCCTACCATGGCGGTCTCTTCTTTCGATACCCCTGCCCTTGCTGCCAGATAATCCATGATATCCCCATTGGGTTTCCCAACAATATGATCCGGATATCGAAACGCCGACGCATAAATAAATGCATGTATCGCCCCCGCATCAGGAATAAATCCCGTCTCCGTAGGACAATTGTAGTCTGGATGTGTGGAAATGTAGGGGAGTCCCTCTCTTACCAGATCACATACCCTGCACATCTTGGCATAAGTAAGGGTAGTGTCGAACCCCACTACAACCACTTCTGGCATTTCTTCGTCAAGGCAAATCCCTTCCTGCAAGAACTCCTTTCTTAACAGTTCATTGCCCAGCAGATAGACCTTTCTTCCCTGAAATTCCTTTTTCAGATAGGCGATTGTCGCCTGCCCGGATGTCACGATTTTTGACGTATCCACATCAAGTCCCATTCTTCCCAGCTTCTCCACGTATGCCTGCGGATTCTTAGAAGAATTGTTGGTAAGGAAAACATACTGTTTTCCTGCTTTCTCCACCGCCTCTAAAAAATCTCTTGCACCGTCTATCCAGCGATTTCCCAAATAGATCGTTCCATCCATATCCAATGCAAAACAGTTGATTTTTTTTAAAATTGACTGTTCATCCCTATCAATCTCTGGTATCATTGCCTGTCCTTTCCTGCCTTTAAATCTCCCTTGTAGCCTCCTTAAGCCAGTCAAGTTCTTCTCCCTCGAAATAAGGTTCCAATTTTTCAAATACCTCCTTGTGGTAAGCATTAAGCCGCACTCTGTCCGTCTCCGTAAGAAGAGAACAATCTACTCCGTCAAGATCAAACGGTACACAGGTCAGATCCTCAAAATGCAGAAACTGTCCATACTCATTTGCCTCCCCTTTTCTGCAAAGAAGCGCATTTTCCAATCTGATTCCATGGCTTCCTTCTATATAAATGCCAGGTTCATCAGTGGTAACCATTCCTTCCTCTAAAACCGCATTATCCTGATAGTCCGGAAGCAGCTTCCACCTAAAGCTGTTTGGACCCTCATGCACGCTGAGCAGGTAGCCAACCCCATGACCAGTTCCATGCTTATAGTCAAGTCCTCTTTCCCAAAAAACCTGCCTTGCTAAAACATCCAGATTGATACCCCTGCATCCATGGAGAAACTTGCTGTTTTTAAGGTTCAATAATGCCCGGAGCACCAGCGTAAAGTGTTCCTTCATTTCCTTGGTGACTTCTCCTAACACGAAGGTTCTTGTAATATCCGTAGACCCCTCCAGATAATGTCCTCCACTGTCCACCAGCAGCATCCCTTCTGGTCGGATTTCCTCACAAGCCTCTTCTTTGGCACTGTAATGTGCAAGCGCCGCATTCGCACCGTACGCACAGATGGTTGCGAAACTTGGCTCCACAAAGTGCGCAGCCTTCTTACGCAGTTCTTCCAGATACGCAGCGGCGCTCACCTCTGTCAGGGGAATCCTCCCCACATTCTTTTTCAGCCAATACATAAAGTGCGTAACTGCCACGCCATCCCACAAATGGGATTTTCTCAAATTCTCCATCTCCGTCTGATTCTTGACTGCTTTCATCATCGTTGTAGGATTTGGTTTATCGATTACAGACACATCCCCAGAAAGCCCTTTCATCAGTCTGGCACTTGCACGCCCTTTGCAAAGCAATACCTTCTTCTCATGAATCTGCGCAATATAATCATAGAAGTCCTCATAAAAACAAAGCGTTACACCATTTTCCTCAAGATACCGGCAAAGCTCCTTTGTCCAGATTTCCTCTCCGCCTTCTGGTCCTTTATCAGATGCCTCCTTTGCAAAAAGCAATACTTGATCCATCGTAACCGCTACATACGAAAGCACCACTGGACAACTCTCCACATCATTTCCTCTGACATTCAAAAGCCACGCAATATCATCCAGAGAGGTAAGAATATGCACATCTGCTCCTTCCTCTTTCATCTTATCCCGTACCCGCCCTATTTTACTTAAGGCGCTCTCTCCGCTGTAGCATGCTTCCAAAATAGATACAGGATGATGTATCAGAGCTGGGCGGTCCTGCCATATCTCCTCTGCCAGATCCTTGTCCCAGATGATTTTTCCGTGTTTTTTGTTCAAAATTTCCTCATAAACATCCGCATCATCTGCCTTCACCACTCTGCCGTCAAATCCTAAGTTTTCCCCCTCTTTCAGCATCCTTTCAAGATACTGGGGAATGGTAGGCACACCCGCCTCCCCCATCTTCATAAGTTTTATTTCCGTACCTGCAAGTTCCTTTGCCGCCTGAATAAAATACCTTCCATCCGTAAAAAGAGCCGCTTCCTCCTCCGTCACCACCAAAGTTCCCGCCGAACCGGTGAAACCGCTGAAATATTTCCTCACCATAAAAAAACTGCTGACATATTCACTGTCGTGATAATCCGACGTGGAAATCAAATAGCAGTTTATGGAAGCTTTCTGCATGCTCTTTCTTAAATTACGTAACCGTTCTTCTATCATCGCTGTCATTGTATGCACTCTCCTTTTCCTCCCTATAGTATAGCGCATGTAGGGGGAAGAAACAATGGGGTTGTCTTTGAAGGGGGGCTTTGAAGGATGTTTTTGCTAGGTGGAAGACCGGGGGAGGAAATGGGGAGGGGCTGGGGTATCATGCACTGTTACGGGACTATGTACGTCGATAAGAATGGCTAAACAGCCCTTTATTTGCTGTAGAGGACGGACGCAAACGGCGTATTGACCCATCCATGGGTCAAGCTACGCCTTCGGCGGACCTCCTGTCCGCCGATTGCTGGGTATTTGATAGGGCTGTTAAGCCATTCTAATCGCCGCACATAAGCTCCCGTAACAGTGCATGATACCCCAGCCCCTCCCCATTTCCTCCCCCTCCTCGGCAGCCTTTCAATCAATTGAATCCTCTATTCTAATTTCATGATTTTACGAAAGATCAAAGGACAACTAGAATGAGTCCACATTGTCATAGGTTGTTTTGCCTTAGCAGATGGCATCGGATTCCGAACCGGCGGGATTTGTGGCAGGGACACTCAGCCCTGGTGCGGCAGGACAGCAGCAGCGTATGGCTGGCGGCAGGCTGCGTACAGCGTGGGGATAGAGGCGACCTGCCCGCAGCCCGCTCCTACTTCTTCATCTTGGGATTGAATATGAGGCTTGCCAAATACCCGAAAATCAGCGCTGCCGACGTCCCCACCGCTCCGGCCTTAAAGCCGCCGGAAAACAGTCCCATAAATCCTTCCTGGTCAACTGCCTCCTTAACGCCCTTCATCAATACATTTCCAAATCCAAGTAAGGGGACCGATGCCCCTGCGCCTGCAAACTCCACAAATGGCTGGTACCAGCCAAACACCCCAATTACAGCTCCCAGACAGACCAAAAGCACCATGATTCTGCCGGGCATCATTTTCGTCTTTTCCAATAAAATCTGAACAAGGGCACAAATCAGCCCTCCTACCCAGAATGCATTAAAATAATCCATCATCGTCCTCCATATCCGTGGCAGCTTTGCTGCCAGAATTTTTTTCATGGATTATTATGTGCATTTTTCCGTCGGCTATACTGCATTTTCTTTTACTGCAGCATCACACCTAAACAAAAAACTCTCTGTTTATTTCGGAGACCTCCATAATCTTTTCTGCGTGCTGCTTTCCCACGCAAGTCTTCTTGTATCTGCCGACCACGTCATAGTTGTCCCACATATGCATAGGAAAAACCTTTTTTGCAGACACCTTTTGTAAAAAATAGTCCATACCGAAGAAGCAGCCTGCACCAAGCCTTGGATCCAGCACCACGAATGCAATATCAAATGTTTTGCCTGCTATCCGGTCTATCTCCTTTCGGTATGCGCTCTCCATCTGTCTGTTCCAAGAAGCAGATTCTCCTTCCCAGTACCAATGGTTCAAATCTCCGGCATGATAAACGGAAATACCTTCTATATACACGAGAAAAGCAACCCCCTGGTCCGTGGACCGGAGGGTCTCAATCTTAAAGTTCTCTTCCGCACATGCATACACAGCGCCGCCTTTCATACGCACCATTCTTTGCAAAATGCTTGGCTCCATGCCTTTGCGCTCTAAATACTTTTCATTCAGTTTAATATCGCTTCCAACAAAATAACGAGTGTTTTTTGAAATTTGTTCTGCCCACTGCAAGGTTTTCAGTTGAAAATGATCCTGATGCTTATGGCTGGCAAATACAATCAGCTGTTTCTTTTTAGGAGGTGTATAAATATCCGGTACACAATCATCAAAGATAAGCACATATCGTTCCAGTTCCACTGCAAAACCGCTGTGATGCAGATAGATTATATTGGCCATATCATTTTCCTTGTCTTGACTTCCATCCGCACATACGGGCGATAGCCCTCATGTATTTTTTCCACTTCCACGTGTCCGTCCTTGCTCCTGATCTGATATTCATTAAAGGCTCCCTGCCGGTATGCGAAATCCTCACCATTATCCTGATAATGCCAGCAGGTCCCTTCTCCAGGGTATGCCTCTAAGATCAGAAGGGCATCCTTATCCTCTCCTACGTGTGTTCTCACCGGATATTTAGGAATGACAGCACCTTCCTTTACATAAATAGGGCACAAATCTAACGGCGCTGTCCTGACAAAAAAGGTTTTCCCTTCTTTCTGTTCTCCGGTCCAGTAATCATACCAAGTGCCTTCCGGAAGATAAACCAGCTTTTCCCTTGCCCCTTGTTCCACCACCGGCGCAATGAGCATTCTGTCGCCCAGCATAAATTCATCGTTCCTGTTCTTAACATTTTCGTCCCCTTCAAATTCCAAAACAAGCGGACGTATCATGGGAATCCCCGTCACTTCACATTCATGCATCAAATCATAGAGATAAGGAAGCAGTTCATAGCGTAGGTTCAAATACTTCCTGCTGATAGAAAGAACCTCTTCCCCAAACTGCCAGGGCTCCTGCGCCCTGCATCCCTTGGCGCAATGATCCCTGAAAAGCGGAGAAAAGCATCCTAACTGCATCCATCTTGCAAACAACTCCGGCGTACAGTCGCTGCCGAAGCCACCCACATCTGTCCCAATGAAATTCATGCCTGACATACCTAAATTGCACATCTGGGGAATTGCCATTCGGATATGAGACCAAATGCTATGATTATCACCAGTCCATCCGGTAGTATACTTCTGGGAACCGCTGTAACATGCTCTGGTAATTACAAAAGGGCGCTTGCCGGTCAGTTCTTTCCATCCTTCATAAGTTGCTTTTGCCATATTATGCCCATAAATGTTGTGTATCTGCCCATGCGTTGCCTGCTCCTCCTCATCCGAAAAGACTACATCCTCCGGTAAAGGACCTCTGAAACTTGCCGGTTCGTTCATATCATTCCAGACGCCTGAAACCCCCATATCAATCAGAAACTTCTGCTTTTCGCCCCACCATCTGCGCACCTCGGGTTTACCAAAGTCAGGATATACGGCATCCCCCGGCCATACCTCATTGACATAGATTTCTCCCTCTGGTGTCTTTGCAAAATATCCCTTCCTGACACCTTCCTCATAGATATCATAATCCTTCTCCACTTTTACGCCGGGGTCAATGATAGTCACTGCCTTGATACCCGCCTCTTTGAAATCTGCAATTACCTTTGCGCCATCCTCATAAGTTTCTTTATTCCACGTAAACACCTTATAGTTATCCATATAATCGATGTCAAAATGTATGCAGTCACAGGGAAGATCGTACTTCTTCATCCCTGCAGCGATGCTGCGGATCTCCTCCTCCGACTCATACCCCCATCTGGACTGATGAAATCCCAAGGTCCAAAGCTGCTGCATAGGCGGTCTTCCGGTCAGCCATGTGTAGCCGGATATTACTTCCTTAAGGTATTCTCCTCCGATAAAGTAATAGTCCAGATTTCCAGCATCTGCGCCGAACACATAATATGCGTCAGATTCCTTTCCAAGATCAAAGTATGTTTTATTATGATTGTCAAAGAAAATACCATAAGCCCCCTTTTCTTTTGACACAAGCATAAAAGGAATGCTCTTATATAAAGATTTAAAATTATCCTCATGGGGATCCGGTATATCTGAATTCCACATTTCATATGCATAGTGCCTTTTATTCAGAACACCCGCTTTATCTCCAAGACCATAAACACAGTCCTTCGCATCAAAACTCCTGATTTCCTGCACACGGTAATCCGCGACTGCCCTTCCCGATGCTTCGTGCCCTTCTTTCGCCAAAAGCTGTAATGCCGCCTGGCTGGGCGCATCATTCCTTTTTCTTCCTCCCCTGTAGGCGAGGCTTAGGGGCATTCCCTCCCGATTGTAAAAATCCACGGCAAAATTATCATCGACTATTGCAGTCAAGAATTTTGTCCTAATGACGACCCCGGATTCCTCCCATGACACACTTTCCAGTTTTCCGGTTTCCAAATTTTTCCCCTGGTTCAGCCGCTTTCCCAGCTCCCCTTCAATGGCTCTGGTGCGATGCCCCATACCGGTATAGTCAATAAAAACATTAAAAATGTGATCTGCAATCACCTCCACGCAGGGTTCCTCTCCTGCCCGACTGCCTTCATACTGAAAATAGACCTTCTGCCCCTCTACGCGATATTCCTTTAATTTCTGATACATCTTCTCCTCCATTCCGCAATACCCAGCTGCATCAGCTGCCTCCCACAGTCTCCTCCGACTGCGCTTTGCCTCCTATTTTTTATCTGGCAGCTGCACTAAAATAACCGCTCCAAACACCAAGGCACATCCAAGTAATTCCTTTCTACTCAGCGCCTGTCCCAAAATCACCCATCCTGCCAGCATGGAAACCACTGACTCCATAGATAGAATCAGGGAAGCGACCGTAGGATCCAAATCCTTCTGTCCGATAATCTGCAAGGTATACGCCACACCACAGGACATAATTCCCGCATAGGCAAGAGGCATAATTCCGCTGATAAAGCTGCTGATTTCCGGTTTTTCAAAGATTAATGCCAGTATCCCGCTCAGCATTCCTGCCACAAAAAACTGAATACAGGAAAGTTCCACACCGTCTGCCTTGGGCGAAAAATAATCAATCACCAGTATATGTACAGCAAACAAAATGGCACATACAAATACATAAGCGTCTCCTCTTCCAAGCGCCAGTTCCTCATTCACGCATAAAAGGTACATACCGATTGCCGCAATCACTGCACCGATCCATACCTTCCCCGATACCCTTTTTTTTAAAAAAATACCCATCACCGGCACGATAATGATGTAGAGTGTGGTGATAAATCCCGCTTTGCCCACCGTCGTATACTGGATTCCGATCTGCTGACTTAAAGATGCCACACCAAGCGCTATCCCACAGCAGATACCGCCTTTAAACGTAATGGAAGCACCCGCCCGGGGAATTCCTTTATCCTTATCCTTCTTCCTGCGGACCAGCACCAGCGGCAAAAGTACCGTACCGCCTAAAAGGAACCTTGCCCCATTAAAAGATAAAGGTCCCATATAGTCCATGCCCACGCTTTGTGCCACAAAAGCCACTCCCCAGATTGTAGCTGCCAAAAGCAGTAAAAGACTGCTCGTCATAGATTTCTTTCTCATTTGTGTACTCATGCCTTAACACTTTCTGCTATTTCTTCCATCACATCCCTGATTTCCCTGCCTGTGCATGTGACCACAATGTCCGCATACTTTTCATACAAGGGAATCCTTTCCTCATAAAGTTCCCGTAAGGTCATCCCTTCCTTCAGGACAACGCCTCTCTCGTTGAGATCCCCCAGCCGCTCCTGCAATTCCTCAAAAGCAAGCTTCAAATACACAATCTGCCCCATTTCCTTAAAATGAGCCATTGCCTGCGCGCCATAAACTGCACTTCCTCCCGTTGCGATCACAGCACACTTAGGTCTAATAGATGCATTTATTTCATTTTCAAGCATCACAAAACCTGCTTCACCCCTCTCTTCGATCAACTGGTGCAGCAGTTTCTGACACTTTTCCTGAATGACCAGATCGCAGTCGACAAACTGCCGCCCCAGCTTTTTTGCAAGGACCACGCCTACCGTGCTTTTCCCTGAGCCAGGCATTCCGATCAATATGATATTCTTCTTATCTTTCATTTATTTCACTACCGCAATCACTTCCACTTCGCAGAGCACACCCTTGGGAAGCTCCTTTACTGCGACACAGCTTCTGGCAGGTTTTCCTATAAAATACTGCTCATAAACACTATTGAAAGCTGCGAAGTCCTCCATCTTGGCAAGAAAACAGGTCGTCTTTACCACATTTTCAAAATCTGTACCAGCTTCCTTCAAGATTTCTCCAACGTTTTCCATAACCTGCTTTGCCTGTACGCTAATATCTCCCTTTGCAATATCCCCGCTCTCCGGTATGATGGGAATCTGCCCTGATGCAAACAAAAAACCATTTGCGATGATTCCCTGAGAATAAGGTCCTATGGCTGCAGGCGCTTTCGTTGTTGACACTTTAGTTAACATAACTTCCTCCTCTAATCTTCCGCAAACTCAGCCGTCACATAAAATCCCCTTTCATTTTCCACGATGCTTATTACTTTTCCTTTTCTGGCAAGCATCCGTTCTCTAAAGGGGAAATTTCCTGACATAGCAAGGGCTGGGTCGATTGTATAATAATAATTGCTGGGAAGCACACCTTCCGTCACCGTGATCTCGTCCCCTTCCTTTAAAAGTCCGGGACGTTCCATCTTAAATTCCATCTTCCGCATGTGCATTCCTCCATCCGTATCTATTGTAATAGGCTTTGGAAATTTTTTCAATCCCCCTATCGTCCTGACAAAAAAATTCCCTGTGAAAAGTAGATAAGGCTCCCTGTCATTTTCCCCAACGCGGCAGCAGTGATTGCCACGCCAAGTCCATGCCGAAAGCCAATCCTCCTTGAGAAAATAGGAATAGAATTGAGCATCTCCGCAATGGCAAGCGCAAGGCATCCGACGAACATACCTGCAAATATCCCCCAGATGCTAAAGAAAATATTACTGATCCATTTCCAGACGAGCACTGTCTGCCCTCCGAAGACCTGCCTGGACAGAACAAAGGTGCCAATCTGCGCATATTCAGAAAACACGCTGAAAAGTCCTCCCACGATGGTTCCAAGCACCACAGCCTCCTCCAGGACAAACACTTTTTTTGCCACATGCATCTTTCCTGCAAATCTTGGAATAAGCCCTACCGACACCAGAACGGTAAAGACGCCGGCAGAAGCCAGCAGCCCAAAGCTTAGCCCGCAGATTCCTAAAAAAACTTGTTTAAGAAACATCAATTGTCTTTCCCTCCCTGTCCGCCGTTTCAATCAGCGCTTTATTTACATCCGTCTCATAA
This sequence comes from uncultured Lachnospiraceae bacterium, assembly GCA_949878435.1. Lineage (GTDB taxonomy): Bacteria > Bacillota > Clostridia > Lachnospirales > Lachnospiraceae > Suilimivivens. The sequence continues at coordinate 91,851 of CATLAK010000006.1, forward strand.
ATCCGCATCTCTACCTCTATAGGCGTCGGATCTTTTGTAATCCTTCTTCCTCCTATGTGGTTAAAAAACAGAATAATGCCCACTGCAAGACCAATGGAGTAGGAAACCTCCAAAATACTATATCCGTCGGCAGGATAGCCCATAATCAGTTCATATATCCTGGAAAAAATTTTATTGATACTGATATCATTATGAAATGCCATAATGGTAAAACCTGTTCCAAAAAAGCTGATAGCCGCTACAAAGACCATTTTCAGCCATTGGAGCGGTCCTTTATGCCTGTTCACATTTATAAGTTCAATTAAGGTTGCATTTTCACCTATATTTTCCACCGAAACGCCGGGGCACTCCCTTTCAATCAACTCAATCACCTTGAGCACGCTTATGACCTGACGCTTTTTTTCCTTTTCATGAAACTGATGGACTTTTAAGGATTTTGCCTTTGCGCAGACTGCCTTATCCGCACAATAAACGGAGGCAATATCTTTCACACAAACATGTGCTTCCATCACCTCCGCATTTTGTTCTGCTTTTAAATATAAAACTGCATTTGCCATCCCTGCCTCCTTACCCAACATTATCTTACAGGCTAGTATGACCTTTTATATGCATTTATATTCCTTCACTCCAATATGAACTGCATAAGCACAGGATCATGGTCTGACAGTTCATATCCCCAATCCATATGTTGATAAAAATTAACATTCACATTATTAGATACGATAAATCCATCCAGTGTGACCGTATAAGTGGTCGCCTCATCATAAGGCGTCTCGGCACTCCTGCACGTGTTGTGGGCAATATCCTCTTCATCCTTTGCGCTGTCAAGCCCCATATGAAATCCTTCCGGCAGACTCTCCCTGGGAAACGGATACGCCCATTCAGGCGCATTTTCCTGCTGTCCTTCCCGCAGATCGTGATTAAAATCACCTCCGCAGATCACATAATTTCCTTTTTTATAATCAGCCACCATATCCTCATACAAAGTTGACAGCTGCGCCTGCCTGATTTCATCACTCCCCCCATAAGCCGAAGTATGTACGTTATAAAGGCATAAATACCGCCCATTTTCGGTAGGGATACGTGAAATAGAATAGCTTCTGTCTAAATCCACCAGCTTGCTCACCGATTCGGAAATAGGAAGACTCCTGCGCATAGCATCCGTTATCTCTGCCCGGGAATAAGTCACCAACGCACTCTTGTTCGCTCCATGCGGTTCCCATGGAGGAAAAAACAAAAAAGGCGAATCATAATCCTGTGCAAAATCATAATAATACCCTTTCATAAATTGATTGAGCAGCTCTAACTGATTCACATGGTAAGAACGTGTGCCGTCCAAATCTACCTCCTGCAGCAAGACAAAGTCAGGATTCACATCATTAATAATCTCTCCCATGCCGCATACCCCTGCTATAACACTTTCCTCATCCTTCCCCCAAGAAGACTTCCCGCCGTCCATAAAAAAACTATAATCCTTACGATACGCCCCAAAGCCAATGTTATAAGTCATAATAAAATACGCCTCCCCCTGCGCCAGTGAAAAGCCCTCATCAAAATATGGATTCGCACCATTTCTCTTAACCTCCAACGTCAGCTTATCCGGCAGACGATAATAAGTACCAAGGACATAAGCCGCATACCCGCCAAACAAAAGAAGCACCACCAACAGAACCAAAAGAATCCGCTTCACGATTTTTTTCACCTTAAATTTCCTCTTACCTTTCAATCGTTCTTACCAACTCCCTGCCCCTTTAATATACCATAATTTCCCCCAAACGGCTATAAAATTTACAGAGCGCCCTTCCAAAGTGCTATGTAACAGATAGCAAAGCAACTCCAAAGCGAGATACATAGCGGAAGCCATAACCCTGCAGTCAGCGGCATCTGTACCAGCCCAGCTGACTGACGCTGGTACAGATGCCGCTGACTGCTGCCTCCGTCTTGCTACTTACACCCAACCAATTCCACCCCATGTGCAATCCCCGGTATACTCTGCCCTTCATTAAAGCTTGTCTTAGACAGCAGCGCCCCGGTAGGAACAAACAATACCCGCTTCCACTTTCCTTCCTCAAGCTGCTTTAGTATAAAAGCCGACAGCGTAACCGCACTGCATCCGCATCCGCTTCCCCCTGCATGGGCATCCTGACTCTGGTCGTAAATCTCCATTCCGCAGTCCATATGCACCTTGGAAATATCCATTCCCTTTTCCCGCATCATATCCCAAAGCGCCTTCTGCCCTACACTTCCCAAATCCCCTGTAATAATCTTATCGTAATCGGACGGACTTCTTCCAAAGTCTGTGAGATGATGATAAATGGTATCACAGGCGGCAGGCGCCATGCAGGCTCCCATGTTCATGGAATCCTTTAAACCGAAATCCACGATTTTTCCAATGGTCAGCCCCGAAATCATAGCCCTGTCCGTGTCACTTTTCACACTGCTTAAGACAAACGCACCGCTTCCCGTGACCGTCCATGTGGCGGAAAGAGGGCGCTGGTTTCCATATCCTAAGGGAAAGCGGAACTCCTTCTCGGCACTGGCAAAATGACTGGATGTGACGCATGCTGCGTGCTCCGCCATCCCTCCCGCAATCATCACCGTTGCCATTGCCATAGAGAGCCCACAGGTAGAGCAGGCACCGTACATTCCGATTAATGGAATCTGAAAGGCACCTAATCCAAAGCTGCTGGCAATCGACTGTCCCAAGAGATCGCCTGCGAACAGATACTTAATCTCTTCATTTTTCAGCCCCGACTTTCCAATGGCAAGGGTAAGCGCCTCCTTCTGCAAGGTGCTCTCCGCCTCCTCCCAAGTCTCACAGCCGAATTTATCATCCTTTCCCACCACATCAAAACAGTCTCCAAAGGGTCCCTGACCTTCCTTGGTTCCTGCCACAGATGCGCTTGCTCTTATATAAACAGGTATGGGAACCTTAATACTTCTCTCCCCCTGCTCAAAAATTGCTCCAACCGTTGTTTCCATAAAAAAACCTCCAGACGATTTACTTTTGGTTAGTTTCTCTCGTCTGAAGATTTTTATTCGTTTTATGCGTTAATTCTCCACTGCGCCGATTCGCCGTTCTCCAAGCTGCTCTCCTGTACTTGCAGACTGAACTGTTACCCAGCCGCATCGTCTGTCACACCGTGTACAAGCAGGAACTGTTTCCATAAATCATAGTATGCACCAAGCAGATGAATCTGGTCAAAGGTATAATCTTTAATCAAGTTCCCTTCTTCATCGCAGACAGCCTCATTGACGTCAATATAAAAAATTTGCTTATTGTCCGCCAGCGTCGCTATGGCATTATTTCTTGCATTGATGTTGCTGTTATTAAATATGGCATCTGAACTGTTCTTTTCTCCCGAGACACGCATGACACCCTGGACAAAGATTTTCGCCTCCGGCTCTAATTCATGCAGCCGCTCCACTACCTTCGTGTATTCTGCCATGTACTCTTCCGTAGTTCCCCTGCCCAGCTCATTGATTCCTACCATGAGGAAAATCTTTCCGTACGCATTGTTTTCCAGCGCCTCTTCAACGGTACCCTGCCCGCCAAAATCTTCCTCTAAAACCTTATAAATCGTGAGAGAGGTCTCACAGTAGAAATCAGCATGCTCCGACAAATCTGTATAATCTCTTAAGCCCACCGTCCGGGAATCTCCGATAAATAAGGCGTCGTCAAAATAGCTTTCATCCACTGCTGAAAATTCATATTCCGCTGCCCTCAGGACACCCGCATCCCCATATAGATCCGCTGAAATGTGATTTTGGATTTCTTCCTGTGTGCTTGCCCTTGCCGGCTCTATCTTTTCAAACGGTGCATCCTCTCCCTCAGGCTGCCCCTCATTTTCTTCCGATTCCTCTGTTTCTTCTTCCGAAGTGTCCGTTTCCTCTTTAGCAAGCGCATTAGCAGACACATCTGTCTCCGGCTGCGGTGCGTCTAATGCATCCGCTGTCCCGTCCTCTTCCGGCACAGTTTCCTGTTCCCTTTCCAGCTCGCTTTTCGGCGTCTCTTCTGCTCCATTCCCCTGCGCCATTGTCTGGGCACTTTCCCCAGCAAAGACCTGCCAAGGGTAAATACCATCATTGATTCCTGTGAACATGACTGCCAGTACCGGCGTCGTCAGCGGATGATACTCCTGCTCCGCATAGATACTCATCCTGCCTGCAATCCCAATAATTGTAAAAATAAGCCCTGTGCCAATCAGCAATAGAAAAAACGGGCATTTTTTGATAAAATTCATTTTGAACCATACCTTTCCGCAATCTCTTTTACTGCCCTAGAAATTTAAATACATAAATGGATTTCCCGCACTGCTGGCAAGGAAATAAACTGAAGTCCAGAACAAAACCACAAACAGCAGTATGATAATTGGATTTTTCTTATGTTTTTCAATATAGCCGGGCACCGCCGGAATACACAGCAAAATGCCCACAATAAAATAAACGCTGTAATTCTGTATATACTTTATGATATCCTGCGGATTTACCGCCAGACCGGCGCCTCCTATAAATGGGAACAGACGCCCGAAATAAATCCCCAGCTGTCTTAAATCTGTTATGGCAAAAACAACCCATGTCAGCGGAATGACTGCAAGAACATAGAGATTTCCCAGAACAGGTATTTTCCCCAGTTTTTTTCCATAAAACATTTTTTCTAAAATGATCAAAATCCCCAGCACAGCTCCCCAGATCACATAATTAATGCCGTTGCCATGCCAAAAGCCGGTCAGCAGCCATACCAAAGCCAGATTAAAGACCAGCTTTTTTTTCCCACAGCGGCTTCCTCCAAGAGGAATATACACATAATCCCGAAACCAGCTTCCCAACGTCATATGCCATCTTCTGTAGAACTCTGCAATACTCTTTGAAGCATAGGGATGATGAAAGTTCTCTATAAAGTCGAATCCCAGCATCACCCCGAGCCCCGCTGCCATCAGGGAATAGCCCCAGAAGTCAAAATACAGCCTTAGCGAATAGCCAAATGCCCCCAGCCATGCCAGCGGCGTGGAAATGCTCTGAAACCCGATCATCTGCAGATCATTCCACAAAATTGCAAGCCGGTCTGCCAGAAGAACCTTCATCCCAAGACCTGCCACAAAATACTTAAGCCCATCTTCAAACTGTTCAAGGCTCCAAGTTCTTTCACGCTCAAATTCTCCCTCATGATACCGCATGATGGGACCGGATGTCACCTGGGGAAACATGGTAAAGTAAATCGCAGCATGCTGAAAACTGGGCTTGCTCCACACCTCGCCCCTGCATATATCCATTTGAAAGGAAATCATTTTAAAGATATAAAAACTGATTCCAAGGGGAAGCAGTGTATGATCTACAAATACGGCTAAAAACTTAAAAATCACCAGTACAGCCACATCCAGGGCAACCGCCTGCATCATGTATTTTTTCCGTTTATTCTTCTGCCATTCATGCAGGGAAAATCCTTCTCCCACCTTCCAGCTCTGCATTCCTATGCTATAGTTGACAATCGTCGTGACGATCAGCACGAGAATAAACACAGGCTCCCCAAAAGCATAAAAAACAAGGCTCCCTAAAAGGAGCAGCGTTTCCCTATACTTCTTCGGCATTGCAAAATACAATATTAAAAAAATCGGTAAAAAGCGAAATAAAAATTCAAAACTGGAAAAACTGACCATAACATTCCTCTGCACTTATCATTTGATTTGTGATATCCATTTTAACACCCCTGCCATAAATACACAAGAATGGCGGAATGGTTTTTTATTCCTACGACAAATGTTTCTCTGTCCTATGCACAATCCAATTATAAAGGGGGCATGCATCATTTTTGCATCATATCTGTTACATTTTTATTACAATTTGCATATTTTGAGCAAATATCCATACACTAACCGAAATGATTCAGGAAGGTGACTATCTATGAGCGAACCAAAAAGTGAAGAAAAAGCAACTCTCGAAAAAGAATATGAAGAATATGTAAAAACCATCACCCCTACCCATAATTTATATTTACAGATGCTCAAAGCCTTTATCACCGGCGGCATCATCTGCGTCATCGGGCAGATTCTTTTAAATTTTGCATCTAAGCAGATGGGCATGGACAAAGAAACGGCAGGAAGTTTCTGCTCTTTGGTCCTTGTATTTTTAAGTGTTCTTCTGACTGGTTTCAATATCTATCCTTCTATCGTTAAATTCGGAGGTGCCGGCGCCTTAGTACCGATTACCGGATTTGCCAATTCTGTGGCAGCCCCCGCCGTGGAATTTAAGAAAGAAGGGCAGGTTTTCGGCATCGGCTGCAAGATCTTTACGATTGCCGGTCCCGTCATCCTGTATGGTATTTTTACAAGCTGGTTATTAGGTCTTGGCTACTGGATCGGTAAAGCAGCTGGTTTCATTTAAAAACGTGTGCGTTTCTGCGCACACGTTTATCTCCTACTTATTCATCTTATAAACCGGGTCGGCGGGATATCCGCCCTTAAGCTTCTGCATGCCTCTCTGAATCGCATCCTTTGAATTTTTCCAATCCGCATCTTTATTCCTGTAATCAAATTTTTCTACCAGCCAGCTAACATCCTCGGTAAGCCTTTCCATGTTCCGTTCCATCAATTCAAACATTTCCGGATAAAATGCTTTCTTTTCCTTGTCATTAAGCCTGCTTTCCCCATATTCACACAAATCGCCAAAGTGGTGCAGACAAAATCCCTTACCGCTCAGAATCCGCTTCCTGAAATCCTCGTCTTTCTTATACATATGGAAAAAGGTGTCCATATATCTGTCATAGGTATCTGCAAAGCGATTGCAGATATAGCAGGACTTCTCCTTCTCCTGCACCCAGATGCCGATGGCATTTTCCCTTTCCCCGCTCTTTTTCCGTCTGCCAATGAGCGTGGATTTGGAAGGCGTAAACTTTTTGAACTGCTCTTTCATTTCCTTATTTATCTTCTCATAGTGGGTCTTTAAAATCCACCCGTTACCGAGTGTATTGCCATAATCAAACATTTTCTTGAAATGTGCCCTGCAAAAGCCCGCCTGATCGGTAGCCTCTCTCACATCACTTTCCATATAAGAAGAACCGGAGCCAAGGACAAAATCCAATATATCCTGTTCTACTGCCCTTTCTATATTACAGAAAGGACACTCATCATCTGCATTCACCGCATCATTCAGCGGTATTGTGTAAAGTTTTTCTTTCACCGCATACCCTTCCTTCTGCCATTTATTCTCATTTCTTACCGATAACTAAGCTTCCTCATCATTTCCAAGTACTGCACGATTTCCTTGTAATAAATCTCCGGCTGGAAAGATGCGTTCCTGAAATGCTCCGTCATAAGCCCGTCCGCCATATATTCTATCATCTTGGTCAGCTTTTTTACATCCACATCCTTCTTAAACCTGTCAAGTTCTGCCCGCTCCATGATCTGCGCATATTGCCCGGGAAGCACGCCCCTCTTATCCTCTGTCTCCATCAGCGCCTCACTCACATCTTCTTCCCTGCTTTTATTAATAAATTGAAGCATGTAAGGATAATTCTTCATGACCTGCAGCTGAGACTGCTTAATCTGCAAAAGAAGTCCAAAGTAATCCGTTTCTTCCTTCGACACCCCAGTAGAAAGCTCCAGCATAATATATCTGACACTGTAATCATAAATAAACGCATACAACCCCAACTTGCTGATAAAATAATGAAACAAAAGCCCCTTGCTGATTCCTGCTTCCTTCACGATATCATCCGTACTTGCATGACCGTACCCGTTCATGGCAAACACCTTAAGCGCCGCATTGATCATTCTGTCCTGCTTCTCTTTTTTTAAATCAAAAAACTTTTCATTCATCCAACTATCTCCAAAAAAACTTCCCACACTGCACCAATGTTGACCTTATGAGTCGAAATTAAATATACCACATTTTCCCCTCTCCATCAATCGTTTCCATGAAACTTGTACTCTCTTTTTTCCCGCCTACCACATCTAGTGCCTTTAAAAAATTTATGGATTTTTTATACATATTCTCTTTTCAATTCCACAGAATAGTATTAAGATAATACTAGATGAAAAACCGAAAGGAGCACCCTTATGTCCAAAAAATTTGGTAAATTTTTACTTTTCACTACAGTAGCCGGCGCTGCCGCTTACGGGGCATATCATTATTTGCAGACGAAAGACAAAACTCCTTCCGCCCCAAGTGATGAGGATACGGATGATGATTTTGACGATTTCAGTGAGGATCTTGACGAGGATACAGACACTGAAAAGGAACGTTCCTATGTATCCTTACAGCTTGATAAGGCAGAAGCCATTGCTTCTGAAGCTTTCCAAAAGGCAAAGGGCGTGATTGCCGATTCCGTTCAGCAAGTAAAAGATACGGTTAAATCCGTTAAAGAAGGCCAAACCGCTTCTGAAAGCAATTTTACCGACTTGACTGCACTGAACAAGGAAAAGAACACTGCGGCAGAATCTACGGATTCCTCCAGCATTCCCAGCGATGAAGGTTCCCATACGGATAAAGCCGATACGGATAAAACCGATACAGATAAATCTGATACATCTTCTGGCAACGCTGCAGGTGCTGGTGAAAATACTGGTGAAGTTCCTTCACAGCCCTCTGTCTCCCAGCAAAATGTTTCTCCCGTAAGTGAGACGGTAGAAGAATTTTTTGATGACGATCTTTAAAAAATTGCATACAGCAAAGCCTGGGCTATCCTACAAATAGGTATCCCAGGCTTCTTTTAATATTGTAATTCCCTTCTTAAGTTCCTGTTCGTCCAGCGCCCCATACCCCAGCAGCAATGTGCTGGCATAAGCCGTATCCATACTCGCTCCCCCCATACAGGCATCCTGCATTCCATATACCTTTACCCCTGCCTTGGCAGCCGCCTTTATGAGCGTCTCTTCCGGTATCCGGCTTTTACTTGTAAGCAGGATATGCAAGCCGGCATTCTCCCCCGAGATAAGAAACTCTTTCTCAAACGGAGAAAGCTGACTTAAAAGAAAATCATGCCTGCCTCTGTAAATCTTCCGCATCTTGTTCAAATATCGTTCAAAATATCCATCTCTGATAAATTCGTTTAAAATACGCTGATCGATACGCGATACGGTGGACGCATAAAATCCACAATTTTCCCTGTAAACCTTAAGAAGCTTCATAGGAAGCACCATATACCCCACACGGATTGCCGGCGCAATGGATTTTGAAAAAGTTCCCATGTAAATAACTCTGCCCAAACGGTCCGATGCCTGCAGAGACGGAATAGGCTTTCCCTTATAGCGGAACTCACTGTCATAATCATCTTCAATCAGATAACGGTCCTGTTCTTCCCCCGCCCATTTAAGCAATTCCATCCTTCTTCCAATGGGCATCACCACCCCCGTGGGATACTGGTGGGAGGGCATCACATATGCAACCCTCGCATTGGTCCTAGAGAGCGCTTCCGCATTCATCCCGCTTCCGTCCATTGGAATCGGTACGATCTCATAGGCAAAGGATTGAAAAACCCTGTATGCACGTTTATAAGTAGGATTCTCCATGGCAATCGGCACGTGCCTTCCCAAAATCTTTTCCAGCAGCATAAACAAATAGTCCGTTCCGGCTCCGATAATAATCTGCTCCGGCTGGCAGTTGACCCCCCTGGACGAGTGGAGGTACCGGCTGATTGTCTTCCGCAGCTCCTGATCTCCCCTTGCATCCCCTAAGGCAAACATTTCACTGTTTGCATCCACCAGAATATTTTTGGTAATTTTTTTCCATGTGGCATAGGGAAAGTCCTTAAGGCTTACCGCATGGGGCGAAAAATCATATTGAACCTCCTCTTCCCGCACCGTCTGTGCGATACGCACAGGCGTCTCCTTCGGTTTCTCCCAATCATCAGAAAAATGAAACAGCTCCTCCACATGGCTCACAAAATATCCTTTACAGGGTCTTGCCTCCACATACCCCTCTGCTACCAGCTGACCATAGGCAAAATCCACCGTGCTCCTCGCCACTTGAAGGTACTGTGCCAGCAAACGAGTCGAGGGAAGCTTCTCACCTGCAAGAAGCTTCCCTTTTCTTATCTCATCTCTGATATATTCATAAATCTGCTGGTACAGGCATTCCTTCCCTGTATCCGTAAGCTGTATCGTCAGATCGATCATAACTAGTTGCTTTTCTCTTTCATCTTTGCCATAAGGGTCTCTTTCAAATCTCTCGCCTTGTCTTTCATTCTGCTAGGAGCAGAAGGAGAAACCAGAATATTTGAAATAATACGGGAAGCAACATCAAACTGCTCGCTTTCCAGCGCAAGTGCTGCAATGAGATATTCCATGGTAATCTCATCCATACCGCACATAGGATAGCTTTCTGACTGTCTTGCCGCCAGGAATCCCTCCAGCGCATTTTTGATAAATTCGTCTTCCTGTTCTTTGAGTTCTGCCGACTTCTTGTTAAAGTCCTCCGCTTCCTTGTCAAGATTTTCTCTCATGCTGCGCAGCAGCCATCCCGTCTTTAGGCAGATGTATGCCTTTTCGCTCGCCTTTGCATGCTTCACGATGGCATTTGCAAGACACAGCTTATAACGGTCCACAGCCTCCTCATAGGTGTATGTATCCTTCTCTTCTTTGATGGGCTGGAAGGAAGCTGAAATCGTCTCTTTGATTGCCTTCATCTGTGATGCGGTGAGCCCCTTGAAATAACGGGTGAGCGCCGCATAACCGCAATGCGGGCAGGTGATGACATCATATTTAATCGGCTCGATATTCTCATATACCGGACGCAAATCCATGTCTGCACGCAAAAGCTTAGCCTTCCCTGATTTCATTGTCCTTGCCTTGATCTTGCCGTCGCATATCGTACATTCATAACTTTTGTCAAAAAGAAAATCTGTTTCCTGCACCACAGGCGCCGCCGGCTTGGCAGCCGCCTCCTCCGGTTTCTTTTCTGCCTCGTACAAATCCATGTCTTCCAGATTTTTAAGTCCAAGCTTCCCTAATCCAGATAATAACCCAGCCATTTTAAATACCTATCCCTTTCTTCTTTCTTCTTCAATAAATGTGATAAACTGTTTTTTTATGCCTTAGGCAGCACATAAGAACTCTTTAATGACACAATTCTGTTGAACACAGGCGCATCTTCCTTTGAGTCCTTTGCATCCACACAAAAATATCCCTGGCGGACAAACTGGAAACTGTCGTAAGGCTTCGCATCTTTTAATGCCGGCTCAAGGCAGCATTCCCTTAAAACGGTGAGTGAATTGGGATTTAAATTAAGGCTTCCATCCTCGTTATAAACGCCCTTTTCCTCATCAATAATATTCTCATACAACCTTACCTGTGCCTTGACCGCCTCTTTTGCAGGCACCCAGTGAATCGTTCCCTTCACCTTGCGTCCGGTAAATCCAGTGCCGCATTTTGTCTCCGGATCGTAAGTGCAGTGCACTTCGATTACCTTACCGCTTTCGTCCTTTACACAACCCGTACAGGTTACAAAATAGGCGTTCATGAGACGTACTTCATTTCCCGGAAACAAACGGAAATACTTTTTAGGCGGTTCCTCCATAAAGTCCTCACGGTCAATATAGAGTTCTCTGCCAAAGGGAACCTGACGGGTCCCCATCTCTTCATTTTCAAGATTATTGGCAACCTCTAAAAGTTCTGTTTTCCCTTCCGGGTAATTGTCAATAATCAATTTGACCGGATCAAGGGCTGCCATCATGCGGGGACGCTTCAGCTTTAAGTCTTCCCTGATACAGTACTCCAGCATCGCGTAATCTGCAGAGGAATTGCTCTTTGACACACCGCACAGTTCTACGAACATTTTAATTGACTCCGGTGTAAATCCTCTCCTTCTAAGCGCTGCAATGGAAACCAGCCTAGGATCATCCCAGCCGTCCACGATTCCCTCTTCCACCAGCTTTTTGATATATCTTTTTCCTGTCACCACATTGGTCAGATACATTTTGGCAAATTCAATCTGCCTCGGGGGATGGGGGTACTCCAGTTCTCTCACCACCCAGTCATATAAGGGTCTGTGGTCCTCAAATTCCAGTGTACAGATAGAATGTGTGATTCCTTCAATAGCGTCCTCAATGGGATGTGCAAAATCGTACATCGGATAGATGCACCACTGATCGCCCGTATTGTGATGACTCATATGCGCAACACGGTAGAGAATCGGGTCACGCATATTAATATTAGGAGACGCCATATCAATCTTAGCCCGAAGTGTCTTCTCTCCGTCTGCAAATTCACCGTTTTTCATCTTTTCAAAAAGCATGAGATTTTCTTCTACGCTTCTGTCTCTATTGGGATCATCTTTGCCCGGCTGTGTAAGGGTTCCACGGTATTCTCTGATTTCATCTGCAGTAAGCTCCGATACATAAGCCTTGCCTTTTTTAATCAGCTTCACTGCCCCTTCATACATCTGTTCAAAATAATTGGAAGCAAAGAAAAGCCGGTCCTCCCAATCTGCTCCCAGCCACTTGATATCTGCCATAATGGACTCTACAAATTCTGTTTTTTCCTTGGTAGGATTGGTATCGTCGAACCGCATATTGAATTTGCCGCCGTATTTCTGCGCAAGCCCATAATTTAAAAGAATGCTCTTGGCATGTCCGATATGCAGATATCCGTTAGGTTCAGGCGGAAATCTTGTGTGCACGGTATCATACACGCCTTCTGCCAAGTCCTTATCGATCATCTGTTCAATAAAATTCCTGGAAACAGTTTCCTTCTCTTTCTCAGAAGAAGGGGTTACGTTTACTTCATTTTCACTCATACTTTCCTGCGGCTCAGCCTGTTATCTGACGGTGAGCCTTACCTCCTACAGTATGTTCCTAACAAACGCTGCCGCGCTCTGCGAGACAGCTTATTGTAACAAACGCTGCCGCGCTTCGCGGTCAACTTATTGTAACAACGCGCTACTTGTTATGATATCACACAAAAAGCAATTTTTAAAGCAGAATTTAATCACTTGTTTTACGGGTTCTGCGCTTAAGCTTGGGTACGTACTTCTTTTCAAATGCCTGCCGCTCCATAGGACGGTCGAAATAATATCCTTGCGCCAGGAGCACACACATTTCTGATAAAATCTCATACTGCCTTTTAGTCTCCACACCTTCGATACAGACGTTTACGCCGATTGCTTCTGCTAGTTCTCCTACCATTCTGATAAATGATTTGGCATACTCATCCCGCTCTAAATCCCTGATAAAACTTTGATCTACCTTGATCACATCAAATGGAATCTCCCTTATGTGGTTTAATGACGAATAGCCCGTTCCAAAATCATCCAGTGCAATTCTGACGCCCAGTTTCTTGATCCTGTCCAGGATTTCCTGCATGCGCTCCATATCATTGATTGCCAGGCTTTCTGTGACCTCCAGCGTCAGATTTTTGGGCTTAATGCCGGTCTCCTTCATGACGCTTTCTATACTTTCCACAATATCCGGCTGTAAGAGCTGAACTACCGATAGATTTACATTTACCTTATAATCAGGATAGCCGTGATCGTTCCAGTTCTTACAGCAGCTGCATGCCTCTTTCAGCACAAAATTTCCAATGGGATTGATCAATCCCAGATACTCTGCCAACGGAATGAACTCTGACGGCGGTATAAAACCTAAATCCGCATTGTTCCATCTGATCAGCGCCTCCGCCCCTGTACAGGGCAGTTCTTCTTTACTGATATCGATAATGGGCTGATAATACACCTCAAACTCCTGATAGCCTCTTGCCGTGGCATCACGCATACTCTTTTCCATGTCCAGGCGCTTACCCGACTTAGACTCTATCTGATCGGAATAATAGGCGATCCTGTTCTTGCCCTCTTTCTTAGCCTCGTACATGGCAATATCCGCTTTTTTGATCAAATCATTCACGGCATCATCCTTATCCGGAAACTCTACGATTCCCATACTCATCGTACAATAATAGTCCGAATCCTTGAGAAACCATGGACGCATAAAGATTTCTCTTATAGATGCGATGATCTTTTCTCGGTTTTCATATTCCCTTGGCGGTATAATAATGACAAACTCATCGCCGCCCATTCTATAACATGTGTTTTTAATCCCTTCGATCCGCTGAAAGCTGTGGGAAATCGACTTTAAAAGCACATCTCCATATTTATGCCCCAATCCATCATTGATATGCTTGAAGTCATCCAAATCGAGATAAAGCAGAGCACCCTTCCCCTGGTTGTTCTTTGCTTCATCCATATACTTACCTAAATCTCTCTCGCAGCACATGCGGTTATAGATTCCTGTAAGGAAATCCGTATATGCCTGCTGCTCCGTTTTCTTCTGGAATACCTTTTTATCTGTAATATCATATAGTGCACACAAAAGAGCCAATCTTCCGTCTATCCACTTCATTCTTATGTAGTATAGATCATACCAGCAATCTTTTTTCTCAAAATAAAACTCCCGGCTTCCGCTTTCACGTTGTACCTGTTCGTCCAACACTCCGTTCATGCTTCCATCCTCTAGTTCCCGCCCAAAGACTGCCCGCATGCTTTTGTTGGTAAACAAGACCTCTCCTGTCGTCAAATCCCGCACATACACGCTGCTTCCCACATTGTCCAGTATCGTCTCTAAGGCAGCATTGGATGTAAGAAGCAGCTCCCTTTGCATACCCTTTGTCATAATGCTGTGCAAAACCTTGGCACAGTCATTCAAGAACCGAATTTCCTCCAGCTTCCAGCTCCGCTCCTTTTCCATCTCCCCAAAACAGGCAAAGCTGGAACTATTTTCGCTTATTTCGACCGGGATAACAATCGCTGCCTTGAAGCCAAGCAGCTGCATCTGTTCCCTTTCAGATGCGTTCAGCATGGAATTTTGTGAAATGACGAGCGTCTTCTTTTCGGTAAGGAGCGCAGGGATGCTCTTCTGCATCTCCTTCTCAAACTCCCACACCACATTCTTTTTGCACCATCCGGATAAAAGTTCTGCCTGACCGCCGTCCTTTTGGACGCTATAAAGAACGGCAATACTCAAATTCAAAAGTTCTCCGACTTTTTTTAACAGTTTATGCACCACATTTTCCGCAGATTCGTCAGCTTCCAAAAACTGTACGACCTCGGCAAGCGCCTCGCTCCTTCGCAGATTTTCGTTCATTTCCTTCTCGGAATACTGAATCCGCCTGCTCTGTGCCTGGGCATTGATAGCAGAAAGCTTATAAGAAAGCATGGTCTTAGTCACATCTCGCAAAATATCTATTACCTTGGCAAACTGTTTCCCAGAAATCGTATTTACGACTCCCTCAAGCGGCGGGTTATCATAATCTTCCAGATCATCAACATCAGAAAGCACACCGCAGACCAGCCAATTTAAAAACGGTTCCCCTTCGATTCTGACAGATATCACTGCAAGCCGCACGTTGGGGTATGCAGTGGTCTCTATTGCCTGATCTTCCAGCGTACTTTCAGATACTCTGGACAGCATCTCAATAACCTGCTCTCCGTCAATGATCCGTTTGACCTTGTCCGCCTCTTCCTCTTTACCGCCAAACACAGTAAGCGGAAGTCCGTTGCTGTCCACACAACACAAAAATACGTTTGTAACGTCACAAAAATACTGCTGCCACTTTTCCAGCACCTTTTCTTCTATAAGGCTTTTCAACAGCAGCGCTGCATCCTGCCTGCTGCCGGAGCTTCCCAGATTGCCCACGTCAACAATACTCCCTTCCACTTCCTGCACGTTTCCTGTTTCCTATTCATCCACACTGTAGTTCGGGGCTTCCTTGGTGATATGAATGTCATGAGGATGACTTTCTTTCAAGGATGCCGCAGATATCTTAATGAATCTTCCTTTTTCTTTCAGTTCTTCGATACAGCTTGTTCCGCAGTAACCCATACCTGAACGCAAGCCGCCCATCAGCTGGAATACCGTATCCTCCACGTTTCCCTTATAAGCCACTCTGCCTTCCACGCCTTCCGGCACAAGTTTCTTGGCATTTTCCTGGAAATAGCGGTCCTTGCTTCCGTTTTCCATAGCTGCGATAGAACCCATTCCTCTGTATACTTTATACTTACGTCCCTGATACAATTCAAAGGTTCCGGGGCTTTCGTCACATCCCGCGAACATACTTCCCATCATACACACATTGCCGCCTGCTGCGATTGCTTTCGTCATATCTCCGGAATACTTGATGCCGCCATCTGCTATGATTGGAATGCCATATTCCCTTGCTACGGAATATGCATCCATAATTGCAGAAATCTGAGGTACACCGATACCTGCAACCACACGTGTGGTACAAATTGAACCCGGTCCGATACCTACTTTGACTGCATCTGCTCCGGCTTCGATCAAATCTCTCGTTCCCTCTCCGGTTGCCACATTACCTGCTATCACCTGCAGATCAGGATATTTTTCTTTGATCATCCTGATACAGTGGAGCACGTTCTCCGAATGACCGTGGGCGCTGTCAAGCACCACAACATCCACTTTTGCATCCACCAAAGCGCTCACCCGATCCAGCACATTTGCCGTGATCCCCACAGCTGCGCCGCACAGAAGTCTTCCCTGTTCATCCTTTGCAGACAAAGGGTATTTAATTGTTTTTTCGATATCTTTGATGGTAATAAGACCTACCAGATTGTAGTCATCATCTACGATAGGAAGTTTTTCTTTTCTTGCCTTGGCAAGAATCTGCTTTGCTTCCTCAAGTGTAATACCTGCCTTAGCTGTAATCAGCCCTTCGGAGGTCATAGATTCCTTAATCTTTTTTGAAAAATCTGTTTCAAATTTCAAATCTCTGTTGGTGATGATTCCCACCAGTTTACGTCCCTCTGTAATCGGAACGCCGGAAATGCGGAACTTCGCCATGAGCGCATCTGCATCTCCCAATGTATGGTCCGGTGACAGCGAGAAGGGATCGGTTATGACACCGTTCTCAGACCTTTTGACCTTGTCCACCTCTTCCGCCTGTGCTTCAATGGACATATTCTTATGGATGATGCCAATGCCGCCCTGTCTTGCCATAGCAATCGCCATTCTGTGCTCCGTTACCGTGTCCATTCCTGCACTCATCATAGGAATGTTGAGCTTAATCTTTTTGGTTAACCATGTTGTCAAGTCCACCTCGTTGGGAACGATCTTTGAATAGGATGGCACTAAAAGCACATCATCAAAGGTAATTCCTTCACCAATTATCTGACCCATTTTTTCTCCTCCTATAAGTGTAATCTATGTTTGTTTGTTACATTACTGCCGCTTAATCTTTAAATACCTTTCTGGGCGCTGCAAACTGCATCGCCTTAACGAGGTCCTCATTAGGCTCAAAAATGACCTTCTGTCTGCCTTCATAGTAAAATACATATCTGGTATCAGGCTGTTTTACTTCTCTGGAGCTATAATCAACCTCCTTGTCATTTCGGTTCTTATAATTGTCAAGGTGCCATGACTTAACGGGCGCCACGATTTCCATCTTTTCTACCGTATAAACTGCCACCCTTTTGCGCTTAGTCTTTGCCATGACCTTGTCCACGGTAAGTTCCTTATCCACATAAAGATATTCATACTCTAACTCTGTATTCAAATGCATGAAATAAGCCGCCACTCCAAAGGCAATACCGAAAAGCAGCGCCGGAATCAAAATAAATCCCACCAGCACAAACGCAACAGTAAGCGTGACCAATAGGATTTTAAGCATCTTAAGATGAGTCGGAGTCTTTCTTTTTACCAGGCATTCTACATATGTTTCATTCATATTCTCATTTCCTCCTGTGCTTTCACACAATCCCCGTCTGGGAAATGTATGTTATATTATCATAGTATATTTTATGGAAACTTTCAAGTAATAAAAGCCTAACAGTTTGGTCTTATGACCCTGCTGTCATAAAAATCCGCCCTATTCGACGTTTATCGCATCAAATAGGACGGATTCCTAAGCGTTATCATATTTTTATAGCTGTGCGATTACAAAAATATCATAGATTGCCTTGATTGCCGTCTCAAAGTCATCATTTGCAACGCCGATGATGATATTCAGCTCGCTGGACCCCTGATCAATCATCTTTACATTGACGTTGACGTGTGCCAGAGCGGAAAAGATGCGTCCTGCCGTTCCCCTTGTGGACTTCATACCGCGTCCAACTACCGCAACTAAAGCAAGGTCTGCTTCGATATCCACGCTGTCCGGATCAGCCAGCCTGTGGATAGCAGAAACCACTTTCTGCTCCTTATCAATGAACTCATCCTGGTGGACAAACACCGTCATGGTGTCGATACCGGAGGGCACGTGTTCAAAGGAAATTCCATTATCCTCAAAGGCCTGCAGAACCTTCCTTCCAAATCCAATCTCCGCGTTCATCATAGCTTTTTCTATATTGACAGAACAAAATCCTCTTTTTCCTGCAATTCCTGTGATCACATATTTTGACTTCTGACAGGTGCTCTCTACAATCCAGGTTCCTTCATCGGAAGGCTGATTGGTATTGCGGATGTTGATGGGAATTCCCTCTCTTCTAACAGGGAAAATCGCATCCTCATGGAGTACGCTTGCTCCCATGTAAGATAGCTCCCGCAGCTCTCTATAGGTAATAGTCTCGATTCCTTCCGGGTTTTCGATAATCCTTGGATCGGCAACAAGAAAGCCCGACACGTCTGTCCAGTTCTCATACACATCTGCCTTCACGGCTCTTGCAACGATAGAACCTGTAATATCAGAACCACCCCTCGAAAAGGTCTTGACCCTTCCGTCTGCATATGCCCCGTAAAATCCCGGTATGACAGCGCGCTCCACGCCGTTAAGCCGCTGCCCTAATATCTGGTTCGTATACTCAGAATCAAACTCTCCTTCATCCGTAAAGCGGATTACTTCCGCCGCATCGATAAACTCATATCCCAGATATGCCGCCATAATGATACCATTTAAATACTCGCCTCTGGACGCAGCATAGTTTTCTCCTGCTTTTTCCTTAAAATTCTTTTCAATGGTTTTGAACTCATCCTTCAAGGAAATGGCAAGAGAAAGTCCATCTATAATTTCCTGATAGCGCGTCGAAATTGCGGCAAGCTCCTTCTTAAATTCTTTGCCTGACTCAGCAAGGTGATAGCAGTCATAGAGCATATCCGTAACCTTGGTGTCCTCTGAAAACCGTTTGCCAGGTGCAGAAGGCACCACGTAGCGCCTTTCCCCATCCGCATGAATGATATCGCCGACCTTTGCAAACTGCTCCGCGCTGGCAAGGGAACTGCCGCCAAATTTTACAACCTTTTTCATAATCTATGTCTCCTCACAAATCTTGTTCCAAAATCCTGTCCTTACTTTTCAAAAAGTTTATCTATTATGGTATGCCCCATAGGAATAAAGTTTCCGCTCTCCTTTGCTTCCTTTTCATTATAATTCCAGCTCTCCTTCTTAGGCTCTTCGCTGTCATACAATAAATATGGCACGCTGTCTGATGTATGAGTCCTTACCCTTATAGGGGTAGGATGATCCGGCATTACTAAAAGCCGATAGGGCGTCTCTTCCTGATCTAACGCCTTTGTCAAAGGTCCAATCACCCGCTGGTCTAAATACTCGATTGCCTGCACCTTTCTTGCCACGCTTCCCTGATGTCCCATCTCATCGGGCGCCTCCACATGAATATAGGCAAAGTCATAGCCATTTAAAAGAGCATCAAGGGCTGCCTGCACCTTCCCTTCATAATTGGTGTTAAGTCCGCCGTTGGCGCCTTCCACCTTGGCAACGCCCATACCTGCTCCCACCGCAATTCCTTTTAATAAATCCACAGCGGAAACCATCATCCCCTTCTTTCCGGTCTTCTCCTTGAAAGAAGAAAGCATAGGCTTGGTTCCGGCTCCCCAGAACCAGCAGCAGTTGGCGGGATTTAATCCCTGTCTCTTTCTTTCTATATTAATTGGGTGATTGACTAAAATCTCATAGCTTCTCTTCATCATGGAAAGCAGATTTTCATCCTCGGGAAGATACTGACCAATCACCTGTCCCAGCACATCGTGGGGCTGGGATAACTCGATTACACTGCCCTGATTCCAAATCAGGCAGTGGCGATAGCTGGTGCCTGCATAAAACTGATAGGTCTCATTTTGCAGCTCCTCCTTTACCGCCTCAAGCAGTATGGCACAATCCTCTGTACTGATTTCTCCCGAACTATGGTCGATGATGGTCCTTTCCTCAAAGGGGACCTCTTCCTCCGATAGGGTAACGATATTGCAGCGCAGCGCCACATCCGTATCTTTCATGGGCACGCCGATGCTCAGCGCCTCTAAAGGGGAGCGCCCCGAATAATAACGCTTGGGATCATATCCCAAAACGGAAAGGTTTGCCGTGTCCGACCCCGGCTTCATTCCCTCCGGGATGGTGTGCACAAGCCCTATCTCCGCTGACTTGCTTAAACTGTCCATGGCTGGGGTGTTGGCGTAAGCAAGGGGTGTTTTCCCTCCCAACTCCTCAATGGGTTCATCCGCCATGCCATCTCCTAATACGACAATATATTTTTTATCTGACATCTCTTTTTCTCTATGCTTTCTTAAATTTTATTCTATTCTGATACGGCTGATGATTCCTACTTCTTCCGCCTTCTGATTAAAGTCCTTTTCCGTCATCTGTTCTGTGACAAAGGCAAACTCGCCTTCCACATCCGCCTCAATCACGCTGACGCTTGCAAATACCTGCAGCGCCTGGCTCTCCTTATCCTGTGCCACGCGCACGAAGAATCTGCGGCTCGCCTCGCCGATTCCTGTAAGCGCCACGTCCTGGGCATCCCAGAAGCACATGATGACCTTGCCGATATGCCTTGCACAGTCCACCACATCGGATACCACCGCGCTTGCCGTGGGCAGCTTGCCTGCGCCCCTTCCATAATACATGGAATCTCCCAGCATATTACCGTGCACACAGACCGCGTTGAACACATCGTTTACCATATAAAGGGGATGGGATTTGCTGATCATAAAGGGCGCCACCATGGCGTAGAAACAGCCGTCCACCTCTTTGCTCTGGGCAAGAAGTTTAATGGTCTTTCCCATTGCATGGGCATAGACAAAGTCTGTTGCCGTGATCTTTGTAATCCCCTCCGTATAGATATCCTCATATTTTACATTCTTTCCGCACATAAGGGAAGAAAGGATCGCAATCTTACGGCAGGCATCATACCCTTCCACATCCGCCTCGGGATTCCGCTCTGCATACCCTTTATCCTGCGCTTCCTTTAGGACATCCTCAAAATCAGCGCCTTCCTTTTCCATCTTGGAAAGGATATAGTTGGTGGTTCCATTTAGGATACCGGTAATCCCGTCGATTTTCTCTGCCGTCAGGGAATAATTTAAAGGACGGATGATGGGAATGCCGCCGCCCACACTTGCCTCAAACAGGTAATTGCACTTATTTTCATGGGCAATCTGAATCAGCTCCGGTCCATGGGCTGCCACCAGTTCCTTATTGGAGGTACACACGCTGATTCCTGACTTAAGCGCTCTCTTAGTAAAATCATACGCCGGCTTAAGCCCTCCCATAGTCTCGCAGATAATCTTAATCTCCGGATCGTTCAAGATCATTTCCACATCATGGACCACCTTATCCGCATAAGGGTCTCCCGGAAAATCCCTTAAATCCAATATATATTTTATGTTGATATCCTCTCCGGACTTCTTGTTGATCTCTTCCTTATTCTTTTCAATGACCTCCACGACACCGCTTCCTACTGTACCGTAACCCATTACTGCAACCTGAATCATCTTCATTTCCTCCTTGCGCTTGCCTTATTCTTTGGCTAAAATCTTGACGTTTCTGACGCCCTTTTGCTGCTCCATGGTTTCAAGCATCTCAGAGACATTCCCTGTGGTGGGAAGTACCTGTACGCTTAAGCTTAGGGATGCCACGCCGTTGATGGGGATACTTTGATGGATGGTCAGAATATTCGCACCAAACTGTGCGACGATCTTAAGCACATCCGACAAAAGCCCTGGCTCATCTTCCATCTGAAAGGTCAGCGTAATCGTCGTCCCTTGGGAATTTTCATGAAACTGGAATATGTCGTCCTTGTACTTATAAAAGGAACTGCGGCTGATTCCCACCCGGTCTGCCGCCTCATTGACCGTGTGCACCCTGCCTGTGTCTAAGAGCTTCTTGGCTTCCACTACCTTTAAAAGCACCTCCGGCACTGCCTGCTCCTTCACCACAAAATATCTGGTCCCCATAGCCTGCACCCATACAGCTTTCTATTTTAAATGCTCATAAAGTGTTTCCCGTCGGTAAACATAAGCCCTCGTTTGTTTTTCAAGCGCGGACACTTGTTTGCCGCCGAGGGATATTGTATCACAGCCGCTCCTTTATGGCAAGAAGTTTCTATTTCAAACTATATTATGGCTTTTGGTGTAAAATCCTACTGGACATCCGACGGCATTTCCATCACAGTCCCAATAAATACAGGCGTTTTGGTTTTCTGGTCGATAATCATGTAGAGGAAGGGTCTGTCAAGCCGAACTACTTTGATTTCGATTTCCTCATCCGGCTCTTCTGCCACGGCGCAAGCTTCGTCAACCGCAGCTGCCCCGGCTTTCGTTCCCTGTTCATCGACTGAAATAAAGGTTTTGTGTAAAATGCGGTCCACCACAAGTGTCCCTTCCTCCACGGAACCCATTCCCGAAAGGTCTGCCCTCTCTGCGTCAAAGAGGTCTTTTATCCCCATTTCTCCAAGAATATCGCTCATTTCTGCTTCATACCGGATTTCAAACTTGGGAAGCACCGTATGCACCTGGGCGTGGACACTGTCCACTAAAATTCCGTGCAGCTTTTCCCCCGTGAGTGAAGATACATAATCCGAAACACTGATTCCCTCGTCGGGCAGAAGCGCCGCAAACGCATACTGATTTCCCTCATAGTACTTCAAAAACCCCTGCGCTGTGTCGTCCTTCAGATAATCAAACTCTCCGCCATACATAAATTCCGCCTGCTGGACCGTTCCATCTTCTTTCGTAAAGTTCCCCTGCGAAGAAGTATAGTAAACCTCGCTCCATCTCGCATCCAATGCAGTGGTACTGACCAGATACATAACGGCATCCTCCGGTACATCTGGCAAGAACTCCTTAATCATCCCGTAAGTATTTTCACTGACCCAGCCGTTTATCCGCTCAACGCCCGTTCTGTCAAAGGGCACCTGATAAGCATCCGCCCCGTAATAATCCGCATTCACCTGCAGAAAGTCCCGTTCCACCGAAAGCCTGTCATCTGCCCTCAGCCAAATTGAATTGGCAAGATTGACTTTACACCGACTATTTCCCTGCTCCTGCAGCGCTTCCTTATATACATACAGATATCCATTCATTTCTTCCCTGGAAAGCCCTGCTGCCTCCTCCACCTGAGACAAGGTTTCCCCTTCAGCTCCATTCGCCACCATGCCAAGCGCATAGAGAACCGCCGCCGGTGAAATCAACGTATTTTCCCCTTCTCTCACGCTGTTCTGAAGCAGCCTCACCCCAAAATCCGTGAGCGCAATCGCACCTTCCTCATCGTCCCTAAAGCCCGAAACTTCCCCGCTCACATCCCCTGCCGTAATATCCGCCATAAGATCAACCTCTTTAACCAAATTAACCTCTTTAGCTTCCTTTAACTCTCCAATTTCCTTTCCGCAGCCCGTTGTCAGCAGCACTGCCACAGCTACCGCGCAAAATCCCCTCTTTTCCATATACTCTCTCCTCTTCATCAATTTGTATATGCCAAATCAGTGTTTATCCCAAAGCACCCCATCTTAATAATCCTAAAACCACTAAGTGCGCGGGATAAAACAGATAGAAAAACCATTTATGTATCTTTGCTTTACTGCCGCATTGTCCATTATAAAGGAAACCAAGCATGAGCGGAACAAGCAGCACGCCCGCCTGAAACCACATGGGATCAAAACCGGCAAATATCGCAAATATCATCATTAAGGCATTGGGAACAAAGAAAGTCAATGTGAAAGCTGTCCATTTGGCTTTTGGTCTGTTGCGGTAGACATGGACAAACAGGCAGCCCAATACATTCATAAACGCCCAGTCTCCTATACAAGCAAGCAGGCATAACAAGATAATACAGATGATTTTAATTGGCTTTTTTATCTTAGTGCTTTCCCATATCCTAATGGCGCTAAGCCCAAGGAAAAGCGTGAAAATAACGCTCTGTACAGGATTCAATATAAAATATCCGTTTTCAAAATAAAGAAGCAGCGAGCCGTATTCAAAGTATACAAATGCCGACCAAGAAATCAGCGCACAAAAGGCAAGCCTTTTGTGATACCTGCTGACATCCTTGGTATAGAAATAACCCTCCCCTACAAAATAAGCCATCGTCGGTCCGGTAAGCCGCCCCGCAAAGTGCATACACCCGCCAAGAAGCAGATTGACATCATCGACAAAGCCCCACGCGATATGATCTAACAGCATAGCGATAACCACAATATATTTTATCTGATTTCTATTAAAACATCCCATGTTCACCGGCTTTGCAATCGCCTCTTCCATTTTCTTCCGTTCTCCTTATCTTAGCAAACACACTTTATATATGGACTCATCCTGCCCCTGCCTATGAAAATGATACTATCTTGCCGCTAGTTTCACAAGCTCCTTTATATTCTAAGTCAAATTTCTGCAAACAATCACTTGTCTGCAGGAGTCAGCACCATGAATACTCTAGCATGTTCTCAGAATCTGACAGGGCGGCAGGATTGCATGACCGGGCAGCAGACCAGACATAGGCTGCGGCACATAGTATCGTTTCAAGTCTCTGCGAAAAATCGGCAATTTCACTTACAGAATGTGGAGTCCCAGGGTGAAATCGCCACGGATGGCGATTTCAGGAGTCGCGCGGCACGGATGCCGCTGACTCCGACCCGTCCGCATTGAAACACCTACACACATTCTGTTAGTGAAATCCGATTTTGAGAGGAGACTTGAAACGATACTATGTGTCGCAGCCTATGTCTGGTCTGCTGCCCGGTCTACAATCCTGCCGCTCTGCCAGATTCTGAGAACATGCCACCTTAAACTCTATAGCAGCTCTTTCAGCAGCTGATTCACCATAGAAGGATCCGCCTTCCCTTTCATTGCCTTCATAGTCTGTCCCACCAGGAACCCAATCGCCTTCTCCTTCCCATTCCGATAATCCTCCACTGACTGCGGATTATTTGCAATCACATCCTCCACCGTCTTACGCAGAGCGCCTTCATCATTTACTGTCTTGAGTCCTTTTTCCTCCACGTACTTTTCGGGATCGACGTCCTCATTGAACATCACTTCAAAGACTTCCTTCGCCACGGAGCTGTTGACCTTCTTTGCATCGGTCAAAGAGATCAGCTTTGCAAGATGCTCCGGTGAAAAGCGGATGTCCTCAGGATCCATGGCATTTTCCTTTAAAAGACGCAACGTCTCCACCATCAGCCAGTTCGACACCTTCTTGGGCTGGCTGCCCAGGGCGACCGTTGCCTCAAAGATATCTGCCATATGCTTGCTTCCCGTGATGATCTCAATATCGTACTCGGGGATATCAAATTCTTCTTTATAGCGGCGCATCTTTTCCTCGCGAAACTCCGGCTGCTTTGCACGGATTTCTTCAAGGAAAGCATCATCCAACACGATAGGAACCAAATCCGGTTCCGGGAAATAGCGGTAATCCTGGGCATCCTCTTTGCTTCTCATAGCGTAGGACTCGCCCTTGTTGTCATCCCATCTTCTGGTCTCCTGCACCACCTTTTCGCCTGCTTCCAGCAGATCGATCTGGCGCTCCGTCTCTCCTTCGATGGCTCTGGCGATTGCCTTAAAGGAGTTTAAGTTCTTCATTTCTGTACGGGTGCCAAACTCCTTAGCGCCCACTTCTCTTATGGACAGATTCACATCAGCCCGCATGGAACCTTCCTGCAGTTTGCAGTCGGAAGCACCCAGATATTGAATGGTCATGCGCAGTTTTTCCAGATAGGCAATCACTTCCTCCGCGCTTCTCATATCAGGTTCGGAAACAATTTCAATCAGGGGAACTCCGGAACGGTTATAATCCACCAGGGAGCAGTCATCCCACTCGTCATGAATCAGCTTGCCCGCATCCTCTTCCATATGGATTTCGTGAATCCCCACAAATTTCCTGCCGTTTTCCGTCTCAATTTCCACCTTGCCATTGCGGCATATGGGAAGATAAAGCTGAGATATCTGATAGTTCTGGGGGTTATCCGGATAAAAATAATTTTTGCGGTCGAACTTACAGTACTGGGTGATGGAACAGTTGGTGGCAAGTCCCACTGCCACCGCATATTCTAACACCTGCTTGTTGAGCACAGGCAGAGAACCCGGCATGCCGGTGCAGACCGGACAGGTGTGGGTATTGGGCTCTCCTCCAAATGCGGTGGAACATCCGCAGAAAATCTTGGTCTTCGTAGCCAGTTCCACATGAACCTCAAGTCCGATGACCGTTTCGTATTGCTTTGCCATACTACTTGTCCTCCTTTCTGCCAAACGCCCCTCTTGCCTTTTCGTAGGCGTACGCCGTCTGAATCAGTTTCTTTTCATTGAAGCAGTCGCCAATCAGCTGCAGCCCGATGGGCAGTCCTTTGGAATCTATGCCGCAGGGCATGCTAAGCCCCGGCAGACCCGCCAGATTGACGGAAATGGTATAGATATCTCCCAGATACATCTTAAGGGGATCGGATAAGCTCTCTCCCAGCTTCGGAGCCGTGGTGGGCGCCACCGGTCCTAAAATCACATCGTATTTTGCAAACGCCTCATCGAACGCTTTTTTGATTAGTGCCTTTACGCGCAGTGCTTTCAAATAGTAGGCATCATAATAACCGGAGCTTAACACAAAGCTTCCCAGCATGATTCTTCTCTTTACCTCTGCGCCGAATCCCTCAGAACGGGATTTCTTGTACATATTGTGAAGTCCCTCATATTCTTCCGTGCGGTATCCGTATTTGATGCCGTCAAAGCGCTCTAAGTTGGAACTTGCCTCTGCAGCTGCAATCGTATAATAGGTAGGAATGGCATATTCCACCAGACTTAAATCAAATTCTTCCACCACTGCGCCTTTTTCCTTCAGCACCTCTGCCGCTTTAAGGACTGCATCTTTCACTTCCGGGTCAAGTCCTTCTCCGAAATAGTCTTTGGGAATCCCAATCCGCATTCCTTTCACATCATCCACAAGTGCAGAAGTAAAGTCTGTATCCTCCTGCTCCACGGATGTAGAATCTTTGAGGTCGTGGGTTGCAATTATTTCCATAATGGCTGCGCAGTCTGTCACGTCCTTGCAGAGAGGTCCAATCTGGTCTAAGGAGGAACCATAGGCAATCAATCCGTAACGGGATACCCTTCCGTAGGTAGGCTTTAATCCCACTACGCCGCAGAAGGATGCGGGCTGACGGATGGAGCCGCCTGTGTCGGAACCAAGGGCATAGAAGCATTCGCCCGCCGCTACCGCCGCTGCGCTTCCGCCTGAGGAACCGCCCGGCACATGCTCCGGATTCCACGGGTTCTTCGTCACACCGTAAGCGGAGGTCTCCGTGGTGGAGCCCATGGCAAATTCATCCATATTGGTTTTTCCTAAAATTACTGCGCCTGCCTTTTGCAGATTCAGCACTGCTTCCGAAGAGAATGTGGGGACGAAATTCCCCAAGATCTTGGAAGAACAAGTGGTAAGCATCCCTTCCGTACACATATTGTCCTTGATGGCAACAGGCACGCCCGCCAAAGGACCGTCCAGTTCGCCTGCATCAATCTTTTTCTGTACTTCCTCCGCCTGCTTAAGGGCGCCTTCCTTATCCACCGTCACATAGCAGTGAAAGTCCGCTTCTTTTTCTTCAATCTGTGCAAGGACAGCTTCCGTGGCTTGTCTTACCGTCACTTCTTTGTTCTTAATTGCTGCTGCAAGACCAACAGCAGTCATATCCAGTATATTCATCTGCCGTCCTCCTATTCAAATGTGCGGGGCACCGCGAACATGCCGTTCTTTTCACCGGGCGCATTCTTTAAGATTTCCTCCCGCATGTCCCCGTTGGTTACAACGTCTTCACGGAATACATTCTTTACCGGAAAAACATGGGACATGGGTTCTACTCCCTCGGTGTCTAATTCGCCCAGCTTGTCAATGTAATCCAGCATACTTCCCATATCTTTTTTGGCCTGCTCTTTTTCCTCGCCTGAAAGTTCAAGCTTTGCCAGGATTCCTACGTATTCAATGGTTTCATCTGAAATGATATTTGCCATCTTGATTTCCTTTCTGCCTGCAAAGCAGCGCTAAAAATTTTCACTTATCAATAATTTACTACTTTTGAGGACTGGTGTCTACTATTCTTTTGCCTGCGGGGCATAGTTTAGTCGATGAAGAACGCGGCAGGGGGGAGGGGAGGTCCCCGGCATAGGGTTAGGGAGCGGCAGGATTGGAGACCAGTTGAGGAGGCGGCACAGCATATGGATTCCAGTCTCCTCTCAAAATCGGATTTCACTAGCAGAATGTGTGTAGGTGTTTCAAGACGGTCGGGTCGGAGCCATGGCGGCGTCCATGCCGCTTGGCTCCTAAAATCGCCATCCATGGCGATTTTGCCCTAGGCGCCTCCACATTCTGTAAGTGAAATTGCCGATTTTTCGCAAAGTCTGGAATCCATATGCTGTGCCGCCTCCTCAACTGGTCTCCAATCCTGCCACCCCCTAACCCTATGCCGGGGACTTCGCTGCCCTTTACACTGTGCCGCTCTTGTGGGTTAAAGTGTATTAGTGGCTAAATTTTGTATTGCTTCCGTCTTAATAAAATGAGTGTAATAATTATGAATATTAGGTAGGCTGCGATTGAGATGCAGGAGGCTTCTATGCCGAAATCGCCGCCTGTGAGGAGGAAGGAATTGGAGTGAAGGACGTAGTTGAAGATGGAATTGGGTGACATTTCGCTGCTGATGTATAGGATTCCGCTTCCCATGCATATGTTCCAGAGGCTGTGCATGAGTGCGCTTGACCATATGTTTCCGCTTTCATAGGTAACTAGGGAAAAGAGGATTCCTACAACGCTTCCGGCTATTATGAGTTGGAGGAAGCTTAGGAAGTCCATTTTTGTACCGATGACGTGCAGGGCTGCAAATAAGATGGAGGGTGCGAGAATCGCTATTTTTTTGTTCCATCGTATTTCCAGGACTTTCATAATGACGCCGCGGAAAACTGCTTCTTCCACAAATCCGGCCGCAAGTCCTATGAATAGAATGGAGCCTGTCAATGCATTTACTAATTGGGGCTGGCTCATGGGGGGATTTTCCCAATGTCCCGAAACGAGAAGAAAACCGGCGACCACAAGCATGGGCAGCAGGATTGCGCTGATTCCCCAGATTGATTTGATTTTGTATTTTGAAATTCTGCAGTCTTCTAATGAAAGTTTTAGAACTTTATTGCAGACTGCTTTCAGACCAAATAGTGTGAAGAGGGGATATAGGATGGCGGCAATTACATTTCCCATTGCCTCGTGTGCCCCTAAGGCGGCAGCGCCGTCTCCTGCAAATAGCGCCACCAGCTGTGCTGCAATCAGTACCAGAATAGATAATACAATGGCTGATATCATTCTTTTCGTATCAATTTCTAATTTTTCACTCATGCTGACTCTCCCTTGTTATATTTACTTTTATTAAATATAACGAATTATTTTTGTAAATATCTTCATATTTTTAGGTTTTGGCTTTTTTAAGCATCTAACGATGCAAATTTATTTCCAAAATCTGTTATGCAATCAATGGTTAACAAAATTCAAAAAAAGTTGGTAGATAGCAACCGCCGTTTTCAATATACTGTTTGAAAAAACAGGTTATTGAAGGAGGCATATGACAAATGGAGCTTAAAAACAGAGAGGTATGTTACAGACCAGTTCTATTTATAATCGGTACGTTTTTGATTACCTGGTGTTGCGTGGGGTTTATGAAAAGAATCGATTATGATACGCATATTGGATTATTTTATTTTCTGGATTTTCTGGAAAATGCATCGCCGCTATTTTGCGCCTTGGTTCTGATGATACCTTATTGGAGGAAAGACGGCTTTTTATGGAAGTTTTTTCTTGGAGAGACAGGCACGGTCTATTCCTGTCTTATCGTGTTGATTTTGTTTGCGGCACAGTTTTTGAATTTTTATTTATTTCAAATGGAAGGAGCAGAATTTTCCATACAGACATTTGCAATCACTTTTGCCGGACAGCTTGTGTTTGGCGGCGGGCTGGAGGAGGCTGGATGGCGGGGATATTTGTTTCCATGTTTCTGCAAAAATCGGCATGTTCTGCTTTCTTCTTTTCTGGTCAGTATAATTTGGGTTCTCTGGCATCTGCCGTATTTCTTTATTTCAGGCAGTTTACAGGTAAACGGCAATTTTCTTGCCTATTCCTTGATCGGGGTCATTACCGGCTTTATCCTTTCCGCCATCTACTTATTGACAAAAAGCGTTCTGCTGTGTATGCTCTTTCACAGCTGGCAAAATGCGATTGTCATGACCGTGCCGGCTGATATGGGGGATATGCGGTTCATGCTGATATTTATATTTCTCGGCACCGCATCTGCACTGCTTTGCCTCTATATTCAAAAGAAGAAAAACATAGCATTATCTTCAGATCAGGGAGCTTGTTTATGAAATTAGATGAACGTTTGATATTACTTAGGAAAAGGGCTGGTTTGTCTCAGGAAAAATTAGCTGAAAAATTGGACATTTCAAGACAGGCTGTCTCAAAGTGGGAAAGTGGAGTTTCCCAAAGTTAAAGATACCACATCAATCCCACGCGGACTTTTGCTCAACCGATACAGCCGGAGGGCTGGATAACAAGAAAAGGCGGTATGCGCCCCGTGGAGGGGTAGCGTACCGCCTTTTCTTGTGGGGGTTTCCAAAGGGGGCAACGCCCCCATTTGGCACACGACTTTGCGAAGCAAAGTGTAGTGTGTTATACGCTCTGCCGGCGTTGCCGTGAAAATGCCGTTGCCGCCGGGGAGGGCAAGGGCATTTGAAGCGGCAGGAAAACAGGGCTGTGCTTGCGTGGCGTGGAGCCGCAAGCGCAGGTCTGGACTCATCAGCAGACAGGGCGTATATGAAAGCCCCAGTTCCTCGTCCTACGCTCCAACTTGTGGACAAAGTGTCCCGAAGTTGTGGCCACACTCCCGGAAAAGTAGCAGGACAACGGGCAACCGTCAAGGCTGAAATGAACGGGTTTACACCCGGCCTTGACCTCCGCCCGCTGTCCCGCTGGATGGGTGGACAAGGCGGCCAATCCCTCAAA
The DNA here is from genome assembly GCA_949878435.1 of uncultured Lachnospiraceae bacterium. GTDB lineage: Bacteria > Bacillota > Clostridia > Lachnospirales > Lachnospiraceae > Suilimivivens. The sequence continues at coordinate 123,017 of CATLAK010000006.1, forward strand.
GTGCTTGGCCGCTCTCTTTCTGATTTTGAGGTATTCAGTTTTTCAAAATTGAATAATCAAAATAAATTTTTTCGATTGAAAAAATTTTATTTGTTATCATCTTCAATGCCATATTTTTTCTTTTGCCGAATCACATAATTACTGATTTTTTCATCATATAGTGGATACTGGTAATCCAACTGGCATGCCACTTCTGACGAAACCTCCCGGAACAATGCCATACATTGTTCAAAGGATTCCCACATATGGGGATAGGAATCCATATTATAAGTGGACATAAGTCGTTCCCACAATTCCTCTGGGACATATTGCTTCATAAATTTATAGTTTTTTCCCAAACTGAAATGAAATCCCTGTTTGATACCAATCAGCCAGGAAATCATGCGAAGCAATTCTTTTCGTACTATATCATTCATATGGTCAATAGCAAAAAGAATTTCTTTGCGGCATAAGCCCTTTACTACATATGTTGTAGTATTCCAAAATTCATTACAGCAATCGTCAAACATTCTTTGAGTAGGCTTCTGCAAGTGGTAGTCTATATCCGTTGGTATTGGCGGCTTTACGATACGGTTGTCTTTATCCAACAGTAACTTTACCAGTTTATCCCATGTAAAATACTCGTCTATCAGTTCCAGCGGCAGCAAAGTTAAATCTATCTTAACATCATCAGTAAACAGCATTAAATATGAAAATCCCTTTTCTACAGCTGGAAATAATTCCATATCTTCCGGCTTTTGCAGAATCAACCTTTCACCAAATATATCTAGCCATTTATCATCACTTGTGAAGCTGTCCATATCCGTAACAAAAAAAGTAATATCAAAATCCTGAAAATCATCAGGCGGAATATTTGTATTTGTTCTAGATCCTTCCAAAGTAACCATGCGAATGCGTTTGTCTGTTTTTGCAAAATTCAAAACAATATCATAAACTTCCTTTTCTGATCTCATTTTTATCTCCTCCAATTATTGAAATAGGTGTGAAGCCATTTTAGGGCTTTCCCGCCTTGATTACCCTTTAGCAAAGACGGGCGGGACTGTCAACGGCGGCGCATGAAATGCGCCGTTCATCTTGACCGTTGACTGGCTCGGCTGGCTTTGCTATCTTCCTGACAAATGGGAATGTCTAAGATAGTAAAGACGTCCCACATGCAACTCTTTCTTTTATTGCGGAAACCGTATCTTTAATTGTGAATGTAGTTGTGTCTATGACATTTGATTCATATACTCCCAAACCGGAAAATTGCTCCCACATTGTTTCCACTAATTCAATATTTGTTTTTCTATCTAATTTTGAGCGTTCCACAGCTCGCTTCATAGTTTCTTTTTTACTCGCTCTTAATACAATATAGTGTACCTCGTAATCTTCTTGGGCAAGAGCTTTCCATGGCTCCAAAAACCATGGCCCGACAATCCCATCTACAATTACATCATATCCGCCACGAGCATATCGCTTTGCAGCTTCTAAAAAGGCTTCAATGACAACCAGATTTTGCTCGTTGGATTCTGGCAAATGTGGTGGTATTGCGCCTTTGCTTAAGTAATGAAAAAAGTCATCGGTGTGCATATGCACTGATTTATCCATATCTGATTCCTTTGCGACAATTGACGCAGTTGTTGTTTTTCCTGTCCCCGGTGAGCCTGTAATCACAATAATTCTTCCTTGATTCATCTGTATTTTCCCTCACAATTCAAATTTATCACTTTGTTCCTGCCTGCTCAATCATCTTCTTCGCAAACTGCTGGAACATTTCAACAGTTTCTTTATCCATCGGTGTAAGCTGTCCGATCTGTCCAGCTATCATCGCCGTTACATCGTCAATGGAAAGTGGTTTTTGTTTCTGTTCCGCCAGTGCGTCCCGCATGGCTTGGAACATAGCGGCGGTCACAGCTTCTCCCGGCTGTTCCCCGTTGTCAATGTCTTTCTTAATGTCCCGCAGGATAGCCAGGAACACATTTTTGATTTTTTCAATCTCCGCTTCATGTTCCCCTATCTTTTGGGCGTTCAAAAGCTGTAAATCCTGCTTCGCTTCTGCCCGGTGTTCCGGGTGTTCTTTCATCAGGTCGGACAGGGAAGCCGTTGCCATCTCGATAAGCTGGTTTCTTGCTGTTATGCCCTTTGCCGCCGTATCCTGAAAATAAATCCGTATCAAATCTATCAGCTTAGGAAAATTCCTGTGTTCCAACAGGCGGTTGAGGATTTGCACATCAACAGCACCCGTCACAAGCCCCCTCACGGCTCCCTCGGACAAGCCTAATTCAGAAATATCGTAGCTTTTACGAACGCTCACGGTAGACAAGCCCAGTATGTAGTCTGTCGATACCTTAAATTCCTTTGCCACACCTATGAGAATATCACTGCTGACCGTTCTTGTTTCGCCGCTGACAATGCGGCTCAACTGGGAAGCGGAAACGCCTATCTTCTCCGCAAGTTCCTTTTGTGTGATGTGGTTCCCGTTGCATAAATCGGAAATCCGCTGTCCGGGCGTTCCGGGTAAAGCCATAGATACGCACCTCCTCCGCATACTTCCATTATACAGAATGATTGCAAAAATGCAATTTCCAAAGTGTAAACTTCATCAAAATGCAATTCTCGCAATATTCCGGGAATTGCATTTTTTTCGTGTAGACTTAGGGTAGTTCATCGATGGACGGCACCTTGAAAACAGAATGACCGTCCGAAAAGGAATACCCCGGCTGGGGAAGCACCGCAAGGAGTCGGACTTCGGGACAAAATGTCCCGAAGTTGCGAGGAGCGTGCCAACGCCGGAACACGCCGCAGGAATGGGGCAGGAAACCTTTTCGGGGAGAACGGCAACGGAAAGCAAAATGGAGGGAACGCATGAGAGATAACCCCTATAAAGACTTGCCGCCGCTGGAACGCAGGCCGGACGGTTCCCTTTACCGCATGACCCCGGCGCAGAGAAAACAGGCGGCCAGCCTGATACGCCGGGAGTGCTGTTGCTGTGAGGACGGCAACTGCATTGTCCTTGACGATGGGGACACCTGCACCTGTCCGCAGACGATTTCTTTCTCGGTCTGCTGTAAGTGGTTCCGCTGGGCGGTCTTGCCGCTGGACGGGACGCTGGAAGCGGAGATTTTCCGGGATAAGGACTTGAAACGCTGTGAGGTCTGCGGCGGTGTGTTCGTCCCCAAATCCAACCGGGCAAAATACTGCCCCGGCTGTGCCGCCAGAGTTCACAGGCGGCAGAAAACAGAAAGTGAACGGAAAAGGAGGTCTGCTGTGGACAGTTAGGAGCGAAAAAAGCCTTGATTTATCAGGCTTCGCAAGCCCCAAACCGGGGCTGGTGGTATAAAGTATCGCCCGCCCCGGAAAACGGGCTTCTAACCGTCCACAAAACGCACTATGACAAATACCATCTATATCCATCAGCCGGAAAAGGCGTTCAGCTTCACCCGGCTCCCGAATTTCCTCTTTGAAGCCCCCACATTCAAGCCCTTGTCCAACGAGGCAAAGGTTCTGTACGCCTTTATCCTGCGCCGGACAGAGTTATCCCGCAAGAATGGGTGGGCGGATGATTGCGGACGGATTTATCTGTACTATCCCATCTGCGAGGTGGTTGACCTGCTCCACTGTGGGCGGCAGAAAGCGGTAAACACCCTGCGGGAACTGCAATACGCCGGGCTGGTGGAGATCCAGAAGCAGGGCTGTGGAAAACCCAACCGCATTTTCCCAAAATCCTATGAAGCGGTTCCAAACACCGACTTCAAGAAATCCGGTTCTGGTACGCCGGAGGGCTGAAAACCGTACTTATGAAGTGAGGAAATCACTCCCCGGAAGTACGAAAACCGGACGGTATATAGAAATACAAAGATTAAAAAGATTTATTTATATTCTATCCATTCCAATCCTATCCGAGCTAATTTCTGCGGGATTTTCCCTGTGGAAAACCCCGGATAGGAAAGGAATGGGGAAAGGAGCAGAATGGCACAACACGCAATTTTGCGGTTTGAGAAGCACAAGGGCAACCCGGCAAGGCCGCTGGAAGCCCATCACGAAAGACAGAAAGAACAATACGCCAGCAACCCCGACATTGACACAAGCCGGAGCAAGTACAACTTTCATATCGTCAAGCCAGAGGGCAGGTACTATCATTTCATTCAAAACCGCATTGAACAGGCCGGGTGCCGAACCCGCAAGGACAGCACACGGTTTGTCGATACGCTGGTAACTGCCAGCCCGGAGTTTTTCAAGGGGAAATCCCCAAAGGAGATACAGGCGTTTTTCCAGAGGGCGGCGGACTTCCTCATTGGCCGGGTAGGACGGGAAAATATCGTGTCGGCGGTGGTACACATGGACGAGAAAACGCCCCACCTGCATTTGACCTTTGTTCCGCTGACAAAGGACAACCGCCTGTGTGCAAAGGAGATTATCGGCAACCGGGCAAACCTGACGAAGTGGCAGGACGATTTTCACGCCTATATGGTGGAGAAATATCCTGACTTGGAGCGTGGGGAGAGCGCCAGCAGGACAGGCCGGAAGCATATCCCCACCCGGCTTTTCAAACAGGCGGTTTCCCTCTCCCGGCAGGCAAGAGCCATTGAAGCCACACTGGACGGCATTAACCCGCTGAACGCCGGAAAGAAAAAAGAGGAAGCCCTCTCCATGCTGAAAAAGTGGTTCCCGCAGATGGAGAATTTCTCCGGGCAGTTGAAAAAGTACAAGGTCACAATCAATGACCTGCTGGCGGAGAATGAGAAGTTGGAAGCAAGGGCAAAGGCCAGCGAAAAAGGAAAGATGAAAGATACGATGGAACGGGCAAAGCTGAAAAGCGAACTGGACAATTTACAGCGGCTGGTTGACCGTATCCCGCCGGATATACTGGCGGAACTGAAACGTCAGCAGCGGCACACGGTAAAGGAAAGGTGATAGATATAAGCAGAAATTTTCGCCGCCTCTGTGCGGCATTGTACCTTGAAAACTGAATATGGAGGACACTGGATGGCAAAAAGTGAAAGCGATATTTTTACACCCCGAACAGGGCAGGTTATACAAGCAGAGAACGGCACGCAGTATTTTGTATGTGGGAACAACCGTATAAAAATCTCCGAACACTTCGCCGCAGGCGGGAAGCCCCTCGGTGATCTGATTGTAGATGTGGTGCGGCATACCGCAGAAAAAGCCGCTTCAACCTGATAGCCCATCATTGATAACACGCCCACGCTTATGATATAATTGCCATAGAGCAAAAGTATTGTAAGCGTGGGTTGTTTCTTTAGAAGGAGGATTTTTACGGTGAAACAACCTTACAATACTACGATTTACAACACGGCGCTTTATATGAGATTGAGCCGGGACGATGAACTGCAAGGAGAAAGCGGGAGTATTCAGACACAACGCATGATGCTCCGGCAATATGCCGCCGAGCATGGCCTGAATGTCATAGATGAATATATCGACGATGGATGGTCTGGAACGAACTTTGACAGGCCGGATTTTCAGAGAATGATTGATGACATTGAGGACGGGAAAATCAACTGCGTTGTTACGAAGGATTTATCCCGCTTAGGCAGAAACTACATTCTGACCGGCCAGTACACGGAAATCTACTTTCCCAGCAAAGGCGTCCGCTATATCGCTGTCAATGACAATGTGGACACCATCAACGGAGAGAATGAGCTTGCCCCATTCCTCAACATTCTGAATGAAATGCACGCCCGCCAGACCAGCAAAAAGGTAAAGGCGGCCATGCGGACACGGTTCGCAAATGGCGCACACTATGGAGCCTATGCTCCGCTTGGCTATGTCAAAGACCCAGATAAGAAAGGCCATCTTCTGATTGACCCGGAAACAAGGTGGATTATCGAAAAGATTTTTGACCTTGCCGTTCATGGCCGGGGAGCCGCCAGCATTACACGGATTTTGGTCGAAGAAAAAGTACCTACTCCCGGCTGGCTGAATTTCCAGAGATACGGCACTTTCGCAAATATCTATGCCGGAGCGCCGGAGGAAAAAGCCTATGCGTGGACGATAGCGCAGGTGAAAAGTATTCTGAAAGAGGAAACCTATATCGGACACAGCGTCCACAATAAGCAGACCAACATTTCATTCAAAAACAAGAAGAAAGTACGCAAGCCAAAAGAGGAATGGTATCGTGTGGAGAACACCCACGAAGCGATTATTTCCGAAGATGTGTTCCGTCAAGTACAGGAGCAGATTTGCAACAGGCGCAGACGGCAGAAGAACGGCACAACACAGATATTTTCCGGGCTGGTAAAATGTGCGGACTGCGGCTGGTCGCTGGCCTATGGTATGAACAGCCAGAACAAAAATCCCTATGCCCACTACCATTGTAGCAAGTACGGGCAAGGATTGCACCAGTGTTCCATGCACTATATCCGCTATGATGTGCTTTACGCCTATGTCCTTTCCCGTCTGCAATACTGGTCTGTGCTGGCACAGCAGGATGGGGACAAACTTCTGAAACGGCTACTTAACGCCAGCGACAAGGAACGCAATACTGCAAGGAAGCGGCAGACAGCCGAACTGAAAAAGGCGGAAAAGCGCAAAGCAGAAGTAGACACCCTGTTTGCAAAAATGTATGAGGACTGGTCTGCCGGACGCATTACAGAATACAATTTCAATATGCTGTCCGAAAAGTATCAGGGCGAACAGCGAGAATTGGACGTAAAAATTGAACGGCTTCACGAAGCGATGGAGACCGCCGCCCAGACAGCGGTTGACGCTGAAAAGTGGATAGGTCTGATGAAACAGTATGTCAATCCCACAGAATTGACGGCTGAACTTCTGAATACGCTGATTGAAAAAATCCTTGTCCATGAAGCGGTCAAAAGTGAGGACGGAAGCCGGGAACAGGAAGTGGAAATCTTCTACCGCTTTATCGGCAAAATCGAATGACACATCTTGAGATACCCAACAATATCTTTAACTAAGGGAAACGGGGGCGACAAATCCTGATATAAATAATATTATCTCACTTAGCGAAATTTACGGCGTCAGCACAGATTATATTTTATTGGGCAAAGAGGATGCGCCTTCTGCCGGTTCGGATGTGGCTGCCGATAAAACAGATGCCAGGGAGAGGCGTCAATTTCACCTGAATGGATTTCTATGGCTTGGATTGGGTCTTTTATGTGTGCTCGCACTGTACTTTGCAACAAACTTGTTTTAGCCTATCACTGTATTTATATGGTATGATTACAAAATAGTACTGCGTATTTCAAAAGGAGAACGCCATGAAACTGCTTTATGCCGAAGATGAACAACCGCTTTCCGAAGCGGTGGTGGATATTCTCACCTGTCATAAATATATCGTCGATGCCGTGTATAACGGTGAAGATGCTTATGATTACGCCATATCCGGTGATTATGACGGAATCATTCTGGATATCATGATGCCTAAGAGAGACGGAATCGACGTTCTCTCTGCCCTGCGGCAGGATGGATGCAAAACACCCATCTTACTCCTCACGGCAAAGACCCAGGTCGACGACCGCATCAAGGGGCTGGATGCGGGGGCAGACGACTATCTGCCCAAGCCCTTTGACATGGGCGAATTGCTGGCACGGATCCGTGCCATGCTGCGCCGGCGCGAGGAATTTCACCCTGATCTGCTCTCTTTCGGGGATCTTACTTTGAATATGCAATCCTGCACGCTGTCCTGCAGGGATATGAATTTTGTACTGCCCAAACAGGAATATCGTCTGATGGAGCAGCTGATGACCAACCACAGCATCTTTCTCTCCTCCGAGGATCTGCTGGTAAAGGCATGGGGCTACAACGCCCAGGCAGATATAAACAATGTCTGGCTCTATATTTCCTATCTCCGCAAACGGCTTTCCGCCATGGACTCCTGCGTGGAAATCGTTTCAAAACGTAATATCGGATATCGCCTGGAGCTGCCGCTATGATGAAGACCTTACGAAAAAAATTCATTTTCTTTGCTATGTCAGCCGTTACCATTCTTTTGGCAGTGCTGATCGGCGCAATCAGCGGAGTCAGTTGGATCATTTTGGACCGGCAATCGGATTTTGTTCTTCATACCCTCACTGACAGAGACGAAAAGGGAGGACCGATGGAATTTCGCAGTCCGCCGCCATTCGCGCCTCCGCTGGATATGGATACCATAAAATCGACCCGGTTCTTTACGGTCCGCACCGACCAAACCGGAAATGTCCTTGATGTCAATCTCGATCAGATTTCAGCAATTGATGCGGAAAGGGCAGTGCAATATGCCGCACAAATCGCCGACGGCTCCGGCAAGATTGACGGATATAAATATGAAGTGAAACAATTAGGTGCAGACCGATTGATATTTTTTATGGATACCTCCAACCAGTGGGGTACTTTTGTTATGGTACTGAGCATCTCATCTGCAATCGCCCTAATATGCTGGCTCATCATTTTGCTGTTTGTGACGCTGCTTTCCGGCAGAGTCGTCCGTCCTATCATTTCAGGCATGGAAAAGCAAAAGCAGTTCATCACGAACGCCGGGCATGAGCTAAAAACCCCCCTTGCCATCATTCAGTCCAACAATGATGCCTCGACGCTGATTTATGGGGAGACCAAATACAGTAAAAATATCCGCCTCCAGACAAAGCGGCTGAATGTTCTGATGACGAATCTTTTAACCCTTGCCAAGCTGGACGAGGATGCGCATCTTCCCACCGAAACCACGGATATCAGCAAACTGATTTGCAGGATAATCCCTCCCTATGAAGATTCCGCATCGGATAAGCACATTTCATTATCCACCAATATTCAGCCATGCATCTATATTCAGGTACACAGGGATACGTTTATGCAGATGATTTCGCTTCTGCTTGACAACGCCGTGAAATACACCCCAGAGGGCGGAACGATCCAATTTTCCGTAACGGATAAAGCCGGTCACATTTGGATCGTGGAGGAAAATACCTGCGAGCCTTTATCTGACATCGATCCAGAACGGCTCTTTGAACGATTTTACCGCGGCGACAGCGCCAGAACGCAAAGCAACACATCCTCCGGTTATGGAATCGGACTTTCCGCCGCCCGCGCCATTGCAGAGACATTCGGCGGAAAACTGACGGCAGACTACCCGGAAACGGACAAAATTCGTTTTACTGCCCGCTTTTAATTTCACAGAATTTTCACAGACCTTCCCTTAAAAGTTCACAAATGGGAAGGTTTTTCTAATGTTGCTCATAGGTTCGCTCTATATAATGGAAGCACCGAAAGGAGGAATAGCACTTGCAATTCAGGCATGAAGTAAAACATGAAATCAACAATCTGGATAGGATGATCTTAAGACAACGGCTTAAAGCGGTCATGACACCGGACAGCCATGCCCACAACGGACAGTATAAGATCCGCAGCTTATATTTTGATAATCTGGATGACAAAGCACTGCGTGAAAAATTAGACGGTATGCATATTCGTGAGAAGTACCGGATCCGCCTGTATAACGGCGATACATCTGTTATCCATTTAGAGCGGAAATCTAAACAGGGAGACCTCGGATACAAAGATTCTGCAGCGCTTACCCCTGAGCAGGCGCAGGCAATTGCCGGCGGTGATATCCGCTGGATGGCTGCAAGTACCGATGAAACGGTTCTTGCATTTTATACACGGATCTGCAATGAGGGGCTTAAAGCAAAGGTAATCGTCGATTATACGCGGGAACCTTTCCTATTTGGTCCGGGCAACGTCCGTGTCACACTGGATTATAACATTCGGACAGGGCTTAGCTGCACGGATTTCCTAAATCCCGATTGTCCTACCGTCCCCATTTGGGATTTTCCCTGTATCCTTGAAGTGAAGTGGGACAATTACCTGCCCGATGTCATCCGTGACATCATACAGCTTGAAAACCGGCACAGTACGGCATTTTCAAAGTATGCCGCTTGCCGGACATATGACTAAAATATGTAATTTAAAGGAGAAACCAATTATGAGCTTTAACGATATTTTTAAATCCAGCTTTCTGGAAAACGTATCTTCCATCAGTGTCCTTGACATGATTTTAACTATCGCACTGTCCTTCGGCATTGGACTATTTATTTTTCTTATATATAAAAAGACCTACCGCGGTGTAATGTATTCTTCAGGCTTTGGCACAACACTTATCGCACTTACCATGATCACTTCTATTGTAATTCTCGCCGTCACCTCCAACGTGGTCCTGTCCCTCGGCATGGTGGGCGCCCTCTCGATTGTACGTTTCCGTACTGCCATCAAAGATCCGCTGGATATTGCTTTTTTATTCTGGTCTATCGGCGCCGGCATCATCCTTGCCGCCGGTATGATTCCTCTGGCAGTCATAGGCAGCGTCTGTATCGGCATCATCCTGCTGGTATTTGTCAACAGGAAATCCCACACGCATCCCTATATGGTGGTTCTAAACTGCGCAGATCATGATGCAGAAGTAAGTGCAAAAGAATTTCTTGCCAAAAATGTAACTCGCACGATGGTCAAAAGCAAATCTGCCGTAAAAGATGCAGTTGAATTAAACATTGAAGTCCGCCTAAAAGAAGACGATACCGATTTTATCAATTTTCTCTCAAAGATGCCCGGTGTCAACAGTGCAGTCATCGTCTCTTACAACGGCGATTATATGGGGTAAGCTATGTCGGGAAATAAATATTTTGATAAAATTGCATGGATTATCACAGCGCTCAGTTTGGTCCTTACAATTCTGTTCATGAACGGTGCCGCATTCGATATCGAAGCAATGGCACACAATATAAGATACAAAAATCGATTATTTGACAGCACGAAGGTTCATACCATTGATATCGTCATGGATGACTGGGATGCCTTCCTTGCAGATGCGACTGCGGAAGAATATCATGCCGCCGATGTGGTGATTGACGGGGAAGCCTACAAAAATGTGGGGATTCGGGCTAAGGGAAACACTTCTCTCTCTACGGTAGCCGCCCTCGACAGCGAAAGGTACAGTTTTAAGATCGAGTTCGACCAGTATGACAACGATAAGTCTTATCACGGGTTGGATAAGCTATGCCTAAATAACCTGATTCAGGATGCCACCATGATGAAAGACTATTTGACTTATACCATGATGAACAAATTCGGCGTAAATTCCTCCCTGTGCAGTTTCGTATATATCACAGTCAACGGCGAAGATTGGGGGCTGTACCTGGCTGTGGAAGGCGTGGAGGAGGCGTTTCTTGAACGCAATTATGGATCCAATTACGGCAAACTTTACAAGCCCGACAACATGAGTTTGGGCGGCGGACGCGGCAATGGCAGGGATTTTGAGATGGGCGATTTTGATTTTAATCCATCCTCCGCACCTGCAAGTGAAAAAGATGGAGGCTTCCGCTTCCAAGGTGATTTCGGCATGGGGTCTTCCGATGTAAAGCTACAATACATTGATAATCAGCTTGAAAGTTATTCCAACATTTGGAACAATGCAAAAACAGACATTACCGAAACAGACCAAAACCGCCTGATTGCATCCCTGAAAAAGCTCTCAAACAGCGAAGACCTGGAATCTGTAGTGGATATAGAACAGGTGATCTGCTATTTCGTGGTACATAATTATGTATGCAATGATGACAGCTACACCGGCATGATGGTCCACAACTATTACCTTTACGAAGAAAACGGGCAGCTTGCCATGATTCCGTGGGACTATAACCTGGGGTTCGGCACATTTGACGCCGGCAGTGCGTCGAATACGGTCAACACCCCTATCGATGCCCCCATATCCGGCGACTCTTCCGACAGACCGATGCTGAATTGGATCTTTGAAAACGAAACCTACACCCAGCTGTATCATCAGTATTTCTGCGAGTTCCTTGAAACCGTTGATATTGGAAGCATTATTGACGATGCCTATCATCTGATTAAGCCCTATGTGGAAAAAGACCCCACGGCATTTTATAGCAGTGAGGAATTTGAATTGGGCGTAGAAACCCTCCGCCGATTCTGCGAAAAGCGCAGCGAGAGCATTTCCATGCAGCTTGAAAATGAGGAAACTTCCCGCAATATGAATTATGTGGACGCTTCCGACATCACCCTTTCTGATATGGGCTCCATGAACGGCGGTAGGGGATCCATGGGTGGCTTTAGTGGAAATATGCCAAAACCAGGCGGAGATTTTCCATTTGACATAAACGATACCGCTGCTTTTCCGTCCAACCTTAGCGGATAGTTATGGATTGCTGTTTCGGCTGCGATTCTAGGAGTAGGATTGATTGTTGCTAAGAAATATAAATATTGACCATCCCTCTATTAAATCGCCCCACCCTAAAACGGGTGGGGCAGCTTTACGTATGGAATACCGTTTCTTTGCGAACTATGCCCATTCATTACGCTGGAACTGCCCTAAAAGCTGGGGGATGAATTTTTCTATCACAAAGCAGCACACGATACTAAACAATAGAGCCACACAACTGCCAATGAACGCAACCGCAAGGAACGGGCAGGCAGAGCCGATAAGCGCTGTCAGCACCGGCAGTATCACCTGCTGCAGAAACGGCTTATGAAGCAGATAGATTCCCATGGTCTGCTGACCCGTATAAGTGACGGCATCTATGCTGAATGGACGTGCAGACTCCCGGGATAAACGTGAGAGCAGCATGGACAGCGTCAGCACCGTCAGACTGCCGAATACGCTGTTATACGCAAACCAGATCAGGCTGCCGTAAGATGCCTTGCACATCAGACTGAGGTCTAAGGCGTCGCCTCTGAATACGGTTCCCACGTAAAACAGCAGAACGCTTCCGATCAATGAGACCGTAAGCCATATGGTCTTCTGCTGGGCGACGATAATATAAGCTCTTCGGAAGGCAATTCCAAGAAGGATAAACCCAGCGCCAGTCAATGCGATATCCGCACACCATGGATATCCGCTTTCGGGATGTGGAATCAAAAAACCTGCTATAAAAAGCGGTATGGAAGCAATCCCGCACCAGAAAGGCACCGACTTTACTTTTATGTACTCTGCTAAAGTTATGATGACCTGTACGATTATTTTGGAAAGAAAGAAACAGGGCAGATACCACAGCGAGGTCAGCGTACCCATGTCGGTGAGCGCTTCCCACGAGCCATAGAAAAGCATCAACATGTTGTCATAGGAAAAGGGGGCGTAAACCAGTCCCCAGATGAAATACGGAACCACCAATGCCAGTATATTCTTTTTCAAAAAATCTTTCCATGCCTTAAAGCCATGCAGACCAACCGGTTTCATGGAAAGACCTGCCAATGCAAAGAAAAGAGGCATGTGGAAAGAGTATAAAACTCTTCTGAACATAGGCGTATCAAGATTCCCCGTGGTGTGCCCTAAAATTACACAAAATATGGTGATTGCCTTTGCAATGTCGATAATCTCAATCCGCCGTTTCTTGCTTTTGTCTTTCGTCGTATTCATCCCGTCTCCTTTTCAAAGAAATTTTTTACTTTTTGCTTTTTTCATTATAATTGTCCATGCAAGCAAAATCAAGGTACAAAAGTGTGCTTCATGCACTCCTATAAAGCCAGATACCCCGCTGCAAGCAGCGGGGTATCTGTATGGATACACAAATATTATGATTCTTTCGGCTTAAATAACTTATTCATTTCATCCACCATCTCGCTAATCGCATTTGCCTGGGTAGAAACTTCTGCCGTATTGCCCGCGTTTCCTTCCGCCATGGCATTAATGGAGTTGAACTGATCGATCTCATTTTTAATGCTTTCGGCAATATCCTGATTGATGGATACCGTCTTTTCAATCACAGTCGCCTGCTTGCTGTAGGTGTCTCCCAATGTACCGATTGCATCAACTGAAACATTGAGCAGTGCTGTCATATCCTGCATGCTCTTAAATACGTTGGAAAAGTATTCATTCTGGGTACCCAGTTTGGAAGAGTTTTCCTCTACCTGCCTGGTGATTTCCGTAACATTCTGCTGTACCCGTTCGATTACCGATTCAACGACACGAAGGGATTCCTGGGTGCTATTTGCCAGATTGCCTACCTCTGTCGCAACTACAGCAAATCCTTTTCCTGCCTCCCCTGCTCTTGCCGCTTCGATGGAAGCATTTAAAGCGAGCAGATTGGTGGAAGAAGAAATATCGCTGATCAATTTCAATGTGACGCCAATTTCCTGTACAGCATTAGACAGATTTTGTGCAACATCCGTTGTCTGCTTCATGGATTCTGATACTTCTCCATTGACAGCCTGCAAATCATTTAACAGTTTTTCATTTTCCACTGATTTGTCCAGCAAATCCTTGGACGTAGTCTCTACCTGCCCCACATTATCAGCAACAACGCTTTCCCACTCCTTCAATTCGCTTAAATTCGCCATACTTTCATCCGTTTTTTTGCTGAGGAGACTGCTGTTTTTCACTAACTCTTCACTCGTCACTGCCAATTCTTCTGCCGATGCGCTCTCATTTTCAGAAATCTGCAAAAGAGAAGCACCTGCCGTATGAAGCCTTCCCGATAACGCTTCAACAGAATTTAGAATCTTTTCAACTTCATTCCCCTTTTCTTCTACCATACCAAACAAGGTAGTCGCACGATAGCTGATAAAACAGCATGCCGCAACTAATATCGCATAAACAATTCCCGTAAAGATCCATCCGATGATATTGTGGAGTTTCAAAAAGCCTTCTGGAAATGCAATCATCATCCCCGCGTTTACCACGACAGTAACGGCAGCGCTTACCTTGAGCAGTTTCTGTTCATAGTACGGTACCAGCAGCAATGTGGTTACAAAATAGTAATGGGTCAGACACACATAGCCTTCGCTTGCACTTGGTCCGCAAAACGCCGCTGTGACGGCGCCTATAATGGGTGGAATACAGGCATATACATACTTTGCTTTACTTCCCAAGTGTTTTTCAAAAACTTTCGTAAGAATCGCAGCTAAACCGGATAGCAGAAAAATACACTCTCGCGGTCCGCCGTTTAGCAAAACCATAACGAACCCCCAACCTGCAATTCCAACGCAAAGAATATAAATAAACATAATGTTATTTATAAGCTTTTCTTCATTTTTCATCGACTGTACCTGCATACCATCTTTCCTCCTGAAATTAATTAATTTTTGCGTTTGCGGCGCGTGCGGGAACGTTTCCGGAAACGTTCCCAATTCATAGTACTATAATACCATTATCTCTTTTCTTTTGTCCATATAAATTTTTTAGGTAATCAAAATTTGGGTAATATTAACAGAATCGTGCAATAAAATATAGCAGTTTTGCACAACAAGCAGTAGCGATAACGCATTATTTTTCCTTATAGCAATCGCATTCTTTCGTATGTGCGTTAAGAATGCCAATTGCCTGCAAATAAGCATAAATAACAGTGGAACCTACAAACTTCATTCCCCGCTTTTTTAAATCTTTTGAAATCTGGTCGGATAGCGGAGATGTTGAACGGATATCGCTGCTCTCAAAAATAATTTTTCCATCTGTAAAACCCCAAATATAAGCGTCAAAGGAACCGTATTCTTTTTGAATCTCCATAAAGATACGGCTGTTTGTTACACAGGCGTGTATTTTAAGCTTGTTACGGATAATATTGGGATTAGCCATCAATTGAAGACACTTTTCTTCATCATAGCAGCTTATTTTTTCTGCATCGAAATCATCAAAAGCCTGCCTGAATCCTTCCCGCTTATTCAAAATACACTCCCACGATAAGCCTGCCTGAAAACATTCCAGAATCAGCATTTCAAATAATTTCTTATCGCTATGCTCAGGAATGCCCCATTCCGTATCATGGTATTTTACATAAAGCGGATTATCCATATTTACCCATGAACAGCGGTGTATGATGCACTTATGCAGATTTGCTTTTATCATGTGTTTCCTCATTTCTTTTAGTCAAAAACCCCGCAGCAAGCTGTGGAGCATGTTGACCTTCGCGGTAATCATTTACCGAACAAATCACTGTGTGTTCCGGTGCGGGACAGTGTCAGTACTAGTATATCATCCTCAATCCGGTAAATAAGTAACCAGTCCGGCTGGATGTGACATTCCCTGTGTCCAGACCATTCACCGATCAATTCATGGTCTTTGTTTTTATCCGGCAGTACCTCGCCCCGCGACAAACTTCGGATAATATCATCCAGCAGGTCAATGTTCAGATTTCGCTTAATTGCCAATTTGTAATCTTTTTTGAATTTTGTGGTCCAAACAATATCACGCTTCATCTTTTTAACTCCCGGAGAGCTTCTTCCACATCGGAATAATGCTTCACATCCGGATCATGTGCAATGCGCTCCGCTTCCCGCATAGCCGCGATGGTTTCCCTGTTAGGCTGCTCCAGCTTCACATCAAAGGGAAACCCCCCAACGCGGAGAGATTGTCGCAAAAAAACATTGATAGCGGTGGTCAGGTTCATTCCTAATTCACTAAACAGGTTCTCGCACTGCTTTTTGATATCGCTGTCCATACGGACACTAAAATTTGTTGTGTCTGCCATAACATCACCCCCTTTCGCATTTCATTGCACCTATAGTATATGCAATTTGCAATGCATTGTCAATTCATTGCAAGCACCTATAAAGATTTTACCAAGCAAATCTTTGTTCCGCACATGAAGCTGCACATCCAATTTTACTTCATAGAATGCGCTTTTCGTTTGAACAACAAAGGAACCAGCCAGTACGCCAGTTCCTTTTTATCATTTATGCATTAAAATATTCTATGCCTGCATCAGACTTTCAACATGCCCGGTTCTTCAAACGGACCTGCCTTCGGCATCTTACCGTGTGCATTTCCATAATAGTCTTCGTCAAACACGATAGGCGATCCATCCGGATTTTCAAACTTCTGCTCCGGCTCAAATGCCATGCCCAGCATTTCTGTAGTGATGACTTTGTTTTGCATTTCCGGCATATAATCATATAAATTTGTCTTTAGGAAAAAACCTTCCTCTGTTTCTTCCACACAGATGCATACTTTATTTGTTTCATCTACAAACGCCTTTTCCTTCGAAATGCTCATGGTCGCCGCCATTTGCTTCAGAATGTGGACAGCCGCCCAGCGGTCATATCCTATCCCCTTGCCCTCGGCTCGTTTCGCTTCCCGGTCTACCATGCGCTGTATGCTGTCTTGTTTCGGGGCGTTTATGGCGGCTTTATTGAGCTGTAAACGGTCTTTTATGCTCCGGGAGTATTCCTCTTTGGGTGCGGGTATTTCGGCGACTCTGGCGGCGTTCTGTGCGTTTATGGTGAGTTTTTCCAGTACGGCGGCACGGTCAAAATCATCACCCAATTTCCGGGCGGTGATTGGCTTCGTCCTGTCCGGCGTGAGATACGATAACCTCCCCCGGCTCTCCTTGACGGTCACGCCTTGCTGTAACAGCTTCCCGGAGAAGTCCTCAAAAGAAACAGCAGAGGACAGGGCGGCGCGGATCGTGCGCCGCAGCTTCTCCTTGTCGGTTTCAAATTTCGTAAGCTTGGGTGGCTCTCCTGTGGCGGCAAGGGAAGCGTTCTCTTTATCCAGTGCGGCTTGTCCTTTCCGCTTCGCCCAATACTCACGCTCGGTGACACGGTTCTTGCTCCCGTTCAGCAAGTCAATCTGATAGAGGTTTTCCCTGTGGCACATCTCCATGACTTCCGCTTTGAAATACTCCATAGCTGCGTCCGTACAGCGGTGTTTGCAGCCCTCCCTTGTGTCCGCTGGTCTTTCCATGTAGGGCAGTAGCGGCACTTCCGCAATCCGTAGGGAATTGATTACGATATGCACATGAATGTTGCCGCTGTGGTTATGCCCGTCCGGGTGGGTGCATACAAGGGCTTGGTGTCCGGGGAAATGCTCTTTACAGAACTGCTCGCCTAACTGTTGCGCCCGGTCTACGGATAGCCCATTGTCGGCAGCGTCACGGGGGTCAAAACTGATAATGTAATGGTGGCTCTTTACGTCCTCCCGCTTCTGGTTCTTGCCGTATTTCAGATTGGAGCGCATACAAGCTATGGCGAAATCCTCCCCGCCGCAATTAAGGGAAGCTATGCGGTAATCGTCACGGGGAACAAGCCGCCCGTTCCCGTCCAGCGTGGGCTTCATGGTAAACTCGTCATGCTCAAAAGTTAGGTACTGCTCGGCAGCTCCATAGTCGGCATTTTTAGAGCTGATATGTTTGAACGTTGCCAACGGCTTCACCTACTTTCTGCAAGACTTCAAACTTCAAGGCGGCAAG
>CATLAK010000007.1 GCA_949878435.1 uncultured Lachnospiraceae bacterium
TTTTCTAGCCATTTCCTTTGTAACCTCATTTTTCACGTTTTGCTTCCTTTGTAAAAAGGGCTAAACCCCTTGAAAACTCTAGCTTTTTGACAAAGGAGTTTTTCACGTTTCATGGGACGTCTTACAACAAGAAATAATCTCCATCACATTCCCACTAATTCGGTACACCAATCGATTTACATCGTCAATTCTTCTACTCCAGAACCCGCTCATATCCCCTTTCAATGGTTCTGGTTTGCCGATTCCATCATAATTTTCTCTCTCAATATCCTTTAAAAGCATGTTAATTCGTCTTAGTGTCTTTTTATCCTGCATCTGCCAGTACGTATAGTCCTCCCATGCCTCGTCAAACCAAATTTTCTTCATTCATCTACCTCAATTATATCATGCTCTATGCCCCTTCCCGCATTGATTGCTTCTACGCCCCTGCGCAAATGTGCCATATTGCTTTCTGAGTAAAATGGATCTACAGATACATCGAACGGAATCCTTTTTTCCCTCGTCATCTTTTTCGCAAATATAGTAATTGCCGTAGTCATATTCATTCCAAGTTCCTGACAGATTTTTTCCATATTTTTTTTCAGTTCTTCATCCATACGAATATTTACCAATGTTTGTGCCACACCAACACCTCCTTATTCTTAAGCAGATTTTATCATATTATAAAGACACATTCAATACATTGTCTTTACAAAATTATATGTAGTTATACAAAATAAATACACACACTCACAATTAAAACTAATTTCTTATTATAAATGATACATCTCTTCCTTCTATTAATTCCCTGCACTTTCATACACATGCGTCCCCTTGTTGAACACCGCATAAGCAATGCACCAAAAAACCACCGCTATTGCACATTCGATCCCAATTACCACCCCGGAAGCTTCGCTCTTTAAGAAAAAGCTCGCCGGCAGGTATGCCACAAAGGCAAATGGGATCACCCAGGTAATCAAAAAGCGGATTCCCTTTGCATAAATTTCCGTAGGGTACTTTGCAAAATCCGCCGTTTCATATGCCAGCTGGAGAAAAGGACCGCTTACTTTAATCCAGAATGCAAAGGATGCAAAAAACAGCTTAATGGACGTATAAATCAATGCTCCGGCAAAAATAGATACAAAGAATAGTATTCCATGGAGCGGATCCGTGATGACGATTCCTTTTGACAGCGAACGCACCACCAGAATCGTCCCCACCAAAAGTTCTCCTAATGCATCCGGCTGCAGTTTTTCTGCTATGACCTGGAAAAAAATATTCATAGGGCGCAGCATATAGCGGTCAAAATCGCCGTTAAGGACGAGCCGCCATGCCACCAGCCACACATTGTCCGTAAAAAGATGATCGATTCCCCTTGGAATCTGGGCAAACCCATAAATGAAAATCAACTGATCCAGCGTCCATCCCTTAAGAGAAGGAATCTGTTCAAACACCAGATATAGGAAGGCAATGCCCATAATCTGGGTAAAGAAAAATCCAAACAGCCCCATCAGGAAATCAACCTTGGACTGCATGATCGTCTTTATAAACTGGGTAATCAATACCCGGTAAAGACGCAGATAGCGTTTACATGTTCTCATCATCAACCTCCCAGCACCACCAGACGCCTGGTCACTCTTTTCCATATCATACTGCCCAGCACATAGAGAATCACGATCCACACCGCCTGCCGCGCGAGCACAAATGCCAGCATCTCCCCGCTGTACTTTCCAAGGTAGATCATCACCGGCGTATAAATCATGGAAGAAAAGGGCAGAAACTCAAACAGAGTCTGCACCGCCTGCGGGAAAAAGCTGATGGGAATCAGCTGTCCCGTCAAAAATCCTAAAAGCGCTTCCTGCACCATCATCAGACCCAGAATATAGGTAGTGAAAAAGGCAATCATCCCGAAGCAGAAATCAAACAGCACATAAATCAAAAAACTCATGATACAGCTTATAAGATACAAAATAATTCTTTCCACCGTCACCGGCGCCAATCCCAGCACCGTCACTTTATAAATTTCCACCCCGATCCAGATAAAGACGCTGGGTGCAAGGAAATTGTAGATCATACTGCCCACCGCCCGGGAAATCAGGCTTAATCGGTAATCAATTGGCTTAATCAGGTTCATTGCAACCGTCCCCTTTACCACATCATCGCTGATGGCATCCGAAATAGGAATCATCACAGATGACGTCACATAGACCATGAACACATAGACGATCATCTCGCTTTGGGACAGCCCGCCGATTACCGCCTGATTGGAACTTCCATAGACCGCCATCCAGAGATAATAGCTGATAAAAGACTTAAACAGGCTGATCACAATAAACAGATAAAATGCGCCCTTATATGCCATCTTGCGCTTTAATTCATTGGCGGCGAAGGGCAGATAGATTCTCAGTCTTTTTCCCATCATACTCCCTCCACCGCGCCGTGATTGTAGATTTCCTTCACAATCTGGGCAAGCTCCGTTTCCTGTATCTGCACATCTTTGATTTCCACCTGCTCCATGACCGCCGAAAGAATCTGGGGCACCTGCAGTTTATGCTTGTCAAAAGTAACGGTAAGGATACTGTTTTCCTTATCGTATTCCGTAAGGCATTCCTGCGTATTTACGTCAAGCATCTTTGCAAGGTCGAGATTCTTTGCCTTGTAAGGCTGCCTGATTTCCATAGACACCTTTCTTTTCGTTCCATAAGTATCCTTCAGCTTATCAAGAGAGCCGTCATAAATCTTTTTGCCCTCATCGATGATGATGATCCTGCTGCAAAGCTCCTCGATATCGCCGATATCGTGGGTGGTCAGGATAACTGTTGTCTGATATTTCTCATTAATCTCTTTGATTGCCTCCCGGATATTATCCTTGACCACCAGATCCAGCCCTATGGTGGGCTCATCCAGATAAAGGACCTTCGGATTGTGCAATAGCGCCGCGCCCAAGTCGGCACGCATGCGCTGCCCTAAAGAAAGGGTGCGCACCGGTCTGTCAAAAAACTCCTCCAGTGCCAGCACCCTGTTTAAGAATGCCATCTGCTCCCTATAGCTTTCGTCCGACACATCATAGATTTCTTTTAAAATGGTAAAGGATTCGCTTAAAGGCAGATCCCACCAAAGCTGGGTCCTCTGCCCGAACACCACGCCGATATTCTGCGCGTTCTCCCGCCTTCTTTTGCCCGGGTCTATCCCTGCCACCCGGCAGGTTCCCTTGGTGGGGTTTAAAATGCCCGTCATCATCTTGATGGTGGTGGATTTGCCGGCGCCGTTGCTGCCGATATATCCCACGATTTCTCCCTTCTCTATGGAAAAAGAGATATCGTCCACTGCCGTCTTTACAATTTTTTCATTGGAAAATAAACCTTTGATGGCGCCCCGAAGCCCCGGATATTTTTTGGGGGATACGAAGTCCTTGGAAATGTGATTTACTTCGATCATAAATTCTGGTCCCTCTCATAATGTCTGCATGCTTTTTTGACTTTTCAAGTATATCACAGAAAAATGAGACTTACTTGATAAAATGCGTCATGTAAGATTATTCTGCAAAATTTTTGGAGCAATATCTTGTATATTTCCGACATTTATGCAAACTCCGCATCTGCTATTTTATGCGGAAAAGCCATCCTTCTTGCATCGCGGATATTCATCGAATGATAACGCTTAAACTCTCTCATCAAATGCGCCGCATCTGTATATCCATATTGACAGACTGCATTCATAATGTCGAAATGATCTTTGCTTACAATATCTCTCCACAAAAATTGATAGCGCACCATATTGCTCAGTTTCTTTGGCGTAATCCCGATATACTCTTGAAATAATCGCTCCAGCTGCCTTACGCATGTAAAACTTTCTTTCGCCAACTGATTGATTTCCAGCGCGCCATAATGCAGAAGCATATGATTCACTGCCCTGTCCACAGTATCATTCTTCTTTGAAACCTCCAGCTTCTTCACCAGCAATCTTTCTATCAGTTGAATCATATCTGTCAAATCTTCCGCCTCAAATATCCTGCCGCGCACCTCCCTATCCAGCCACGCAAATCTTTCCCTGACATCATATTTCCCGTTTACGGTTCCTTTAAAGGAATCCTCCGAAAAGACATAGGCGCTCCATGCATAAAAACGGATTGCAAACACCGATATTTTATGCTCGCTTTTTCCACTGCTGCAAACATAAAAACTTCTGTCATTTATCCCGCTGAAATCAGCCATGACAGTATGGTCCGTATCATCCACACGGTAAATAATATCTACGCAGGTATCGGGAATCACTACTTCAGGATAACCATTTCCTTCTGCTTCGCAATCAAAATACTCCCCTGTCCAAAAACATCTGACGTAAGATTGCAGCATCCGGCAAGGCTCTATTTCTTTATAAGCAGCGCTATGATTAAAGGGGGTTGCCGTCAATGGGCGGTATATTATGTTTGATTTCATTTGTAGTAAACTTCCTTCCTATGCCGCGCGCGACCGATCATCAGTTCGATTATATCATATCAATGGCCTATTTACTATAAAAAATAGTTGCTATTCAAATAATATTTGAGTAAACTAAGTATAGATTAATCCCTTGGGCTTAACAGAAGGTATATCTCGACCTTCAACAGAGACCGTTATGAGTGGGCATATCTCAGCCCTAATCGAGACAGTTATAAGTGAGTGTTTCGCCACTCAAAGTGCGAACCTAACAGTGGGACGGAATTTCCGCCCCATTTTTACAGCAGAAGGATATGGCATTGTCAATAAAGTTATATTAAACCAGTCCAGACTATATAAATTAATTCTACTTAGGCGTCACCCCTTCACATCTTTCCATTTCATTACTATAACTAACATCAAAACCCCCGGCACAACCGCCATCTTCAAAATCCCTCCCAGCCCCCAAACTGTATGGGACATCGCGGTGCAGATACCATTGGCAATCACTGCTCCAAACGTTCCGCTCCAGCCAATCAAGGAAACCCCTTCCGAAACAAGTTCTTTCTCCAGATGGTGCATCGGATATGTGTATGGGGCAATCTGACTGATTGCAGTTGCAATACCGGCAATCATATATCCGCCCATAAGAATGCCGTAGCTTCCATACATTCCTATTTTCAGCGGATTGCACAGCCACCAGCTTCCAAATCCGCAGCCTGAAAAAACAACCCACATCACCACAAACTTCTTATACTTTCTTGTTCTGGCAATCCTCACGCCAATCCATGACGTTGCAATTCATGCCTTTACCGCTTTCTTTCTGATGGATGCAAACCGGTCCTGATTATTGGATATAAATATGAATATGAGGATAAAGAAAGCAGTCACTACGGAATTGTAGTCTGTGGGGAAGCCGAACACCAATAGTGCCAGCTTCAAAATCTGCATGGTAAATGCTCCAAAGAAAATGCTGATCACTTGATTTTTTCCAAAGCAAATGGAAAATCCGATAAAACAGCACATCATTGCATCAAAACAGGTCGCCATTGTGCCCATGGCGCTGACGGGACGTATCACGCCCACGGAGCAAAGGTTGACCGCCGCATAAATACCGGCAAATAAGCCCACCAGCGTCAAGCATAATGCCTTCACCACAGGTACTTTAATTCCGCTGTTTCCTGCAATTGCCATGCTGCTTCCCACTGCTCTTACATTGTAGCCGAACTTGGTCCGATAAAAAACGAAGTGTGCAAAAATCCCCACCACGATCGCCAGCAAGACTCCCCATGTCACATTACTCATGACCACCCATTTCGTGGAAGAAATGTTGATTCCTTTTCCTTCAAACACAATGCTTCCAAAGCTTTCATAGACAAACATAATCCCTAAGGAAGCAATAATCGTAGGAACCCCGGTAAAGTAATATAAAAGCCCAACCAGCCCTCCAAGCAGTACCCCTGTTATCATACAGCAGATTATAATGCCGCTCATTTTGGCAGTGACCGGGTTTGCCCCGATTAATTTGTTATACTTTCCTATCTTTGTATACTTCATCACGAACACCGCTGTCATGGACACTGCCAAAAGTACGCCTATGTAAAAAACCAGCGTATTTAGTCCTTTATACATTGCAGGTATTCTCATCTTATGCTCCACGCTGATGACCGAAATCCCCCGCCCAAGGCTCATCATGGCAAACCCAGCGAGGAATGCCGGAATCCTGCCATAAACATGAATACATCCGGTCAAAAATCCAATCAGCATGCCCACAATCAGGCAGCCCGGAATCAAAAAGACAAAATCCAGTCTTTCACATATTAAATAGGTAGTGACTCCGCATAAGGCCATGGCGCCGCCACAGGACAAATCCAGGTTATTATGGGACATGATAAAACATACCCCGATTCCTGTAATCATAATAATGCATGCCTGATTGACAATGTTGGAAAGGTTGAAGGCTGACAGAAACCGTTCTCCCGCTGTAATTGAAAACAGTAAGAATAAACACACAAGTCCAATCATGGGAAACCAACCCGCAATTTTTTCCTTATGATTCTGATACCATTGATTCATTTTTTCCTTTTTCACAATAACCCCTTTCTTAAATGATGCAGCTCACCAGATCATTTTCCGTCACCTTTTGACTCCGCAAAAAAGTTCCCGTAACCTCACCATTCTTCAACACGATAATTCTGTCTGACATGCCAATCAGCTCCGGCATTTCTTCCGAAACCATAATAATAGATTTCCCTTCTAATGTAAGCCTTTCCATCAAGTGATAAATCGCCTTTTTAACCCCCACGTCGATGCCCCGTGTAGGACAGTCCATGATCAAAATTTCAGAATGATTTGCCAGCCACTTGCCTACCACTACTTTCTGCTTGTTTCCGCCCGACAGCTCGTTCACATATTGCTTTTCGCTGCTGCATTTAATCGAAAGGCTTTGTACATATTCTTTTGCAAGCGCCTCTTCCTTTTTGGGGCTTAAATAGATTCCTTTCTTTACCTGTTCACTTGCCGTGACCGTCATATTATCCTGAATGCTGGCTGCCGTAAAGAGGGACTCTGCATCCCTGTCCTTCGGCAGATAAGCCACTTTATTGTTGATTGCATCACTGCAGCTGTGTATCTTTTTTGCACTTCCGTCGCAAATGACCTCCACCGATCCGCTGTCCGGACGGATTGCACCGAATATCACCTTACAGAGTTCATGCATGCCGCACTCTGTAAGACCTCCCAGACCCAAAATCTCGCCCCGGCGAAGCTCTATGCTGACCTCTTTGAGCTTGTTTCCCCAAGTGATGCCGGAAGCTTTTAATACAATGTCGTTTTCGTCTTGCCTCTTCCTGTCCCCCATGTAGTAGTGCCCGTCCAGCTCCCGCCCAATCATCAGCGTCCGCAGGTAATCCGGGGTCATCTCCTCCTTATGGATTGTTTTAATGAACTTTCCATCCCTTAATACAGAGGCAGAGTCACATATTCTTACAACTTCCTCCAAATCATGAGAAATGAAGATCACCGTTTTGTTTTCTTTTTTCATTTTTTCAATGATTTGGTAAATGGTATTTCTTCCTTCCATGGAAAGTGCCGTAGTCGTCTCATCGACAATCAAAAGATCTGGAGCATCCAGCAATGCTCTCGCCACTTCAATCAGCTTTCTTTCCTCAAAAGATAACCGGTCCACAACCGTTTCAGGCAAAATGGTTTCCGCTCCGATTGCCGCAAGAATCTCCCTCGCCTTCTGGTTCATCCTGCGTCTGGAAGCGCCGCAAGATTGCCAGAAAACACCCGGCGGCGCTTTCCGCTGCACATATTCTGCAAAAATCAGTGTTCGTTTTCCTGCAGCCACTCGATGCTGTACAGTTCCATCAATGCCTTATAATCCTCAAGCGTGACATCGGGATTAAAACGGACAGCGAGGTTTTTAATCTGTTCGTCTGTATAAATTTGATAATCTGTATCGCCCACATACTTTTCAAACAGACTGCATTCTTCCGAACTGGTCACCAAAAGAAAATTCTGATACAATTCCGTTACATCCTCTGAGAGCCTGTTTCCATCCACTGCATTGTAAAGCACCATGAATGAGAATAAGGCATCGGGATTTACCCCTCCAGCAGCACATACAAGAATGCCTTCGTCAAACGCCTCCGACATTCCGTCAAACACGTCAAAGGATGCCAGCTTTACAGAACCGGGATCTGATAATCCACTCAATAAGTTTGCCGCCCCTTCCCCTAATCCAATAGAAGCACTTGTCAAATAAATTGCCTGAACGTCCGGGTAGCTGTCCAGCGTGTTTTGAATATAGGTATTATTGCCATTTACATCTCCCGAAGAAGTTACCGGAAATTCCGAATCAATTGTAATCCCGTATTCCTGTGCGCCCTCATACATGCCGTCGTTCCTGACGGAAAGAGGGTTTCCGGAAGGCATAATCTGTACGCCCATGTGGGTTACGCCGGCATCTGATAGTTCCTTCACCATTGCTTTTGCAACCGTCTTATCGTCCTCCCGCACAAACCCAAGGAAATAGGGATTCTCATATACATCCGTTTTGATTGTCTCGTCCGTAATATCTCTGAACATTAAACTGAAATAAACATTTGACTGCTCACAGTTATCAGCCATTTGCGCTACCGTATCATCCGACATGGGCAGACAGATAATGCCCTTACAGCCCGCTGCAATCAAATTCTGGGTGGAAGAGATCTGGGCATCCACGTCAAACGCTCCGATATCCCACACCAGCTCTACATTTCCCAAAACCTCAGCCGCATGGTTTAAATAGGAATAAATCGCTGCCCCCATGTTATCGTCTCTTCCATATAAGATAACGCCTATTTTGTGCGTCTCCATGTTGGCATCATTTGCTGCTTCCTGGTCTTCTCCCACTTCTTGTGCTGTATCCTGCGCCGTCTTTTCCTCCTGTTCCTTATCTGCCTGCTGGTTTGCAGAACAGCCGGTAAAAATCCCAAGGCTTATTGCCACCAATGCTGTACAAAGTATCTTTTTTACCATTTTCACTGTCATAATCTTCTGCCTCCTTCATTAAAATCATTTCTTTTCTGGTCGTCTTGATAAATACTGTGTTTCCGGTCTTGTCCAATCCACATCATCCGGCGTCTGCCAGATATACATGACATTTCCCTCCGGGTCTTCAATCACCGCGTATTGATTTTCTTCCTCTAAAAATTTTTCTTTTAATACCTTTCCGCCAAACTCTGCCGTTTTTGCCAGGGTTTCTTCTATATTGTCCACTTCCACCATAAAGCAGGGAATCTTTTGGGTTTCAAATTTTTCCCTCGGCTTTAAAAATCCATAAATAAACGACGGCACACTGGGCTCCCAATTATCATTCCCCGGTCCCGTGGCGCAGTATAAAAGCGGTCTTTCCGGGTCGGAATGCTCTGTCGGAATGATATCCCAATCCATGGATTTTTCAAAAAAGTCCTTGGTTGCTTCCAGATCGTCATAGGGAAGTACGAACCTTCTTACCCTTCCATGCATACTGTGAGGCGGGAAGTCCTTCGGCGCATGATAGCTGATATCATAGGGATTCCTCTCCGGATCCGGAAGCGGCGGATCCACATGGATCCGTCTCAAACGAATATCCCCCGTCCAAGGCTCCTCCAAAAATTGATCCTTTGTTGAATTACAGGACGGGCAATGCTCCGGGCATTCTGATTCTTCCACTGCGAAGGGAAAACCGCAGACAAAACATGTATATACTTTTTTCACGCTTGTTCCTCCTTATCATATCCGGTCTCCGGCTCCTCCCATGTTCTGGAGGAAGGGCATTTCCAAACATTGATCAAATTGCCGGAAGGGTCTTTGACAGCGGCTCCGGTAGACCATCCTTCACTTTCCTTTGGCATATCGCCTAAAAGCACCGCCCCATGGGCGATCATGTCTTCCAAGGTTTCCTTGATTGGTCTGTCCATGTGCAGTTCTGCGCAGAAAACAGGTGCGTCCAATTCCCCCGGCGCATAATGCGCTGAAACATTCAAGTGTCCTGGCACCACCCCCTCATAAGTTTCGTAGCTGGGACCTGTGGCAATCAATAGGGAAGGCGTCTTGCTTCCCTTCGGCGCGCCTCCTGCTGATTCCGGAAGCTCAAACATGTCCCATCCGAATACGTTGACATAGAATTTCTGAAATCTCTCAAAGTCCTTATATGCCATACTGAGAATCCGCATTCTGCCATGAAGGTTCTTATTGGGATATTTTTTCGGCGCCCTATAAGGGTATGTATCTGTTGTTTTGTTTGACATAATGTCTCCTTTCTTTTTTGTATATTTAGTTGAGATTCCTGCCGTTAGCAGCAATCACTTCTTTATACCATTCAAAACTCTTTTTCTTATACCGCTTCAACGATCCGCTTCCGTCGTCATTTCTGTCTACATAAATGAAGCCGTATCTCTTGCTGAGCTGGGAGGTGGATGCGCTTACCAAATCGATGCATCCCCACGCAGTATACCCCATTACCACCACCCCATCCTCGATTGCCTCATCCACCTGACGGAGATGCTCCCTTATATAATCGATCCGGTAATCGTCCTCCACGGTAGGGATACCATCCTTTCCCCTCACCAGCTGATCTTTCGCCCCCAGCCCGTTTTCTGCGATTAAAAGCGGTTTCTGATATCGGTCATACATCTGATTCAGCGCATACCTTAGTCCCTTCGGGTCGATCTGCCATCCCCACTGGCTGGACGCCAGATAGGGGTTTAAAAGACTGCTGACCAGATTTCCTTTTCCATCTGCTTTCACACTTTCAGAAGCACAGATGCTCATGTAATAACTAAAAGAAATAAAATCCACCGTATGATTCAATAAAATCTGCATATCCCCCGGCTCTGTCTTTAGTGAAATCCCCTCTTCCTTAAGCCATCGCTGAAAGTAATAAGGATATTCTCCCCTGACCTGGACATCTGTAAACAAATAGTTCTTGTGGTCTATCTTCATCGCTTCCAGCACATCCTCCGGCTTTGATGTGTAAGGATAGACCGGAAGCGCCAGCACCATGCATCCAATTCTGTACTTGGCTGAAATTTCATGTCCCGCCCTGACAGCTAACGCCGAAGCCACAAGTTCATGATGCGCCGCCTGCATCCGTTCGCTCATAGAGACATCTTTTTTTCAGATTCCCGCGCTTAAAAGTGGTTCGTTCAAAACAGAATTGATTTCATTAAAGGTGAGCCAATATCTGACTTTTCCTTGATACCTTTGAAAGACCGTCTGGGCATAATGTACAAAATAACCGATGGTTTCCCGGCTTAAAAAGCCATTGTATTTTTGCGCCAGATAAAGCGGCGTCTCATAGTGAGACAGGGTCACAATGGGCTCAATCCCATATTCTAAACATTCGTCGAACACCTTATCATAAAAATCAAGTCCAGCCTCATTCGGTTCCTTTTCATCTCCTTTGGGGAAAATCCTGGACCAGGCAATGGACATGCGAAGCGCCTTGAATCCCATTTCTGCAAAAAGCCTTATATCTTCTTTGTAATGATGATAAAAATCGATTCCGACTAACTTTAAATTGTTCTCCGTAGGTTCCGATGTGGGCGGTCCCGCTACTCCCTGCGGCATGACATCCGCAATGGAAAGTCCTTTGCCTCCCTCTTTATATGCGCCTTCACATTGATTGGCGGCAATGGCGCCGCCCCACAAAAAGTCTTCCTGAAACATTCTCTATTCTCCTTTTACCCTTCCCTGCCGGTCATGAAATGATATGCCGCGCCGAGAAGATTTGTCTCGTCCAAATATTTGCATGCACACACATCCGCCTTCAAAGCATCCTCCATCCCCATGGATGCGTAAAACTTTTCCAACTCCTTTTGCAAATCGGCAAATACGCGCTCCTGCGTGCTGAGCCCTCCCCCGATTGCTATCTTCTCCGGTGCATACACCACTTGAATGTTGTTCACCAGCGCCGCCAGGTTTTCTATAAATTCATCATAGATTCTGGCAATTTCCGGATCTCCTTCCTCCAGCCAGACAAACATCTGCTTTCCGTCTGCCTTTATCCTCTTTAACTGCCCGCCTCTTAAAGGCGATTCCGCGTTCATGCCATCGATTGCAATCAGCGTTTCCCTATAATCCTGCACCGAGAGATCAAGTTTCTTTGCCAGACACATCTTATAGGTCATGCCAATCATTCCAATATCAAAAATTGCACTGTTTCCAAAACCATACTTCCCCGGCTTCAAAATCATATAAGATATTTCACCCGCCGCAGCGCTCTTACCGTGATGAATCTTTCCCTCTTTTAGGATGCCTCCGCCGATTCCGCTGCCGAGCATAATCACGGCTCCGTCCCTACAGCCTTCAAGCGCACCCTTCCAAAGTTCAGAGAGCGCACCGCAGTTTCCGTCATTTTCCACTGTAACCGGGCATTTCAACTCCTGTAACAGTTGGGGAATGCAAATCCCCCATAGCTGCTGATACATTCCCGTATGAGAAAGTGTTCCTGTCCTGGCATCTATGTAGCCGGGCATGCTGATGGCAATACCATCCACCTCTTCTTTCACCTTCCCGTACAATTCCTTCACCAGCTCCACAAACTGTTCTCTGCTTTCAAGGGGTGCAGGCACTCTTTCAATCTTGCCCAGCCTGCCGTCCTGATCCACAATCCCATATTTGAGAGAACTTCCGCCGAAATCCAACGATAAGCATCTCACGATTATCACCTCATCTTTTATTTTCTTGACTATAAATCTGTCTATAACATATAATAGTCGTATTGAAAAAACAACCAACAATCCCCTCTAAATATGTTTAGTTTTCGTCATTTTTGCATAGATTATCTGGTTGAAACTACTACGCTTTCTGCCAAGGAAGCCTCTTATTTTTATTCTTTTATTACTTATGGACTGATGGGAATGACAAAGCAGATGCTGCTCAATGACGATTATATAGAAATGATTGATAATATGTATTCGATATACCGCTCTATTATTAACAATGGGTTGAAGCAGTATCGGAAAGATTTATAATAAAAATGAATAAGGGAGCCTATTTGTTATGCCAAACAGACTCCTTCATTTTTGTAACGCAAATATACAGATATCTAAAAACTACCCAAATATTTTCGTGCAAGCATATTTTACGCCATTACTGACTTTATTCTATCCTCATATACCTTCTGTTTTTAGTGGCTGCTGTGCAGGTTAATTTCCCCATTGCCACCAGTTCATTCAGCAACTGCCTTGTCCTTGGTCCTTTTAACCCTACTTTTTCAGCAATCTCTTCTGTCTTATAAGACACTCCTACTTCCATGCTCTCAAGTATCTGTTTCTGCCTTTCAGATAACAGTACCTCTTGCATTTTTGCTGATTCTGCTGATTTTTCTGCTGATTCTGCTGATTTTTCTGCTGATTCTGCTGATTTTTCTCCATATGCCGGAATCATCCTTAGATAAAGCGTCACCTGATTAAGGGCAGTATCTTCTATCAGTTCTGGCTTTACCCAGCCTTCTTCCTTCCAAGTTGCCAATATAGATGGAAATCCGGAACCTGCATTGTCCCCAAAGCCAACCATTCTAAGCATAGTCTGCATGTGTGGATTCCTTGACTTTGAATTTCCTCCCCGGTAAATATCCTCCAGCGGGAGCTTCAAAATACCCGGATTCGTAAACTCAAATCCATTTGACTTTTTTATCACTTTCAAGACACCCGCATCCATTAAATAATCGGCATGTATGATAAGATTTACAAATGCTTCCCTCACTGCTTTGTGTACTGGGGTCTCATCAATTCGCTGTATTCCTTCAAGTTTAAATGGTTTCTTTAAATCCTCCATTAACTTTGGCGTAACTTTGGTAAAGAAATTAAAAAGATTATTCTCCCATGTTCCATCATAAGTGATTCTATCATTCCATCGAATATCCACTGTAATTGCGCTTTCGTTACGATAATCCATAAAAATATTGTCAAACTCATCCCGTATGGCAAGTCCGTCGCCAAACATCATTAGACCTGCAAGCGTCAGTCCCTCCCTGCTCTCTCTTCTGTCTTTTCTGTATCCCCCAAGCTTTTCAAGAAATGATTTGTCGTCAAGCGCATTCATCCAGCAATTTTCTCCCTATATAATTTCCAATCCATTTTTGAAGGTTCGACCATTTTTCTCCTCCGCCTATGCATTAAAGCCACTATCAATCTTTCAACTGTTTTGCTTTCTGTTTCTGTATCTCCATACTACCATAAGCCTCCTCATTTTACAAACTGGACGCTAACCCATTTCCTTCTACTTTTCAATTTTTTTATAGCAAAATATTTTTCTTGGCATTCTCCATACAATTGTATATACTAAAGATGAAAAGGTCGGAACGGAGACTTAAAACCCGTTTCCATTGCAGAGTTAACTGCTAAAAATCAAAAGGGATGACGAACGTCATCCTTTTTTCATAAGTCCCGCTGCAGGCAGCCACTTGTTTCAATGCTTCTTTCTCTTTTTCTTCACCTGCTTCGCCTTCTTGCAATTCTTCGATTTCTTTTCCTTCCCCACATCAACAACATTTTCTTCCGCCAATTCATGTTCCTGTTCTATATCAAAATATTCCTGATTTTCTACCCCTGACTCTAGTTCCTCCAAGCATTCTGCAATTGTCCGGTCCTGATTTTCACATGAACTTTCCATTTCTTCCTTTTCCTCAAGTCCGTCGCTTTTTTCAAAACTTTCCGCCACATCACCATCACCTTTGACGTTTTCCATAGATTCCACTTTTTCAACGCTGGCAGGCTCATCCTGACCGCCTGATTCCCCCTGCCCTAAGAAAGCGGGCTTATCCCCCGGAATACTGCCAGACAAAATCAGCGCCAATTTCGCACAGACCGGTCCCGCCATTTCATACAGAACAGAGGAAGACAGGATAATCGTAAGCAGCAGTTTCCCCGTCTCTTCCGGCAGGATGCGCTGCCCTAGGAAGGCAAGTCCGATTGCCACCCCCGCCTGGGGAATCAACGCCAATCCCATGTAGTTCCTGATTTCCCTGCTGGTTTTCGTAATCAGGCAGCTTACATAGGTCCCTGCATATTTGCCAATAATGCGCAGCAGGAAATAACTTATGCCGATTGCTCCCGCTGTCCCTAAAGATGCAAGGTCCAGATTCATGCCGGAAACGATGAAGAAAATAGACATGATTGGCGGCGAAAAATTGTTTAATTGTCTGTAAAGCTTTTTATCCTGAGTCAGATTAATATATGCCGCGCCGAAGACCATGCAGGATAACAGCGGCGATATATCGAGCCATGCGCAAATGCCGGAGATTCCCACCAGCATGGCGATTGCCAGAATCAGCCGATTGTCCTTGCTTCTTGCCGGAATGAGGAGCCTGCTTAAAAAATAGCCGCAGAAAAACCCAAAAATCAATGCCAGAATGTTATAAATAACCGGCAGCATCACGTCTCTTACTTCAACCGTCCCTGCGCCGCCGCTTCCCGCAACCGCTGCCACGATGCTGAATGCCATCAGGCAGACCACATCATCTAGGGCGACAATCTGCAAAAGGGTATTGACAAATTCTCCCTTTGCCTTGTACTGGTTGATGGTCATCATGGTGCTCGCCGGGGCTGTGGCTGTGGCGATTGCCCCCAAAATCAAGGCGAACTTCATATCCAGCCCGAACACAAGCGTTGCGGCAAATGTGACCAGCACCCCCGCTGCCAGCGTCTCGAAGAGGGTAATGACGATGATTCTGCTGCCAGTTTTCATCAGCACTTCTTTTTTAAAAAATTTCCCCACGCCAAAGGCAATAAATGCCAGCGCCACGTCGCTGACAAATCCCATTTTTCCTATCATCTCTGCCGGTATCAGATTAAGCCCGCAAGGTCCGATCAAGATGCCCGCCAATATGTAGCCGCTGACCTTGGGAAGATTCAGCGTATTGGTCAGACGGGTCACAATGAACCCTGCAAAGAGGATAATCGACAGCACCAGCAAAATCTGGGTTCCTTCACTTACTCCGTTTAAATATCCATTCACTTTCCATTCCTCTGCCTGTTACTGCGCAAGCTTCGTTCCGCGCGCAAAGCTGCACATCCAATTTTGTTTCACAGGGCGCACTTTCTTATGAAACAAGATACACGCCGATCTCGTATGCCAGCCGAAGCGCCGTCTCAATGACCGCATCCGGCAGGCGGTTCAAATAATTGTGGACTTCATAACAGAAATCCCCCTGATAATCGATTTCCTTAAGCGTCCGCATCACCTCTTCCCATGGAACGGTTCCCGTCATGGGCAGCACATGCATCAAAGTATTGTCGGTCTTGCTGTAGGTGTCTGACACATGGGTAGCAAATAAAAGCTCTCCTATATAAAGCAATGCCTCCCGCTGATTCTGTCCCATAATATCCGCATGTTCAAAATCCCAGCAGATTCCGATCCGGTCGCTTCCAAAGGATTTCACGAAAGATACCAGTTCCTCCGGGTACGCGCCGAACTTTCTTCTGGGGGCAATCCCATAATCGCACATGTTCTCAAGGGCAAGCCGCATCCCCCAGCTTTCCATCTGTTCAATGATAGGCGCAAAGTGTTCCCGGTTGCCGGCAATGGAATTTTTGACAATATCCACGCCCTCCCATCTGGTCTCCGGGTGGAGCACACAGGTATGGGCGCCCACCCGCCTGCAGCAGTCAAAGGAACGCTGCTGCAGGCGCTTATGATACGCCTTTTTTTCCTCGCTTAAGGTTTCGTCTAAAAAAGGATAAAAGTAGGCATGACACTGACCAAAGGTAACGCCAAGCCTCGCCGCACACTCCGCCACATCATCGATCCACCATTCCCATCTGTCTGTCAAAAACTCTGTTCCAGGTAAAGACCAGTCATAGAAATTTAAATCAAAAATCCGAAAACCAGCCGCTGATACCATCTCTAACGTCTTAGGCAGATCAAATCTTGTTCCGTCCGGTCTCAAATACAGAAGATTTGTTGAAGTCGCAAGCCTCATCCCATTCACCTCTCACAGTTCCTTTTTTCTTTGATAAACGCCCCGCCTGCAGCGAAGCTCCATGGACCCAAGCATCCCCTGCAGTTCTTTTCTCCCAGCATGGCGCCCATATATCCGGCAAGGATGCACACCGGTACGTACTGCGTCAATGCCATTGCCGGCAGGAAATCTGCGGAAGGCACTCTGATGCAGGGAACCTTTACCCCCAAGTCTTCTTCCGTTCCGTCTGTAATCACCAAAGTAGGACGTCCCAGCCGCACACTATAGCCCACCGCCTCTTTGGTGCGCTCATATCCGGGCGCTTTCACAGATGCAAGAAAGATGGTTCCGCACCGATCGATGGCTTTCACAAAGTTGTTCATGTGAAACCATTCCTCAGAATTGATCTGCATGGCAAAAGCGCCTGTAATCTCCAAGATCTTTGCATGGCTAAACCATGCACTGCCATATTCCATGCCGCTTCCCACGAAATCAAAGCCTGTCATTTCCTTCCAGTCCTTCGCCAGCTGGAACAAAGGCGCTTCCCAAGTGGGCAGAAATTCTGCAAGCAGCTCTCCCTGCTTTTTGATTTCTTCATAATAGAACCGGCTTTTTTCCTTATCATGTACGCCCCTTGCCTCTCCCATGGCAATTCCAAACAGCAAGAGGGCAAGCAGACTTGAAAAATAAGTACGGTTGCCGGGTCCTCCCTCAAAAGGGGTAAGGGGAAGCCGCAGCACTCTCTTTGCCCTGTTTCCGATATCGGAGTCCTTGTTCTTGGTGACGGCAAGGGTCATGGCGCCGCAGGCATTTGCCTTTTCCGTGATTTCCTTGATGCGGAATCCATTCCCGGAAATACTGATTATAATCACCAGCGTCTTGTCTGTGAGACGCTTTTTCTCATAATATCGGCTAAGATCCATGGCGTTCACCAGCTCTACCGGCAAATCCGTCAATTCTTCCAAGGGATAACGCAGGGCAAGCCCTGCCGCATAGGAGTCGCCGCAGCCGGTAAGAATCAGCCTTTCCGCCTGTTCAAACACGCCATCCTCAAGCAATTCCCTTACCTGCCCTTTTAAATCCTCAAACTGTTCTTTCAAAACAACGGGGAGGTTATAAGACTGGCGCCTTAAAGAGTTGTCCATGGCTGACCGCCATGCATCTGCCCCCGTAAATTTGTCCGCCGCTTCCATCACTCCCAGATAGCACTTTTCCTTCGTCACATAGTCCGCGGCTTCCTTGGCGGCGGGCTGGGCATTGCCCACTGCCACGCCGATGCCTGCTGCCCGGATCATATTGACATCATTCAGGTCATCGCCTACGAACAGGATCTCATCCATGGACAGATTCATCAGCCTTGCCAGCTCACGGACGCCATTTTCCTTGGTCGCCTCCGCACTTTGGATGTCGATTGCTTTGGTCCCATAGGGTATATACGCAATAGAAGGCGGCAATTCCTTGCATAACTCTTCTATGACATGGATGCTTCCGTCCCGGACCGCCGCCATGACGATTACCTTTTCCAGTTCCAGATTCTCCCACGTCTCTTCCGTAAAATCAGGCTGCGTAAAATAACGGTTATGGCTTTCCTGCTGGGCAAGGATAAAGGGCGTTTCCCTATAAGCATATTCCATCCCATCCACGCTGTAGATCACAGCCATTCCCATCTCATCCGCCGTCTCAAATATCTTCCGTAAAAGTTTAAGGGGGATGGTTCTCTTAGCGAGAACCTCTCCCTTTCTTACAACACTCCCTCCATTGCAGGCAATATAAGGAACCTCGATTCCCAACTGCTCCACATAATCTTTTACCAGCCCGGCACACCTTCCTGTTGCGATGGTATAATCAATCTGCTTTTCCTTAAGCTGCCTTACGTAGCCTGCCATCGCGTCATGTAAAATCTCATCTTTTCCCACGATGGTCCCATCCACGTCTGTTACAATCATCTTAACCATAGTATGTCTGCCTTTCTTATCACCACGAAATACAATTATTCTGCATTGACCTTCACGTAGTCAGCAAGTTTCTGATTGCACTTATTTACGATGTTGTCGTGAGTCGTCTGCTTGTCCTGTTCTCCCTGTGCAAATGCCACCATCTCTTCATCTATGATGGAGTTGATATCGCCGGTCACGATGTCGAAAGGCTCCTGTACATTGGGGTTGGATGCAAGGAGCTGATCCACTGCTGCCACGATTTCAGGATTTTCTGCCATATAAGTCTTCATCTTTTCTGTCTCGTACAGATCCTTGTTCATGGGGATATATCCGCTTGCCGTACAGAAATCATACTGTGCGTCTTCTCCGCCTAAATACTGCTGGAAGATCCATGTTGCCGTAAGCTCATCGGCATCTCCCTTATCAAACATAACGATTCCGGAACCTCCTACTGCCGTTCCGCCCTTGTCGGACGCATTCACCTTCGGAAGGGGCGCTGTTCCCCATTCAAATTCATCTCCAATCAAATCTTTCAGCTTGCCGATTCTTGCAGAAGACATAATTGCCATTGCTGAAAGCTCCATTGCAAATTCTTCGTTGATGTTATCTTCCACCGGCTTGTAGCCTCCTGTAGCGATAACCTTTTCCCACTCGTCTAAATAGGTCATGAGGGTACCGTCTTCGCCGAAAGTAACCTTTGACATCAGACCTGCCCGTCCGCCTTCGTTGTCGCCTATAAAGTTGTATTCGCCTTCGCCGCCTACCCAGTTGACTAACTGATATCTTTTTACCTGAACATTCAGACCATAAGTGGTCACTTCATCCCCATCCTTCTGGGTCAGCTTTTCAATTGCTTCCGCCATCTCAGCAATGGTCTTGGGCGGATTTTCCGGATCTAATCCTGCTGCCTCAAAGAGCCCCTTGTTATAGTAAAGGAGAATCGTGGAGTTGCTGAAAGGAATGGCGCAAAGCTCATCCTTATAGGTAAAAGTACGCGCATTGTTTGCAATAATGGACTCTCTGGGAAGAATGATGTTCTCCCCTTTTGCATACATTTCCTCAGGTGATACAAAAAGGTCATATCCCGAAATCGTGGGAATACCTGCGCTTGCCACCTGGCAGATATCCGGGAAGTTCACCCAGTCGCCTGCCTGTGCCAGAGTATTTAATTTTTCTGCTGTGTTGGTTCCCTGGAAGCTGGGTGTTACGATGATTCCGTACTCTTTTCCTACCGTATCGTTGAAATTGTTACATACGGTCTCAAGGGCATTGGCGTTGGTGCCCTCCATGTGATGCCAGAAGCTGATTTCTATATCTGCATCGCTGATCCTCTTAGACTCCTCTGCCGGCTCCTGTGCCTCCTCCTGCTGGCTGTCCGCTTCAGGCTGCACTTCCTGCGCTGTTTCGGTGCTTTCCGGCTCTTTGACCTCCCCTGTATCCTTAGCGCCGCATGCCGCTAAAGATAAAATCATAATTGCCGCCATTAATAGACTGATGAATCGTTTCATGTTTCTTCCTCCTTTTGTAATTGATTTATGTTGCCTAAAATTGCTTACCCCTTCACCGAACCTGTCATCATGCCTCCCACAATCTGTTTCTGGAATACGATAAAAATAATCAGGGTCGGAACCATGACCATCACAGATGCCGCCATGATGGGACCGTAAATCGTGCCTCCGTCTTTGGAGTTGAGCATGGTAATTCCCACCTGCACTGTGCGCATGGTATCTTTGTTTGTTACCAGCATCGGCCACAGATAAGTATTCCATGTGCTCACGAAAGAAGATATGAATACCGTGGCGATGACCGGTTTTGACAAAGGCAGCAGAATGCTGGTAAAAAACCTTAAGTTCCCGCATCCGTCTGCTTTTGAAGCCTCATATAGTTCCTTTGAAAAGGATAGGTAATACTGCCTGAACATAAAAATGTTCATCACCGATACTAAAAACATGGTCATCATTCCAAAGTAAGTATCGGTAAGCCCTAAGGATGCAACCGTCTTGTAATTGGTAATCAGCACCACATCTCCCGGAATCATCATGGTGGACATGCACAGCATAAACAAAAAGTTCTTTCCCTTAAATTCAAAAAATGCAAAGGAAAATGCCGCCAGGCTTGCTACGATTACGCGCACGAGGCTGGAGCCTCCTGCTAAAATAAAGGAATTAAGCATATATCTGACCAGATGCGTCAGCCGCAGCGCCTCTTTGTAATTGTCCCACTGAAATCTATTCGGCAATAGATGCAGCTTCTTTGTCAGAATCTCCCTCTGCTCCATAAAGGAAATGGAAAATGCATACAAGATCGGTGCAATGATGATCAGCCCCACAAGCAGGCAGACCACCTGATAAAGTATGTTTTGGTACGTTTTCTTTTTCATGAATAATGTACCCCCTTTTTCTCAAAGGAAAAGCTGATCAGCGTTGCAATGAGCGTGAATATAAAAGTAATCACTGCCGCCGCATAGGCATCATTATAGCTCATGTTGCCGAAAGCCTGCTTGTACATATAATAAATCATGGTTGAAGTGGATCCCTTAGGACCGCCTTCTGTCAAAATAATCGGAAGCCCCGCCATAATGATATTTTTTGCAAGGGACGTACAGATCAGGAAAAATACGGTAGGTGAGATCATAGGAAGAATGACCTTGGTCACCTTTTTGTAAAGACTCGCCCCATCAATGTCGGCACTTTCCAAAAGTTCTCCCGGAACCCCGCGGATCGCCGCAAGCAAAAACAGGAAATTAAATCCGATATTCATCCAGACAGAAATGAAACTCATGGAAACCATAGCATATTTGGCATCATTGAGCCAGTTGATCTTTGTCCCAAGCAGCTTATTGATCAGTCCCACATTGGGATTGTACATGATCTTAAAGATCATTGCCGTGACAGACATTGACATCGCCATCGTCAGCGAGAACATGGTCTCATAGATCGATGAGATCCTGGTCTTTTTATTGGCAAGCACCGCAAGAATCAGTGCAATGAAAATCGCCAGCGGCGATGCCAGAATCACATACACAAGGGTGTTCCATATGGAACGCAGAAATGCCGGGTCCGTAAGCACATGAATGTAATTGTCCAGCCCTGCAAACGCTTTTACCTTTCCGTCCGCACTGACCGTGAAAAAGGTCAGACCGATGGTCCTTAAAAAGGGATAAAAGGAAAACACCGCAAAATAAATCAGTGCCGGCGATAAATATATATAGGGTTCTATCTTTCCTAATTTCTTCATACTGCTTCTCCTATCATGCCGATACACAGGCTGCAATATCCTCTGCCATAGCGGCAATATCAAATCCATTCACCGACTGGATGAGATCCAGATATTTTTCCATTTCCCCATTGCTTCCGCACAGTGCTCCCAAAACGGCTCCGGTCATAGAAGCAATGGTGTCCGTGTCGGAACCGATATTCACTGCTGCTATCACTGCTTCCGTTAAATCTCCCTTTGCCGCTACGATGATACCGAAGACCGCCGGAACCGCCTCCGATACGTGCAGGCCGCTGCCAACCAGATCCGCGATCTCCGTAGTCGCTTCATCCAGACTCTCCGCGGTAAGCCCAATCTCCACTGCCAGCTTCATTCTCTTTTGTACGCTGGGACCCGCCAGAACTGCACAGCTTCCCTTACATAACTCTGCCCCGCGCTTTGCTCCATAGAACCCTGCCTGCACAACGGAATAGAGATTGCTTTCCTCCCGCAAGGCTTCGCTTACTGCTGCCGCTATGGCACAGGCTCCTTCAATGGATAAGTTGTTGTTGTGCGTGGGTCTGCATATGGTAATGGCTGCTTTCACCGCCTCCTCCACATTCCCCGGATGAAATAATCCGGCAGGGGCAATTTTCATGGCGGAACCATTGGATGCCTTTGCATTGTCACAGCAGATAAATGCATAGGGGTTGACGGTCTCTATCCCTTTGATCTTTTCCACCGCTGCCCTCGTGGTGGGACCTGCATACTTATCATAAAAAGCCTGATCCTCCGCCCAGCTTAAAAGCGCCTGATTTGCTGTCTCTTCATCGATGATGCCGTTCCTGTCAAGAATCGCCCGGGCTGTATAATAAGTCAGGCTAAAATCATCCGTCACGCTTCCTGCTTTCGCCCCTCTTGCAAAGGTGTCATCCGGCGGCGGAATGATGTCCCGCACAGTTCCGCCGAAGCGCTCTTTAATCTGCTCCTTTGTCCGCAATTCTGTGGCTGCTCCCATAGCATCTCCAACGGCTGCACCCAATAAACATCCGAATATCTTTTTTTTCAGTTCCATACTTCACCTCCTTTAGCTTCCGCATCTTTTTTCTTAAATCTTATTTTATATAAAAGCCTTCTCTATCGCAAATCGTACACGGATTATTCCAGCAAAATGCCATGGTATTCTCCATTTTTCCTTATATTTTCTCTCTTTTTCTTACTATTTTATGCTTACTTAATTTTTGCAGGTGCCATATGCTATTATCATGAAACACGCCCCTCCCCAGAGTCCTCTTATGTTGACCAAACCGTAAAAGCATGCCATAATAAACCCATACCAACTACAAAAAAGATAAGTATACTGGAGGATTCAAATGTTTTGTTCAAATTGCGGTAAAGAAATAAATGATCACGCCAATTTCTGTAATTATTGCGGAACCCCGGTGCATGCCGGCACGTCTTCCGGCACACCGTCTCCGGAAATATCCGCACCTGCAATTCCAAAGAAAGGTATTTCCCCGGTTTTCATCGGCATTGTTTCCGCAGTCATCCTATCTGCCGCAGTCGTAGCAGGCAGTGTATTCTATTTCACAACGAGGAACAATGACCGCACGCAAGAAACCGTTGCCTCGGAAAGTGCAGAAGAGGAAAGCAAGACCGAAAACGAAGCAGCACCTATTCAAGAAACTGATGGCAAAGAAGACACCCCTTCTGACTCTGCGGCAGCTGAACTGCTCCAAGACTATCTGGAGACAAATCTGATTCCTCAATATGGCTCTGCTAATCTGGGCGCGCAGACCAAAATCTTTGATTATGACAACGTATATGCGGTAGAATCAGAAAACCAATTCTGGACAGCTTCCGCCGGCATATCTGATGCCAAAATCTACGACCTTGATCAGGACGGAAGCGAAGAACTGCTGGTCTTTCTTCTGACCGAAGAAGATATCACATTCTACATTTACGAAGCGGAGAACAACGAAGTCCGTCAGGCAGCTGCCTATTCTCAAGAACGTTACTCAGACATGGACGGGTTCGATCTTTCCTGGTCTTTATTTCATGCAGACGGAACACCTTACCTGTTCTGCCATGAAAGTCATTACGGCATTATCTTTGATTTTTCCGATACAAACGCCAGATTGTACCGTTATGACGGCAGCCAGCTGCTTCCTGCTCTGACCATTGAACAGACGGCAGGCGGTTCTTCGGATTTCGCCTATACCGCTTATCAATATGACCCGGAGGGAAAACTGGTGAATGAGGAAGTCATTTATGACGAGACTGTAATGTACTTGGATGAGGAGGGCAATCAGCTGGAGCATTATTTCCAGCGTATCGCAGAGCTTTTTGACGCATATGGAATTGATTTAGACAGCGAAGCCGCCTTACAGGAAGACGCAGATATCTACCAAGGCATCGCAGAGATGGACGGATATGAAACGCTCCTGCATCTGGAAATGTGGGGCGACTACCGCTATGAAGAGACGTTTTCTTCTGTCACATACCACTTTAACGATTTTGACAGCCCCCTGTCCTTCTATAGACGTTTCCTCGCCGGGAAGGAAACCGTACAAATACGGGAAGACGCATGGTACACTGACCGCCAACAATCTGAATGGAGCCTGAACGATATCGTAAACGAACTTACCAACACCTATCTGGAAGGAACCGACCGCCGCCCCTATGTGGAACATGCTTATCTGGATTGCGGCGGGGACGGTGTGGAAGAGCTTGCCATCCGTTTTACAGGTCTTGATATTTATTCGCCCGAAGATATGAGCAATTTAATCATG
The DNA here is from genome assembly GCA_949878435.1 of uncultured Lachnospiraceae bacterium. Classification (GTDB taxonomy): domain Bacteria; phylum Bacillota; class Clostridia; order Lachnospirales; family Lachnospiraceae; genus Suilimivivens. The sequence continues at coordinate 24,755 of CATLAK010000007.1, forward strand.
ATCATTACCTGCAGCACCGGCACACCCGAAGTCGTATATTCCTGTGAATCGTGGGCAAGAAGTTATACAGAGCCCCACTACCACGGATGCATCCCAAGCAGCGGTTCTGCCGGAGCAGGCGATCATATCTTCGGTCTGGAATATCTGGATGGCAGCAGCAATCTGCATCCTGTATATTATGCCCAACAATTGGGCGGCTTATGGATTAGAGATTTAGAGGGAGAAATTTATGACACCGTCTTTAGCTCCGTCGACCCCGATGCCGATGTCACACATTACCAGATAAATGGCGCAGACTACTATGTCATGCATTCCTACGATACATCCATCGACTCTCTATGCCAGGAATATATATCCTTGTGCGAGCAAAAAGGCATGCGCTTTGTTTCAGAAGAGGAAATTGACGAGTTAATCACACAATACGCAAAGGAACTGGGCATCGAGGACGCCTGGTTAGATGAGGAAGAACTGTCCTGGGGATACTAAATAATGCTTTTTCCTGTCAATCAGCCAACTTATTGTGAACCGAAAACCGCAGCTTTCAGGGTTTCTCCCAAAAGCTGCGGTTTAAATTACTATAACTAAATCAGCCAGACCGGCACATACCAATTTCTCTCATCCACAGGAAGCAAATCGTTTGCCATGCAGATAACGCTTCCCGTTCCAATCTCCACTTTCAGTGCTTCTAATCCCCCAAATGCCTCCGCCGATGCTGCCGGCTCCAAAACATGGAAATTCTTAATTGCTGCTTTCCCCGGCGAAGCTGCCTTCTTGATCTCAATCGGCGACAGCACACCATTTTGATAAATAAGCAGATCAATCTCTTTCTGATCCTTATCCCGGTAATAGAAAATGGGAGGTTCTTTTCCCGCATTCAGATAGCTTTTATAAATCTCAGAAAAAACATAACTTTCAAAAAAAGCACCGGACATAGCGCCTCTTTCCAGTGCTTCTGCATTCCCCCATTTCAAAAGACAGGCTGCCAGACCAGTATCCAAAAAGTGAAGAAGAGGCATCTTTACAACACGTTTCAGCACATTGTTATGATATGGCGGAACAAGCGCGACAATATGAGAAGATATCAAAATCGACAGCCACTTTTTCGCCGTAGGCGCTGAAATGCCTGCCATATTCGCCAGTTCCTCATATACCACCGGTTTTGATGTATGTGCGGCAACAATAGTCATGAAATTGTAAAACTGCATTTCATCCGCAACCTGTGTCAGATCCCTTATATCCCGCTGTAAATAGGTATCTATATAAGAACGGTAATAAGTTTCCCCGTCAATATTCTCATCTGCGTAAAGCTCCGGCATGGAACCTCTAAATATCCGCTGATAAATCTGATTAAGCCCCAGAGGCTTCTTTACCGCCATTCGCTGCATCAACCCCTCGGTATCTGTAGTAAAGGGCGCACTTGGCGTCTGATAAACTTCTGCATCGGACAGCCCCAACAAATTTACAATTCCCACACGTCCGGCAAGACTTTCACTTACATTCTCCATAAGCCTGAAAATCTGCGAACCTGTAATCCAAAAATCCCCCTTCCGCTTAGACCGGTCCACACGCATTTTAATATAAGGCAGCAATTCCGTTGCATACTGAATCTCGTCAATCAGCACTGGTGGCTCATATCTTTGCAAAAACAATGCCGGATCCGTTTTTGCCAGATACCTCACATCAGGATCATCCAAAGTCACATATTTCCGCTCTATCCCTTCTTCCTTCTGTTCATCAGAAAGTTTCTGCAGCAAAGTCGTTTTCCCCACCTGTCTGGGACCTGTAACCAAAAGAACCGGAAACATTTTTGAAATTCTTACAACCGCATCCTCTGCCGCTCTCTCAATATATGCCATAACGATAGCTCCTTCCTAAAACATTATATGCTTCTCTCAAGATCCGTCTAATCTAAATTATAATTTTATTATAACCAAACCTTTCTTCATCGTCAACCAATCTAATCAATACTAATCGACCTCACCCAAATCCCATTAACATCCGAGCTCTCATAATCCTTACAATATTCAATAGGAACATCATGCGAATCATAAGTCACTCTTCTCACATACAAAATAGGATCCCCCTCTTCCACCTTAAAGTAAGAGGAAAGCTCCTCATCCGCCCGAATCGCGCGGAACCGCTCGTCCACATAGCTGAGCACCAGTCCCGCCTTTCTCTGTAACACATCATATAAAGAATATTCATTCAGATTTTCCTGCTCAAAATCGATTCCAGCAACCCGCTCTCCCGGCAGAAAGGACTTCTGAAATGCCACGCAGACCTCATTTAAATATCGTAGCCTGCCAATCATCACCACCTTGCCCCCTTCTGCAATCTGCAGATAGGATGCAAGGGCTTTATCCGCCTTGATCTCTTTGATTTCGATCACCTTCGAGTGCGCCTTTGCCGTCTTGGAGACCACGTTAGAGCTAAATCCCGCCACCCTGCGGTAACTGTACGCCTTGGTAGCGATTTCCTGGACGAAGGTCCCCTTTCCCTTCTCTGTGCGCAAAATTCCTTTTGCCACCAGATCATCGATTGCCTTTCGCACGGTCAACCGGCTCACGTTATACTCCTTGGCATAATCGCTCTGCTTGGGAATCATATCCCCTGGCTCGTAAACCCCACCCAAAATATCTTCCACAATATCTTCTTTGATCTGCTTGTGCTTTGGTCCCATGTTTCTTTTTTCCATACCCTGACATCCTCACTGGATTTTCTGTCTGAAAATAGTTCCCTCTGCCCGGCGGTCTGCCGCATCACTGCCCGGCAATGGGCTGCGTCTGTACACACCTGCCCGCAATGGTTTCCGGCAATACTGCGGACAACACAATGTTGGCGTTTTCCATCACGATAATTGCCCTTGTACGCCTTCCCTGGGTGGCATCAATCACCGTTCCCTGATCCTTGCCGTTTTGGATCATGCGCTTCGCCGGCGCTGAATCCGGGCTGATGACTGCGATAATCTTATAACGATTTACAAAGTTTCCAAATCCTATGTTGATCAATTGTTCCATTTGTGCTGCCCTTCCTTGCCATTCATTTTTCCTTATCATAATATAAAGAAATGGTTTCGTCAAACAAGCGCCTTACAATTCTTCCTGTGCGCCTTTATCTTCTTTATCGCCCAAGTGTAATGACTTGCCGTGCTGGAGACAAAATAGGCGCCCAGCGCGTTATTCCCCACCCACGGGAAAATTCCTTTTGAAAAGAGCTCTTCATTTGTTAAGTTTTCCGTCAAATCCATCACTTTCCCGTGAGACTCTTCCAGCATCGCCTTTGCCTCTTCCAATGTAGTATCCTGATGTTTTTGCCAAAACCACTCGTTCATCTTCCCGTAATTTTTCCAATTATAAGGTTTGGGTAAAAAGGGCTTGCTGATTCCCGCCTGGTTGGATGTGACAAAGTCCAGCAAAAGCCCATGCCACTCATAAAGATGAATCAGCACATCCCGAAGATTTTTGTCCCTTTTCCAATGCGCCTCCTTCTTGCTGTCATCAAACTGGAAGGGAGTAGATAATTCTTTTTCCGTAAGCGATGCAATCAGCGCCTTCAATTCTTCATAATTTGCTTCCGCCGCATTTAACAGATCTGTTTTTGATGTTGGTCTTGCCATAATTCTTTTCCTCTCTGTAAACAAATATTTAACACTCACTTTATATCAGTTTACCAGCCTCACCCTGACACCTTATGTCAGGGTTTCTTTTATGGCATCCGATTTTTTTCAAAAATCAATCTTGCCTGTTCCGCCAAAGTCTCCTTCAGACAGGCAGGCTCCAATATTTCCACCTGGGGACCAAATGAGAGCAGAAATCCGGTCAGCCATGCATCTTCCGGCATTTTTGCCGAAACAATTAAGTCTCCATTTTGCTGCCGCTTCACCTGCGCCTCCTCAAATTCATCATAGACACGGTATGCCATTTCTTTCGGAAAGCGGAGGATAATCTCACGACATCCTTCTTCTCCCTCCTCTTCACGCTCCGGGAAGACACGGTCCGAAAAAACTTGTTCCAGAACTTCTAAAGACAAAATGCGGTTCAGTTTAAATATACGGTAATCCTGCCTGTGGGTACAGAACGCTTTCAAATACCATGCCTTTGCTTTAAAACAAAGCTTAAGGGGCTGTATGACTCTTTCACTGATTGTTTCATAGCTGTCCGCGTATCGTATCCTCACATTTTTATGATAAATGACGGCTGATTTCAGCAATTCAAATTTCTCATTGTCCTGTTTTATGTCTCCCCATCTGGAGAAATCCACCTCGAGCCAGTTCTCCGAATGGGAAGAGAACACTGCCGAAAGCTTCTGCAGGATATCGCTGCTGCCGGTATTTTTTGCCACATTTACGCTTTGCAGCGCGGCAAGGATCTCATCCTTTTCTTCCTTGGACAATACCGCTTTATCCAGAACAAAATCCGGCATCAGATTGATTCCGCCGTTTCGCCCCGTCTCCGTATAAATGGGGATACCGGCGCCGCTTAGCGCATCGATATCCCTATAAATCGTCCGCACCGATACCTCGAATTTTTGTGCTAGTTCCGGCGCCGTCGCCTGTCCTTTCGCAAGCAGGTGGTACATGATCTTAAATAATCTGCTCTCCTGCATGAATCCTTTCTCCTTCTATGCGGCAGTTACTTTCTCTTTCAAAAGCTCTGTTACGGTCAATCAGAAAACCTCCGCTTCTTCGTTGCAATCTATTTTTCTTATGTTTATAATTAATTATATCGGTGAACAGATGGAATAGCAATAAAAATCACCATTTGTCACGGTCGCATTACTTATCTAAAGGAGACTGGAAAATGCACAAAATATTCGGGAAAAAAGAAGATGTTCCATACACTCATAGAAAAGGCGCCTATCTCATTCCAATCAAGGACGGTTCTATTGGCGTTGTCCAGACAGACAAGGGCTATTTCCTTTTAGGCGGCGGTCTGGATGAAGGCGAATCCGACGCGGCATGCATCGCGCGTGAATGCATGGAAGAAACCGGCTATAGCGTATGCATTAAACATAAGATTGGCTCCGCCGAAACGTATTATAGGGCTCCCCAGATTGGATATTTTCACCCGATTCAATCCTATTATGCAGGAGAATTATTGGAAAAAATACAGGAGCCCATTGAGAATGACCATAAACTGGTATGGGTTAAGTTTGAAGATTTAAAAGGGAATATGTATATGGAAATGCAAAATTGGGCTGTGGAAGAAGGATGGAATGCCGCCGATACTACATCCTAAATTCTGCTATTTCTGCTTCCACTGCTCCAATATCTGCATAAACGCCCGCGCTTCTTCCACCTGAACGATGTTGACAGGGTATGTTTTATCCAGTTTCGTATTCTTCTCTTCTAATCTGAAATCCAATATAACTTTGCCATTGTTGTCCATACATTTAATACAATAGTATGGTCCGCCCGGCTTTCCTGTATCAATTTTATCTACCCAGTCCTTTTCTATCACGACTGCCTTCGCGTGTCCGATTTCTTTATCTCCGAAGGTCAGGGGAACCACATACATTTTTTCTGCCGTGAGCGCAATAGCATAATACCAGCATCTGGAGCTTCTTGCGTGGTCCTCCCTCTGGTAAGCATATACAGAAACATATTCTCCAAATTCTTTGTTCTCCTGCATGATCTTTTGAAGAATCTCCTCGATTTTCCGCTTTTCAGGACTGTCTATCCCTTTTTTCTCGTCGAAAAGTGATTTAATCCAAATAACTAATACACCAACTGCAAATACACCAAAAAACATTAGCACCGGATGTTCCATTTTTTCCTCCATTCCGAAACGTTTTACATAAAGAAGGCGGGCAAACCATCCAATTTCGCTCCGCCATCATAGAATTTGTGACGCTTCCGCATAAATTCTTGTCACTGATTTAAATAGCACTTTATAAATGTATCTTTTGCATCCTTCATATAGGTAACGTCTATCATATTCGAGTTCAGCATAAAGTCCATAAAAGACTGCCTTTGGGCAGCAACCGAATTGCAAATCCTTGTCCTTGTTCCCAAAAAATACATTTTCTGCCTGCTCCACTGAATCTCCTCAGGATTATTAAATGTAATCTGCTTCTTTCCAAGCACGATCTTGTCATCATAATAAATCAGTACATCCTTTAAGTGAACCAGCGGAAATAATGCAAACACAAGCAATGCTATTAATATAACGATAATTGCAATTTCTGCCGTTTTGTTTGCGCTCTGATTAAAAACAGGCACCATTCCCACTATGATGAACAATATGCTCCTCAGCGCTATGTTCATCAATAACTTCTTCTTATCCACTTTCATTTCTGCCTTCATCTTTTCCATATCTCCCTCCCTATGCAGCTGTCAGCTTTTTTCTTAATTTATCGTGTAATCAAAATTATGAATACCATTATTCATTATATATTAAGTCAATATTTTACACAAGCCAACATTTTCAGCCTGAAAAATCAAAAAAAATTTAGGATTGCGAGCGCTAAAAAAAGCATGAAAATGACGATATACTATAAAAGATTCTATATAGACAGTGCGTAAAATATTTATGACATGTGTAAGGATAAGAATTGCCTAATAACTTATCTAAATTAAGAAAGGATGGAAATCATGGTACAAGTAGGCGCTTATCAACAGACAGTTGGATATGTGGATAAAGCAAAGGAACAGACCCTTTCCAAAGGGACAAAAGAATTTTCGGTTCTCTTTTCCAGCGAAGAACTTGAGAAGATGGCTTCCGATGAAAAGTATCTGAATGAAAAAATGAGAGGAATAGAAGGTGCTGTCCGTATGTCCGATGAAATAAACCGGAAGTATGGATTTGAGCGGGCTTTTGGCAAGGAAGGCGCAGCAGACACTGCAATAACTAAGATTGGTATTGCTTTCCATGATGACGGCACAACAAGTTTCTTTGCCGAACTGGAGAAATCAAGCGCAAAACAAAGGGAACGCATTGAAAAAGCCCGGGAAGAAAAACGTACCGGAAAAGAGATTCAAAGTTATGTAAAGAGCGGTACAGATACCAAGCGCACAGTCGTTCAGGCAGACAGTATAGAAGAACTGTTTGAAAAAATAAGTGCTGTGAATTGGGACAAAATAAAAGCGGAACAGATGTCAGAAAACGGCAGCAGATTTAATTATAGCATATAAAATATAGTAAGCGGTTCCCTAACAGGAGCCGCTTACTATATTTTGCAAGAGCGTTTTTTCCCTCTTTCTTATCCTTCTTCCACAGCCTTTGCCCTTTTGCTGATTCTTCCTTCCTTCAAAACAGGGCTGAGCTTTTTATACACTAATACCGTCGCCACAGATACACTGCATCCTTTCAGCAGATTCATAGGCGCCACTGCAAAGAGCACCAGTGTAGTCACATTGGTAATATTGGCATTGATGGCAGTTCCCATTCCAACAATCACATCCAGCGGCATCCCATAAAGAGAAGCAAACGCCGGAAGCAGATAGATTGCATTGAACATGGTTCCGAATACAGTCATGATCATGGTTCCTGTGGCAGAAGCTACAATCGCATTTTTCTTCGTTTTCTTAAACATGTAAATAATTGACGCCGGCAATATAAAGCTGCATCCAATCACAAAGTTCGCCAGATCCCCCACAAACGCCGTGCTGGTGCCCTTGATGAAGAGCTTCAATACTATTTTGCAGAACTCAATCATGACGCCTGCCACCGGACCAAAGGCAAAAGTGCCGATCAGCGCCGGAAGCTCACTGAAATCCAGCTTGTAAAAAGGCGGTGCAAAGAAAACCGGAAAGTCAAAGATATGAAGCACCATTGCCACTGCCGAAAACACACCAATCATCGCCATCTTGCGGGTCGTGAGAATCCGCTCTGTGTCATTGTGCTTCTTTTTAATCAACTTCTCCGCCAGATACGCAATCCCAAACAAGGCAATTGCGATTCCCACCGATACCAGCACAAATACAACATTGTCCTTTACACTCGTCCATAATCCATTATTCATTTCATTTTCCTCCTAAAATCTTCCGCCCACACGGTTGCACAAATGGCTTGCACATGTAATTTACACGCACAGTCCGTGCACGCGGTATTTGGCTTTCTGCCAGATTTTTAGAAAGGTTCTTCCTGCAACAAGCAAAAATCCCGGATACCATTAGAAGTATCCGGGGCACAATCTTTCACATCTTGCATAATCGCTTCAGCTTCCAGCTGAAACAATCTGTTTCTTCTTTCATCCAGACTTTACTGTTGGTTTTGGACTTGCACCAAATCAGCCATTCATTTCTGCCGCCTGCAGTACGGCGAAAACGCATGGGTCGCGGACTATACCGCCAGTAGGGAATTTCACCCTGCCCCGAAGAACTTTTCTATATTTACCGAAATTATTGTAATACGTTTTCGTATAAAAAGCAAGAAAATTAGAAATTTAATTTCAACTTTTCGTCCGGGCATGCCCAACCTATAAATTACTATGTCTCCTGCTCACATTTTTACGCATGTAATTTCCAATACTGGTCATACACAACAACGTAACGATCAAAAAGGCACCCGGAATCACGATCATCCACCATGCATTGCTCAAAAGCGCCTGCTCCGCCAAAGAAAGCATGCTTCCCCAGGAAATCACCCCCACCGGAAGCCCGATTCCCATGAAACTCAAAGTCGCTTCCGCAATCATCGCGCTGCGGATATTCATAACCACCATAAACATGATGGAGGAAATAAAGTTGGGCGCAAGATGATGAAAGAGCACATGAAAGAAACTGCCGCCCATGCATTTAGAAGCAGTCACATAATCGCTCCCCCGCAGCCTTCTCGTCTCGGTCCGCACCACCTTCGCAATGGCAGTCCAGCTTGTAATGCCTATCACAAACGACAGACCAAGTATATCCGCCCTGCCCAAAACTGCCTGTATCAAAACAACCGCCAAAAGCCCCGGTATGCTGATCAGTATGTCTGTAAGCCGCATCATCAGTCCATCCATCCACTTAGGCGCGCTGCCGCTGACTGCCCCGAAAATGATGGCGACCGCCGTAGAAATAAAGGCTGCCACAATTCCGATAACCAAGGATATCCTTCCTCCATACCAGATCATGGAAAAGATATCCCTGCCCATGGTGTCTGTTCCAAAAAGAAATTCTTTGCAGGGCGGAACATTACAATTTGCCAGATCCATATAAACAGGATCCTTTGTCATGATCAAATTGCAGCACAGGCATCCCCACAAAATAAGCATGAGCACCACTGCTGCAACAATCGGCTTACCCTTATACCATTTCTCTTTTTGGGCAGGCTCCTCCTTCGGCAACTGCCGCATCCCTGCCAATTCAAACGCCCCGCTCATCTGCCTTCCACCTCCCTGACCGCATCATCCGCCTTCATCCGGGGATCAATTTTTTCATTTATAATCTGAGAAAGCATGTTGCAGAAAATCACTGCGATTCCGGAGAGAATACCCAGCAGCATCAAAAGATTATAATCCTTGTACCGTGCGCTTTCATAAAGGAGCGTGCCGATTCCAGGATAGGAAAAAACCATCTCAACGATATAGGTTCCTCCCAAAATATGGGGAACCGAGATTGCCATGATGCTCAAATAGGCAGGCATCACATTGCGCAGGCAGTGCCTGAACATCACGCTCCGCCTTCTTAAGCCCTTTGCTCTTGCAAGCAGAACATAGTCTGCCCTGACCTCCTCCAGAATCCTGTTGCGGATCATGTAGGCGTAATACCATAAATGCCCCGTCACCACCACCGTCATAGGCAGAATCAGGTGCCGAAAGCGGCTTTCTATATTGTCTGCCTCCCCGACTGCATAGGCGCCGCTGCTGGGCAGCCATCGCAGGTTTACCGCAAAAATTAAGATCAAGAGCAAAGACAGCCAAAATTCCGGTATACAGCTTGTAACCGTGCCTATTTGACAGATGATCCGGTCCGGCAGGCGGTCCTCATACCATGCGCACAAGATGCCAAGTACCATGGCAAGCCCAAAAATCAGCACAAAGCCTATGCCTCCCAAAATCAATGTATTTCCGATTCTGGCGCCGATGACTTCTACTACATCCATTTTATACTTATAAGAAATTCCAAAATTTCCATGAATTGCATTTTCAAGCCAGCGAATATACTGCACAAAGATAGGTTCATCCAATCCCAGCTGCTCTTCCGCCCATTCCCGCTCCTTAACACTCATCTTCTCCGCACGTTCTCCATAATAAGACACCAGCGGATCCCCCGGCGCTAAACGGGAGATAAAAAAGAGCAGGGCGGATAAAAACCATACGCTGATACAAAAAAACAAAATTTTCTTTATCACCCTTCTTTCCCCCTTTCCAGCACAAAGTGTTCCGGAGAAATCTCTACAAGCGTCCCTTCACAGCAAAAATCCTTCTCATCAAATTCTATCCGCTTTCTTGCACGCTCTATTACCGGATCAGGAACCGGAATCGCCGACAAAAGCGCCTTGGTGTACGGATGCCTGGGATCTCCAAATAAATCCCCAGCTTTAGCGACTTCCACCAGCTTTCCCCGATACATCACGCCCACGCGGTCGCATAGAAATTCTACCATGGCAAGGTCATGGGCAATGAAAAGAAACGAAAACCCATGTTCCTTCTGAAGATGCTTGAACAAATTTACAATCTGCGCCTGAATAGACACATCCAGTGATGCAATGGGTTCATCTGCCACAAGCAGCTCCGGCTCCATGGCAAGCGCCCTGGCAATTGCCACACGCTGTCTCTGTCCTCCGGAAAGCTCCCCCGGGTATTTGTCCAGATACGCTGCATCCAGTCCTACATAGTACATCTGAAATTCCGCCTCCGCCCTCATAGAACCTCTTTTGGGCGTAATATGCTGTATTTTCAATGGTTCCGTAATGATATCGCAGACCTTCATGCGCTGATTTAAGCTGGAATCCGAATCCTGAAAGATCATCTGACGGCTGGTCTGCAGCATTTTCTGATTCTTGCGAAAGGTCCCGGCATCGCACACATTAAGCCCCTTATAAAAGATACTGCCACCCTTAGATTTGTAAACATTCATAATGCAGCGCGCAAGGGTGGACTTTCCGCATCCCGATTCCCCCACCAGACCAAAGATTTCCCTCTTGCGTATTTTAAAGGAAACATCATCCACCGCTTTTATTTCCATCTTTTTCGTCAGCGGAAAGTGATAGGAAAGATGCTGCACATCCAATAAGATTTCTTTGCCCATCTCTGCACTCATTTCCTTCCCCTCCCCACCGGCGCCGTCACCTTGGGCGCGCGCGCATCAAGAAGCCATGTGGCGGCATAATGTGTGTCTGTAACAGGGAACATGGGCGGTTCCTCCTCATAATCGATTGCCAGCGCATATTCGTTGCGGCAGGCAAAAGCATCCCCTTTAGGCGGATGGATCAGCGTAGGGGGCATGCCCGGTATGGTGTGCAGTGTCTCCTTCCCCCTTGAAAATGCGGGGAGAGACTGCATAAGCCCCCATGTATAAGGATGCCTTGGGTCATAGAAAATTTCTTCCGCTGTGCCGATCTCCACGATTTTTCCGGCATACATCACTGCCACCCGGTCCGCCACCCTTGCCACCGCCCCCATATCATGGGTTACAAAAATCGTGGCGGTTCCCAGCTTTTGCTGTACTTCGCGAAGCAGATCCAGAATCTGCGCCTGAATCGTCACATCCAGCGCCGTCGTGGGCTCGTCCGCAAACAAAATACGCGGATTGCCTGCAAGGGCGATTGCCATCACGCTGCGCTGCCGCATGCCGCCGGAAAAATGATGGGGATACAGCTTCATCCGTTCCTTGGGCGAATCTATCCCCACCAGCTGCATCAGCTCCAGCACCCTCTCCTGCAATGCCTTTTTAGAAATACCCGGCTGCTTTTGCTTGACCGCCTCCCCAATCTGCCTTCCCACAGGCATGGTCGGATTTAAGGCCGTCATGGGATTTTGAAAGATCATGGAAAAGAAAGACCCTCGCAGATTGCACATTTCCCTTTCGCCATATCCGGTGATATCCTTGCCGTTTACCAAAATCCTTCCCGATTTTATTTGTGCGCAGGCAGGAAGCAGCTTCATGATTCCCTTGCACATGACGCTCTTTCCGCATCCCGACTCACCTACCACCGCAAGCACTTCCCCCTCGGAAAGTGAAAAGCTGATATTCCGTACAGCCTCTATTTCTCCCCGGGGAGTATGAAAGCTTATAGATAAATTTTGTATTTCCAACAAACTTGACATACGCTTATTTCCCTTTGCCGTCTACTGTGAAATATCTTGTTCTCAAATCTCCCATTATGAAATGGTCCATTCTGAAATGTTCCAGAAAATCCCAACGCCGTGGTGTCCCATCACCGTATCTTGGGAAATACCGGAAATTCTGGAATCCGCCACGTAGTTGGCATCCACATAACAGATAAAAGCAAAAGCCGGATCCTTTGCCAGCTCCTCCTGGAATCGGCCATAGGCATCTCTCCGCACAGCAGGGTCGTCTGACCGGCGCGCCTGTATCAGATACTGATCCACCTTTTCATTGGAATAGCTGCTGTAATTGGCTCCCTTGCCTGTCCCGAACACCTTATAAGTGTGGTCATCAGCGTCAAAAGGGCTGCCCCACCCGATCAGGTAAGCCATCTGCCCACCCCAGTCCACCTGTGCAGGAATCTCAACGCTGCAGTCGATCCCTGCCTCCCGCAGCTGCTGGGCGGCAGCCTGTGCAATATCGATGCGGACCTGATCCCCAGCCCCTACGCTGATGACAAAGCCAATGGTCTTTCCGTCCCTTTCATAAAATCCTTCTTCATTCTTTATACACCCGGCGTTTTCCAACACTTCCGCCGCCTTTTCCGGCGCATACGCATAACGCTCCACATTTTCATTATTGTAAATATTACGCTGCAAAGGACCGTAGGCAGAGATCCCCTGCCCCAGAAGGATGGCATCCACAATCGCCTCCCGGTCAATGGCATAACACACGGCAGGTATGAGATCCCTGTTTTCTTGCCAATATGCATTTCCAAAATTAAACAGAATCCCCCGATAATCAGAGGTCTTCATCCTATAGCAGGTATAACCTTCTCTGTCTGCAAAGCCTGCCGCATCCTGAGGCGTCAAAAGTGCCAAATCCAGCTCGCCGGATTCCATCTGCACCGCCTTGGCATGATCGTCCGGAACGATTTTGAAGATGACTTTATCAATATTTGGAACGCCTCGGAAATAAGATTCATTTTTTACCAAAGTAATCGCCTGCCCCACATCCCAGCTTTCCAATCTATAAGGACCTGTCCCCACCGGGCTGCGAAAAAAATCCGACTCCTGCATATTTTCACCCAGGAGCAGATGCTCGGGCAGTACCGCCATGGTCATATAGTCTAAGAACGCAACGTTGGGCGCTGCCAGCTGAAATCTGATGGTATAATCATCAAGGATCTCTATCTCTTCCACATCCTCATAATTAGGGCTGTTCTCTGACCCGTTTTCTGGATCCATAATGGTCTCTATTGTGAATTTCACATCCTCTGCCGTAAAAGGCTCACCGTCATGCCACTTGACGCCTTCATTAAGATGAAAGGTATAGGTACAGGACTGGTCGTCAAACTCCCAGCTTTTTGCAAGGGCAGGAACCACTTCATTTTCGCCGTTATGCGCCGTAAGACCGTCAAAAATCAGGCAATTGATCTCCCCATGCTCATCCATTGCCGGATTGATTCTGGTATAATCACCGCTGCCATAGACCAGCACCGATTCCCCGTTGTCATCTTCCAATCCCTTGCCCTGTGTACCGGATGCGGCATCTCCAGGCACTGCTGTCCCGGCACATGCTGTCAGTACAAAATTCATAATGATACAAAGTAAAAAAGCATATCTTCTCTTCATTTATGCCTCCTAAAAATATTTATTAATCTGAAAAAACCAAATAACGGACTACAAAAGCAAAAAAGGCATACGCATCCTTTTCAAAGGATTGTATGCCTTCATGTACATACTTTTAAACTGATTTGTGCCTCTCTTGATGCTAAATTGCAAGGACTTCTGTCCTTAGGGGAGGCTTCCTGCCGCCCTTTCAAATTACTTGGTCTTGCTCTTATCCTGATTCAGACGCATAGTAAGCCCGATCCTTTTCTTTGCCACATCCACGGTGAGCACCTGCACATCCACAATATCGCCTACGCTGACAGCTTCTAAAGGATGCTTGATGAAACGGTCTGTAATCTGGGAAATGTGCACCAGTCCGTCCTGATGGACGCCGATATCCACAAATACCCCGAAATCAATGACATTGCGGACGGTTCCCTTTAAAATCATACCCGGCTTTAGGTCCTTCATATCAAGCACATCGCTTCGCAAGATGGGTGCCGGCATATTTTCTCTAGGGTCTCTGGATGGCTTCTCCAGCTCTTTTAAGATATCTGTAAGTGTAATCTCACCGATGCCAAGCTCCTGTGCCATTTTCTTTTTGTCCTTGATCTTTTTCTCAAGGGTGCTTACCGCCGTATTCTCCGCTGCCGCACTCATCTTCGTTCCTGCCTGTCCGTTCTTCGCATCTTTTCCGCCTGCCGGCTCTTCCATTGCCATGGTCATACCACCCATAGCTGCCGCTAATGCCTTGCCCATGGCAGTATTGGTGTTGCGAATCACTACCTTCTGCTGTCTGCTCTTTTGCTCCTTTCTGGGGGCAGACGCCTCTTTCTTGAGAGTCCCTTTATTCTTTGCCGCCTGCTTCTGTGCAAAACGCACATCCTCCATGGTAAGGTTCATCTTCTCAAGCAGCTTCATGGCAGCCTCATAAGATTCCGGATGCACGCTGGTGGCGTCAAGAGGATTGTCCCCATCCGGGATTCTAAGGAAACCTGCGCACTGCTCATATGCCTTTGGACCTAGTTTCGGCACCTTGATGAGCTGGGCGCGGCTTGAAAAGCGTCCGTTCTGTTCTCTATAGTCCACAATATTTCTGGCGATTGCCTTTGACACGCCGGATATGTATTCCAAAAGGGATGCAGAAGCGGTATTCAAGTCCACTCCCACCTTATTCACACAATCCTCCACCACTCCGCCGAGGGCTTCTCCTAACTTCTTCTGATTCATATCATGCTGGTACTGCCCCACGCCGATGGACTTGGGATCGATCTTAACCAGCTCTGCCAAGGGATCCTGCAGCCTTCTTGCAATGGATGCCGCGCTCCTCTGCCCCACATCAAAATTGGGAAACTCCTCCGTGGCAAGCTTGCTGGCAGAATAAACAGAAGCGCCCGCTTCATTTACAATCACATACTGCACCGGCGTATCCAGTTCTTTAATCAAGTCTACGATTACCTGCTCCGACTCTCTAGATGCCGTTCCGTTTCCTACACTGATAAGAGAAATCCCATATTTCTTGATCAGTTTCTTTAACTCTGCCTTGGATTCTTCCACCTTATTCTGAGGCGCAGTGGGATAAATGACCTTGGTATCCAGCACCTTGCCCGTGGCATCCACCACCGCCAGCTTACAGCCTGTACGGAAGGCGGGATCCCAGCCAAGCACTACTTTTCCCGCAATAGGAGGCTGCATCAAAAGCTGCTCCAAATTCTTGCCGAACACGGAAATTGCGCCATCCTCCGCCTTTTCTGTCAAATCGTTCCTGATTTCCCGCTCGATGGCAGGGGCAATCAGACGCTCGTAGGCATCCTGTATTACTTCCCTGAGGGCAGGATCTGTGAACTCATTTTCTTTTGTAATCACTTTCTTACAGAGGTATTGCAAAATCCGCTCTGTGGGGGCAGCCACTTTTACCGTGAGGAACTTTTCATTTTCTCCGCGGTTAAGCGCCAGCACCCGATGCCCTGCCGCTTTCTTGATGGGCTCCTCATAAGCATAATACATCTCGTAAACGCTCTCTGCCTTTTCATCCTTTGCCGCACTTACAAGCGTTCCTTCCTCCGTGGTAATGTTACGGATATAGATACGGTAATCCGCCTCATCGGAAATCATTTCTGCGATGATATCCTTGGCGCCCTGCAGCGCCTCCTTTACATCCTTCACTTCTTTTTCTTCACTGACATACTTTTCCGCTTCTGTCTCTAAAGGCTGATCTGCCTCCTGCTTTAAAATATATTCAGCAAGACCATCAAGCCCCTTCTCTTTAGCAACACTTGCCCTGGTCTTCCTCTTTGGTCTGTAGGGACGATAAAGGTCCTCCACCACTACCAGCGTCTCCGCCGCCAGAATTTTGACCTTCAGCTCTTCGGTGAGCTTGCCCTGCTCTTCTATGCTTCCAAGAACCTGTTCTTTTTTCTCCTCCAGGTTTCTTAAATAATTCAGCCTTTCATATAAATTTCGCAGCACTTCGTCATTTAAAGAACCGGTAGCCTCCTTGCGGTAACGGGAGATGAAGGGAATCGTATTGCCCTCGTCGATCAGCTTGA
The DNA here is from genome assembly GCA_949878435.1 of uncultured Lachnospiraceae bacterium. GTDB lineage: Bacteria > Bacillota > Clostridia > Lachnospirales > Lachnospiraceae > Suilimivivens. The sequence goes on from CATLAK010000007.1 coordinate 41,110, forward strand.
CCGCAGCTTCCACCTGCCATTTTTCTACCTTAAGTTCTTCTTTCAATTTCAGTATAATATCCATACTCTGTAAACCTCACGATTTTCTTTTTCGTTACAACTAACTATTATAGAGGATAAGGGCATACTTTTTCAAGAGGGATTTCGTTATTGGATGGTATAGATGGATATGGATGGACGGACGCTATTGGTAATATGGAAGGGACGGCGTAAGCCAGGGAGGGATGGAGCAGGGGAAGCGCGGCATAGGGGAGGACGGCACACCATCTCTTTTTCAGTCTCCTCTCAAAATCGGATTTCACTAACAGAATGTAGATGGGTTTTCAGGGCGGTCGGGTCGGAGCCAGGGCGGCATCCATGCCGCTTGGCTCCTAAAATCGCCATCCATGGCGATTTTGCCCTACGGATTCCACATTCTGTAAGTGAAATTGCCGATTTTTCGCAAAGACTGAAAAAGAGATGGTGTGCCGTCCTCCCCTATGCCGCGCTTCCCCTGCTCCATCCCTCCCTGGCTTACGCCGCCCCTTCCATCTTACCAATAGCTGTTTAATCCCATGCCTATACCATGAAACAGTAATTAAATAAAAATAATGACTGATAACACCTGTTTCGTTTGACAAGTTGCTCTCTATGACATAACATAGAGAAGTAACAGTTGGGACTATGTTTAGGGTGAACTACATACCAAACGGAGACCTTATATGAAAACAAATTGGGCAAATGAAATTCAAAAGGATTTAAGGGACGCAGGCAGGAATCTCAAATTATCGCAGGAGTGTCAGCATTTTAACGGTGCTATGGCGGGTGTCGTAAACCGGTACAAGAACGAGATGACCGCATGGTGCGATAATAAGACGCCTCGGGAGAAAAGGGAGCATCCCGCAGTACCATAACCAAAAATAAAATACGCTCTGTCGATCCCTATTTTTCGGAAGAATATTTTGTAGGAAACCTGACAAATAAGCTTTTATCCATTCACTATGCGGAAAATACCGAGGAAATCCATCCCTTTGCCATGTGTAATCTTTCAAACTGTATCAAATCCTATCAAAATGTAGTGGAATTCAGTCTCGGCAATTATCTTCTGGAGGATTTCTTCACAGATGAAAATTGGCAGCATCTAAAGGTCCGCGTGGAATTGAACCTGCGGCGGGATTGCGGAAACTCACTTCGGGATGAAAAAGAAAAGTTAAAACTCCATCTGATCCGGAATGCTGCCTTGAAAACTGCCGCCGTAAGCGATGCCACTGCCTATGCCTGCAAAGGATGCGGTGCCAGTCTTTCTCTTTTAAACGGCGGCAAATGTCAACATTGTGGAAATGAATTGAAACTATACAATTATGACTGGGTCGTAAAGGAATATACTGTAAAATAATCATTTGTATTCTTCCTAAAAAAGTGATACTATTAATTTACATAAGTAAATGTTTACCATTTTTCAGGAAGTGAACTCCATGGATTATAATCATAACAACAATCCTTATACCCCGCCAAACCACCCATATGATTCAAACGGGCAGCGCCAGTTTATCCGTAATCCCGGTCAGACCATGGCTATTGTCTCGCTGGCTCTGGGCATTGCAAGTATTGTCACTTTGCTTACGATTTATCTTCCCATTATTCTTGGAAGTCTTGCCATTGTGCTGGCAATTCTTTCTAAAGGGTATGGAAAGCAAATGCTTGCCGCTGCTAAAGCTGGCATCGGAACTGCGATTACCGGAATTGTCCTGATCGCGGCAATCTTTGGTTCTGTTATAAGCATGTTTCTCTCCATGACCGGAGATGAACTTGTGGAATTTGGCAGACAGGTCGATCGGCAGTTTGAGCAGCAGACGGGAATGGATATTGAGGATTTGACAGGAACTTCTTATGAAGAAATTATGAAAAGTTATGCAGAAATGATGGAATAATAAAAAGGAGGCTTTTTATGAGCAGTATGATGATCGGTACTTCTAATTATATGAATCCTTATGCCGGCGGTTATACAGGCGTCAGGCAGACCTCTGCTACGGAACAGACCGGTAAGGCGCTTGCCAATCCCGGCGAATCTACGAAGGTCTCTCCGGGAAGGAAGTCTTCTCCTTCAGAATGCGAGACCTGCAGGAACCGTAAATATCAGGATGGTTCTGATGAAATGGTTTCCTTTAAATCAGCTGCCCACATTTCTCCCCAGGCTTCTGCTTCCAGAGTCAGAGCCCATGAGCAGGAACATGTGAGCAACGCTTTTACCAAAGCAGCTAAAAACGGCGGAAAAGTTCTTTCAGCCAGCGTCACCCTTAAGACAGCCATCTGTCCCGAATGCGGAAGCAGCTATGTGGCAGGCGGCACAACTGCAACTAAAATCAAATACCCAAACGAAAATAATCCCTATACCCAGAACCGCAAATCTTTAGACGCTGCGTCCATTATAGGGCAGAATCTGGATATGGCAGTTTAAATTCAAAACAAACAGGAGTTTTTTATGAATCAATATTTATCTTCTGTCAGTCTGAAATCACTGGCAAGGGGACAGTTGCTTGGAAACTATGGAGCATTGGTCGGTATCTATCTTATTCAGCTTCTCTGTACCGCCCCGATTAGTCTTGCAATTTCCCTGCTCATTGGCACAAACACTTTATTGAACATTCTTCTTTACACAATAGCCCAATTTCTATTTGGGCTGCTTACAGGTTATTTTCTTGCCGGTCAGTTCTATATCTCCTTAAAAGTCGCCTGTCTTCAGCCGTTTGCTGTAAGCGATTTATTTTATTTTTTTAGGGAAGACACTTCAAAGGTCCTGTACATTCAGGTTATCCTTTCCGGAATTTCTACCCTCTGTTCGCTGCCTTCCCTTATTTCGGGACATTATGTAAACCTTTCCATTATGGAATTGGCATCCAAGGCGCTCTCTCCATACGAGCTTCCTGTAGATGCACCATTGTTCCTGTTCTACACTATGCTATATGTGATTGGCAATGTAATCAATATTTATATTCGCTATATCTTATTTTCACAGGTATTTTACCTGATGGTGGATTTTCCAGATTATTCAGCCAAGCAGCTCCTTAAAATGAGCATTCAGCTGATACTGGGAAGCCGTGCAAGATTATTTTATCTCATTGTATCCTTTGTTCCTTTGCTCATTCTCAGTATATTTTCCTGCGGCATCGCGCAGCTGTGGATACAACCTTATATGCAGACCACTTACGCCAACTTTTACCTCGATTTGATTAAGAAAAGAAACGGAAGTTATGATTAAAAGGAGCCATCAATTCGATGGCTCCTTTACATTAATCCATTTTAAATATGCATTGATAAAAAGATCGATGGCTCCGTCCATAACGGAATCCACATTTCCTGTTTCGGCGTTTGTCCTGTGATCCTTCACCATAGTGTATGGCTGCATGACATAAGATCGGATCTGGTTTCCCCAGCCAATATCCTTGATTTCTCCCCTGATATCTGAGAGTTTCTCCGCATTTGCTTCCTTTTTCAGCATATACAGCTTTGCTTTCAGCATCTGCATTGCCTTATCCTTATTCTGAAACTGGGAACGCTCATTCTGGCACTGCACCACGATTCCAGTTGGAAGGTGGGTGATTCGGATGGCGGAGGATGTCTTGTTGATGTGCTGCCCGCCTGCGCCACTGCTTCGGTAAGTGTCGATCCTTAACTCATCCTCATTAATCTCCACATCCACGTCTTCTTCAATATCCGGCATCACATCCAGCGAAACGAAAGACGTCTGCCGCTTGCCCTGGGCGTTGAACGGCGAAATACGCACCAGCCTGTGCACTCCCTTTTCTGACTTGAGATAGCCGTATGCGTTGGTTCCGTTCACCTGAAAGGTGACAGACTTAATCCCTGCCTCATCCCCGTCCAGATAATCCAGCACCTCCACAGAAAAGCCTCTTCGCTCTGCCCATCTGGTATACATACGGTAAAGCATAGAACACCAGTCACAGCTCTCCGTGCCGCCCGCCCCTGCGTTCAGTTTCAGGATGGCATTGTAGCCGTCATACTCATCGGAAAGCAATGTACTGATACGGATTTCCTCAAAGGTTTTAATGAACTCATCCAGTTCTTTGCGGATATCCGCCGCAAGTTCAGCGTCCTCTTCCTCGTATCCCATCTCGATCAGGGTCTCGATATCCTCATACTGCGATTCCAACCCTTCCATGGTCTCCACAGTATCCTTTAAATTCTTTAGTTCCTTCATCTTCTGGTTGGAAATCTCCGGGTCATCCCAAAATCCGGGCGCCTCCATTTCCCTTTCCAGTTCTTCAATCTTCTTCGACTTATTTGCTAAGTCAAAGTGAATCCCTCACTTCCGCTAAAGGGCTTTTGTAAGTCTGCAGTTCAGACTTCATCTGATCTAACTCTACCACCTAACGTCACCTCTTTCTTTTTTTAACTTGAAATACCTTGAAAGAATGACTCGCTCCGCGAGTCATTCTTCTTACACAAGATTTAGCGAATCTAAGGCAGCGTCCTATGCCGCCTTAGATTCACTTCTTGTGTTTTTATTTGCGACCGCAGCATTGTTTGTATTTTTTGCCGCTTCCGCAAGGGCAGGGATCGTTTGGATAAATCTTGGCATTCTCCCGCTTCACCGGCGCCTTAGCCAGAGAATCATCCTTGTTGGTGCCTGTCACTTTGGCAACCTGTTCTCTCTCCACCTTCTGCTCTACCCTCACATGGAACAGGACTCTTACGGTCTCCTCCCTGATGTTCTGGGTCATATCATCGAACATCTCGTAACCGCTTAACTTATATTCCACAAGGGGATCCCTCTGTCCATATGCCTGAAGGCCCACGCCCTGACGGAGCTGATCCATGTCATCGATGTGATCCATCCACTTTCTGTCAATTACCTTAAGAAGGATTACACGCTCCAGCTCACGGATGGCTTCCGGCTCGGGGAACTCTGCTTCCTTTGCCTCGTAAAGCTTCACAGCTTCTTCCTTTAACTGCTGCTTTAATGCATTCTTCTTCGGCGTATTGATCCGCCCTCTGTTGATGACCCTTAACGGAATCGTGGGAAGAAGCAAGGTATTGAGCTCTTCCAGATTCCAGTCGTCGTAATCCGTATCGTCGCCGATTACGATGTCTACGCAATTCTCTGTAATATCCGTAATCATCTTGTAGATGGCATCCCGCATACTTTCGCCATCTAGCACGCGGCGTCTCTCTTCGTATATGATTTCTCTCTGCTCATTCATAACCTGATCGTACTCAAGCAGGTTCTTTCTGATACCATAGTTGTTATTTTCAATCTTCTTTTGTGCGGATTCAATTGCATTGCTCAAGGTCTTATGTTCAATTTCCTGATTTTCAGGAATGCCCAATGCGTTGAACATATTGATCAAACGCTCTGACCCGAACAGACGCATCAAATCGTCTTCCAGAGAAATATAGAATTTGGATACACCGGGGTCTCCCTGACGACCGGAACGTCCGCGCAGCTGATTGTCGATACGTCTGGACTCATGCCGCTCTGTACCGATGATCCTAAGCCCGCCTGCCTCTCTTGCCGCATCGTCCAGCTTGATATCCGTACCACGTCCTGCCATATTGGTGGCAATGGTAACGGCTCCGTGAATGCCCGCATCCGCAACGATCTCCGCTTCCAGCTCATGGAACTTGGCATTCAAGACCTTATGGGGTATCCCCTGTTTGGTCAAAAGCTTGCTCAATTCCTCCGATGCCTCGATGGTAATCGTACCTACCAGCACCGGCTGCCCTTTGGCATGGGCTTCCTTTACCGCCTCCACGATAGCGTACAGCTTCTCTTTTCTTGTCTTATAGACCGCATCCTGCAAGTCTTTTCTTGCAACAGGCTTATTGGTGGGGATTTCAATGACATCCATTCCATAGATATCACGAAATTCTCTTTCTTCTGTCAGGGCTGTACCGGTCATGCCCGCCTTCTTCTCAAATTTGTTAAAGAAATTCTGGAAGGTAATGGTCGCCAGCGTCTTGCTTTCTCTTTTGACCTTCACATGCTCTTTAGCTTCAATCGCCTGGTGCAGACCGTCCGAATAACGGCGCCCCGGCATGATACGACCGGTAAATTCATCTACGATCAATACCTGATCGTCCTTGACCACATAATCCTGGTCCCTGAACATCAGGTTATTGGCACGCAGCGCCAATATGATATTATGCTGAATCTCGATATTCTCCGGATCGGCAAGGTTGTCTATCTGGAAGAACTTTTCCACCTTATCGACGCCTTGTGCCGTGAGATTGACCACCTTGTCCTTTTCATTGACAATAAAATCTCCGGTCTCTTCTCTCTCCACACCCATGATGGCATCCATCTTGGATAAGTCCTCCATGTCCTCGCCCCGCTTCATCTGCTTTGCAAGGATATCGCAGACCTCATAGAGTTTGGTGGATTTGCCGCTTTGACCCGATATGATAAGGGGCGTCCTGGCTTCATCGATCAATACGGAGTCGACCTCATCGATAATGGCATAGTGGAGCGTCCGCAGTACCAGCTGTGCCTTGTAGATGACCATGTTATCTCTCAAGTAGTCGAAACCAAGTTCATTGTTGGTTACATAAGTAATATCGCAGTTGTAGGCTTCTCTTCTCTCGTCTGATTTCATACTGTTGAGCACCACCCCCACAGTAAGTCCGAGGAATTTATGAACTTCTCCCATCCATTCGGCATCACGCTTGGCAAGGTAATCGTTGACGGTTACAATGTGAACCCCTTTGCCCTCCAACGCATTTAAGTATGCGGGCAGGGTGGAAACAAGGGTCTTACCTTCACCTGTCTTCATTTCTGCGATACGCCCCTGATGGAGGATGATACCGCCGATCAGCTGGACCCTGTAGTGTTCCATGTTCAGCACCCGCCTGGCTGCTTCCCGCACCACGGCAAATGCTTCCGGGAGCAGATCGTCTAAGGTTTCTCCGCCTGCCAGACGCTTTTTAAACTCTTCCGTCTTGCCGGCAAGATCTGCATCGGATAATGCCTGCATGGACGGTCTTAAGTCTTCGATTGCCTGCACGGTATCCTCGATCCGCTTTAACTCTCTTTCACTATGTGTTCCAAATACTTTCTGGATTAAGTTCATTTTGATACCTCACTATACAAAAAACTGCAAATCTTATTGTAACAGATTTGCAGTTTATATTCAACTACACAAATATTATCATTTTGTAAATAATTCCCAATCATGAAATCAAATTTGTGTTTTTCATAATGGTCAGAATCTTGTTCGATATCCTCTTCTGCAGATAGACAGGGTTTAACTGCTTCTTGGAATATTTCAGATAACTATCCTGTGTATTACGAATAATCTCTGCAGTAAAATACCGTTCCCAACTGAAAAATTCTTTACTTTCAATGTAATCCTCTGGGTGTTCAAGCCTTTCCGCCATTTCATGATTTTCTATCACTCCAGACTTTAAAATAATCCACTCAAAGGATTCGGGCAGATAAAGTACTATATTCGAATGCGCCTTCATAAGCTGTACTAATTTCTCCATTTCAGAGCCAAATGCTGCACCATCCGCAATCACTAATATTTTTTCATCCAGCTGATTTACAATATTTGCAAAAATATTTGATTTACCTTGTGCACTGACACAAATCAAACCATGCTTTTCACAAATGCTGCTGAAAAATTGAAAGCCAGAATTTGAGTCCTCGGTAATCACTTTTTCAGATTGAACTGGATAATTGAAGTCTGCCGTTTGATATAAATGATAAAACTCATTATAAGTACGCTTCAAAGTTCCGTATTTACCAGAATCATGGATTCCATAAATTTCATCTACACTGTACGGAAGAGACGGAATGCCCTCCCTGGTCACGATTACGTAATAATTGTCTGTGTTCTGAATAGCCGATGCGAAATCATCACTCATGACAAAGTCATTTCCTTCATCAATAAAAACAATGCTATCTCTCATCATTGAAAGCTGTCCAATCCATGTACGACCGTCCAGCACGGTACACTCTTTATCGCAGGTAAGTTCTACCCCACTGGCAACCCCATTTTCGAAATGCTCACGTATCATATTTACAAGTACTGTTTTGCCGGTTGCGCTATCTCCACGGATAACCGTAATATTTCTTTTAATTTTAAAATCATAACGTATACGTTTATTCTGAACAATAATTCTATGCATCCCTTTCATGTGCAATCCCTCTTATACATATAGTCCGGCAATCGGGACAAGTTCTTTCATGCTGTGAACAATCTGACCTGTATTCAAAATGCAGATGTCAAACGTTCCAACCCCAAAGTCCATCAAGTGACGCAGATTTATTGTAAGATCATCCGTCCCCGCCAGCTTCAGGATCCATTTAGCACAGTTATCACCGCAAGTAGAGGCATTAAACACTTTGGAACGCTCATTCTTCATAAGAATCAGCGTTTTAACACCGCCGGAAAGTTCCGTAGGCGCAATCTTTCCCATGACTGGGCTGTCAATTACTGCACTGTCTAAAACAATAGATTTATCCACATCAAGAATCATTTCTCTCGCAACAGGATCTGTAATCCACGCATCTTCATATACATTCTTAAAATATATTGATGTATTGAAAATAGCCTCCGACATATTACCGTAATAAACATTGAGCATTTTCACATACCTCCCTTGAAAATTGCAGCAGGCAAAATCGCCTGCTGCGTCCTACGCCCTGCGCGGGGTCTTACTTATATTTTAACCAAACATACAATTAGATTTCATTTCCCGGGAACTTTGGAATCCCTGCCAGCCCTTTGGCAAGGTCTTCATCGGTAGGGATATAATCGCTCATTTCGCCGTCGTTAAAGCGACCATATGCCACCATATCAAAGTAGCCTGTCCCTGTAAGACCAAAGAGGATGGTCTTTTCTTCTCCTGTTTCTTTGCATTTAAGGGCTTCGTCGATGGCAACCTTGATGGCGTGAGAACTTTCCGGCGCGGGAAGAATGCCTTCTACTCTTGCAAATTCTTGTGCTGCTTTGAAGACAGAGGTCTGTTCTACGCTGACTGCTTCCATATAACCGTCGTCATATAACTGTGACAGCACGGAACTCATGCCGTGATAGCGGAGTCCTCCTGCATGGTTGGGTGCGGGCATGAATCCGCTGCCTAAGGTGTACATCTTTGCCAGCGGGCAGACTTTGCCGGTGTCACAGAAATCGTACACATATTTTCCTCTGGTAAGGCTGGGACAGGAAGCAGGTTCAACGGCGATAAAGCGGTAATCTGCTTCGCCTCTTAACTTCTCACCCATAAAAGGAGAAATCAGACCGCCTAAGTTGGAACCACCGCCTGCGCATCCAATGATCATGTCCGGTTTGATTCCGTATTTGTCCATGGCAGCCTTCGCCTCCAGTCCGATTACCGACTGATGAAGCAGCACCTGTGTCAGCACAGAACCAAGCACATAGCGGTATCCTTCCTGTGCCGTGGCTGCTTCCACCGCCTCAGAAATCGCACAGCCAAGGCTTCCCGTAGTTCCGGGGAACTCTTTTAAGATTTTACGTCCCACTTCGGTGGTGTCAGAAGGGGAAGGAGTCACGTTGGCACCATAGGTCCGCATCACTTCACGGCGGAAAGGCTTCTGCTCATAGGAGCACTTGACCATATATACTTGGCAATCCAGTCCAAGATAAGCGCATGCCATGGAAAGCGCCGTGCCCCACTGACCTGCGCCGGTCTCCGTGGTCACACCCTTAAGCCCCTGCTTCTTTGCATAATATGCCTGGGCTATGGCGGAATTTAACTTATGGCTGCCGCTGGTGTTGTTTCCCTCGAATTTGTAATAAATCTTTGCAGGCGTCTGCAGCTTTTCTTCCAGACAGTATGCACGGACAAGGGGAGAGGGGCGGTACATCTTATAGAACTTTCTGATTTCCTCCGGTATCTCAAAATAAGCCGTCGTATCGTCTAACTCCTGCCGGCAGAGCTCATCACAGAAAATGCCCCGCATCTCTTCAAAAGTAAGGGGCTTTAAGGTGCCGGGATTTAACAAAGGCGCCGGCTTATTCTTCATATCTGCACGGACATTGTACCAGCTGTCCGGCATCTCGTTTTCTTCCAGATAGATTTTGTAAGGAATCTTCTTTTCATCACTCATAACAGTATCTCCATTCTACGCACATGGTCCCCGCTGCCGCGGGAACCGATTTTTGTTACTTATATCACATGGCAGAGGGAAAGTCAATGTAAATGCCTTAAAATCGTTCCTTCTTTTTTATATGCCAAAAATTTCATCCATCAACTCTACCACCACATCGCATGCATCCTCAAACGCAATATCCATTGCATATTCAAAACCCTTCTGATAATTCTTCCACTGCCTCTGCATTACTTCACTCTTCTTAACCGTATCCATAATGCCATGATACTCTTTAACCACTGCCGATGAACCACGCTTCTGTGTGGTGGCGTTCAATGCTGCCTTTAACGCATCCGGCTCTATGTTTGTATATTGTAGCTTGGCCAATATATAGATATCGTAGTAGTCTCTTGGTCTGGTATTCTGGTCACCTCTGGATATGACTGTCTCCAGTTTTTCCGCCATAATGGTTTCCAGATTATATGCGAGCACCGAAATACTTCTATCCTCCAAAAGAAGCTTGAATTGATACTCTATCTCTTTGGGTGTAATTTTGTCCCCCGTCGTAATATCCAATTTCAACGGAACAGCCATTGGCGGATAATTTGCAGCCAAAGAAACACGATACCCGGTATATACATCGCCCTCTCGAATCTCTCCGATGCTGCGAAAACTAAAGGTTACATCATCTTCTAACTCTATTTTGCAAATTTCCTCAAACATTTCCCGTACCGTCTGTTCATTGACAGGCAAGCCCTTTATGGTTGCATCCATATCCATAGTTGCTCTGGTATCAAGTCCCACCATCGCTGCAATCAGAAATCCGCCTTTCAAAATAAAGTTCTGCTGATATTTTGAAATGGATATTCGTTCCAGCAATTTCTCTAGCATGAAGTTCTGCATCACGAGCTGCGCGGATATATGTTTTTCCTTTGCAAGATTTTTTATAATTGCTTTTAGCTGCATTGCATTTTTCATAACAACATCTCCAGATATGCCCTGAGTCTTTTCTCTACCTTCAAAGTTTTTGCATGCTCTGACAAAAGCGGAATATTTTTATCCGTTCTGGCTGCATAACGTTTGAAAGCCTCCGTCACTACCTGAATATCCACTTGACTATGTGTGCGTAAAATATCGCTGAGCGTGCGCTCCACACTATAAACCCTTACCGTATTTCCTCCCGGCGTAGCCACTTCCACCACTCCCAAATCATACAAATCTTCTTTGCACTGCACACATCGAATGTTTTCTTCTTTGGGCTTTGTCAAATTATAATTCGCCGGAAATGTCATATGATATCTGTTCGGTGTCCTGTCCGTTAATTCCCAAAGGAACAATGCGGTTTCATGAGAATAGATTCCTCGTTTAAAACGACTCTGCAAATTAAAAATCTCATCATCCCAAACCTCCGGCAAAATATAAACACCTCTTGCTGATTTTTCAATCCTACCCTTGTCAACGAGGTATTTGATATTTCCACGAGAGATACCTGCTGCAACCACCATTGCAGTAGTAACCGTACCATTATTCTCTTTTGCCATCTTGATAATTTCTTCAGTTGCTCCCACAATAGTTTCCTTCTCTTTTATTGACTTTTATGCTTATAATTATATCCTTGCACGGCGCAAAAGTCAATATAATGTCCCAAATCACCACCAATACGTCCACAAGCAATTCAATCATGAGCAGCAGCCCGCCAATAAGTGTTACAACTCCTCCCAAAAAGATACAATACTTACCCATGCTGCATTATATTGCATCATCTAAAATCGGCAAGTGATTCAGGCAAGGCGGCAGATGCATCATATGGTGATCGGTTATGGGAGTCAAAATCATGCCTCCCCCGGTCAGTCTCCCCCAAAATGTCAGCAGCCAGACCGAGCGCAAGTCTGTAGTCACTCCGCCTTCTTCCAATATTCTCATCACCCATTCCAATGGCGCCATGGATTGTATATGCTCCAAGGTCAGATTTTCTAAGATGCCGCGCGTATTTTTTCCCACTGCAATCATATAGTCGCGAAGCGCGCAGGCTGCGATTCCTTTCCCAAACGCCACCGCCTCGTCAAACTCCAGCGCATTTCCGGTGTCTGTAATGGAAGCTCCAATTTTCCTTTGCCATTCGGCATTAAAAATCTGACTTTGATTTGCCATTAAAATGTTGCTCACCAGGTCTTCTATGCGGTAGGTATGCCAGAACTGCCAGCACATGGGGACTTTTCTTGTCCCCGCATAGTGCAGGTCCACATCAAAATCTTCCCTTGGCACTACTGCATTTTGATTTCCCTGCATCATATAGTCCAGAATATAATCTGCTATGGTCTTTTCCGTTCTACCAGATATTTCTGCCGGATGCACCATGGCATGGACTTCCAGCGTCAATTTTCTGATCTTTTCTATATCCGTTCCCTCTAATGCCTTTTTTAACTCACCGTATCTTTCCCTGATTGGCGCAAATAACTCTTCTTTTTTCATAAGACGTAATTCCTTTCATGGTTTTTCCATATTATACCTATTTTCCGCGACATCTATATGTCGTAATTAGACAAAAAATTTTTTGCTGTGTCAATCAGCTCTTTTTGATATTCCTCCGGTCCTGCTATCCTTACTTTATCGCCAAAACTTAAAAGCAGCGCCTTCCACAACCTTTCTTTCGCATGAACGTCAATAAAAACCCGGTTCCTCGTTTCTGTGAGTTTCTCCGCCGGACAATCTGGAAAGTATTCTGACATAAGGTCGGTGTTCTCATTGTCAAAATGTACTTCAATGTGGATGCAGGTCTGATAATATGCCTGTTCTGAATCTTTCATGCGCTTTTCAATATTTCCGTGTTCGATTGTTGAAGGGGTATCGTTTATATGCAGATTCTGCATGCGGGCAACCTTAAATGTCCGGTATTGTTTCCTTTCAGGCGAATAAGCAAACAGATACCATGCATACCATTTATAATGAATTGCCAGTGGCTCTGCAAATTGCTCTGATTTTTTCCCGCTTGCATTCCGATAATCAAATATAATGTGCTTCCGCTCCGCAATCGCCTGCTCCAGCAGCTGATTCATGCCTTGCACGTAATTGTTTTCCCTGGTGACGCCAAAATCCCAAAATACTTTTTGTCCGCCTTCTTTTTCTATGATCGCGTTGTATTTTTCAATCAATGCTTTTAACGTATCGTTTGTGTAGGAGGTTGCCAGACTTTCCAGTGCTTTTATGATCATCTGCTGCTCATCATTCCTAATGCCGCTGTTTTTTATTTTGTAGGTTGGCAAAATGGAATATCCTCCGTATTTTCCTCCTTCGGCATAAACGGGTATTCCAATTGATGAAATACTGACCATATCACGCTGTATCGTCCTGACTGATACATGAAAACGTTCTGCTAAATAGCTGGCGGGAACATGGTCGTGGTTAATCAGGTAAATAATGATTTCCAATATTCTGTCTGCCTTCATTATCGATACCTCCTGCATATGCATCAAATTCTTTTTTACTGGAAACTATTTCCACTCGTTAGTCGCGATACGGAATCCTGATGCGTACTCCCGGCATCAAATACTTCTCCTTTGACAATACCTCGTGATTCTCCTCTTCAATCCTCTCATACCAGCTTCCCAATCCGTAAAATTTCTTTGCGATTCCCCAAAGGGTATCCCCCGGCTGCACCACATATTCGGTCTTATTCTTTTCCCTCTCGTTCTGGAATCGTCTCCAGAAAATCTCGGTATCCCTTTTGACCTCGAAAATCTTTTCTTCCTGGTTCCAGAGCATGTAATAAGGACCTTTATATTCCTCTATCACGGCTCTCTCGCCGCTGCTGTGCACAGGTCTTTCCACCTGCATGTCAAGATACCCGTCTGCATCCAGGTCCACAAAGGAAATCATGTCGGGAAGCTCAATGCTGAGGAACACATTCGACTGCTGATAAAGCTCACCTGTCTCTAGGTTTTTTACCGTCATCTCATACTTCTCATCCGCGCAGAATCCGTTAAACAGATAGTCCCGATACCCTGTCTTTGGTATCTCTTCTGCAAAGCTGAAATGAATCTGGAAAAAAGGCGCATCTTCACAGAGCCTGATCTTATAATCAGCTTCCTTCAGCATGGCAAAATTCTCCATCAACGCCTGTCCGTTCCAATTGGCATCGATTCCCCTCACTTCCAGGAAAGTGCGCTCAGGGTTCTCCAACTGTATCTCCCTTTCCTCATGATCGACCCAATACAGAGTTTCTTCGCTGAGCCCCCATCCGCTAAAATCCACTGCTTCCAAGGTCCTTAAGGCAATGCGGGAGAAAAGTTTATGGGCAAACTCCTTATAAAATTCTGAATCGATGGTTCCTTTACACTCCATCCCATACAAAGCGCCTTCTTTGACCACTATAATTTTGTCAATTCCATCAGACGGCCACTGTTTAAAATAGTAGGCGCTAGTTCTTTTTCCTGCCACAGACGCATAGATCGAACTATCTTCTTCGTCATACCGTTCTTTTAAAGAATGGTAAAGATCCAGCGCGTGTATGCCTTCTTCAAGCTGATATCGGTAGTAGACAAATTCCATGAAACTGCCCTCAAATACCGTATCCTCCTCTTCTTTGGCAAGAAGGTATTCTTCAAATGCTTCCGCCGTCTTAAAAAATTCCCATGAAATTTCTGCCGTTCCCTCGGCATACGGGGAGACATAGGGCGACACCATCCTGATCTGGGCATATGCGTATGGCTCCCCGGATGATTTTTCATCCAAATATTGGGCAAGAGAATTGACCGGATGTCTCTCCGGCGCCATTGCTTTCCCAATCAAGACGCTGAATATAAGCATTCCCGCCGCTATGCAGATACTGATGATTCTCTTATACATTACTGCTTTCCAATCTGTAAAAACACTTTTCTATTTTTCAAGGCAACCCGGATCAAGCAGAAAATCATAAATATTTACAGTCAAGATACCATATTCATCATAATTGGCAGGAACAATGTCTTTGGTAATGACGATTTTCTTGAATGAATCGTCAATCTTTCTGAATGGTCTGATCTCCTGCGTGCGCTTTGATTCATCAGGCAGCGAATATGCTGACTGGATATAATATCTGGAAGAACCAAGATTGCATACAAAATCGACTTCCAGTTGTTTTCGTTTTACCTTGCCATCCTGATCTTTCTCCGAAATAGTAACAACACCAACATCTACGCTGTATCCACGCATACGCAATTCATTGTAGATTATATTCTCCATAGAATGCGTCTGCTCAAATTGACGAAAATTGGTTCTGGCGTTACGAAGCCCAAGGTCGGAGAAATAATATTTTTTGGGAGTCTCAATATATGCCTTTCCTTTGATGTCATATCTCTGTGCCGATTCAATTAAGAAAGAGTCCTCAAAACAATCCAGATATTTTTTTATGGTCTTAGACGTTATTTTAGACCTCTTTACAGTCTTGAAGGTGTTCTTTAACTTTTCAGGATTTGTCAGAGAACCAATGGCAGAAGAAAGGATATTCAGCAAATCTTCCAGTTCCCCAATATTCTTAATGCGGTTTCGTTTGAAAATATCCCTAATATAAATTTCGATTTTGCCCTTCGGATTCAACATTCTGCAAGTGAAATTGCCGATTTTTCGCAAAGACTTGAAACGATAAGATACGCCGCTGCCTCTGCCCAGTCCCCTCCCGCCCCCTCATCCCTGCTTCCTTGCCCTTGCTGGCTGAACCGTTTCCCGCATACCTTTGTTGACAAACAGATTATTTTCATATACATTATTTTTAGTGACCACATGGTCACCAAGGAGGTTTCTATGCCGTCTACACTTTTTTTTGAGCTTAATAATGAAAAAAGGGAAGCTATTATGAATGCCGGAATTTCTGAATTTGGTTCTTATGGTTATGAAAATAGTTCCACAAACCGGATTGTCCAAAAAGCGGGCATCAGTAAAGGGAGTTTATTTAAGTACTTTCCTTCCAAAGAGGATTTTTATTTTTATATTCTTGAGCAGATTACTGCAGAACTTATTTCTGATTTGAAGGGGAAGACAGACTCTCTCCCGACAGAATTGTTTCAGCGGATTATTGCCTATTCCGCCTTGGAATTTGCCTGGTATATGCAGTATCCTGAGAAAGGGCGCATGATTATCAAGGCATTTGCCAAAAGCGACACGGCGATTTACAGGAAAACTGTTTCAAAATATGGTACAAGTCAGAAAGGTTTAACCGACTTTTTTCTGCAGGACGTTGACACATCCCGTTTCCGCGGGGATAAGCAGAAGACGCTGCGGATGATGCATTGGTTTCTTAAGGGGTTTAATGAAGATTTTTTAGACCGGGTTCAGATGGGGGAAGAGGATAATCTGGATAAGCTTAAATGGGAATATACTGCCAGTCTGTCTGAATATATGGAGTTGTTAAAGACAGGAATATTAAAATAATATGCGAAAGCGAGGAATGTCATGTTTTATCATGCAAAAGGCGGGAGCGTCCGTGTGGGAAATTCAGAGGTGGATTACATTACCTTTGGAAGTGGAAATAAGCATCTTGTCATGCTGCCCGGGCTTGGGGACGGGCTGACAACGGTAAAGGGAAAAGCCCTTATCTTAGCCATGAGCTACCGCGTGTATGCCAAAGAATATACCGTATTCATTTTCAGCCGGAAGGCTGACCTGCCGAATTCATATTCCACGAGAGAAATGGCGCGGGATCAGGCGGTGGCAATGGCTGCGCTGGGTATAGAGAAGGCAGACGTCATCGGTATCTCCCAGGGCGGCATGATTGCCCAATATCTCGCTATCGACTACCCGGCTCTGGTGAGCAGGCTCATCCTTGCCGTGACTGCCTCAAGACCAAACGAAATCATGCAGGATGCAGTCGGCAATTGGATTCGGATGGCAGAGCAGGGTAACTATAAAGCGCTCATGGTCGATACCGCAGAAAAGACCTATTCCCACCGCTATCTGCAAAAATACCGCTTTCTCTATCCTTTGCTTGGATGCGCAGGCAGACCTAAGAGCTTTCGCCGCTTCCTTATACAGGCTGCCTCCTGCATATGCCATAATGCATACCCCGAATTATACAAAATTCAGTGTCCCACCCTCATCATCGGGGGCGGCATGGACAAGATTGTAGGTCCCGCCGCCGCGTCCGAATCAGCCGAAAAGATACAGGGCAGCGAACTGTTTATCTATAAAGATTTGGGGCATGGGGCATATGAGGAGGCAAAGGATTTTAACCGCCGGTGCCTGGATTTTCTGACTCCTATTTCTTTCTGACCGGAATCCAGATCTCCGTATAATAGTTTTCATCCCCGGTTCCCTTAGGATATTTGTCCGGTGCGTCATACATCTCCACGCAATATCCGGCTGCAAACTCATAATCCTGCAGCGCCGGAAGCCATTCCGAGAAAATTTTGCCGTTTACATTCTGCAGTGCCTGCGGAAGCGCGCCCTTGCATGGGAAAACTGCCCAGGTAAACGCCGGGATCGTCCTCACCGTAAGTCCCTCCGGGATATCTACGGAAGGATTATAGATATCTGCAATCAGGTATTCAAAGGTTTCGTTTCCCATCCGCGGGTCAATGTTGATTCCAAACATCCCACAGATGTATTTTCCGTTGCCCTTTGCATAATGCTCCTGCCAGAAGGCAGGCACTGCCTGCATTGCGTTTTCGTAAGAAAACTGTGCCGATGCTGCCAGAACCGCAAAGGATTCTTTCTTGGTAATTCTGTAGTCCATGATTGTACCGCCTTTCAATGATATAGTTAATTTCAGCGGTGCGAATGCCTTGAGCATAGCTCCGTTCTTCCGCACGACGGAAGGCGCATACCCATGGAATCGGGAAAAGGCTTTGGTGAAGCTGTCCGGCGAATCATATCCATACTTCATGGCAAGCTCTATCACGGTGATATCACTGGTAAGCAGTTCTTCCCCCGCCAGCGCAAGCCTGCGGTTTCTTATATATTCCGTAATCGAATACCCGCACAGGATGCTGAACCCCTTGTTAAAATAAAAAGGAGAAATATTCACATGCTCCGCCGCATCACACATGGTGATATCTTCTGTTATGTGGTTTTCAATATAATTGACCGCTTCCTGTATCGCCTTTGTCCATTCCATGGTTACGCACCTCCCTGCTGTGACTACAGTATACTGACTGAAAGTTTCTCTGTCCCGACATTCCCGGCTCTGTTTTGTCCGGTGGCTTTTGTCTCAAAAACTCCTCACAGCCCTTCCACATCCTCCGGCCGTACCCCTAAATCTGCTTCCAGATGAATGGTCTCTCCCCTAAACACACGCCAGTTGTAAATCATAGCCTTCCCGTCTGCCAGACAGACACGCAGCACTTTCATGGCAGGGGAGCCCGGCGTCACGCCAAGGTACTGTGCCTCCATATCATTGACGGTTCTGGCAAAATACCGCTCCCATGCCCGGATCTGCCCATAGTGGTATTTTTGCGTGATGATCCGATAAATGGAACTGTCGCCTTCCAGCTCCCACTCTTTGATCTCCGGGCAATACTTTACGGGGATATAAGTATTATCCAGCGCAACCAGTTCTTCTTCCCTGTAACGCTTGCACATCACATGGTACACTTCATCCTGATCCTGAAGCTCCAGATACCTTCTAAGTCCAATCGTATCAAAATAAATACAATCCCGGACCTTAAGTTTTTCAAAACAGACCAGCCGTGAATAAGGGCGGTGCCCGGATTTCCTGATTTCCCCGGAAAGACTGTAATAGCCGCCGATTTTATGTATGATCGGATCAAAACTGACAAAGGTTCCTTTCCCCACTTTCCGGCTGACATAACCGTCATTCTCCAGCTCGCCAAGCGCCCGCTTGGCACTGATGCGGCTGACCTGGTAAAGTTCACACAGCTCCGCCTCTGAGGGAACCCTTTCTCCATTTTTAAGTTCTCCTGACAGGATTTTATACTTGATTTCATCCCTGATATTGACATACTTTGCCGTACCACTCATTTCATCACCTCATACCAAGTATAAAGCAAATCTACGCACTTTTCCATACTTTCCTTGCCATCACCGCCGCCACCGCCAGCAAAAGGATCATCAGGCAGAGCATTCCGCAATAACTTCCTGTTGCATCATATACCGCCCCAGCAAGCAGCGCGCTGGGCGTTGCCAGCAATCCGCTGATCATCACGATCCTGGCATGGATTTTGTTGTAGTCCGCGGAGGCGCCGAACAGCCTGTTTGAAAAGAGCGGGAGCTGCACCGTGGTAGAACCGATTGCAAATCCAAAAAGCAGGGCGAACAGATAAAGTCCCGTTTTATTTTTTAAATACAGGACACTGCAGATTCCCAGGATTCCTGCCAGATTATAGAAAACTACAGACTTCACAACCCCCATCTTAACATTCAAAACGCTTAAGAACGCTTTGGCAAAGATTCCGCCCAGAGAGTTTAAGGAAGCGGCAGCTGCGCCGCATACTGCCGCAAGCCCCATGCTGATTCCAAGGGTAGGGATCTGTGACTGCATGCCCACACAGAACTGCATAGCCGCCACATATAATATAATAAAATAAAATGCCGGCAGACCCATGACCTGCCGCAGGGTGAGCCCTTCTCCCCCCACCCGGTCGGTCTGTGCCGTTTTTTCTTCCTCCTGCCCGCTTCCATACGGCTCCAATCCCATCTCTTCTGGTCTGTCCCGCAGAAGTAACGCAATCAGTAGTGCAAGCAGGAAAAAGAAACACGCCTCTGTCCGATATGCGATCCTCCACGAATAACGGTCAATCAAATAAGACAGGACCAAATTCCCGGCAACACCGCCCACCGCCATAGATGTAATGATAAAGGCAATCGTCTCCGCCACACGGACACGGAACCACTTATTTACAATATAAGGGCACAAAAAGAACAGTCCAAAATACAGACAGCAGCCGCACAATGCATATAGTATGTAAATCGGCAATACATGATGGCACCCTGCCAGCATGATCAGTATCACGGCAAGGCATGCCAGCACCACCGGCAATGTTTTTCTCATATTGCTTTTTTCAACGACAGAGGCGGCAAGCGGACCGCACACCGCCATTACTGCATTTAAAACAGTTACTGCAGCGGAAATCTGGGACATGGAAATCTTCAAATCCTCTGAAATTGCCGGGAGAAACACACCATAGGTCTGGCTGATCGTCCCACAGAAAAAGACCACCAGCACACACAGCGCTGCATTGACCCAGGCGTAGTATAATCTTTTTTTCATACTTTACTTCTTCCTTTATTCCATCCTTTAACTCAAATGTAACGCCTGATAGCTTCTAAATACTTCTCTCAATTCTTTTTCCACCGGAATCCTCTCTACTCCCGATGCGCCGATATAGCCATGGCAGCGTGCATGTGAAAAGCAATACGCCATAGCGTCCGGGCTTTCAAATGGTCCCCCATGCGTCACCAGAAGGACGTCCGGATTTTCTTTTATTGCAATCTCATAGCACCTGTTCGTCATCTCCGCAGCAGCTTCCAAAGACAGCACCTCCTCTCCAAGGGAACCTGTACTTCCTCCTGCCGTCCCTCCCACATGGACGCTGAGAAGATCCGCTCCTGCCGATGCCAGGCGCCTTATTTCCTCCGTATCATAGGCATACATTGCCGTAAAAATATTTTCCCTGTCACATTTCCTTACCAGCTCTCTTTCCGCTGCCGCCCCTAAACCGTATGCTTCAGCAGATGCCCCGAACACACTGCCTGGCTTTCCGGCAGCTCCCGCAATACTTGGCACATTCGTGACGCCGCTGCAGCCTAGTTCCATCAGCTGATGCAGATAGCCTTCCATATCCCGTGCGGGATCCTCTGCGCATACGCCCGCCATCACAGGCGTCTCCCTTACCGCCTTTGCAAATTCCCCCATAAGCCGCAGGGTATCGGCATTGCCATCACTGTAATAACGGTAGCCCATCAGGGATACATGCCCGTCCATCCGGTAAATTCCCGTATTATACGCCATGATCACATCCACTCCGGCACTTTCTTCCGCCTTTGCCGCAATGCCGCAGCCAGCGCCCGCTAATATAACCGGACGCCCGCTTTTTACCTTTTGATGCAGACGCTCTGCCAGTTCCTTGCGCATTACCCGTTTCATAGACCCGCCTCCCGATTTCCGTTTCCCAGCCTCAATGTTTCCAGCTGCGACACTACATTGGTGATTGCTCTTTCCATGGGCAGGCGGTCGAATACGGAACCGCCGAACATGCCCTGCGCCTTGCTTTGAGACCCAGCCAATCAATGCGTTATAAGCTGCGGTGTCCGCCACAACGCCTGCAAATCCTACCACCAGAGAGGAACCAACAAGCGGCACCAGCGCCGCATGCGCGCCTTCCGTCAAAAGTTTCAGTTTATTTTGTTTGATCCGTTTCCAGTTCATGACCAGAATCACTACCGTTGCCACAGACTGTGCTGCTACGATAGAAATCATGGAATCGATCTTAAACACATTGATAAGGACGATACATCCCACAACAACAATCACTACAGGCAGGATTGCTGCAAGGACTCCCGGCAACTCCTCTTCTTTAAATTCCGTTTCTCCGGTCTGCTCCGCAGTGCCGTCCCATCCTCTGCCGTCTTTCCTGCAGGCTCTGATCAGCGCCTCAACATAGATTGTCACCATCACCACGCATACCAAAGACATAACGATTCCCAGTGGAAGCCTGCATAGATATTTGTTCCAAGGAACTGCGTCGGGATCAGCTGTGTGGTGGTTGCCCCACAAAGCAGGATCATACCGATGGGCATGTAGCCGCTCATGATCGTCAGACCGACCGTTCTCGGGAGATTCGCCTGTTTCAGGATGCCAAAGCTCAAATATGCCACTACAAATACGTAACTCATCACGCCCCCGAGAAGCAAAATCACGGTTAACGCGGCAAGGGTATAGGGCGCCAGCCTTGGTCCCACCTTTGCCACCAGCCATCTTCCCAGCTTCTCATTACAGCCGGAAGCATTCATAACGGTGCCGAAAATCGCCCCTGTCAAAAACGGAAGGAGCATGAACTTCATAAACCCGGTGGTGACCATCGGGAACAGCTCAAAGAAGCCATTTGCAAACCCGTTCATGTCCGCCAGCGAAACGATTGCCGTACAGATCAGCGCACTAGCGACAGGACTCAGCCCCTTGTAACACAGTACGATAAAACATGCGATTGCAACCAGAATCAGTACCAACGATAAACCTACATTTGTCATTCCTCTTAACCTCCTCATACTTTTTAGTTTGATTTATTTATTTTGGTATATTTTTATATACCAACTTATATTTATATATTACAATTATGCCTACTTTTTGTAAAGGAAAAAAAGCAGTCTCTTTTTTGTAGATTATGCACAAAAAAACGCCCATTTTCTTTGGGCGCTCATCTTTTCTTCATTATAATAGAAAAATACCTTAAAGTCATTCAATCCACCATTTCACGACCTCACAGCTTCCGTCCTTATCCCATGCAATAATAAACTTAGCGATTCCAACCCCATGCGCGCCTCCGCCTTCACCATGCAAGTACTCGGAGCATTGCAAAGCATTTCCTCCTTCATATGCTACACACTGGTAATTATATAATCCCCGGTAATTGCCGCCTGCTCCTCTTCCAGCGTACCTACTCTCAAATGGGTAAGCATTCGAAGCAGAAAACTCTATCGTATCATCCAGATATGAGCAATATGCTTCATACTGATTCTCCCTGTCTCCCATGCAAACGGATACCTTCAATTCCCATAAGTGCTTTTCCCCTAAATCCTTTGGCATCTCCATTTCTTCAAAAGTATGACTTTCCTGCTTCAAAATAATATATTCGCACCCTTCCGGTCCCCCATTTCCCCCATTATAGATTGAAACCACCAATTCCATTTTCCCGTCATTATCTATATCGCCAGCCTGACACGCATCATAAAAACCAAGATTGTAAGTTGATATCTGCCTATTATCATCATCATCATCCCTAAAGCAGTATAAAGGTTCGTCATTAAAATAGATATAAATGCAGCCAGGCGCATCTATAAGGGAATATCCTGGTCTTGCAGTCATTATAATCATATCATTTTGTCCATTTTGGTCTACATCGGATATTTCATAGGACGTTAATTCCATACTTCCGCCTTCTAACAAGCCATCCTCTAATACTTTCCTGCAGCACTCCGCCAAATCTTCATCTGCCAGCTGACCTTTTGCCCCAACTTCGTAAAGGCGAACAATAGTTTTAAATGGGAGAACGATTCTGTCACTTTGTAACACTGATATGCAGCCATCTAAAACCTTATCCATTTTCTTTTCAGCAGCTCTTTTTTTCAAGTCCCCTAAGTTTTTTCCTGCGGAAAAGTCTTCTGACAGTGCTGAATGTCCAATTAAAAGACTTGCTAGGAGCATTGCCACCACGATGCAAAGACTGACACATCTTTTGTACATTATCTTTCCTCCGTTCTTTCAGTAAAATCCAGCAGCATTGCTTATTGATACATTATACACGTCAAATGCATCAAATTTGCATACACCGCCTCCCACATTATTGCTTTTTCCCTCAATCAGTGTTATTATTTTAACGAAGTAATTCTCCAAATAACAAAATAAAACAAATCATACGAGGTGAAAAGAAATGAGTAAAACATTTGCTGATTTAATTGCCAAAGTCAACGAGTGCGGCATGAAAAAAGTTGCCGTTGCCGTTGCCCAGGACTCTGCTGTGCTTGAGGCTGTCAAGGCTGCCAAGGAAAGGAAGATTGCCGAAGCGATCTTAGTCGGCGACGAACAGAAGATCAAGGATATCGCCGCATCCCTTAACATGGATTTAAGCGGTTTTGAGATTATCAACGTGGAGGATACCACAGAAGCGGCGCTCACTGCAGTAAAACTGGTTCATGAAGGAAAAGCCGATATGTACATGAAAGGTCTGATCGACACCAAAGGCTTTTTAAAGAGTGTACTTGATAAGGAAGTAGGACTTCGCACCGGCAAGCCCTTATCCCACGTATGTGTATTTGAAATCGAAGGCATCGACCATCTTCTCTTCCTGACCGATGTGGCATTCATCCCTTATCCCACATTAGAAGACAAGGTCAATATCATCCACAATACCCTTGAGATCACCAGTGCCTGCGGCATCGAGAATCCTAAGGTAGCCCCTCTTGCTGCCGTTGAGGTGGTCAATCCCAAGATGCCTGCAACCGTAGAAGCAGGGGAACTGACACAGATGAATAAGGAAGGCAAAATTACCGGCTGTATCGTGGACGGACCTTTATCCTTAGACCTTGCCATCGATGCGGAAGCTGCAAAACACAAAGGCGCTACCGACAGAGCAATCCAAGGGGACGCAGATATTCTTCTCTTCCCTGATATCCATGCCGGAAACCTTGTATATAAATGTCTGGTACATACCGCCAAAGTTGTCAACGGAAACATCTTGACCGGAACCAAGGCACCCGTTATCTTAACTTCCCGTTCTGACGACTTTGAGACCAAGGTAAATTCCATTGCATTAGGCGCCGTTGTGGCTCATGCAATGCAAAATAAATAAAGTGATTATGGAGGAAAGCAAATGGCTATCAAAAGTTTAATTATCAATCCCGGTTCCACCTCCACCAAAATTGGTGTGTTTGAAGACGAGACTCTTTTATTTGAAGAGACCTTACGCCACTCTACAGAGGAAATCGCACAGTACGCTTCCATCGTAGACCAGAAGGATTTCCGCAAACAGATCATCCTTGACCTTCTTGCAGAAAAGAATTTTGACATCAAATCCCTGCAGGTAATCGTGGGACGCGGCGGTATGTTAAAGCCCATTCCCGGCGGTACTTACGCAGTAAGCGACGACCTGCTGGAAGATTTAAAGATCGGAAAACAGGGACAGCACGCTTCCAACTTAGGCGGTATCCTTGCCCGTGAGATCGGTGATTCTATCGGTGTTCCTTCTTATATCGTAGACCCTGTGGTAGTGGATGAGCTGATGCCCATCTCCAGATACTCCGGCGTTCCCGAACTGCCCCGCACCAGCGTCTTCCATGCGCTGAACCAGAAGGCAGTTGCAAAGCGTTACGCAAAAGAACAGGGCAAGCCCTACGACTCCTACAATCTGATTGTTGTCCATATGGGCGGCGGCGTTTCCGTAGGCGCTCATGAAAAAGGACGCGTAGTGGATGTATTCAACGCTTTAGACGGTGACGGCGCTTTCTCACCGGAGCGAGCCGGCGCAGTTCCCTCCGGCGCACTGATCAAAATGTGCTTTTCCGGTAAATACAGCGAAAAGGAAGTTTATAAGAAAATCGTGGGCAACGGCGGCTTCAACGCCTATGTGGGCACCAACGATATGCGCGATGTGGAAAAGATGGTAAATGACGGCGACGAAAACGCCGCCCAAATCCGCGAAGCATTCATCATGCAGGTTGCCAAAGATATCGGCTCCATGGCATGTGTGCTGAAGGGAAAAGTAGACCAGATCATCGTTACCGGCGGCATCGCTTACGATAAGGTTGTTGTAAGCGGACTCAAGGAGAGAGCAGGCTTTATCGCTCCCATCACCGTATATCCCGGCGAAGATGAACTCCTTGCTTTGGCACAGGGCGCGCTGCGCGTCATGAACGGCGAAGAAAAAGCAATGGTATATTAATCAGCAGCAATACCTAAGAAGGCGGTTCCACTTAGGAACCGCCTCTTTTCATTCTCTCTTCTCTTCGGCAGAATCACTGCCCGGCTCTATATGCTTTTTCTCTTCCCGATTTTCTTTATTGTTCCTCAGGTATCTTCGCACGATACACAAAAGCGTTACGCTGATGACAGACACGAAATCCTGATAAGGCGTGGTATCCCCCACAATCATATGCCTTGCCACAAGAAAAATCAAAACATCGATTACATTCTCCGAATTTGGTCTGCACAGCATGACCAGAAATTCAATACCGATCACAATCATGAAAATCTGATCCATATACCGCTTAATCGCAGATGCATCCGACATAAGCATCTGAAAAATCTCCGCATTGCGAACCAGACTGAATATAGAAAGCACAAGTCCGATCAACATCAGGACTGCCATTACCATTTCCAGCACATTACATAAAATCTGGATATACTTTTTTGTTTTTCCAAGCTTACTCAATGAATCCCACATGGCATCACCTCATTTATCACATTTGTCTTACTCGTCTCATTTATCTGTCATGTGCTGACCTTGCGAACAGAAGGAACATAGGGAAAATCTCCAATCTTCCTGTCAGCATGGCAATGGAAAGCACCACCTGTGCCCAATCGGAATAGATGCTGAAATTCGCCATGGGACCCACCAAATGAAGCCCCGGTCCGATATTATTAAAACAGGATATTACTGCCGTAAAATTCGTGGTAAAATCAAAACCGTCCAACGAAACAATCAAAGTAAAGACACACAGCAAAATCATATAGGAAGCCGCATAAATCCTGGTGGAACTGAGCGTTTTCTTATCTACTGGCTTACCGTTTAATCTTACCGTTACAATCTCTTTGGGATTGATGATCTGTCTGATTTCAGCAATAGAAGATTTTACTAAGATCAACACTCTGGATACTTTCATCCCACCCCCGGTGGAACCTGCACATGCCCCTATAATCATCAAGAGCACCAATAGATGCTTGGAAAACTCCGGCCACATCTCAAAATCCACAGTAGCAAACCCCGTCGTGGTGATAATACTTGCCACTTGGAAAAATGCCTGCCGCAGACCATGCAAAAACCCGCCCGCATAATGGATGATGTTGCATGCAATAGCAACCGTGGATGCCGCCACAACCATGAAAAAAACC
Organism: uncultured Lachnospiraceae bacterium; assembly: GCA_949878435.1. Classification (GTDB taxonomy): domain Bacteria; phylum Bacillota; class Clostridia; order Lachnospirales; family Lachnospiraceae; genus Suilimivivens. The sequence goes on from CATLAK010000007.1 coordinate 67,917, forward strand.
TTTACCTCCTCCATGGTGAACGCTTCCTTGAACTTGCGGAGCATAATCAGGTGATACACGCTGAAGTTCACACCAAACAGAATCATAAAAATCCCCAGCGTAATTTCTATTGCCAGGCTGTTATAGCCCGCTATACCTGCTGATGAAACGGCAAATCCGCCGGTACCGGCAGTACCGAAGGCAATACAGAAACTGTCAAAAGTCTTCATCCCGAAGATATGAAGAAGTACCACCAGAATCAATGTCATGAACGCATAAATTCCATACAGAATCATGGAGGTCGTCCGCATCCTAGGCACCAGCTTGCCCGCCGTAGGACCCGGGACCTCTGCGCGCACCAGATGCATGGAATTATCATTTTCCATAGGCATGACCATCATTACAAATACCAGAACGCCCATTCCGCCGATCCAGTGGGTAAAGCTTCGCCAGAACAGCACGCCATGACCTAAATTTTCCGGAGCTGAAAGAATCGATGCTCCTGTAGTAGTAAATCCAGATACGATTTCAAACAATGCATTCCAATAGCTGTCAAATCCGTCACTTAAGTATAGCGGCGCCGCTCCAATCAAGGAAATCACAATCCAGGCTGCCGCAACGATAAAATACCCATCCCTGCTGCTCATTCTTTTTTCCGATTGCCTGACGCGTGTAAAAAATGCACCTACGATTGCCGCCGGTATCATGGTAAAAATAAATCCCAGGGCGTCTCCGTCCTGATAAGCCAATGATATCAGTAATGCCGGTATCATCAATATGACTTCCGTCAAAATAATTTTTCCTATAATACTGATAATAATCCTTTTATTCATGACATCCTAATGCCTTGTGCCTTCCTTCTTACTTCTATCCGCCTGACCTTCGTTCGGTCTATTACGATTATTCTGCAAAAATATCTTCCAGGCGCACGATCTGCCAGTTGATAGTTGCCACCAGCGCCGTGTCTCCCGGCATAAGCATATCATCGCCCCTTGGAATGATTGTTTTACCGTCTCTTATGATGCATCCTAATAAGATATTTCTTTTTAGCCTTAAATCCTTTAACGGGATATTCAGATTTTTATCTTTTTGGTCTATCTTAAACTCAATAAATTCAATCTTTCCGTCCATCAAGCGATAGAGAGATTCTACCGCGTCATTATCCTCTGCATTTAATAATGAACGACTGTACCCTAAGATCCTGTCCGCCGCAACATCCTCCCTGGAAATCGTACAGATCCTGCTCCCTGCTTTCATCACCTTAAGCCTTGACTTAGCATTGATACGGGATACCACCTTGTTAATCCCCTGAGATTCTGCATACATGGCAGCAATCAGATTATACTCATCGTTTTCCGTCATGGCAATAAATGCGTCTGTATTGGCAATATCGCTTTTCGACATAGAGTCAAAATAAGCAAGCGCATCATCGCACATCACCGCCGCACCTGAAATCGCCGCTGAAATCTCCTTGGCAAGTTCCCTGCGTTTCTCGATCAGCGTAACTTTTGCCCCCTGCCTGTGAAGAACTTCCGCAAGATAATAGGAAATCCTTCCTCCCCCTGCGATCATGACAGACTGCAGCGGCTTCACCGGAAGTTTCAATTTTTTGAAAGACTTTCTAAACTCTTCTGCGGCTCCCGTCAAGTATAATACGTCACCTGACTGTATCACCGTATTCCCTTTCGGTACAAATGCCTTCTCTTCTCTGACCACCGCACAGATCAGCAGATTGATTCCCATATTTTTGTTGATTTCAATCAAAGACTTTGCATTTAAGGGAGACTCATCTCCCACCGTCATCTCCACAAGTTCTGCCCTGCCTCTTGCGAACACCTCAACCCTGGTCGCCAGCGGAAAACGGAGCAGGCGATAGATTTCCATTGCTGTCGCCATCTCCGGATTGATGATCATAGACAGCCCCAGCTTGTCCTTATAGAAACGGTTCTGCTTTGCATAATCTACATCCCTGATTCGTGCAATTGTGTGTTTTGCTCCCAACATATGAGCAGTCAGACAACTTAAGATATTGAGCTCATCCGAATCCGTCACGGAAATAAAAATGTCTGCTTCATTTGCCCCTACATCCTTTAAAACAGCATAAGAAGCGCCGTTTCCCTGAAAGCCAATGACATCGACCGTATTGCTCATGCTGTCTATTACACTTTCTTCCCTGTCGATGATCGTAATCCTGTATCCGTCACGCGCCAGATGCACGGCGAGGGACTTGCCGATTTCTCCGCCGCCTACGATAAATATTTGCATTTGATTGCGGTATTTCATCTCAACTTCTTTTCTCCATTCCGTTTTTACCATTTCTAATGCTAAAACACTTACATTGTACTCATTTTTTAGCAAGAATACAACTAATATTTAAAATTAGAAAATGGCTTTCAGCAAATACCGCCCTTGAAAGCCATTTTTTATATTTTTTTCTAATCCTAATTTTATTTTGCTATTTGACGCATAGCATTTTCTTTCCCTGTGCAAATCTGCGCACCTCTTCCGTCAGTAGAATCGTTCCATTGGCAGTCAGGCATAAGAGCACTGCCACATGCCGTTTCGTCACTTTGCATTGGCTAAAGTCTTTTGTAAACTCCAGTTCTCCAACATCCATTCCGTAAACCAGGCTCTTTTCCGGGAACTTCTTGATTTTTTCGCGTAGGCACTGGTCACCATGCATACTGCCGCCGTGGAACAGAGCCAGAAGACGGTGCGAAGCCCCATTTCCGAAAAGAGGGGAAGCCCTGAAATCGCATCACAAGTGCCGATTGTGGATGCATTGATCGGCGCTGTGGCAAACCCGATTGCTCCGCCAAGCACCATCGCCGCTCCCGTCATGGCGTCAAATCCCATTCCCAGCGCCACTGCCACCGTAATCACGGTAAAAGGTACATGTACCTCCGTTCCAATGAAAATCCCCATAATGCTGAACAGGAACGTGAGGAACCTTCCGATACCACTTCTTTCCTTCCTCTTTTTCTCTGCCCGAACCATCACCCATAATAAAACCTCCATTTAAGCGGCCGTATCTTCCTGCGCCCAGATACGGCTTGATTGCACTTTCCAGAAAATCGGGTGTGTTTGAAATACAACATTTTTTCAATACGAATTATATTATTTATTTATATTTCGGTCAATGAGTTTTGTTTTTTGTAATAAGTATTTTTGTTTTCTCAAATTTTTCCTTTTCTCTTCTTTGTATCTGCATAATAATTCATAAGCAATACCACGACTAAAAATAGTCCCCAAATCAAGTTCTTTACGTATGAGGTGGAAGCCAGATTCAAGATGTTCAATCCTGTAGAAAGCACTTGCAAAGAAAGAACCGCCATCACAACACCTCCAACACTCCCTATGCCTCCCTTAGGGCTTACCCCTCCCAGTACGACAGCCAAAATCGCCTGCAGCTGATAGATGAGCCCATAATCCATTTTGGCTGACATGGAGCGGCTCGTCATAATGATACCCGCAAGGGAAGACAATACACCGCTGAGCAGATAAGCTGTTATGATAACGAAATGATTGTTTATACCGCTGAACTGTGCTGCTCTGGCATTAGAGCCCACCAAGAACATCTTCATACCGAGTTTTGTGCGTTTTTGTATAACATAAGCGATGCATGCAGCCAACAAAAAAATTACGATGATAATCGGTATGATGCCAAATAAAGTGCTCTTTCCTATGAGAGCATATTCCTCCGGCAGTCCTTGTAAGGATGCCCCCTTCGTCAGCACGGTAGATATGCCGTTAAAAATAGACATACTTGCCAAAGTCGCAAGCATCGGCGGAATGCCGACCACCGCCACCGAAACTCCATTAAAAATCCCACAGAGGGCGCCTACCGCCAGTGCAATACAGATCCCCTGCACGACCACCCTTAAGTTTTCTGTTTCCCCTGCATTTGCGATCATATAGCGCAGCATGAACTGACTTGCAATGATACTGGAAAGATTACCTATACTGACGATCGAAAGGTCTATACCGCCTAAAATCATTGCAAACATCATGGCAAGTGCATATATTCCAAATTCAGGCAGTTGAACCATCATCGACTGCATTGTGCCCAGACGCAAAAAGGTACCGGGCATCAAAACAGACATAAGTACAAAAAAGCCAAAGAATATGGCAATCAGGATACACAGCTGACTGTTATTTTTTATTTTGCCCTTTTTCAAGCTCATTAACATTTCCTTCCTTTCTTTTGCAAATCCTGTCCATCGATTTCGTGGACCTGCTTATCTCTGATCTTCCCTTTGTATGCAATCACTGCTGCATAGAGATACATGGCAATTCCTAAAACAAGGGTCTTCCAATAGGAAGAAATTCCCACTAAGATAAGGCTGTTGTTTATAACCGTGAAAAAAGCAAGACCTAAGATCAAGCCGAAGATGGAGCCTTTTCCTCCATTGATATCGATGCCCCCCAGAACGACAATCGATATGATCGTCATCTCAAGCCCAATCAGGGACGCCGGATTTCCCTGACGTATCATGATCGTATAGACAGCGCCTCCTAATGCAGCAATCGTTCCCGATGCTCCATATACAAGAAATTGCAGCAGCTTCACGTTAAATCCGACCCGCACCGCAGAACTTTTGCTTCCGCCTATCGCAAATATTCCCCTGCCGGCAAACGTATACCGCAGCACTAAAAAGGCGAGCAGCAGCACAAACGCAAGAATCAGGAAGTAAACCGGAAATATGTAAGACATCCCGTTTTCATCCACCACGGTAAACAGACCTGCCTTGGAAAATGCATTGATATATTCAGGAAGAAAGGTCAAACGCTTGCTTCCAAAAAAGGTATATTGAATCCCATAATAGATGCTTTGTGTGGCTAACGTTACGATCAAAGGCGGGAAATCAAATAGCGCAATAAAAAATCCATTGACCAGCCCCAGCAACATTCCTATCAAACATGAAATCAAGAAAAAGAGCAATAGATTCCCTTCGTTATTGCCATTGGTAAACACAAGCAGTGTGACATAAGTGCTCAAAGTCGCAATTGCCGGGAATGAAATATCGATACCGCCTGAAACGATCACGATCATGATTCCTATGGCAAAAATGCCGTAAGGAATTGCCGTCCTAAGCAGATCCACCATATTTCCCAAAGAAAAAAATACGCTGTTCATTCCTCCGATGGTCATGCAGATTACGAATAAGATCGTAAATAAATAAAATTCATTTTTTGCAAGTATTTTTTTCATCCCATCAAACCTCCTGTGCCCTGATCTTTGCGTATAGTTCCGGCTCAGTGATATGATCCGTAAGAATTTCTTCTGTAATCCTGCCGCTTCTCATAAGCAAAATGCGGTTACAGCACATCATGATCTCCGAAACATCATCCGAAACCAAAATAATACTCATTCCTTGTCGCGCAAGAGACTTTACCATTTCAATGATATCTGTCTTGGCGCCTATATCCACCCCCACTGTGGGGCCGTTCAGAATCAGTACCTTGGGCTCTATCGCCAGCCATTTGGCGATTACCACCTTCTGCTGGTTTCCCCCCGACAAAGAATGCGCCAAAAGCTCATCGGAAGAGGTCTTGATATGAAGTGTCTCTATCCACTGCAGCGCCAAGGCTTTTATTGATGAAGCCTTTAACATGCCTATCCTATTGCTTATCTTATCCAGCACCGTGACTGCAATATTTTTGCCTATGGGCTGACTTAAAAATAAGCCTTCCGTCAACCGGTCTTCCGGCACATAGGCAATTCCGTTTGATACAGCGCTTCTCACACTGCCCAGCTTTACCTTCTTTCCCTCCAGCAGTATCTCACCGGAATCGATTTTGTGTATACCGAATAATGCATTCGCCAGAGCTGTCCGCCCCGACCCCAAAAGACCGGTGATTCCCACGATCTCACATTCCTTTATGCCAAAGGAAACATCCGTAAATCCACCTTTTTGCGTGATATGCTTTACCTCCAAAGTTGTTTTGGCGCCTGCGCTTTGGGGACCTCCATAAGATGTGCTGTCAAGCCTTCGTCCTGTCATATGATATATGATATCTTCTTTTGTGAAATCCGAAATACTGCCGTCTGCCACCTTCTCCCCATTGCGCATAATGACAATCTCCTGGGACAGCTGCATTACCTCATCCAACTTGTGGCTGACAAATATAATGGAAATACCGGATGCATTCAAGCGTTTTACCACCGCAAACAGTGCATCGACCTCACGTTTCGTAAGCGCCGTGGTCGGTTCATCCATGATCAGAAGCCTTGCATCATGGGCAATCGCCCTTGAAATTGCAATCAACTGCCTGTTGGCGACGGATAAGCGTTCGACCGTTTCATCAAGGGGCAGCGTAATGCCCAGCTTATCCAGCGCAAGCTGTGCCTGCCGGTAGATCCTCTTCCAATTCACTGCTTTTCTCTTCTGGGTAATTTCCGTATTGACAGAAATATTTTCTGCTACGGTCAGATTTGGAAAAACCGAAAAATCCTGATAGATGACCTCTATACCATTTTTGATTGCCTCCTTGGGCGTCATATGCTTTACCAATTTTCCGTCTAGCTCTATCTTCCCTTGGTCAGGCGCATAAACACCTGAAATAATTTTGATCAAGGTAGATTTGCCACACCCGTTTTCACCCATGAGGCAGTAGATTTTTCCGGGTCTTATTTCTAAGTCAATTCCTTTCAAAGCCACGACACCGGCAAAGGATTTGCCTATATTCGTCAATTTAATGAAAGAACTGTCTGTGTTCATTTTTTCCTCCATAAACGCTTTTATTTACACCTCCTGCTGCAATATAATCAATCCCTATAGAAGAAACCGGAAGGAATCCTTTTACCTGCGGATTCCTTCCGGACCTCACAGCTTAAAATGGATACAGGGAAACGTCGTCTCCTGCAAAAATGCCAAGCATATCGCTTCCAACTAAGTATCTGCCATCCCTCACTGTACACTGATTATATCCGTCAATGCCAAGGTCCACTCCTTCCGGAAATTCCGTCGTACCGTCCATGACCATCTTTGCCAGTATGCACATTGCATATCCTGCATTGGCAGGATCCCACAAACCGATCATAGAAATACTTCCGTTATTTAAATATTGTGCCGCGTCATTCGGTGACGTACAGCCGGTAGCTGCGACTTTTCCTGCCAGACCTTTATTCTCGATTGCCAGTCCTGCTCCAATCACGTCGGCAGAACCTGTCCCCATAATTCCTTTCAGTTCAGGATAGGTCTTAAACAATTCTTCACAAATACTCTGCGCCTGATTCACGTCTGCCTTTGTCTCTGTCTTTTCGCTCACCAGCGTCATGTCCGGATAGTTTTCTTTCTGGTATGCCACTGCGGCATCCAGCCATGCATTGTGATTTGCATTTGTCAATTCCTCGATGATCGTCGCATATTCGCCTTCATATCCCATGCTTTCTGCCAGACTCTGCATGAAAAATTCTCCGAAAGCCTGATCGGTAAACGCCTCGATATCCGCATCTGTACTATTTAAATTAGCCGCCTCATGGCTTATGACCACGATTCCCTCATCACGGGCTTTCTGCAGGACCGTCTCAACTGCTTCCGCAGAATTAGGGACAATTCCGATCACGTCAACCTTCTGCGCAATCAAGTCTTCTATGATAGCCACCTGCTGGGATGCATCCGGTGTACTCGGCGCATACAGGTTAATGGTACATCCGTTTTCTTCTGCATATTTCTGCAGTCCTTCATTCAGACGGTCAAACCACGGAACATCCACTTTCACTACCACTCCCATGGTAAACCCTTCGCTTGCTGCTGTTTCCGCCCCGTCCCCTGTTCCGGTCTGTGCTTCGCCTGCATCACTCTCCTCGCTTTTTGCCTCGGGCGCAGCTGCCGTTTGGGACACATCTTGGTTATCGTTGTTTTGCGCCCCGCACGCTGTAACGGATAGCAGAATGGCAAATGTTAAAATAATTGATGTCAGCTTTTTCATATGTTTTCTTCCTTTCTCTTTTATGTCATTTCAATTTGTTTTACTTACAAAAACGTTCCACGATGAAATTCGTAAAATCTTCACTGCGGACGTCCAATGCCACATGGCAGTTAGGCGGAAGCTTCTTGGGAACCGTACGTAAGATATCATCCCGTATAATCAGATCCCGCGGAATAAAAGTGGGACCAAATTCAATATCAATGTGCAGATCATACAAATCTACAAAGGTCCGATCCACCAGAACCGCAACGCAGAGAGGATCGTGCATCCAAAGGTCGGTATGTTCTGTGGGCACTCCGCCGCTGATATACAGCATCTTTTCCTGCTCCGGCCATGCCTCTAACATACGCCACGCCGCTTTGGCAATAGGTCTTTCACTCTTTTTAAGGATTTCAACGTCCTTTGGCGGAACCGGGACCTTTAATGTCACATCGATGGGAATCATGGTAAAGTTCAGCCCCGCATCAAATACAATTTTCGTCGCGGTCTTGTCACAATTGAAATTGTATTCTTCTATCGGCGACCTTGTGATTCCCATCTTATCCACAACAGGAACCACCACGCCCCCCATGGAAATCACTTCCTTAATATTCTCCGCAATGCGCGGTTCCTTTACGATTGCTATCGCCAGATTGCTTAATGCGCCCAGTGTGATCACCGTCACTTCCCCTGGATTTGCCATCACCGTATCGATAATGAAATCAACGGCATGCTTTTTTTCCGGTGCAAGAGCCGGGTCCGTCCAGTCACCCTCGTCCATAATTCCGCCGCCCTCATAGCCATACCAGACCGTGCCGCTTCCATCGATGGGCTTGCTGATCCCCGCACATACGGGAATATCCTGCTTTCCTGCAATCTTTAACATCTTCTTGGCAATCCTGGCACGTTCATACGCATTTGACCAGACAGTAGTCACGCCAAGTAATTCGATTTCTTCGCTCTGGCAGGCAAGAAGCAGTGCAAATGCATCATCAAAATCTGTTCCCACATCCGTATCAATGATCAGTTTTTTCTTTTCCATCTTTTTCTCCCTTCGCCTTGCTTTTTTATCCGCTTTTCAGTTTTATGCAACCGGTTACATCCTGCAATAAAAAAATATATGTAACCGCTTACATTTGTCAAAATATTATATTACTTTCACATTCATGTCAATAACATTTGCTCAATTATTTGCATTTTGTTAATAATGCTTGTTTTGATATGTCTTTTTTATATACTATTCACAGTGCTGCTTTACACATCCTCATTTTCTTTCTCAAATGCTTTGCGTATAAATTTCAAGGATTCCTCTGCTTCCCGGTCCAATATCTGCTCTGAACAATCCTCCTTCAAGTTCCTCCAGATGCGGATATCCTGCCCCACTTCGCCCCCGCATATGACAAAAGGCTCCATGACCACGGTTCCTGTATAGTTGATTTTCTGCAGTGCTTTCCCTATTTGGGTCCATGGGATGATTCTCCCCTGCCCCGGAAGCTTCCGGTTATTTTCCCCGATATGAAAATGTCCCAGTTTCCTTCCTGCAGATAGAACCGCGTCTTCCAGCGAATCCTCCTCTATATTCATGTGATAAGTATCCAGCATAATCTTTACGTTTTCCGCGTCTACCTCGTTTACATAGTCACGGCATTCCTTTACTGTGTTGATCAGATATCCTTCATGGCGGTTCAACGCTTCCATATCCAGCTCGATTTCATACTCTTCTGCCAGCTTTGCCAGCTTGCGCATATTCCTGATGCTGCGTTCCAGACCGCCCTTTTTATCCGGCTTTTTGGAATAGTCTGCCGGCCAGCTCGCATATAAGCCTCCACCAACCTGATGGATCCCTAAGATTTTCAAGATTGGAAAGGTGTCCTTCCAAAATTGAAACGCCCTCTTCACAATATCCGGATTTTCCGAAGAAATATCTTCATCCGGTCTGGGACCATATCCCGCAGTCAGAGAAATTCCCTCCTTATCCTTGCACTCCTTTAATTTTAGAATCGCTTCTCCAGGCAGATCTTTCAAGCCCGCACAGGAAATCTCCAGAATATCAAATCCCAGCCTTTTTACTTTTTCCACATACTTCAAATAGTCTGCGCCCCATTGCCTTTCCCAATAGGCATAATAAATTCCATATTGCACAATACATTCTCCTCTCGTATATTATTTGTTACCGGTTACATTTAAAGGCATAAAAAATTTCTCCTTGTAAAACCTATAACCTACCGCCGCCTCCTTTCATTTCAGTATAGTGGGTTCCGCTTTTCATTTGCAACCGGTTACATTCGCATTGAAAAATTATTCTGGAACCTATATCTTCCAGAATACATTTTTAAATATGCTAAATATGTTTAATGACTAATTTAGGCTCAATAATATATTTAGTCCTCGGCTGATCAGGATTTTGAATCCTTTGAAGCAGCAGTTCCGCCGCCTTCTTTCCCATGGAATAGACGCTTCTCTCTATATAATTGAAATTGATGTCAAAAAACTCTAATGCTTTTATTTTATCAAATCCAATGCAGGCAATCTCGCCCTCGCCGATACCTTTTTCCTTCTTTGCCCTGAAAAATCCCATTGTGGTATTATTGTTGCAAGTCAGGACCGCTGTCGGTCTTTCATCAAGTGCAAGACACTGCCGGCTCAGCTGGTAAGCCTTTTTTTCCGTATAATCTCCTAGGAATATGTATTTTTCTTTTAACTCTATATTATGTTCTTTCAAGGCTCTTTCGTATCCGCGCTGCCTTTCTCTCGCTAAGACCCTGTCAAGACGTGCATTGATAATCGCTATCTTCCTGTGCCCCGATTCGATCAGCGCCTCTGTTGCTTTGTACGCCGCCAGCTCGTTATCAAAGAATACGCCGTCTGCATTTTGGAGGAACTCCAGCTCCCTGTCCACCACAACGACAGGCGCGTCTAAAGCTTGCAGCCATTTCTTCAGCATACTCTGCTCCTCGTCACCGCTGTAATCGATTGCCGGTGTATAGATGAGCCCCTTTATCCCGTTCTGCCTTAATATTGCTAAAGCTTTGCCATCCTTTTCTTTTTTATCACCGGAATTAAAGCACATCACGGTAAGTCCCGCCTGTTCCATTGTGTCCATAATTCCCCTCAGCATTTCGCCGAAAAACGGATTATCTATCTCCGGAATAATTACTCCTATCGTGGATGATTCTCTTTTAGATAAATTTCTTGCGATGGTAGACGGCACGTAATTGTATCTTTCAATCAGTTCCATAATTCTCTGACGGGTATTGTCATCCACCAGATTGGAATTATTTATCACTCTGGAAACGGTCGTCTTAGATACCTTCGCCTCTTTCGCAATATCTCCTATTGTAGTCATATTTCTCCCTGCACATATTATCAAGTACAATGGTTATGATAATTTATTTCAATTTCTTTTTCAATACAAGAATCTTACAAAATGAGTCTGTCATTTTTATGCATTTTCCCAAAACAAGCTTTTTATTTGTTAATATATAACACAAAGGAGCGTGCTGTGTCAACACGCTCCCTGCCGTTAATAACCTAAGATATTTTACTGTCTCACCTTAATATGCACTTCCCGAAGCTGCTGTTCCGTCACTTCATTCGGCGCCCCGCACATCAGATCCTGTGCCGTTCCGCTCATGGGGAAGGGAATAATCTCCCTGATGTTTTCCTCATTGCGCAGCAACATGATCATGCGGTCCACACCGGGCGCCATGCCTGCATGCGGGGGTGCTCCGAACTGGAACGCATTGTAGAGCGCGCCAAACTTCTGCTTCAACACCTCTTCATCATAGCCCGCAATCTCAAATGCCTTGACCATGATATCCAAATTATGATTACGCACCGCTCCGGAGGACAGTTCCACGCCGTTGCAGACGATATCATACTGGTATGCCAGAATTTCAAGGGGATCCTTGGTGTTGAGCGCCTCAAGACCGCCCTGGGGCATGGAGAATGGATTGTGGGTAAATCCAATCTTCTTGGTCTCCTCATCCTTCTCGAACATGGGGAAGTCATTGATAAAACAAAAACGGTATGCATTCTTCTCACAAATATCAAGACGCTTCCCAAGTTCACTGCGGATCTGCCCTGCAAAACTTGCCGCACGTTCCTCCTTATCCGCAATAAAGAAAATGGTATCTTCCTTCTCAAGACCTGCCAGCTGTCTCATTTCCGCCTTCAATTCATCGGGAATGAATTTGTCAATAGGTCCCTTGTAAGATAAATCTTCCTGCACTTCCAGATAGCCAAGCCCGCCCATGCCGATTTCTGTGGCAAACTTCAGCATCTTTTCATGGAAGCCCTTGGACTGGTGTCCGTGAATCTTGATTGCCCTCACCGTCTTATTCTGGAACGGTTTAAAGGTACAGCGGTTAAAGAACTCGGATAAATCAATGATACGCAAAGGATTGCGCAAATCCGGCTTATCCGTTCCGAACTCCAGCATTGCCTGCTTATAACTGATTACCGGATAAGGCGCTTTTGTTACTTCATATCCTTCCGGCGCAAACTTTTCAAAAGTTGCAGTCAGCACTTCTTCCCCGACACGGAACACATCCTCCTGGGTGGCAAAGCTCATCTCAAAGTCCAGCTGGTAAAACTCGCCGGGAGAACGGTCTGCCCTTGCATCCTCATCCCTAAAGCAGGGCGCAATCTGGAAATACTTATCCACCCCTGACACCATGAGCAGCTGCTTATACTGCTGGGGCGCCTGGGGCAGGGCATAAAATTTTCCTTTGTAATGTCTGGACGGCACGATATAATCCCTTGCGCCTTCCGGTGAAGATGCGCACAGAATCGGCGTCTGCACCTCCATAAATCCCATTTCCGTCATTTTTTCACGAAGATACTTGATCACATTGGAGCGGAAGATCATATTGTCCATCACCTTGCGGTTGCGAAGGTCAAGGAAACGATATTTAAGCCGCAGATCCTCTCTGATTTCCTTGGATGTGGCAACCTCAAAAGGCAGCTGCCGGTACACCTTTCCAAGCACCTCCACGCTGTGCGCTTCCAGCTCAATAGTTCCCGTGGGAATCTTCGGATTGTAAGTCTCTTCATCCCTTTTTTCAATTTCACCTGTAATGCTGATACAATCTTCCTTATTAATTCCCTTTAACAAAGGAGTGTCTCTCATTACAATCTGAAGCACGCCGTACATATCCCTTAAGTCAATAAACGACACGCCGCCGTGGTCGCGGATGTTCTCCACCCATCCTGCCACCTTCATTTCCTTTCCGATATCCTGCTCGGAAATCTGATTTAAAGTACGTTCACGATACAATGTTGATAATTCCATGTTCTCCTCCATTTCTAAAAATACAAATTATGATTACTTTAAACAACGGTGGACACTTCGCACACTTTCCTATGAAACGAAAAAAGCCCTGAATTGATCTGAGAAATCAATTCAGGACGAATCAAACAATCCGCGGTGCCACCTGATTTACTGCCATGCAGTCGCTTAACCAATTTTCATTTGCAGCTGGTAAAGTTGTTTTTCATATAGATTCATTCTGCCGGCTTTCCACCATCCCGGCTCTCTGGAAGCGATAATCCATACTACTTCTCTTCGTCGTCGCTGATTACACTGATATCATAATGTAGAAAGAAGTATTTGTCAATTCAAATTTAAGGATGTATGCGTTTGTTTTGGGTGTTGGCAAATGGACGCGCAGACGGAAATTTACCATCTGTGCGGTTGGAATTGCGGTTCACGGTCCAATCATCCTTCCAGCCCATAGCTTAAAATCTTCCATCCCTGCCCGGTCTTTTCCACTTCCATGCTAAGATAGCTGTATGCGTCATCCATCTCCATATTCCCGCTAAATTCATAGGATACATAGCAGACCACTCCCACAGGCACATTCCCCTCGGGCACTCCGGAAAGATAAAGTTCCTCAATTTCCTCCGCCCTTTCCGGGTATGGATAAAAGTCCGGATTTCCTTCAAATCCTTCCGCCAGATATCCGCGGAGCGCCTCTTCATCGTTTTTGAAATAAGCCTCCGCAAAAGCCTCGATTATCTGCCGCATAGCCATCCCATCTTCAGAAAGCTCTCCGCTGTTTTCCGGTCCCATCCCGTTTGCATCCGGGTCAAGGCTGATGGTCTCGTGGTCTTCAAAAAACATTTTCCCTTCTGCCACAGCGCATTTCCTGTATAGGCTTCCCATATTCTTGTCGGTTTCAAACCGGTATACCTTTTCCGCCTTCCCTTCTCCCCATCTGGGAACCCGCATCAGATAGACTTCATGTACGCTGATTCCTTCCTGATCCCTGCCCAGATATCTTTTGGATGTAAAGTAAAGGTAATCCCGGTCATAATTGGCTAACTGGATTTCCTTTCGTTCCCTGCCATCCTCCTCCCAGATCTTCTGCCGGGTTTGGGTCTCATAATCCACATACCAGATAGACGAACGCTCATCAGGCAGATAATACACACCGGTTTCTGTCACCAAAACCGGATAAGCAGCAATGGTATCACACAAAAACTCATAATTCCCATCCGGCTTTTTCAAGTAAATGCTGGAAAGCAGCTCGTCTTTGTACTTCATGACCACCTGATTTTCATTTAACATTTTTTGACTTGCTGCCAGGTCAATAACTCCCCGGTACATACCGTTAGCCTTTTCCATAAGCTCCTCATATTCCTCAGAGCCAATCGCCACCTCATTATTATATACCTTCTGCAGTAACTCCCAATAATCATTATCTTCTTTATAAAGGAAATCCTCCGCATCCGCATCCAGTGTCTTAACAGCCCTGCCATCTTCGTCCAGCTCAAATCCCAACTTTGTACCGACATACCCGCTTGTCACATAAAGCTTTCCGTCAATAACCGTGATATCATAAAGGGCATCGTACATCTGGCTGAACAGAGCAAGCACATCCTCCACCTCATAAGTGGCAAGGTTCATCCGGTAAATGCGGGCACTATTTTCTTCCTGCCCGCCGGCTTCAAAGGAACCGCAAAAATAAAGACCGTCCTGATCAATTTCCATTCCTCTTCTCAGCTCATAGGGATTCGCATAGAGCAGTTCTTCCTCCTCCCCATCCTCCGACAGGCGGTAAATTCCATCCTGCCTTGCGATAAAAAGTTCATCGCCATACTGCCGGATCATTTCATTGTACACATGATTGGGATTATAAGGGACATTACTTTCCTGCAAATCCTCCTCTTTTTCCCTCTGTCCTTGCTCAAAATCACCCTGCATCCCGCGCACAGTGCTCTGTCCGTCCTGCTGCCCTTCTGCAGTATCTTCATTTGGCTTGTACCCACAGGAAATCATCAGCCCCATAGCCGCCAACAAAATACAGGCTGCAGCAATACCTGCCGCTCCCTTTTTCCTTCTCCTTGTATCCAGCATATGGTCAATCCTTACTTTCATCTGCTTTTTGCTTTCCCCAAACCCGGTGGAAAAGGCGCATGAACTTCCTTTTTCCCCTGCAAAGGAGAGCATCATCCTGGCATAAGCTTCCCGCTGCTCCCCGTCACAGCCAGAAAGCACATATTCGTCACAGGCAAGTTCCAGCTCATAAAAGAACTGCTTTTTCATTATCCAGACAAAAGGGTTAAACCAGTTGATACACCAGGCGAACATCATCAACAGTTTCAGCCACAGATCCTTATGGGTATAGTGGCACAACTCATGAGCTACTATAAGCCCCAATTCCTTCTCCTCCCATTCCTTTTTACCTGCCAAAGCGACAGGGAAAATCAGCCTTGGCGAAAAAATCCCCACGAGCATAGGGCTTTTCGCCATCCGGCTCTGATAAACAGGAATAACCGCTTTTCCCGTGAGTCTCTCCTCCAGTCTCATCACCTGCTGCTTCAAGGCAATGTCTGTGACGGGGATCAGGTTTTTCCGATAGTTTACCCAAAAACAGAGAAATCCAACCAGACAGTAAAGAAGACAAAGCGCTGCCCCTGCCAGCCAAAGTGACGGCAGTATACTAGATACCCCTATTGCTCCTGACTTTCCAACCATTCCGCGTTCCCCTGATGCATCATTGATTCCGGTCATTCCAAGTTCTTCGGAACCACCGGATTTTTCAACCATTCCGGCTTCCTTCGCCGCCCCAATCCCTTCTGGTATGGCAATTCCCGAATAGTCGTTATATCCTTCCCCGTTTCCCACATCAAAAGCCTCTGCGCTTTCTCCTTCCGCCCTGCCACCAGCCTGTCCGTTTTCTGCTGCAGGTTCAGTGCCCACGACTGCACCGCTTTCTGCCCGTCCTGTCTCCTCCTGCATCAATTCCGGCAAATCAAGCAGCCGAATTGGAGCAGAGGACAAGGAAAAATTATAGGGAACAACAAGCCGCAAAACCAAAAGAACCCACACCAGCTTCATCCATCCGGCGCCATAGCACTTCCGCAGCTTTCCGGAAAATAAAAACAAGAAAAGAAAAATAATGGAAACTACAATATTTATCTCAAGAACATCAAAAAATATTCCCATCAATCCTGCCTCTCCTTCCGCTTTTCGCTGATATATTCTTCCAGTTCCTTTAAATCTTCCCCGGACAAGCTGTCGCCGTCATATAACGCCGCCAGGAAGTTTTTGGCGGAATTTTGATAAAGGCGCTTTAAAATATTCCGGCTCTCCGCCCGCATATAATCCTCACGCATAACTAACGCAAGATACACATTATTTTTCCCCGCTTTACGCACCTCAAGAAATCCCTTTTCCTGCAGCCGGGACAGAAAAGAAAGAATCGTAGTAGGAGACAGCTTTCTCCCCTCCTCCATCCTCTGCTCAATCTCAAACCGAGTCACAGGCTTATCATAGTCCCAAATAATCATCATAATTTCCAATTCCGAATCCGGTAAACGTCTCATCATTCTTCTCCAATCCTTTCTAAAAACATATTCGGCAAATGCCGAATATGTTTTTATTCTACAACTGCCGAATATATTTGTCAATATATACCACGGAAAATAATTAACGCCAGCAGCCATACAAAGGTGCAGTGGCGTCCGCTATAACCGTTCAGCCTGCAAGGGCAGGACAGCAGTGCACAGGGCGGAGTGTGGACAGGGTACAGGGGAGTGCAGGCGGGACAGCAGTGACATGGAGGGGAGGGCGGACGGGATACAGGGGGAGCGCATATCCTATCGTTTCAAGTCTCCGCGAAAAATCGACAATTTCACTTACAGAGTGTTGATTCCCCAGGGTGAAATCGCCACGGATGGCGATTTCAGGAGTCGCGAGGCACGGATGCCGCTGACTCCGACCCGTACGCATTGAAACACCTAAATACATTCTGTTAGTGAAATCCGATTTTGAGAAGAGACTTGAAACGATAGGATATGCGCTCCCCCTGTACCCCGTCCGCTCTCCCCTCCATGTCACTGCTGTCCCGCCTGCACTCCCCTGACCTCTGTCCACGCTCCGCCCGTGTACTGCTGTCCTGCCCTTGCAGGCTGAACGCCCCCACTCTTTTATGAAGAAACCTCTTGGAAAAATGCCCCTTCTCATGTATAATAAGAATCGGAATTTAATGTTCTATATAAATAACAATACATAAAGGAAAGTGAGTTACGACATGGAAAACTTGAAACAAAACAAATGGGTACGTGCTGCCATACCCGCTCTATTGCTTCACTGCAGCATTGGTACAGTTTACTGCTGGTCCATTTTCAGTCAGGAAATCGCAGATTACATCGGATTTTCCAAAGGCGCTACCGAGTGGGCTTTTAGTTTTGCCATTTTCTTTCTCGGTATGTCAGCTGCCTTCCTCGGCAACATCGTAGAAAAGGACATCCACAAGTCCTCCCTGATTGCTGCCATCTGCTTTGCCGCCGGAATGGCAGGCACCGGCTTCTTTATCTGGTATGGCGGAGCGCATAGGGGCAGCATCCTTGCACTGATCGGCATCTATGTATGCTACGGTTTCATCATGGGAATCGGTCTTGGTACCGGCTATCTTTCTCCCGTTAAGACGCTGATGCTCTGGTTTGAAGACCGCAAGGGTCTGGCTACAGGGCTTGCAGTAGCAGGTTTCGGCGCTGCCAAAGCAATCGCCAGTCCTATCATGCAGGCGCTTCTTAACTCTTTAGGCGAAGGCGGCATTTATAAAATGTTCCTCATTCTCGCTGTAGTATATTTCGTGATGATGTTCGTAGGACATCTCCTTCTTGCAAAGCCTGCCGGCTGGCATGAAGCAGCCACCAGCGAAAAAGGTGCGCGCGCAATCGACGTCATCAAAGAAAAGCCCGTTACCTTTATCGGCATCTGGCTGATGTTCTATCTCAACATCACCTGCGGACTTGCACTTATTTCTCAGGAAAAGATGATCATCAAGTGTATCGGTCTGGTTGGAATGGTAGGCGTACTTTCTTCCATCACCGCAGTTTTCAATGCGGCAGGACGTCTTGGATTTTCCGCATGGGCAGACACCTTTAAAGACAGGAATACCATTTATAAGATCATATTTATTCTTTCCATCGCGGCTACCGGTCTTGTGGTCCTTACACAGGGCATCACCAACATGGGGCAGAATACCCTCTTCATGATACTGGTACTGATTCTTCTGTTCGTTGTAAATGCAGGTTACGGCGGCGGCTTCAGCAATGTGCCCACCCTGCTTTCCGACCATTACGGTATGAAGAACATCAGCGCCATCCATGGAATTACCCTCTCTGCATGGGCATTTGCAGGTCTTACCGGCAATCAGATGGCATCCTTCATCGTAAAGCGCTTCGGAACGGAAATACCGCTGGAAGGACATGCTGACACCATGGTAAATCCCACCGGTTATCAGATGGTGCTTTATGTGACACTGGTTCTTTACATCGTTGCTGCCATCATCTGCTTCACCATGGTTGGCAG
Source organism: uncultured Lachnospiraceae bacterium (assembly GCA_949878435.1). Taxonomy (GTDB): domain Bacteria; phylum Bacillota; class Clostridia; order Lachnospirales; family Lachnospiraceae; genus Suilimivivens. The sequence goes on from CATLAK010000007.1 coordinate 86,635, forward strand.
AAAGAAAAAAGAAAAATAAGCGACAAGCGTTCAAACGTGCGCCGCTGGGCGCACACTAAAAACCGCCGTACAGGTCTTGCTTGTGCGGCGGTTTTGACTTCTATTGATATCACTCTATGGACTTTAGTGCCTCTGCCATATTGATCTTCTCCAGTTTAAAATACATGATTCCATTTACCATCAGAGCAAACGCAAAGGTAAGCAGAAGGCTCCACACATAACTAATCGGCATAATCATTGTCTTAAAAGAAATCATATCGATATTGATGTTGTACATGACAAACCAGTGCAGCCATTTTCCAAGCCCCAGCCCGACCACGGCTCCCATGCCCGTCAATACCAAATTCTCTCTGAAAACATAATCCGCCGTCTCATTAGCATAAAATCCAAGAACTTTGATCGTCGCTATCTCTCTGATCCGCTCCGTAATATTGATATTCGTCAGGTTGTAAAGCACGATAAAGGCAAGACTCCCGGCACAGACGATGATCAAAAAGACGATATAATTCATGCTTTGCATCATTGTCTCGATTCTTTCCTTCATATCCTCCGTGATAGAAGTGGAAAGAACATTTTTCTGGTCAGCAATGGCTGCTGCCGTCTCATGAATGTCAGCGCCTTCCTCTACGTTCACATAAGCGCTTTTATATTCTGGTGCTCTGCTCAATTGCTCTTCGTAGGTCTCCTTACTTAAATAGATATAATTGTATACAAAGTTTTCGCACAGTCCCGAAATTGTCACAGTAAAGCTGTTCATATCGTTATCCCGGAAGGTTACCCTGTCACCTGCCTTGATTCCCATATTCTCCGCTATTTTAGCGGAAAGGACGGCTTCACCTTCTCCGGGATAAGGAATCTTCTCCCCTTCCTGTGTGTGTAAATCTAGAAATGTTCCAATTTCCTCTGCATTTTCGGGAATTTCCATATAGACCGATTTTATCCTGCCCCCAAATTCCAATTCCACGCTTTCCTCATACTGGCAGGCGATTTGTTTAATCGCCCCACCTGTCTGCCCCTTTAGTTCCTCCATGTCCGCTTCCGCGACAGCATCGGTAAAGGAAATACCAATATCATACATCTGAATCTCATCATACTGCATCTTTGCAATATTTATAACCGAATCTCTGACACCAAATCCAGTCAGAAGCAGCGCTGTACATCCGCTGATGCCAAGTATCATCATGAAGAACCGCTTCTTATATCTGATTAGATTTCTCACCGAAACTTTATGCAGAAACTTCATCCGGCTCCAGATGAAGGTCACCCTTTCCAAAAAAATCCGTTTGCCCGCCCGGGGCGCTTTGGGTCTGATCAGGTTTGCCGGAACGCTTTTCAGTTCATGACGGCAGGAAAGATAGGCGGAACCCACAGAGCACAAAAGCGCTGCTGCCAGAGAAAGAAACGCCAGTTTAAAGTCAAAATAATATTCGATTTCTCCCATGCTGTACATAATGCTGTACCCATACCAAATTACCTTCGGGAACAGCCAAGTACCGCCCACACAGCCTGCAATGGCTCCAATTGACGCTGCCGAACCGGCGTAAAACAAATATTTTCCCATGATAGATGCATTTCCGTAGCCAAGCGCTTTGAGCACGCCGATCTGTGTCCTCTGTTCCTCCACCATCCGGTTCATGGTGGTCATACAGATCAGCGCCGCCACCAGAAAGAAAAATACCGGAAATATGTCGGCAATCGCCTCTACAATACTTGCATCACTCTCATAACAGGCATAACCGATGTTGGTATTTCTGGTAAGCACATACTCATCCGGTTCTTCAAGATCTGCAAGTTCGATTCTGGCATCATCGATTTTTTGCTGGGCATCAGAAACCTCCTGGTCAAATTCCTCTTTGGCATCCGCATACTCCACTTTCGCATCGGCAAGCTCGGTTCTGCCATCCTCCAATTCTATCCTGCCATCTTCCAGCTTAATCTGGGCATCGGCGAGTTCTGCTTTGGCGTCGGCTAACTCTGCCCTGCCATTTTCAAGTTCTGCCTTTCCCTCCTCTAACTCTGTCTTGGCATCGGCAAGTTTTACCTTGCCATCTTCAAGTTCTGTCCTTGCGTTTACCACCAATTCCTTGGCTGCGGCAAGTTCGCTTTCTGCATTTAAAAGCACCGCCTCATTGTTTGCGATTTCCGCTTTGGCAGCTTCTAGCTGTCCTCTTCCGAGATCCAGTTCTCCTTTGCCTGCCTCGATTTGAGCCATTCCCGCCTCAATCTGCTCCATGCCGGACTGTATCTGTTCTTTCCCCGATGTCAGCTGCTCTCTTCCTGCCTGTACCTTAGCAAGCCCTGCCTCAATCTGCCCTATATTTTCCTCATAGGCTTCCTGCTCTATATATCCCATGGCGTAAGCAGCTTCCAGTTGCTCCTTCTGACTGGTTAATTCGGCTTCCATACCGTCAAGTTCCGCTTCCTGTCCGGCTAATGCGCCCGCCTGCTCCTCCAGCATTGCCTTATTTCCAAGCAGCTCAGTCTCTGCGTTACGCACTTCCTCTTCCTTGGCATCTAACAGCGCTTCCTTTGACTGTATGGTCTCTTTTGCCTCTTCCAGTTCATACCTTGCCCGTCCTAATTCCTGTTCATTGGCAAAAATTTCCCACTCATGCAGGCGTACTTCCTCTTCTGCATCTTTGATCTCCTGTTCCTTTTCCTGAATTTCCCGTTCGCCGTCTATGATTTCCTGCTCGCCGTCTCTAAGCTCCTGTTCATGTTCCGCAATTTCCCGTCTGCCGTCGGCAATCTCTTTCTCACCATCTATAAGCTCCTGTTCGCCGTCTATCAGTTCCTGCTCCCCATCTAAGATTTTCTGCCACGCATCGCTTAATTCTTCTTCTGCCTCCGCCGACTTTTCATCCAGCTCTTCCTGGGCATCATCGATTTTTTCCTGGGCTTCACTTACCAGTTCCCCGTACCTGTTCTGCACCAGCAGATCCGTCTTTTCTTCCATCTCATCCATAAGGGCATCGATATAATCTTCATATTCATCCGTATAAACATCATACTTCTGCGCTGCCGTCACATAAATCTCCGTCAGATAATCGCAGTCAAAGGACTCCTTCGGCACATAAAGGAAAGCAGAAACCCTCCCCTCTCCGATAGAGGTGGTTCCCCGCTCAAAATTAATATAGTAAGGCGACCGCACGATTCCCACCGCCGTAAAGGTTCGGTTTCCAAACATTTCTAATGTGTCTTCTGTATTGTTATCCGTCACGGTAATCTGCGATCCGATAACGCTCTCATCAAACAATGCATCATCCAGCACACATTCGTCTGCACTCTCCGGCATCCTGCCGGCAGTCAGGACGATTCTGTTCACATCCTCGGGCACCTGATGAATCTTGTAAACAGATTCATTCCCATCCTCAAAAGCACACAATGCATCCACCAAGATGCTTCCTTCCACGTCCGCTATTTCATCCATTGCTTTTAACTTTGCCAAATCTGCTTCCGTAAATCCTATGGTAGATAACAGTCGGAAATCAAAAAAATTCTGTTCCGCAAGATATGCGTTTTCGGTTGTGATCATCGCCGGCGTTGTCGCCTTCAATCCGGTAAAGAGCCCTACCCCCAGCATGACGATTGCCATAATTGCTACATACCGTCCAAAACTTCCTTTGATTTCCCTGATCGTTGTTTTCCACATTCCGCTGCTCATTCATCCGACTCCCTGTGAAATCATCTATTACCACTCAATCTCTTCCACCGGAACAATATGCTCATTCAATTCCATCTTCCGCACCGTTCCGTTTTTAACCGTAATAATCCTGTCCGCCATTGCCGTCAATGCCTGATTATGGGTGATTACCACTACCGTCATTTTTTCTTTCCGGCATGCATCCTGCAGCAATTTCAAAACAGCCTTGCCGGTATTGTAATCCAGCGCTCCTGTGGGTTCATCACAAAGCAGAAGCTTGGGATTTTTGGCAAGCGCCCTTGCAATCGCCACCCGCTGCTGCTCCCCGCCGGATAACTGTGCCGGGAAATTTCCTGCCCGCTCCTTAAGTCCTACCATCTCAAGAACCGAGCCCGCATCCAGCGGATCTTTGCAGATCTGTGCAGCCAGTTCCACATTTTCAAGCGCCGTCAGATTCTGCACAAGATTATAAAACTGAAATACGAACCCTATATCAAATCGTCTGTATGCAGTCAGTTTCTTCTTGTTATAAGCGGAAATTTCCTCTCCGTCCAGCAGTACCTGTCCTGTAGATAAAGTGTCCATTCCCCCTAAGATGTTTAAGATTGTCGTCTTGCCCGCCCCAGACGCGCCGACCACAACACAAAATTCCCCTTTTTCAATTACGAAGTTCACATCCCTAAGTGCCTCGATGTCCACTTCGCCCATATGATAAATCTTACCCACATTCCTGAACTCCACAAATGACCCCATGGCATTTCCTCCGCTGCAAGTTGCTTTATCCATATTCTATCATAGGTATTTTACACGCTGAATAATTTAAATATAAAAAAATATAAAGAAACAGTGAACGATGCACATCCCTTATCAGGCAAAGAAATACCGCCTTCTCCTGATATGGAAAATGCGGTATCTCTGATCCTATTCTATTACTTTAGGATGCACTGATCAATGAAATTTTTTCTAATTCCTCTTTTGTAAAAGAAAGATTCTCCAGCGCGCCAATATTATCCAAAATCTGCTGCGGTTTCGATGCCCCAATCAAAACGCTGGTAACCGCTCCGCCATGAAGCGCCCAGGCAAGCGCCATTTCCGCCAGCGTCTGCCCTCTTGCTGCCGCCAATTCATTTAACTGCTGAATCTGCATAAGACGCTGTTTCGTCAAAGAAGACTCCTTCAAAAACCTGCCGTCCGTCTTCACCCTGCTATCCTCTGGAATCCCATGAAGATAGCGGTCTGTCAGCATCCCCTGCGCCAAAGGGCTGAATGCAATGATTCCTTTCTTCAATTTAACCGCCGTCTCTTTCAATCCATTTTCTTCAATGCTTCTGTCAAAAATAGAATATCGGTTCTGATTGATGATAAACGGACAGCGCAATTCCTTTAACATTGCCGATGCCTTTTCCAATGTTGCTCCATCATAGTTGGAAAGCCCCACATACAGCGCCTTACCGCTTGCAACTGCCTGTGCCAGCGCACCCATGGTCTCCTCCAGCGGCGTTTCCGGGTCCATCCGATGATGGTAAAAAATATCCACATAATCCAATCCCATCCGCCTAAGGCTCTGGTCGAGACTTGCCAGGAGATATTTCCTGCTCCCCCAGTTTCCATAAGGTCCGTCCCACATTTCATATCCCGCCTTCGTACTCACGATCATCTCATCCCGATAGGGCAGGAGATGTTCCTTGACGATAAGCCCGAAATTCTTTTCCGCGCTTCCCGGCTGCGGACCATAATTATTTGCCAGATCAAAATGTGTGATTCCATTGTCAAAGGCTGTAAAGATGAGCTGTTTCATGTTTTCATAGGATGCCGTGTCACCGAAATTGTGCCACAGTCCCAAGGAAACTGCCGGCAGCTTCAATCCGCTGTCACCGCAGCGGGAATATATCATTGACTGATAACGCTCTTGTGATGCCTGATACATAATCTTCCTCCATTTCTTTGGCTGTATGTCCAACCGTTTTCATCAGTATAGCACACTGTCTTTGCAATGTCATAAAAATTGGGGGTTATATTTGTCAGGCAGGGGTTCAGCCCGAAAGGGAGGGGCAGGGAACCGATGGCAGAGTGCACACCGATAGGAGCGGCAATGCAGGAACAGCGCGCAGGGGCGGGTACATCGTATCGTTTCAAGTCTTCTCTCAAAATCGGATTTCACTAACAGAATGTATATAGGTGTCTCAATGAGGACGGGTCGGAGTCAGCGGCATCCGTGCCGCGCGACTCCTGAAATCGCCATCCATGGCGATTTCACCCTGGGACGCAACATTCTGCAAGTGAAATTACCGGTTTTTCGCAAAGACTTGAAACGATACGATGTACCCGCCCCTGCGCGCTGTTCCTGCATTGCCGCTCCTATCGGTGTGCACTCTGCCATCGGTTCCCTGCCCCTCCCTTTCGGAATGAACTATTTCCCGTCAGAAAATATAAAACCGGACCAATATTCTAATAGCATCACGCTCTCCTCCATGAAAAACATAGTAACTCTCTAATCAGCAGCACTTTTCATGGAACTTTATAGGGAATATCAGTCCGATTTAAGTTGTATAATTGTTAAGCTGTAAAGTTCGCGAACAATTTCTTACAGAAATGCTCTTCTGCCCTGGCAGATTACATTGCCTCGTGGAATGTTCTGGAGATAACATCTGCCTGCTGTTCCGGTGTCAGTTTGATGAAGTTTACTGCATAACCGGAAACACGGATCGTAAGCTGAGGATAGTTCTCAGGATGCTTCTGTGCATCTAAAAGCATATCTCTGTTCAAAACATTGACATTCAAATGATGCCCGCCCTTTCCTGCATATCCGTCCAAAAGATTTACTAAGTTTTCTACCTGTGCTGAATTTGTGTTTGCCATAATAGTTGCTCCTTTCCTTAACCTTCTTTATCATCACTTATCATTGTTTGTTCTTCATGCCTTAATCATACGTTTTCCACTCCAAAAAATCCGTAACCACAGTTACAAATTCAAAATTTCCATGTATTTTTAAAAGAACATTGCACCTTGCTGCCGCCGGTGCCTGTGTCCCTCCTGACGGGCGACCCTGCCGTAAATGTTCACGCTCCATAAAGCATTTCCACTGCCTCTTTATCACATACCCTGATCATTTTTTTATCGACTTCAATCAGCCCATCCTTCTGCATCCGCATCAATTCCCTTGAAAGGGAAGGCCGCGCAACTCCCAAAAAATCAGCCAGCTGTTCTCTGTTCATAGGAAGATTGACCACCGCATTTTCATCCATGGCATCAATCAGCCAGATTGCAATCCTCTCCCGCAGAGACGACGTGCTCACGATATGTAATTTCCTTGTAATCTTAAAATTGTTTTCCGAAAGAATTTCCAGCATATTCTGGGTAAGCTGCTTGTGATGGTCACAGGCATTGGAACAGAAATGGTAAAAAAAGTCCCACGGCATTTCCAGAATCTTTACGTCCGTAATCGCCACCGCGTCATACCAATAATGCTTCCTGTCTCCAAACAGAAAAATTTCCCCAAACACGTTTCCCGCCTCAACCAGATACAGCACATCTCTCTTTCCAGAGGTGAAGTCCTTGCAGATCTGCACCTGTCCTTCCAACAAAAGAAACAGTCTGGATGGTATGCCTCCCTGCTCAAAGATATACTTTCCTGCCGGATAACTTTTTAAGACAGATTTGGAACACTTTAAAATCCGCTCCATCTCCGCCTCTGTGATTGAATGAAATAATTTTGACGCTTTAATATCTGACATAACTACCGACCTTTCCGAAATCCATTAGTGATAGGACTTGACAATTTCCTTTGCCGCCTCCAGCCTTTGTTCAAATTGGGGGTAAAACTCTGCTGTGACATCGTATATCTCCACATAAAACTGATTCAGCAGATACATATTCAGGCTTTTGATGATGCCATCATTTTCTGTATTCTTAACAATTTCCTGAACCCCCTTGAGGAAAAAATGCCATCTTCTAATGTAAGCCTCGTATTTTCCCAATTCCGGTATCTCCAGCCATTTTTTCACCTTTACCTTCGTCTTGTTGGGGTAGGCACACTCATGCACCTGCAAAAAGTAGCGGAAGGTATCTTCCTCATAAATTCTGCCAAGAGGAAACATCCGGCAAAAGCCCGGTCGGAAGGCATGAATGCTGCATCTTCCCGCTTCATTTAAAAACGCACAGCAGTCCTTCCCCTGCTGCATCTTTATGTTGGGCTGGATAATACCGTCCACCACATTTAATGCGATCTTATCCTCCATCAAGCTTTCAAAAGTAACGCCCAATCCCTGTTCCATGCTATACATATCATAAGGATCCAGAATAATGGAATCTCCCATTCCCCGGCAGCACGAAGAACAGCCTGCACACTCGTTGCAGCCTGTTCTTACCATGTCATTTGCCAGATATAATTTACCGTCCGATATCTGATTTAAATCAATCTCCCGCTCCATAATCCCTGCCGTTCCCGCCTATCTTCTGATAAGCTGTATAAAGCTTATCTTCAACTCTGTTTCTTTTTACATTGTACCTCAAAATGGGAGAGGTGAAAACGGAAAACGCAAAATTATTTCTGTCCTTTCTGCCAGATAAGTTCCGGCAAAGCAGATTTTTTCCTCCTGTATCAGTTTTTTCATCTGACTTCTGCTGATTTTCGTCAATTCCGGCAGCAGCTTGTCAATACGCACTTTCATCCGGTATGGATTTTGTATGATTATTCTCACACATCCATTGTCTGTTTCCGCAGATAATGCGCTGCCGACAGACACTTTTGCTGATTCTGCCCCTAATGTCTTTGGATCAATCTTCTCACACTGGTAAACTAACCAGATATCTACAAGGCTTCCATTGGCATTGATCCTGAATTGTCCCGTGCTGACAAAGAAAGTTTTCCTCCCGCACCCGGAACAGTTGCGGGCGATTTTTAACGCCCTGACGGGACTGATTCTATATTCAATTGTATTTAAATAGTCCATTCTGCATCTCCTTTTACCTGCTTTTCGGATATGCAAAGACTATTACATTTCTGCCACGATATTTTTAATTGCAATAGCCTTTGCTATGCAATGTAATAGGGTGTGCCCATAATCATTCTCCTCCTTTTTCTTTCCTGTCGAAAGTATAACAGCCTGCCTTTTCAAGTAATACCTCAAAGATATTTAAGAACGATTCTTGAGAAAATTTGAAAGGACAAGATATCTGTGTTTATCTGTCAGATATCTTGTCCCTTTCATGCTCTGCGTTTTTGGTATACCACACGTTGAATGCTCTTTTCAGACAAAAAATATTTTGCTGCCAGTTCCTCCATAGATAAGCCCAACATGTAGTCCTCATAAATTGCAGTATTTCTTTCTTCAAGCTCCTGCTTGATTGCAGTGTTTTCTCCCCACTTCCTTTTCCTTGATTCTTTGCGGGGAATATATAGATAATCTCCGTCCACGTATTGCTGAATCAGTTCAAGCAAATCACTTGGCAGAATCTTATCTGCATTTCTATAGCTCATTGTGACCTCCTGCTGCATTTCTTTTTCAGGATCAGCAAAGGCTATAGCATAGCCTCTGCTATGCAGCATAATAAGGTGTACCCATAATCAAATTTCTCCTTTCTCAAGATCAAGCATATAGCGCTTCGCAGGAAGACCGCCTCCAAAGCCCACCAGTGAACCATCTGCACCGATTACCCGGTGACAGGGGATAAAAATCATGATAGGATTTTTATTGTTTGCTCCCCCTACTGCCCTGCATGCCTTTGGATTTCCAATCTGCGCAGCGATCTCGCCGTAACTTCTGGTCTGTCCGTAAGGAATGGACTGTAATGCCTCCCACACCCGTTTCTGAAACTTTGTCCCCACAGGCGAAAGGGGCAGAGAAAAATCTTTTCTTTTTCCCTGAAAATATTCCATAAGCTGGGTTCCCGCGGTTTTAAGTACCGCCGTCCCCGGCTCATCTAAAAACCTCATTTTCTCATCAGACCTGCATAAATAGTACCCTTCCTCATATTCATTGTCAACAAATAATGCTGTGACAGATCCATTATCCTCTTCTATACAAACAATCCCTATGGGTGTCTGCAGATGACATTTATGCTTCATTTTTCCTCTCCTCCTCCCTGATTTAATGAAACTTCTCCTGTTTAAACTTCCTCTTGAATAATTCGTCCATTTCTATACTCATTTTGAAATAAGTCATATATATATGCAGAACCCTCCAAATAGAGTCCCGTTCCCTCATCATTAAGCTTTTCATAAGTCTCCGACGTATAAAATTCATGCATCGCATCTGCCATATCTGTCTGTTTTTCTTCCATAATGTACGCTATAATATCCTGTGTAATATATTCAATCAATTGCATTTTTTTATACATAAATTACCTCCACTTTTTTAAGATACTTAAGACTTTTTTCCGTATGAAACGAATATTGATTTGTCAATTTCTTATACTGCATTTCCTTGGTCAAGGTATTTACATCAATTATCCCATTAGAAAACTGCCTAAACAAAAGTGCCAGGTCATCATTTGCAATAGGTCCTGCGATTTTCATTCAGTTCATATGCTGTAATGCAAGGAGCTCCACCATAAATCCTCACAACACGATTTGCCATCTTCTCTGCCTGGCTTTTAATCGAAGTCAAATAAAATCCTTGTCCAAAATCCTTAAATGGTCTACATTTTGAAAAATCTATACTATGAATTTCAATATTAGATCCATGAAAAACTTTCATTATAAATTTCCTCCGTTATTTTTGCAGATAAGTTCTAAATCATCTACTGCATCTTCCAGTGACAGTGTATGTTCAATATCATAATTTTCATCCAAAAATTCTATCCCTTTATATTGATACAAGTATAAAAACGCTTCTCGAGATTGAATCCTTTTCTTGCGTGCGAACTCATTTATACAAACTACAGAATAATCTACTTTTTTTCTTAATTGCTCCGGCATAAAGTCCTCTCCTTCCTATGCATCTATTTTTTATGCAAACTATTTTATAGTCAATATTCCAATTACAATTTAGGAAGATATTGACTGCATATGCGGTCTTCCGGCTTTTCGTCAAATAAGTAAAGCACCATAAGGAATATCCATTCCAACGGTTTCATCACAAGGTAGACCACATCTGCAGTCCAGGCATGACGGATATGCTTAGAAACCGGATATCCATAGGTATCATAAAAGCTTCTGACCGCCCTGTGAAAACGCGGCGCTTTTTCCATAATCAGCTGTTCAAAAGCATTTGCCACACACAGCTGTCTGTTCACCACTATTTTTTGCCCTTTCCTTATGCCGTACCGGGTTGGCTTAACCAGCTTTCTATGCCCGCGTAAGGAAACGGTACACAGATAGTGGGCGTCATATTCTACTGGCGGCGGCGCGATTTCCTTTGACAGGACCCAGTCGCTGGTCTTGGTAAACGCTAAGATAATGCTATCCGGCTGCTGACCAAACAGACAAAGGAGAATCACTAAAAGCCCCAGCACCGGAAGCAGCGCAATCACTGCTGTCCAGAATAAGTTTGCCCCTTTTAAGAACCACAAGTTTATTTTTTGCACGGCAGGGTTTTCATATTGAATGCTTTTTTGTTTTTCCGCCTTTTCCTTTACCAGCTTCACCATCAGCGAAACAGCATGGACCAAATAAAGGAACGGAACGCTGCACAAACATAAAGCAACGAAAATATCAAATTCTCCATAGCGTATCCCCGTAGGACGGGCGCCGCAAAGCAGCTGGAACATCCACACAAGGCACAGCCCACAGCCAACATACACACCGCCCAGCAAGATTGCCTCAACCAGGGGCGGGAGTTTTTTCCTGGTAAATTTCAAAATAAAATAGCTGAAGAATCCCCAAAAAGCAAATATTACAATGGACAACATATGCTCACTGGAAAAAGGCTCATGCGCCCTTGGCGATGCGCAAATATTGAGGGGCTGCTGATACCCTGGCAGATCCCACACCCACAATGCAAGCGCCATATAGATGCTTCCTGAAAAAAAGGCAATCAGTTCAAAAATCGGTCTTTCCTGCTTTTTAACAGCAAAAACAATATCCAGCGCAACGAAAAGAAAAGGTGCCAGAAACATTCCGCAAAACAATAGCGCAAAAATAATCTCCCCCATAAGTTCCTCCTCATAAGTACCGAACTTTTACTGCATTTTTTATCCTTATTATACTACTGCTCACCTTCTATGTAAAAGACCTTTATACCGTCAGTATCATATTGATGGAAATCAATCAAATTTACTGCCGTGAACAAAACCCGTCATAGGCTTAAACCATAATCTACAGCTTTGATGCAAATACATGCACTGCCTAATTGCCTATGACGAGCCTCATTCCTTGAATAAAAAACAGAATATAATTACACTCTATTGGATATCCGTTTTCCAGAATCCATGAAGATTACAGTAAGCATACGCCGCAATTGCCGTATCTCCATCTGCCAGCACAAATTCACCCACAGGCTGACTATCAGGGTTAAGCCTTACGAAGGCTCCTCCTTTTTTTGTCTCAAGATAGATCCAGCCTATGCTGTGTTCCTCCGTCATAGGATGGAAGACGCTTCCCACCTTGACCGTAATCTTATTTCCGTCCCTTTCCACTACAGGAAGATGCTTTTCACCTGCACCCTCCGCGGTACTGCTGTCAAGCAGGGTAAATCCTTCGCATTTACATCCGCCTAAATTCTCCTTTTTTCCTGATACCAGATATAAAATTTCCTCATCCTTTTTTAAAAATACTGCTTCCATTTCAATCTCTCCTTTTTCATTCATTTTTGTGCTGCTATGCACAATACCATATGCTTTATAAAATCGGGTTTTCTGCCTTTGCTTTCAGGCAGGCATATCTTCTGTCTATTTCCTCCTGCATCTCCTTTACGATTTCTGCATAGGCTTCCTTTTGCAGGTGCTTTGTCCTCCCCATCATGGACAGCCAGTCTGTCACCGGTATTTTCTTTCCAGATGCTTCGGGGTCATAGTTTAAGACGGTCTTTCCCTGTTCCACCTCATAAAGCGGAAAATAACAGCAGTTCACTGCCGCCTCGATGACACGCCGCTCTGTGGCAGGCTTGTCGTTCCAGTTCAAAGGACAGGCAGACAGCGCTTTTAAATACGCCGTTCCTGTGGTCTTTGCATAGAAAGCTGCCTTTGCCGCCTTTTTGATAAAATCGATGGGATTGGACTCCACTGCCGTCGCCACATAAGGGATTCCCGTAGCTGCCATAATCTGGGGCATGTCTTTGTGAAAAAAGGTTTTTCCATATTGCTCTTTCCCAACATGGGAGGTAGCACTCCTAGCGCCTTTAGGGGTGGAATAAGAAAGCTGATAGCCGGTATTCATATAGCCGCCGTTGTCATACTCAAATAAGATCAGGCGGTGTCCCCGCAGCGCCGTCCCTAACGCTGAACCCATACCGATATCCATGCCTCCGTCCCCGCTCACCATAATGAAAATAATGTCTCCCGGGGGAATTTCACCTTTTTTCTGCTTGCGGTAACAGATTTCCGCTATTCCGCTTAAGGTTGCCGCCCCGTTCTGGAACAGATTATGGAGGAATGGCACCTTAAAGCTTGTGCGCGGATATGCGGTAGTCACAATCATCCCGCAGCCGGTCTGGAACAGCAAAACCACAGGCTCCTCGATTGCTCGAAGAAGCAGGTTCACATTGACCGGTATGCCGCAGCCCGGGCAGGCTCCGTGTCCCGGCGCAAGGCGCTTAGGAATCGCTGCAGTGGCATTGATGCTGCCTCCGCTTACTTCCACTTTGCCGTTTTCCGCCTTTTTTGTCTGCGTGGCTCCAATCTGTGTTCTCTCCCTGGTCAGCGGCGCGAAAAAGGAATCGTTTTCTATCGCAGGCATAACGCCGGTAAGACCTTCCGTCAACTGCTCTCCCTCATCTTCTCCCATTGTCACACCGTAATACTCAAACTCCGGCATATCAGGATTTTCAGCCCATTCGATCATCCTGACGGCGTCCTCCACAAAGAAATCTTTCCCTCCAAGTCCATACACCAGACTTTTTATATTGACCTTGCTGCCGGATTTCTGCATTGCCGCCCGGACCTCCAGAGAGAGATTTCCTCCGCCTGCCCCATAGCTGTCCTGCCTGTCTGCCACAAGCAGATTATCAGCATTTTTACAAAATGAAGCTATCTCTTTGTCCGGAAAAGGACGCAGCGTGTGGATGGTCACTGCTCCAACTTTCTTTCCCTTCCCGCGCAGCTGGTCGATTGCCTCAAGCGCCGTATCATAGGAAGATCCCAGCAAAAAGAGAATCGTCTCCGCATCCTCGCAGCGGTATCCTTCCACCTTTTGATATCTCCGCCCTGACAATTCTTCAAACTCTTTAAAAATCTCCGGCAGTATCCTGTCCGCTCTCTTCATTGCCAGATGCAGCTGATATCGGTTGTTGATCAGATCCGGTTCATTCATATAGGAACCAACGGTAATCGGATGCTCCAGATCAAGAAAGGGATATACCTCCGCCTTAGGACCTATGAACTCCCGCACCGTCTGATCCTGTTCAAAGCGCATGCAGCGCCTTTTCTGATGGCTGGTAAAAAAGCCGTCATAAGCCACCACCACCGGCAGTCTTACCCCTTCCGCCAGTTTCAATGCCATCAGATTAAAGTCATACACCTCCTGCACGGAGTGGGCAAAAAGAATGGGCCATCCCGCATTGAGCATAAACATGATATCGCTGTGGTCGCCTTTAATCGACAGCGGTCCCGACACCGTCCTGCAGACCACATTCATGACCATAGGATATCTGGTCCCTGACTGCACAGGGAACTGTTCTATCGCATACAGCAGACCATTGGCACTGGTGGCATTAATGACCCTGCCGCCGCCCACTGCCGCTCCATAGCAGATTCCCGCAGCACTGTGCTCTCCCTCTGCTGCGATCATCATCAGGTCCGTCTCACCGTTCGCCCGCATGATATCCAGATTTTCTGCAATCTGAGTGGAAGGCGTGATGGGATAATATCCCATCAAATCATATCCAATCTGTCTAATGGCAATAGCGGCTATTTCATTTCCGCTGGCATACTCTGTAATCTGCTTTTCCATCACACTTCCCCTCCTTCCATTCTTTTCTCTGTCAAATAGGATTCCGAAGTGATATAACCATCAGGTCCTGTCTTGACATAATTATCCGGCATGCGCACCAAATCCTGATTGGGAAGAAAATATTCTTTATCGGGATGTTCTGCTTCCAGTCCCTGGACTAATGCATTTACCGGGCATACATCCACACACCGCAGGCATCCCTTGCAATGATAATAATCTAATCCCTTATTCACCATCATTTCCCTGCCTTTATATTCCCCCTTTGCAAACTGAAAAACCATATCCGGGCAGGTAGAATCACATAACCCGCAGTTGATACATCGCTCTTTTATAAAAAGAGGAATATACCCCTGCCTGGAAGGTGAAAGATCCGCCGTCACAGTACTGCCATATCTGGGATTGATGCCCCCTATAGGCGCGTTGGCATACCCCCACTCTCTTTTGGAAGGCTTTCTGTCCTGATTTATGCCCTCCTCACGCATCATCCTATCTGCTGTATTTGCTTCCGCAAGCCGCAGTTCCTCATACCCCCGTCTGATTCCTTCCAGATTTCCTTTTAATGCATCCGGATATTTCTTTCCAAGAGTATCTGCACAGATTTTGTTCACGTCTTCGAGATCAGTAAGTCCCATGACTTTTGCAACTGCCCCCAGCATTACCATATTGATTCTTGAATGAGTCTCCATGGCAATCTTCTGCGCATTGACAACATAACAATTTTTTACCCTGACCGGTATCTTTCCTTCAAACTTCTCCTGCCCGCCTTCCAGACTGATAATGACCTGTGTATTTTCATGACATCCCTCCCACGCGCCGCCGTCCCAAAGAAGCGCCTGATGGAAGACCACCAGCAGATCGGGTTGTATAATCGGAGAATGTATTCTGATTTCCTTGTCCTTTTTGCAATAACGGATAAACCCTTTTACAGGTGTACCTGTCTTCTCTGAACCATAACTGGAAAAACTGGTACTGTTCAAATCAAGATACTTCATCCCAAGTTCACCCAGCATCTTCCCGCATAAATTGGCGCCAAGACCGCCAATACTCTCTAATCTGATCTCAAAATACCCGCTTGCCGTCTCCGGCAGACTGATTTTTCCCATACCGTTCCTCCATAGCATTATTTTGGAAGCAGCAGAAAGCCAAAAGCTGAACTGCTGCTTTTAAAATTCTAAAAACAGTATGCTTTATTTGAAAAAATATATACTACTATGGTAAAATGAATAGACAAATTTTGTTTTCTCGTAGACTATATTTTATAAGAAGTGAATTTTATGGAAGTGAAATTTTATCATCCAGCCTTTACTTGTTCAAGAATATATGCGGAGGATACATACGCTCCATTCTTCTTAATCTTGGGGATTTAGCTTGTAACCCTTATGATCTCTCTGCATATCCGATTTGGCTGACCGTTCCTTTTCCCATAAATCAATCTGCTGCTTCGCTTTCTCGTACTCTTCTACAGATGTTTCGAGCCCTTCGCATGCCTGCTGTAAACTGATATTAAAATTTTTCATTGCCGCCTCGACATTTCTGACCAGACACTTCCGGAGACCTTGTTCAACTCCCTGATCACGTCCCTGTTCGAGTCCCCGCGCAATTCCGTACTCCATTCCGCGCTCTATTCCCTGTTTCAATCCGATTTCAAGGATATTCATCTTCACTGCCTCCCATTCTTCTGATTGTTTTACTTCTCCCACGATTCTGTCCAAATCCAGAATCCTTGCATCCTTTATAATGATTTCCTTATTTTCGAGCGTTGTGTTCTTCATGTACTGCAGCAGACTGACTAATTCGGGTCTGCCGTTCTTGCTGGTCATATTGAGGAAAATTTTACTCGTACCATCCCCCAGCGGCAAGCCTGCAATCTCATCACATTTTTCTCTGAATGTGTACATTGCCAGATCCCTTCCGAAGATATCTTCCTGCGTAATAAAAATAATTGCTGTAGACGGAAGGTTCTTATATCGGGTTTCCTTGCCGGATTTTAAAATCGGCGTGTCAATCATCCCCTGATAAAACCTGGAACGTTTGCGTACATCATCACTGCTTGTTTCATTCTGCATTTCCATATCAAATTGCCTGTCGCGCACATCCAGTGCCCATGCATCTAAACGTATTGCTCTCTTGCCAGATTTGTTTAGGACCACCTGCTCTGCCTTGACTTCTTTAAGTTTTAAATCAGGCTCATCTAAAATAATACTCAGCACATCCTCATAAGCCTGCTTCACCTTCATGACAGACATAAACAGTGCGAAGTCGCTTAGATTAAGCTGATAGTCCTCAGGCATCACCGCTGGTACATCACTGGACACTTCTACATTTACTTTTGTTTTCTTCTGCATAGCCTTTCCTCTCTTTCTTGAGTTGGCAGAGAGGTCAGCTTCTTTCGCCGCCGCATCCTCCCCACAATTATTTAGTTGTAAGCAAGGAGTTTGGCAGAGATTACTCTGCATAGACATGAATCCCATGAGAATTTAAGATTTGTTCTTTGCTTAATCCAATTCTATCACATTCTGTTTTTCATTACAAGATAAACTTTATTAAAATAATTTTAAAAAAATTTTAATCCTAAATACATTCTGTTAGCGAAATACGATTTTGAGAAGAGACTTGAAACGATAGGTTATGCGCTCCCCTCTTAACTTAACCGCCTGTAGATACTAAAAACCGCAAGGCAATACGCTTTTTACTTCTGGCGCATTGTCCTTGCGGTTTTTTACGTAATCTTTGGCAGATTACGATATATAAAAACACATATCTTACAGCCCTCATCCTTTGGCGCTATATTTGCCTCCGCCAAGCAGTGCATCAAAGATATCGCTCCCATACTGATTATAGCTATAATTCCCTGCATACTGGCTTCTGCCCAGCACTGCAAGATTCGTCTCTGCATTAGCAAGGATATTTTCTGCTCTTTTTGCGATATCGTCTGTAAAAGTTCCAGCTTTGCCTAAGACTTCCTTCATCTTAGGTGCATCTGCCGCTTTAAATGTTTCCTTGTTGATAGCCAGCGTCCCGTCGCTGTTTTGCGTAATTCCAAGCTCGCCGAGCTTTGATTTCGCATTCTGGAAATATCCCTTCATCTGCTTTGCATAAATTTCGTTGACGCTTCCGCCTTCTTCTGTCATTGCTTTCATGATTTTATTGTAATCTTCAATCAGACCGGATACTTGCGTCAGCATTTCGTCTTTATACTTCGCGGTTTCCTCTTCTGTGAGCTTTTCCCATTCCTTCTCTGACATATCTAAAAGGACTTTTGCATGTGTCTTAAGACTTTCTGCTGCCTTTTTCATGGACGTATAATTTTCCTTTGACTTTGTGCCCGCCGCGCTCAATAATCCATTTTTCTTGTTTGCCTGCTTTTTGATTGCATTCGCAAGTGAATTGCTGTTATTGCCGGAACTGCCCTGTAAAATAGCGCTCATCCTAGTATTCTGGGTCCTTGCACGCGACCTTGCCTGGCTTACCAGCCTGTTTTGTAAAATAAGTGGATTAATTCCGTTCCTTGCCATTTGTTTTTGTCTCCTTTCCCTGAAGCATGATTTCCAGCAGAAATTCCCTGCCGTTACTTTCCCACCTCAGTGTACCAAAATATTTTTCTGCACAGCTTTGCATGTTTTTCATGCCCAAGCCGTGAATCTTGTCATCCTCTTTGCTCGTCGGAATCATACTGCCCGCCTTGGCTGGGTATAGACTTCCAGTAAACGCATTTCGGATCTCTATAAAAAACATGTTGCTTTTCACATAGGAAGCTAAATAAATAAAAGAAACTCTTTCTTTTTCTGCCGCCTCTATGGCATTATCCAGTCCGTTATTTAGAAGTATACTTATGTCAAAAGCGCTGATTCCCAATTTCTCCGGGAAAATAAAACTGTTCTCAAACACAATCTGCTTCTGCGCCGCGTCTCGCATCTTCCGACTGATCACCACATCCGTAACCGGATTTCCGCTGCTGCACTTCATGTCAAGCGCTTCCATTGCCTCGCATAAACCGTCCAGATAACGGCGGACTTCCTTCTCATATTCCCCGGAAACACGCTTTTCCTGCCCAATCAGAATCTCCAAATCAGCCAGATGATTCTTCATATCGTGCCGCATCCCTCTGATACCATCGTAAAGGTGCTCCACATCCTTCATATGTTCTTCCATATCACTGATCCGGTTCTGGTAAACCTCCACCAGCATTTCCTTTTCACTGCTTTCCACCAGCTTTCTCAAAATTACTGAGCTTAAAATAATGGAAACCAGACAAAGCCCTGATATCAAGGGAATCAAAAGTTTAGTTTCAGGATATTCATCCATTACAAATTGAATCTGATTGCCACTGTAAGCATACAAAATGCTGCGAATAAAAATACATAGGCAAAACCCCATGACGCTGGGCACCAGCAAAAATAGTTCCTGGATGTTATTCCGCCTCCGCCCTATGCAGGACAGATTCTTGTACAACGTCTGAACTACCTTGTAACACAGTAAAAGAAATACTATCTGGTAGGACAGATTCCAAAACATCTGCACCACTTCAAAAATCTGTAAAAAATGGTTCAATATGAACGTGTTCCCGTTTAATGCAATTGATGTCAAAACTGTTGATATAATCTCAAGCAAAACAACGAACAGGGCATGCAGTGTAAACAGTATAAGTTCATTTACGGTATAAGCTGTAAATGCAAGGTAAAAAATGCTGCTCTTTTTACCGCTGTAAAAGCAAAAACAATATGCCAGCATCAGGAAAAGGCTTAAAAACAGCGGTATGATGCTTGCTCTGCTGGCAAGCATGCCCTCCTCCTGACCGTAAAAAAATAGTTTAAACGGCGGCAGGTAACTGACTGCCAGATAATAGGCAGTGGAAAGTATGACAAACCCAGCTTTTACCTGCTTTTCGCGTCCTGCATACCGTTCCTTTACCGCGATCAGCCTGTGTACCAGACTGATCATGACCCACCTGCGCAGGAGCTGCTCTGCCAGATTTAATAAGAAATAAATAATCTCTTTCGGCATCCTGTAAACTACTTTCTGCGTAAAAATTCCATATAAGCGGTAACAAAGGCACTGTATTTCTGCTTTGCCATAAGGATCATCTCCCCATTCTTAAGCTGTATATTTCCGGTATCATAGCCCGATATAGCACCTAAATTCACAAGATACCCTCTGTGACAGCGAAAAAAGGAATCTCCCAGCATCGCCTCTAACTCGCTCATCTTCGCGTAATAGGAAATCTGTTCCTCCTTTAAATGAAGGACGACCTTTCTTGCATCATTTTCCGCATACAAGATACTTTCCCTTGGGATATTTCTGTAAATTCCTTTTACACGTATGACAAGGGGCTCTGACTGCTTAGACGGACGGCACTCTGCAATCGCCATATCGAGTACCTTGAAAAATTTGTCTTCATCTATAGGCTTTAACAGATATTGAAAAGCGTGCACGTCAAAAGCATCAAAAACATACTCTTTCAAGGCTGTCACGAACACAATCACCGCCTCAGACTCTTTTCGCAGGCGTCTTGCCATCTCCATCCCACTTATATCCTTTAAATCAATATCCAGGAAAAAAATATCAAAATTCTTTCCTTCTTTCAGTAATTCCTGCCCTTTTGAAAACACCTCTACCTGATATGCTTTGTCATCCCCCAGCTTTCTTTGAATCAGCTGTTTCAGATATTCTCCCATGGTCTTTTCATCATCGCAAACTGCAATCCGAAGCATCTTAAAATCTTGTCCTTTCCCTCATCTGTAAAATAAGACCGCAGACGCACTTTAAGGTTTCCTTTTGCCATGAACCTTATATATTTATATCGGTCATTTTATAAAAAGAAATATTTGTCTTGTAACGAAAAGCCTTTTTTTTGTCATTAACACCGAGTCTTATGTCTCAACGCCTTTTCAGCCAAGGACTTTAATCGCCGACTTTCGGACCAAGACGCAAGAGCAGGCTGGCAAAATCAATGTTCTGTGCCAATCCCTTGGCATCCAAAAGACCGTCAAAATCCATTCTCCGTATGGCGGCTTCCGTAAAAACACGCTCCATGATCTTTTCTTTCTCATCGGCTTCCTGATAAAGCTTCATGTATTTTTTATGCCTTTTTATGCGCTTATCCCAAAAGCTTTCCTCATCTTCCTTCTCAAACAGCGCATTTCCTTTTCCGTTGCGAAAGCCCGTATACCAGCCTTCTCCATGATAGTCTTCCTTACTTGCGCCAAAATGATGCACAGCAAAACTCCCGCCGCAGACCTCCGCCCACGGATCATAATAGGCAAAATCCTGCCGGAGCACATCCAGCACCCATTTCTCGTATTCGGGATCCTGCTGCATGGCTTTGAATCCTTCGTCCGATATATGGATGGAAACAGACCGAAGCGCCTGTGACGGGTGCATGGGCAGCTGAGATATCCTGTTGTAAATATACTGCTTATACTCCGATAAGGTCATATCTTTGGTTGAAATAGCATTTACGCCGCCTTTCCCATCCATGGCGCCTACGACGTCCTTAAACCCCATAACGCCCTTGGTCTTCGTCCCGGCTACCTGGCTTTGCAGGTACCTATAATAGGTTTTGGTCATGCCGTTCATCAAAAACTGATTATCTCCCATCTTCCGTTCCTCCTTTCCTAAGTTTAGAAAGCGGCAGATGCACGCGGCACCCTGACAATAAGCAAAGCGCACCTCCAAAGATTTCAATCCTTTGAAAATGCGCTCTCCTTAGCTTTCTTCTGGTAAGTATATCGTTCTGTGAGAGAAAATGTTTTAGGGGAAAGATATAAAATCAATCAATTATGTCATAAACTTCTTTTTAACACAGCGGTTATAGAAAAATAAAGATACGGCAGTCCCTATAAGCCAGCCGATGGGCCATGCGCTCCAGATACCGACAGACCCCAGAAAACGGGAAAAGACAGCGGCAAGGAGAACACGCAGAATCAGGTCGGTGAAGGTAGCCGTCATGAATTGACTCATCAAGCTTGCACCGCGGAGGATACCATCCGCCACCAGTTTGGCTGAAACCACAAGATAAAAAGGAGCAAAGATTCTAAGAATCAGTATTCCGGTGCCGATTGCCGGTCCTTCTGCGTTATCCATGAATAGAAAAACCAGCTCCTTTCCAAATGTTATGTAAACCAAAATAATCGGCAGGCACAGGAGCCAGACAAGCTTAAGACCTGCCCTGAAGCCGCTGTGGATCCTGTCGTATTTTCCTGCCCCTAGGTTCTGGGCTGTATAGTTGGAAATACCGTTTCCAAGGGTAGTGAAGGAGGTGATCACCAGATTGTTCAATTTAATTGCCGCCGCATATCCGGCGATGACTGCCGGTCCAAATCCGTTGATCAGGCTCTGAATCACGATATTGCCTATAGAAATAAAGCTCTGTTGCAAGATACTGGGAACTGCCACCACACATATCTGCCTGAAAATATGGGATGAAAAAATCGCCGCTTTCTTTTCCGTTTTAAGCACTTTCAGATGACGAAAGACCACAATCAAAGCAAGCACACAGCTGATTCCCTGACAAATAAAAGTTGCCCACGCCACGCCGGAAACACCCATTTGAAGATATTTTACGAATGCATAATCCATAGCGATATTGGCTGTGGAGGAACAGGCAAGAAAAAAGAACGGCGTTTTGGAATCTCCCAGCGCTGAAAAAATGCCTGTTGCAATATTATAAAAGAACAAAAAAGGCAGACCTGCTATATAAATCATCAAATAAAGTCGGGAATCTGCCATAATCTCTTCCGGTGTGTGAATCAGCTCCAATAATCCGCTGCATCCCGCAAGCCCGGCAAGCATTAAGAATACGCACAGAATACCTCCGCCGATTAATGTGGTGTGCACGGCGGTTCTAGCATGATGATATTCCTTGGCTCCGAAATACCCGCTCACGATAACCGAGCACCCAATATTACATCCAAAGGCGAACGCAATAAATATCAGAGTAATCTCATAGCTATTGCCCACCGCTGCAAGCGCATTTTCACCCACGAATTTACCTGCGATCAGGCTGTCTGCAATATTGTAAAGCTGCTGGAAGATAATGCTGCCGAACAAAGGCAGGCAAAAACTCCAGAGCACCTTTTCCGGCTTTCCCTGTGTCAGATCCTTATTCATATCATAGCTCCTTCCCATAAATTCACTGTTTTTCATTCTTGTGATTTTCTGCTTTACCAATTATAATGGATGCAGCATCATGTGTAAAATGTATTTTTCATATAGATTCTATGTAATTTCTACATATAGGAGGCGTTATGAAATCCAGTTACGACCGGTATTTTCTTTTTTATCATGTAGCCAAGTACAAAAGTTTTACAAAAGCTGCGCAGGTACTTTCCAGCAATCAGCCTAACATCACTCATGCCATGAATAAGCTGGAAAGTGAACTGGGCTGCCGTCTTTTCATCCGTTCCAACAAGGGAATCACCCTGACGCCGGAGGGCGAGAGCCTTTATCAGCGTGCGGCTATCGCTTTTGAGCAGCTTACCTTAGCTGAAAATGAGCTAAAGCTTGCCACCAGCCTGTCAGAGGGAAGCGTCACCATAGGCGCCAGTGAAACTGCGCTCCACGGCTTCCTGCTCCTGCATCTGAATGGATTCAGGGAAAGCCATCCCGGCATCCGCATCCGTATTTTGAATAGTTCCAATTCCAGCGCTGTGGATGCGGTTCATTCCGGCAAGGTAGATTTCAGCCTCGTTGCCCCCCCTACCGGCGCCAAAAAACCTCTTGCTGAGACCTATTTGTGCAGCTTTCATGATATCTTAATCTCCGGAAAGAGATATGCGCACCTTGCAGATTCCCCCAAGAGCCTTTCCGCACTATCTGACATTCCGCTGATCTGTATGGTAGAGAGCACCAATACATTTGCATTCTATCATCAGTTTTATTATGAAAATGGGCTGACGCTTAAACCGGATATGGAAGTCGCCACCACAGATTTGGTACTTCCCTTTGTGAAGAACAATCTTGGAATCGGCTTCATTCCCGCCTTTTATGCGGACGAAGCCATAAAAAACGGGGAATGCTGGCGCATCCCCCTGATTGAAAAACTTCCTGAACGTTTCATCTGCCTTGTTCAGGACTCTGGACGATCCCTAAACGTAGCAGCAATGGAACTTAAAAAATTCTTGATGGAAAGACGTACCCCTACGACTTGCTCTTAGCAAAAAATCCATCAATATTCTTTTTGATGTCCTCATCCGGCATGGACTTAAGAAGATATCCTTCCGGCTTTAACGACATGACGTTTTTCACGCTTTCCCTGTCCCCTTTACCCGTCAGGAAAATAACCGGTATATCCGCAATATCCTTATCCGAGCGGATCATTTCCAATGCCTGCCGCCCGTCACAGACCGGCATCTCATAATCTAATATGACTAAATCGGGACGGTTCACCGCTATTTTCTTGATGGCAGATACACTGGAAGTGGCTTCTATCAACTCGTAACTTTCTGAGAGCATCTTGACCATTCTTGCAAGCATGAACTCAGAATCATCCACCACCAGGATTTTCTTTTTCCGCTGTAAAGGCTCCGCCGTTTCCGGTTCCTTTTTATTACCTTTCGCCAGATATTTCTTGATTGCATCCATGGCATTATCCGGGTTTACTACCGACGCAATCTTGCCGCGGACAGAATCTCCTGCTGCCACACAAAATGCAAAGTATCCTTCCCCCGTATTAAACAAGAGGCTGCAGGATGGCTGAGAGCGCTCAAAGGAATTGACAAGCTGTTCATGCGTCAAAAGCGATTCTTTCTCCAGATTCATGAGATCTATCGAAGGGAAACTCTCCCTGAGCCTTTCCAAAAACTGTCGGGAGAGATATCGTGTCACATTGAGCACCATATCATCGACTCTCGGGTACTCTGCATTCAATATCCCCCTTATGACCTTAAGCAGGAGACGGTCTTCAAAGACCAGCGTAACCTCCCACTTTTCTTTCTTTTCCCCATGATAAAGGAAACGACAGCAGACCACCTTTCCAAAGTCTTCCCCTGCATACTGTTCACTGATCATCTGCGCCTCTAAATGAAAGATCTCCTTCACAAGCTGGATAACCGCTGCCTCTAAGGCATCTTTCTCTTCCTCATGAGGAATATCCATCCATTTACTCATGGTCTTTCCTGCTATTGCCTGATCCTCTGTCTGTGTGTGGCCAACCACCCAGCCGATGCAGACGCCAAGGAAATGCCTGACCGAATCTTCCGAGTACTCATTCATTTCCATCTCTGCTTCTAACGCGGGCAGCGTATATTTCCTAAAATTATCATGCAGCCGCTTATGTATTTCGTATTCACTGTAATTGATGGACTTCATGTACTCTTCTTCATGTTCAAAATGCTTTGTGGTGTGATTCCGCAGATACTTCACGCCCTCACGGCATGCCCATTCACTTTTCTCTTCACTTTCACTGATCTTTAACAGCTTATTCATCGTTGAAAAGAGTTGCTTATGCTCTTTATCAATAAAATCTACGCCTATTTTATAACTATCTTTCCATACGATCTGATTCATGTCATATCTCATCCACCGTAAAATAATATAAAGCGGCGCAAAATCCTGCTTTAGTAGATATTATAACATAGGAGACGGGCTTTTGCCTATCCTTAACTTTATTCTATTTCTGCTATTTCTGCTGCCTTTGCATAACAGATTTTTGTCCCTGTGCGCAGATGAAAATCCTTAAGGAGCCTGTCCCCCCGCAGCAGCGCGATGGGATTTTCTGTCCTTAAAAAGCAGTTCTCCATATCGTCCATGTCGATGCCCAGCATAAGTGCCTTGTTCAGTGACCTGATCAGTTCATCGGCTGTGATGTAGAGGGGGATCTCTAAATCCATTTCCTCACCAGTTGTTTCATTTGCAAATATGACTGTTAATGTTTCTTTCATAGGTATCTACTCCTCCCTTTTCTCTTCTGTATACAGCGTCCGCACCAGCCACCATGACACCGTCATAAAAATAGCAAATGCCCATCTGTTGACACAGGCAATCTCATCAATCCCAAGACTAAAAATGGCAAAAAAGTTGATGTTCTCTAAATAATACTTATCTGGATGAAATGACATGCCTATTACCGCTTCGACCATTATGACGGCTAATATATAGCACACGATTACTGCTGTCAAAGCAGTTCTCTGCGCAGAAACGTGATTGGATAAGCGGCATCTTTCTTTTGAAAAGAAATGGAACAAAAAATAAATAAACAAAAATCCCATAAAGCCGTTCCTGATCCCCTGGTTGATTTCCCCCCGCATGCCGCCGTTTGCCGCAAACCGGCTAAACAGCTGATTGGCGGACACATCCGCTGCTGCCTTCACAATTCCTACCCCCACGCCGATTACCAGCGCCACTATAAGGCATTTCCCCGAATCCAGCTTGCTGCCTTCACTCCAGATTAAGACCAGATACATGCTTGCCGCATACATAGCCCACCCTGATGCCACAAGGAGCGTATGGACGGAGAACAGGCTGTATAGCGCACCTGCCCTTCCATATGTAAAGAAAATCGTGTAAATTGCAAACAGGATATTCATTGCTGCTATTATTGTGTATTCTTTCTTTTCTTTTTCACCTATTGTTTTTTTCTCCTTGAAACCTTCCATAGCTGCCCTCTCCTCCTCTTCCGCCGTTTCTACACCATCTGCTTTTTTATAAATCCCAATATCCGTCCCCTACATACAGGCTTTCCGACTGCTCATAGGCATCCATCCAGGGTTCTTCTGCGGATGAATCCCGTGGACAAAATGTTTCTTGATGATAAATCTGCCATTTTCCATCTATCAGGCGCTCATCCACAATCTCAACCTCATTTCCATCCTTTACTGTCTGACTAAGCCTTGCAACATTTGTAAGTTGTCCATCTATATACTCATATCGATCCACATAATGTATGGCAGCGCCATTTCTAGAGAATCCATAGATGCACTGTTTATCCCGCCTTAGGATTGGCGAATCGATTCTTAAAAATTCTGGCACATTTTCATAGATTCCAAGATTAGATTCATAAACAAATAAGGAAGAGTAGGACGCCGCTCCCGTTCCAAATATCCCTTGATAACAGCAAAGATCCTGCTCTCCGTCAAAGTTCCAATCCTCCAAAGACAGGAAATTTTGGCAGAAAACACCATTCAACATGCAAAAAGCTACTTTATCCGCATCCATACAGGATGAATCAATGCATTGCAGGATATCTCCGTGAGTTTTATCTAAAACTAATATCAAAAATTCATTTGGCTCCTGATAAATCAATTCGCCTTCCAGTCTTTTTTCAATTTCGTTATCCCGAAATTCCATCGTGATATAATCGTATCTATCTCCTTCTGTCCTTAAATGAGCAAAATATGAAATATCCATTTTGACTCCTTTTTGGTATTCCTTCAGGAAATCATTTTCCGGCAATGCAGGTTCCATGACCTGACAGGCAAAACCTTTTTCCTTTGCATATTGATAGGCATAGGAAGTATCTTTACAGGCAATGACCACCGGCCACTGGCAATCATTTCTCCAAAAAGCCTTTTCATCAATAGAAGTAACACTGTCGGGTAGATTTATAAGTGTAATATCATTGGCATTCTCAATTACATTCTCTTCTATCGTGGTGACACCGTCGGGAATCGTCAGTTCCAGCAAATTTTCTGCATAAGGCGCCCCCAGACATTCCCTTCCCAGCGTGGACACCTGCTTTCCTTCAATTGTAGGTGGAATAATTACCTGATAAGGATTCTGTGTATTTTTTCCTTCATCATATCCTGTAATTCGTACAGTGCCGTCTGGCAGCTCCTCATATGTAAAGCAATCGTCTATGGAACTTCCTTCACTCAACGGACATCCCACATATGTAGACTCCCTCTCTGCCTCTGCTTCTAATAAAGACAAATCCTCAAGACCGTATGCCGCATCAAATATGGCAGGCATATTTCTTTTTACCAAATTTATCGCAGCTATAATACCTGCAGACACTATAATGGCTGCTGCAATTAATACCTTTCTTTTCACCCTCATTATCTACTTCAATACCTTTCAAATCTACACATTTATTTCTTTCTCCTCGTCGTAAAGCGTCCGCATCAGCCACCAGAGCATAATCATGAAAAAAGTATAGGTCCAGACATTTATGGGAAGTACAAATCCATATGCATAAAAATAATCTATTTTAGTAATGTTCTCTTCGGTGGTTCCGATCAGCCTGGTCATCCTGTCAATCTCGCTATATATGCCGAGAAGAGCTGCTGCATAAAGCAGGGCATCGGCTGTTATCCACAAAAGCGGCTTTTTTACCCGTTCTGTCCACTTTTTCTTTCCTTTCACAAATAGGAGAAAAAGCATCACCGTCAAAAAAACGCCAAATATATCAGATAACACCCCAGTTATACATGCTATCTTGTACCTGCTCCAGATAGACCAGATAAACTGATCTGCTACATAATCAAATACACCTCTCACTACTACCACCGATATGCCTGTTCCTGCTGACAGTAAGCATATTTTTTTCCAACCATATAACTCCTTTTTTCCCCACAACAAAACTATGCATAAACCACATACATAGAAGAACCAACCAATTATTGTCGAATATGTTGTTTTACCCATTTTTATGAGTGGAATGTATAGCATGCTTTTCATAAAAAGCCTCGTATATATTGCAAACATTACATTTATTACTGTAACTAAAAAAAGTTCTTTTCTTCTACGCATCTTCCCATTCCTCCACGCATACGCTTTCTATATATGCTGAAATTAGTACATTCATTTTGCCTAGAGTCTTGAGAGATTTAGGCATATCTATCTCTGCGAGGATTTCTTTCCTTTTACAAATGCGGCAAAAAGAATTACTATATGACTGCCAGCAAAAATACCATCCGCAAATTACAAAATATCATCCCTCGATTCCCCTCTTGACACGCCTCATTCGCAGTGCCACCCAGAACAATGTCAGAAAATATGACATACTCCACACATACATGGGAAGGACTCCCTGCCTGGCATAATCCAAATCTTCTTTCTCTCCCACCCATCCACAGCTGTAAACATATTCAGCCAGATAGAAAATCGCAATGAATGCCATTACCGCCATCGGTATCCATGCTTCCTTTAACGGAAATTTTCTTTCCTTGGTAAATATCATAAATAAGATCATTATCAAAATCAGACAGAAAACTCCTGTAATCAGCAAAGAAGTCCTCATCGTCCCATTGCGGTCCGCGCTATCCAATACCATCATGTTAAGATTATAGTCCAGCACAGCTCTTGCTGCAGCCGCTGCTATTCCCATTCCTGCCGCACCCAGAGCTATCCGCCACCATCTTTTCCGGGTTATTTTTTCCCATCCCAAAGCCAGATACAGACCTCCTCCATATAGGAACCATCCCTGGAGCGCCAGCCGTTCATTTCCGTATATCGTCATGCTTCTGATCCTTAACATGCTGCCTAGTGAATAATGCAGACAAAATGCCAATATCAAATGAATGAGCACAACCAATTCTATTTCCCATTTCCTGCCATTTGCGCCGGTCTCTGCATCAGAAACCTCTTTATAAAAGAAATCTTTTCTTTTGTTGTAATACAATATCAGCAGCGCCAGTATGATTTCCTGAATCAGCACGCTCCAAAAGGATATCTCCGTATTCATGACGCTCGCTATTGTCTGCAGGACCAGCAGCGCAATCCAGCTGGGATAACTGTATCTATTTCTCGCAAGTGTCATAACTGCCAGGACTATCCATGCAGACAAAATAATTATCATCAGCCAGCTCCTCACTGCCTGGTCTCCTGCCAATAAGCTGCTTACAAGGAAATATGCCAAACCGCACAGGCTGACTGGCTGGCGAATAAACAGCTCGAACCACATCCACCTTTTCCCTTTTTCATAAGCCTTTAAATCTTTAAAAAGCTGTTCCATTATCTTCCTCCTTCATCATATTTATTTTATCGCTCTATTCGGTATACTGCTTTGACTCCAAGTTCCGGTTGACCAGCTTCCAGTTACACCATTTGATATATTCATCCATATTTGAAACCTCATGTTCCTTTCCATCTATAGACAATACACTATCCAATATACATCCTTCATATGTCAGTTCTGTCCCATCCTCCATTAACATCCCCATAATCTCTTCCGCATCAGGATAGCCCGCAAAAAAGAGCCTCACACAGTCTCCTGCTTTTATGTCATACTCTTTTAGCCGGGGGAACTCCGCATAAAGCTTAACATTATTTTCCGGCAGCATGGATGCCGGCATCTCCACTATTATGACTCCATCCCGCCAGCTGTCAGTATAGTCTACATATATGCCTTTTTTATCAATCGACTCCCTGATAAATCCGTTAATCTCAAGGAAATTACACCAGCTATCATCAATCAAATAGAAGGACTTATAGTATCTCTTTTCTTCCTCGGTATACTGAGACGGTGGTGATATATCGATATAATCCACTACCCTCTCTTCGTTAAGATCATACGTGATAATCTCAGCGCGTTCCACATTGTGTGGTTCTTCTACCGGATAGACCTTCCATTGCAGATACGGCTTTCCGTCTATGACTTCCGCTTCGATGAAACGCTTGAACTGTTTCCCCGGCGTATTCTCCTCGGCTATGGCTGCAAAATCAATCGTCTTCTCTGTCTCACCAGTCTTGAAATTATAAAGTTCAATAATATCTTCATTATATTTTTCTATACGGTCAAATCTTGTCTCCCCCTCTGCCAGCGGATATCTCTCTCCTTTTATCTTCCGGAAATAAATATAGTCATCAAGGATTATATTATAAAAATATAATGTTATTCCCTTCGGTTCCACTAGGCAGAGACTTCCTTCTGTCACCTCTCCGGCTTCTATGAGCGCAAGCTGCTCTTTGCCATATACTTTTTCAAATGCAGTCGGAACAATTTCTTCCTCGGTTTCCATGCTGGTACTTAATACATCCGCAATGCCTGCAATTGCAATCATACCTATGATTATAAACGTGCTGAATATTATTTTTTTCATTTCATTCCCCCTAAATCAATGAGTTTCTTTACACATGCCTTGTTCATACGCTATAAATTCCATGAATTAGGTCTTATGATTTCTTTCTCCGCATCGTAAAGCGTCCGCATCAGCCACCAAAGCCTAGAGAAATTTAGGCATATCTGTCTCTGTCAGGACTTGCACATTATTTATCCAATTCCGGGTCAACTTGTTCCCAGTCACGCCATTTAATGTAATCATTTACACTTGAAATCTGATGCCTTTTTCCGTCTATGGAACCACCTCGGAGCATTATACATCCTTCATAAGTCAATTCTGCCCCATCCTCTATCAGCATCTCTATGATCTCTTCTGCACTCGGATAGCCTGCAAAAAACAATTTTACCCTATCCCCTTCCTTCCCATTATAACCCTTCAGTTCCGGAAATTCTGCATACAGCTTTGCATTATTTCGGGGAAGCATCTCCACAAGCATTTCCACCTCTATGATTCCATCCCTCCAGCTATTAACATATCTAATATCTATGCCTCCCTCTTCAATCGGAGTTTTGGTTGATTCCCCGACCAGATTATTGCATTCAAGGAAATTGCATCGCTGGTCCGCAAGAATAAAAATGGATTTGTAATATTCTACTTCCTCCTCTGTATATTTGCGTGAAGGTATCAAATTGACATCCCTCACCACCTTGTCCGCATCCAAGTCATACGTGGTAGCCCGCATCGTCCTGTAATTATATGGATCATCTATTGCATAGACCTTCCATCCTATGCAGCGTCTGCCATCTACAACCTTTCCGTAAATAATGTCCCACGAGCTGAACTGTCTTCCCGGCGTATTTTCTTCTGCTATGATGACAAGGTCCAGCGTCTTCTCCACCTCGCCAGTCCTAAAATTATACAGTTCCAGGATATCCTCATCAAATACGTCTATATAATCGTCAATCCCGTTTCCTTCCGGCAGCGGATATCTTTTTCCCTTTATTTTCCGGCAGTATATGTACTCATTAAGAATAACCTGATAGAAAATCAGCGGTTCTCCTTCAGGCGCTATCAGACACAGGCTTCCTTCTGTCCTGACACCAGCCTCTATGAAAGAAAGATTTTCTATGCAACGTATCTTTTCAAATGCAGTCGGAACAATTTCTTCCTCTGTTTTCATACTGGTACTTAATACATCCGCAATGCCTGCAATTGCAATCATACCTATGATTATAAGCGCACTGAAAATAATTTTTTTCTTCATTTCATTCCCCCTAAGTCAATGAGTTTCTCTACACACACCTTGTTCATATGCTATAAATTCCATGAATTGTGGCTTAAGATTATGCATAATATATTGCATTCTGTTCTAAGGTAAAATCCTCTGGCATATGATCCTGTATATTCTTAATTAATTTTTTGAATTAACGGAATTATGTCATTCAAACATTTGACTAACCTGCTTCCAGCTACACCATTTTATATAATCGTCCATACATGAAATTTCATGCTGTTGTCCGTCCACAGAACCTACACTGTCTATCACGCATCCTTCATATGTAAGCTCTGTCCCATCTTCTATCAGCATTCTCATAATTTCTTCAGCATCTGGATAACCTGCAAAGAAAAACTTTACATAGTCCTCCTCGCCAAAAACATATTCTTTCAATTGTGGGAATTCTCCATAGAGGTCTAAACTACTTTCTGGAAGCATAGATGCTGGCATCTCCACTTTTATAACTCCATTTTGCCAGCCATCAGGATAAATTATATATACTCCCTCCTCGTCAACTGACTTGCGAATAAGATTATTAGCCTCAAGAAAATTACATCTTTGATCAGCAATAAGATAAAATGATTTGAAATATTCTTTTTCTTTCTCAGTATATTTCAAGGATAGCTCCATACTACTGATGACATCTGCCACTTTTCCCTCTTCAAGATCATACATTATAATTTCTGACTGTTCATAATTATCAGGAGCCTCTATCGGATAAACCTCCCATTCCAAATACGGTTTTCCATCTATGACCTTTGCATGTATAACATCCCAGTAACGGAACTGTTTTCCCGGTGTATTTTCATTTGCAATAGCTGCAAAGTCAATTATCTTTTCTACCTTACCAGTCTTAAAGTTATAGAGTTCAATAATATCCTCAGTATATTTTTCTACATGTTCTCCCTTCAATTCGCCTGGCACGTCCCACTCTTCTCCTTTTATTTTCCGAAAATAAATATATTTATCCAGAATTATCTCATAAAAAATTAATTTCCTCCCTTTGGGTGCTACCATACACAGACTTCCTTCAGTGACTTCCCCGGCTTCCATAAAGACAATATCTTCTATGCCATATGCTCTTTCAGATGTAGTCGAAGAAATTTCATCTATGTCTTTTTTCATAGTGTTTATTGCGATTGCAATGCTCATGCTTGCTACAATGCTCACGATAATTGCACAAATAACTATCTTTTTGCTCATTCATTTTCCTCCTGAAACGTCTGCATGCTTTTTCCATCCGTTCCTTGTTTATAGCATATAAATTCTTTAAACTGTGTTTTCAAATCCGTTTCCATCTTCTCTTCCTCTCCTTCCATTCTACCTATGTTCTCTATCTGTCCCTCTTCTTCGTTCGTTCCTTCTATGTTTTCTATCTGCGCTTCCTCCCCTTCCGCTTCTTTATTTTTAATTTCTATTCCTTTCTTATCTATTTTTATTATGGCATTGTTAATCCGTTCCATGTCATTGCTCTCATCTGAAAAGATTGTGCCGCCTTCAAGCATGTTTATAGATAACTCTATAATTTTCCTTTCCTCATCATCCATTTCTTTGTTTTCGTCTGCTTCTAATACTGCTGTGAAACTTTTAACCATTTTCGCAATTTCATCCTCATTGTACTCAGACCACCCTATGGCACCATATTGATGCCAATAATTAACAGCTCTTAATGCATCAGGATTATATATACCAACGAACGCAATATTATAATCGGACTCTTTTAGTACACCTGCTGATTCTATTTTATAGTATGCCCCACTGCCCATCATCTCCATCAATTTATCCCGATTCAGTGCATTCATTTTTCCTGCTGCCTGCTGAAGATTTGCAATTGTATTAACTGTGTCTTTTATAAATATATTTCCTGCTCCAAAAGCTGCTTTCTGCAGATTATCACTCATGAAAGCTGATGCACCAGAAATTGTTCCCACGCTTTCTTCCAATGCCATGGATAGAATACTTAGTGCAACTGCCCCCATTGGCGCATAGACTGACATCACACTCAACCCACCATCTTTACAAAGGCTGTAAATATAGTTACTTATAATCTTCTCCCGTTCTTCCTTAGCCCTCCTAAGCTCTGCCTGGTCATGAACCATCAGCACACTATCCCCAGTTGTCATCCAACTTATTGTTACTGCTTCATCTATATATTATTTCCACCTGTGGGTGAAGAATGGCTGGCTGACTGCCTCCCCCTGAAGCAGGAGGGCACTGCCCTGAATCAGCATATTCTGATATTCATCCTTGTACTGACGGTCTCCCTGTACCCAGGTTCCATTTTGCATCTTCAAGTGCCTGTTTCATTTCCCCTGCATTTAAGCAGATTTCGCTCATCCTGCCGTCCAAGTAATTTCCCATCTGCACCTGCAGGGTATCTGCGTCTTCGCCCATATAGTTATCTTCAAGACCTGTCATGGTCGTCTTTAAGTCCCCTATGAC
>CATLAK010000008.1 GCA_949878435.1 uncultured Lachnospiraceae bacterium
TCCCAAGCTACACTGTAGCTTTGATACCTCTATTATACAGCAAATAAACTATTTAAGCTTGTATTTACTACAAAATATATGAACTTTTCAAGGTACTATAGCGGGGCTTTTGACCCCAACATCATTAAAATATAGTTTGTTCCGATACTGATATAGAGATTGAAAATGGAACATAGCAAATTAACTATTCTATGTTTTTGAAATATTGCAATTAATAGTATGGTTCCAAGTAAAATAAAAAGAGCGGCAAAAATAAAAAAAGTTAATTTGGAAATGAGAAAGCCGGTTAAAGTAATTAGAAAAGTCCAAAAGAATAAAAAAAGTTTTTGGGGTTTTGAGAGAGGATATAATAACATATTTGTTAAGCTGACTATAGCAGTAAGGCTGATTAATATGGTTATAATGAGGTACAGTATTATGGTGGGGGTATCCGTAATTTGCATAGGGTTTGTCTGCTCTCTTTCGAAAATTCTTTAACATCATAGTATCATGAATAAAGAAGATAAAGAAATAGAAAATTGGAGTATTATGTAAATAATCGCATTTATGGTACAAGCTATTGCTTTTTTAGCTGTTTTATAGTATTTTTATAAAGGAATTTTGGATTTTGTGTGTTTATGAGGAGAGGATTATGAAAAAGAATAAGAAACTGCTTTTCATCTGCAGTCTGCTTGCATGTTTTATAGTAGGCTGTGCGGATGTTGCGGAATATGGTTCCGGAAAGGAAGCAGGTATTGAATGCAGCGCGCAGGCGCTGGAAAAGGCTGCGGTGACAGAAGAAGGGTACTATGTATTAGAGGGGAGTCTGCATGAGATCGGCAGGCATGAGATTGTCCTGGAAACAGAGGGCGGGGAGCTTTTGGCTTTTCAAATTGCGCCTGAAACGATTATATGTGCAGGTGGATATGATGAAATTGCGGCAGGACAGGCAGTCAAGGTGGTGTTTGATGGAAATGTAAATGGAACAGAGATAGAAAAGGTTTCTGTGATTGCGGTTACAGTCTCGGATGAGGAATTGTAAATTTTATCTTAATTTTCTTTTATTTTGTGGATATTTCATACATGAACCACGTTATATGTGGTAGAATATATTGTTGTGGGTAAAGAAAAGCATGACTATGAAGGGTGGAGCATGGAAAAGACACAGAGACGTGAAAGGAAAATTGAAAAGCTTAGAAAAAGATATGAGCAGAAAAAAGAATTTTATCGTCTGCTCAAGGAATATGCACCGGACATTCTTGAATCACAGAATTTCCGCAGCACCAGAAAATTTATTCAGCATGGGACGATGCCTGTACACCGCCATTGTCTGGATGTGGCGAGGCAGAGCATTGCAATCAGTAAATTTTTAGGTATTCCGTGCAGTGAACGGGAACTGATCAGGGGCGCCTTGCTCCATGATTACTTTTTGTATGACTGGCATGATAAGACAAGAGAGAATTATCAGATGCTGCATGGTTTTTATCATCCGGGGATTGCGCTCAAAAATGCAAGCCGGGAATATAATCTGACGCTGCGGGAAAAAGACATCATCAAGAAGCATATGTGGCCCCTTACGGTAGTGCCGCCCCGCTGCAGGGAGGCGTGGATTGTGACCACAGCCGATAAGTATTGTTCTCTGCTTGAGACCTTGAAACTGCGCAAGGGAGCAGGCAAACAGAGAGTAAAGGTAGCCGGATGAAAAAGGGACTGCTCGAGAACCTTCAAAACTACAGCGAAAGTGATTTTTATCCCTTTCATATGCCTGGACACAAAAGAAGGATGAAGAAGGATGGACTTGGGAAAATCTATCGGTATGATATCACGGAGATAGATGGATTTGACAATCTTCATAATCCGGAGTCTATTTTAAAAGAAGCTGAGGAACGTGCAGCGGAATTATACTGTTCGGAAGAAACATATTATCTTATTAATGGAAGTACATCTGGAATCTTAAGTGCTGTTTCAGCGGTAGCTGGTCGGGCGCGGGGATTGATTGTTGCAAGAAACTGCCATAGAGCCGTATATCATGCGGCTTTTTTAAATCATATGGAGCTGTATTACGTATATCCTGCAATTATTAGTGCGTATGATATGGCAGGGGCGGTTACGGCGGAGGATCTGGAATGCTTGATTAGAGAAATTCTCAGAAGGGCAGGGGCAGAGCCAGAAAAGGCTGGAGAGCTGATAGCGGCTGCGGTGGTCACTTCTCCCACTTATGATGGGATTTCCTCTGATATCAGGAAGATTGCCGATCTGCTGCATGGGTATGGTATTCCATTGATTGTGGATCAGGCCCACGGCGCTCATTTTGGTCTGCATCCGGCTTATCCGCAAAATGCGGTAAAGGAAGGCGCGGATCTGGTCATCCACAGCGTGCACAAAACGCTGCCGGCGCCTACGCAGACAGCGCTGATTCACCAAAACGGTGCATTGACAGATGGAGAGATGCTGAAAAAATATCTCCGCATCTATCAATCCAGCAGTCCTTCTTATGTTCTAATGGCGGGAATTGATGAGGCGATCAGGATAGCGAAGGAGGAAGGACGTCAAAGACTGGAACAGCTTTTGTGCTTGCGAAAGGTGTTTCTGAAAAAAATCAGCATGTGCAGGTATATAAAGGTTTGCCCGCTGACGGAGCCGGGAAAGCTGATTATGTCTGTAAAAGGGACTTCCATGACAGGGCAGGCGCTCTATGATACTTTGCGTGATCAGTATCATTTACAGATGGAAATGGCTTCGGCAAGTTATGTCACAGCGATTCTTACCATGATGGATGAAGAAGAAGGGCTGAACAGGCTTGCTCATGCGTTGATACAGATAGACCAGGATATCATAGAAAAGAAAGAGCAGGATAGATTTTCAGATTTTACGCTGCGCCCGGCGAAAAGACTTAACATATGGGAGGCATATGCAGCCTCTTTTTTGGAAGTAGAACTGGATCAGGCAGAAGGCGGGACGGCGGCAGAGTTTATTAATTTGTATCCGCCCGGTATTCCGATTTTGGTACCGGGGGAAGTCTTTGACAGAGAACTGATTAGAGAGATTCAATTTTACCTGGAAAGCGGTTATACCGTTCAAGGTATCTTTGAGCATAGAGTGAGGGTAGTAAAATCACCTCAATTACATGGAATGGAGGATTATTATGAGAAAAACAAAGATTATCTGCACCATAGGACCGGCAAGTGAGAGCGAAGAGAAATTACGTGAATTGATGCTGGCAGGCATGAATGTTGCCCGTTTCAATTTTTCCCATGGAACCCATGAGGAGCATAAGAAAAAGTTCGACAGAGTGATCAAGGTCAGCAATGAGCTGGGGCTGCAGGTAGCAACCATGCTGGATACGAAAGGACCGGAAATCAGGCTGAAAGATATCGAAGGCGGCAGGACAGAGCTTGTTACCGGACAGAAATTCATACTGACTACAGAGGAAGTTCTCGGTAATAATGAAAAGGTTACGATTACTTACAAGAATTTGAAGGATGATATTGAAATTGGAACTACAATTTTGATTGATGATGGTTTGATCGAGATGGTTGTGGATGCCATCGAAGAGACCGATATAATATGTACAGTAGTAAACGGCGGACCGATTTCCAACCACAAAGGTGTCAATGTTCCCGGGGCAATCTTATCGATGCCTTATATCAGTGAAGTTGACAGAAGCGATATTATGTTTGGCTGTGATATGGGATTTGACTTTCTTGCAGCATCTTTTGTGAGATGCAGGGAAGATATTCTGGAGGTCAGAAAGATTTTAGATGAACATGACAGCCATATGAAGATTATTGCAAAGATTGAAAATATGCAGGGCATCCATAATCTGGAGGATATTTTGACGGTTTCAGATGGTATTATGGTAGCAAGGGGCGATATGGGTGTGGAGATTCCCATGGAGGAAGTGCCTGTTATGCAGAAGCGGATGATCAAGCTTGCAGAGGCACAGGGCAAACATGTTATCACAGCTACCCAGATGCTGGAATCCATGATCAAGAATCCAAGACCCACCAGAGCAGAGACCACGGATATTGCAAATGCGATTTACGATGGAACCACGGCGATCATGCTTTCAGGGGAAAGCGCTGCCGGATTATATCCGGTGGAAGCTGTTAAGACGATGGCAAAAATTGCCGAGAGAACAGAGGAAGATATCGATTATAATGGAAGGATGAAGCGCAGGGAGAACATTGACAGCTTTGATGTGACCACGGCTATTTCCCATGCAACCTGTACTACAGCGATGGATTTGAAGGCATCTGCTATCATTACAGTGACGATTTCCGGTTTTACAGCGGGCATGATTGCAAGATATAAACCCAAATGCCCTGTGATTGCATGCAGCGTCAGCCCGAAAGTCTGCAGGCAG
The DNA here is from genome assembly GCA_949878435.1 of uncultured Lachnospiraceae bacterium. Classification (GTDB taxonomy): domain Bacteria; phylum Bacillota; class Clostridia; order Lachnospirales; family Lachnospiraceae; genus Suilimivivens. The sequence continues at coordinate 4,346 of CATLAK010000008.1, forward strand.
CTTGCCTTATCCTGGGGCGTAACGCCTGTCTGGATCGCCAGGGAAAGTACGGCGGAAGATTTGTTTGACGAGGCTGTGCGTGCAGCGGAGGAAGCAGGATATATCAAAAAGGGAGACAGGGTTGTCCTGACAGCGGGCGTCCCGCTGGGAGTTTCAGGAAAAACCAACATGATTCGTGTTGTAGAGGTTTAATTCATATGGGAAAAATGATATACTTAATGGGGAAGAGTTCCTCAGGAAAGGACACCATCTATAAGAGACTGCTGGGATGGAAGGCTTTGAATCTGAAACAAGTAGTATTATATACGACCCGTCCTATACGTGCAGGTGAGATGGAAGGCGAGGAATATCATTTTACGGATGATGCGGGTTTTATGGAGCTGGAGGCACAGGGCAAAGTAATCGAGGCACGTGCTTACCATACATATCATGGATTATGGCGTTACTTTACGGTAGACGATGGCAGTATAGATTTAAGCAGTCATAACTATCTGATAATAGGAACGATAGAATCTTATGTCAGCACAGCAGAATACTTTGGCAGGGACAAAGTACTGCCGGTTCTGCTCACCCTTGATGACGGCATAAGATTAAAACGTGCATTGAATCGGGAAATGCAGCAGGAAAATCCTAAATATGAGGAGATGTGCAGGCGTTTTCTGGCGGATGCAGAGGATTTTTCGGAAGAAAAGATCAAGAATGCAGGTATAACAAGGACCTTTTCCAATGAAAATTTAAATAGCTGTCTTTCGCAGATCAAAGAGTATATTCAGGAAAATCTGTAAAGGAAAAGAGGTGATCAGAGGTGGACATAAAAGTGAATCAGGCAGCGCCGGTAACCCAGCCGGAGGCGGCAGCGCCGGTGCGGGAATCAGATGGAGCGTTTAAGTTTACGCTGGTCAGCCATATTGAAGAGCAGGAACTGCAGGCAAGGCTGAGTACGCTGATGGAAGAGATCACCATGCAGGGCGATAAGCTTGCAAAGAAGCGCGATATCAGAGATATGAAGAAGTACAGAGGATTGGTAAAGGAATTTATGAATGAAATCATAAGCCGTTCCCATTCCTTTTCCCGTGAAAACTTTTTGGACCGCAAAGGGCGTCATAGAGTTTACGGAATCATCAGGCTGGTAGATGAAAATCTGGATGAACTTGCAAAGGAGCTTATGAAGGATGAGCAGGATCACCTTGCCATTCTTTCCAAGATTGGGGAAATAAGGGGACTGCTTTTGGATATTCTCACATAAATAGCAGCATTCTAAGCAGATAAAACAATGAGGGTACTAAGGCTGTCAGGTACAGCACAGATGGGAGGGTGTATGAGCAGATTTGTTGATATTGTGGGGCAGGAACAATTAAAGGAGCATCTTGAAAATGCAATCAAACTAAATAAAGTTTCTCATGCCTATATTATCAATGGCGAGAGAAATGCAGGAAAGGAATTTATTGCAAAAACCTTTGCTATGGCACTTCAGTGTGAGAATCTGCAGGAGACAGAGCCATGTCAGGAGTGTCATTGCTGCAAGCAGGCGCAAAGCGGCAATCACCCGGATATTACTTTTATTTCCCATGAGAAGCCGGGGACGATAGGTGTGGAAGATATCCGCAGGCAGATTAATGGAGATGTGGCAATCAAGCCCTACAGCGGATCTAAAAAAATCTATATTATGAACGAAGGCGAAAAGATGACCGTGCAGGCACAGAATGCATTGCTGAAAACGCTGGAGGAACCGCCGGAGTATGCAGTTATTTTAATTTTGACCACCAATGTAGATACATTGCTCCCAACTATTTTGAGCAGGTGCGTCGTCCTTAATATGAAACCGGTCAGGGATGACCAGATCAAAAGTTTTTTGATGGAGCATATGGAGATTCCCGATTACAAGGCGGATATTTGCGTGGCATTTGCAAGAGGTAATGTTGGAAAAGCCAGATTGCTTGCGAAAAGTGAGGAATTTGACAAGGTCAAGGAAGAAGCTCTTTCGCTTCTTAAAAATATCAACGAGATGGAGTTAAATGAGATTGTCACTGCCATCAAAAAAATTAATGAATATAAATTTGATGTCAATGATTATATGGATATTCTTTCCATATGGTATCGGGATGTTTTGCTGTTTAAGGCGACCCATGATGCAAATCATCTGATTTTCAGGGAAGAAATACCGTATATCAGGCGGGTGGCAGATAAAAGCACCTATGAGGGCATTGAGAAGATTATTGATGCTTTAGAAAAGTCCAAGCAGAGGCTGTCTGCCAATGTGAATTTTGATCTGACGATGGAACTTTTGATGCTGACGATCAAGGAAAATTAAAGTGAGGTTTATAGATTCATGACAAAAGTGATAGGCGTACGTTTTAGAACGGCAGGAAAGATTTATTATTTTGATCCAGGTAAAATGAACATAAGGCGCGGCGACCACGTAATTGTGGAAACGGCCAGAGGAATTGAATATGGAACAGTGGTGGGTGATCCCAGGGAAGTGGAGGATGATAAGGTCATTCAGCCCTTAAAGCCGGTACTCAGAGTTGCCACACCAAGGGACGATGAGCAGGAGGCGGGCAATAAGCTTAAGGAAAAAGAAGCGTTTAAAATTTGTTTGGACAAGATTCAAAAGCACGGGCTTGAGATGAAGCTGATCGATGCGGAGTACACGTTTGACAATAATAAAGTATTGTTTTACTTTACGGCGGATGGACGAATCGATTTCAGGGAACTGGTAAAGGACTTGGCATCCGTATTTAAGACCAGAATTGAACTTCGCCAGATAGGTGTCAGGGATGAGACCAAGATTTTAGGCGGTATCGGCATTTGCGGAAGAGAACTGTGCTGCCACAGGCATTTGTCTGAGTTTGTTCCTGTGTCAATCAAAATGGCAAAGGAACAGAATTTATCCTTGAATCCGACCAAGATTTCCGGTGTATGCGGCAGGCTTATGTGCTGTTTAAAGCATGAGGAGGAAACTTACGAGGAACTTAACCGCAGACTGCCTAACGTGGGGGATCATGTGACCACCGAGGACGGGCTGAAAGGGGAGGTGCACAGTGTTAATGTACTTCGCCAGCTGGTCAAGGTAGTGGTGGATGTGGGAGACGAGAAAGAAATTCAGGAATACCGGGTGGAACAGCTGCGGTTTAAGCGCAGACATAAACACAGCAAGATAGATGTACAGGATGAAGAATTGAAAGAACTTGAAAAACTGGAGAGAGAAGAAGGCAGGTCAAAGCTGGATGATAATTAAATCCGGCGGAGGTGTAGGATATGGTATCCTTAAAAGAGAATGAAAGAATCGATGATTTGCAGAGAAATAATTACAAGATCATTCAGGATCCCGACAGGTTTTGTTTTGGCATGGATGCAGTTCTCCTTTCCGGATTTGCAAAGGCAAAGGAAGGAGATAAGGTCCTTGACTTAGGAACCGGAACAGGAATTATTCCGATTCTTTTGGCGGCAAAAACAATGGCAGCGCATATAACGGGGCTGGAGATTCAGCCGGACAGTGCCGATATGGCGTCGCGCAGCGTGAAACTGAATGGACTTGAGGAAAAAATCGAAATAATAACCGGTGATATCAAGGAAGCAGTCAGTCTCTTTGGCGCTGCTTCTTTTGACGTTGTGACATGTAATCCTCCTTATATGACGGAACATCACGGGCTTACCAATCCGGAAGCGCCCAAGGCGATTGCTAGGCATGAACTTTTGTGCACATTGGAAGATGTGATCAGCCAGAGCAGCAGATTGCTAAGACCAGGCGGTAATTTCTATATGGTCCATAGACCTTTTCGGCTGGCGGATATTATTGTGCTTTTGCGTCAGCATAGGCTGGAACCAAAACGTATGAAACTGGTTTATCCTTTTGTGGATAAGGAGCCGAATATGGTGCTTTTAGAAGCAAATCGGGGAGGAAAGGCACGCATGACGGTGGAAAAGCCGCTGATTGTTTACAAAGAACCAGGTGTATATATGGATGAAATTTATGATATTTATGGTTATTAGAGAGAAGGAGACAAAATGACTGGAACCCTGTACTTATGTGCAACTCCCATAGGGAATCTGCGCGATATGACGCCCCGGGTGTTAGATACGTTGAAGGAAGTGGATGTGATTGCAGCTGAAGATACGAGAAATAGTATTAAGCTGCTCAACTATTTTGAAATCAAGACACCTATGACCAGTTACCATGAATATAATAAGATAGAAAAGGCAAGACAGCTTGTGGATTGGCTCAGGGAAGGAAAGAATATTGCGCTTATTACAGATGCAGGGACACCTGCCATATCGGACCCGGGGGAAGTGCTGGTGGAACAATGTTTAAAAGCAGGTATACCGGTTACTTCGCTTCCGGGATGCTGTGCCCTGATCACGGCGCTTACGCTTTCCGGGATTTCTGCCAGAAGGTTTTGTTTTGAAGGATTTCTGCCCGCAGATAAAAAGGAAAAGCGATTGATTCTGGAAGAGCTGGAAAAAGAAACGCGCACGATCATCATGTATGAGGCGCCTCATCATTTAAAGAGAACACTTGCAGAACTGCATCAAGTGTTGGGAGACCGCCGTATTACATTATGCAGGGAATTGACCAAGCGGTTTGAAACGGTTTTTCCGACGACTTTCGAAAAAGCACTTGCTTTTTACGAGGATCATGAACCGAAAGGGGAATATGTGCTGGTGATAGAAGGGATTGACCGAAGGAGCCTGATTGAAGATGAACAGGCAAACTGGCAAAGGATTTCCATCAAGGAGCACATGAATATGTACGAAAATCAGGGATTTGAGAGAAAAGAAGCAATGAAGAAAGTGGCGTCTGACAGAGGCATAAGTAAACGTGACGTATATCAATTCCTGCTTTCACAAGATTTATAGTAAAAATGACGAAAAAATTTTATTCCTAAAAAAATAGTAAAAAAGTACTTGTTTTTTTCATTTTTTGTAGTAGTATATAGTTAAGCAACTGAAATCCTAAATAAATAGGGAATAAAAATAGAAAGAAAGGAAGATAAAGGTATGAGTAAAGCTAAAATTACTAAACTTTCAATTTGCTTAGCGCTTGTACTTGCTCTTGTAGGAGGGGGCATCGTTTATTACAATGTAGCAATGAAGGGGGACGCAGCTGTTACGAATGAGGCAGCAGCCAGAGATGAGAGCGTTCCGGATGACGGAGTTGTTTATATTGAACCTGAGATGGTCAGCCTCGCAGGTGCACTTTCAGGAAATGCAGATTCCCAGGCAGCAGCAAAGGCTGCATTTGATCTTGTAAATGCAAAGAGACAGGAAGCCGGTCTTGGCGCGCTTACTTGGAATTCTGGTCTTGAGCAGGCATCCGCAGTCAGAGCAGTAGAAGCATCACAATCCTTCTCCCATACCAGACCTGATGGCACTGACTGGTGGACGGTAAACAGCAATCTGATGTACGGTGAAAACCTTGCAAAGGGATATGCAACAGCTGATGAAGCAGTGACAGCATGGATGAATTCCCCTACACATAAGGCTAATATCATGGATACAGAATTTACATCAGGTGCAATTGCAATCCATATCGGAAGCAATGGACAGTGGTTCTGGGCACAGGAATTTGGTTTTTAACATTTACATTAAAGCGCTGGTATAAGCCAGCGCTTATTTTTTTTGAAATACAGGCAAGGACTCATCCAGTTCGGGCGATGTTATATTTACAACCTGCCAAGAGGTGACTTGAAGAAAATCACCTGAAGCGTCTTCCGGATAAAGGGGAGAAACGCTTACCTGCAGAATCTGGTTTTCATTCATAGGGTAAGAGAAGGTGAGAGAGACGGAAAGAGATTCTTCTATTATTTGCATATATTCATCCTCACTGGCGCTATCCTCATAAATGGAGGAGAAACTGACAGACAGTGATTTTAATGTATCCTGTGCCTCATTGCAGGCGGTATAATAAGTGGAAGTACGGTCTGCAAGCTTCTGGCTGAGACGCAAGTCTGCACTGGCGCTTGTGATGGATAGAGCGGCAAAGCAAACGAGAGAAACCACTACGATAATAACCAGAAGGGAAGATGCTCCTATGCTGCTTTCCGATTTTTTTTTAGTTTCCATGTGGAACCTCCTTTTGTGGAAAAAGATGTACTTCCAAATCATAAATGATGTCAGAGGATTTATATGCAGCAATATTGCAAATTAACATGCCGTCCTTTTCCTGTACGGTGACAGAAATGGTATAGGGCTGTTCCTCCAGCAGGTAGGTAGATTCATCTAAAGGATCCTGAGAACAGTTATCAAACAAGAGCATCATTTCCGTCAAATCTCCGTTGCACCCATAAAAAGCTTCGGCAACGTTCTGACAGTATTCTACTGCGCGATTTAAATCTACGCTCTGTTGGCTGATCAGGTGTGATTTGACAAATAGTTGTATACACACGGCACTGGATAAGGAAAAGAACAGGACAGATAAAATCATTTCCATTAAAAACAGCCCGGACTTAGAAGATTTATTTTTCATTGGTCAGCCCTCCGGAATGTACAGAGATGTATAAACTGTAACTTTGCCTATCATCGATTGCAACCGTACAATTCATAAGATGATCATTTATAGGAGTCAGGCTAAAGTCCGAAACTGCTATGATATCTTGTCCTATGGCAGGATCTAAGGTCATTCCTTTGCGGACCATAATTTCTTTTATGTAGCCGTTATATTCATATAAATAAGTAAGATACTCGGTATCTTCGATTCTGGAGGTAATGATAAGAGCAGGGCATTCCTGAAAGGTTCCTGCGGAAATAGAATCTGCACTGTCGGATTGCCGCACTTTTTCAGTGATGTAAGCCAGGGCAGTTCTGCTGTTAAAATTATCCTCCATATTATTTACAGTTCTTCCATAGATATTGGCGCCTATTGTAATAAGAAAGATGGCAGAGAGAGCAAACAGGCAAAAGAGAGCAATTACAAATAAGGTATCGATAATATGTTTTTGTTGATTTTCTTCCATGGCAGGTCCTCATTATCTCACTAAAATGGTGATATCGGGTCTCATATTTGAGCCAATGGGCTGGTAATCGACAAAAAATAGATCGTGATTATAGGTAAGCCCATAATGCTCTTCTATATAGGAAAGGCTTGGCGGATAAAATCCTTCCACTGCATAGCAGTGAATAATGTCACGGTTTAATGCTGTTTCAAGACTTTCCCGCTGTCTGGCGACGGCAGAGTCCCCAATGCGGGACAGGGACAGAACAAAAATAATAAGCACGGTCGGAGCAATTAGAAAGAGGAACCTGATACGGGGAAGGCGAAAGCGCCTTTTTTCTGCCTGCGTAATAAATCGATTCATACATAGCCTCCTTTATCCGATGCTGGACATAATACCCATCAGCGGCAGCAGAACGGAAAGAAGAATGACGCCGACGATGACGGAAAGCAGGATTACCAGAGTAGGTTCAATAATGGAAATAATTTTATTGATCTGCCGATCTGTTTCTGATTCGTAATTCTGGGAAATCTGTTTCATTACCGCGTCAATTGAACCGGATCGAAAGCCAATGGCGACCATGCGGGAATGAAGTTTGGAAAATATTTCTGATTTGGCAAGCGCTTCCGGCAGGTTGGAATCTTCGTCCAACATTGCTTTGCACTTGCTGATTTTTGCCTGCATTTGTTCATTTTCTACAATTTCCGAAATCATGTCGAGACTCTGATAGGTGTCCATGCCGCTGGTAAAAGTCAGGTAAAGACCGCTGGCAAATCGTCCGGCAGCAATTTTTTCATAAAATCCTTTGGTCAGAGGAAATTGAGAGAAGAAATGTGTGATTCTTTTCCTTCCGGCTTTTGTTTTATACAAAACAAGGCAGGCGCCAATGAGGACAAAAAGGGTTATGGTGATGCCGATAGCATATTTACTCAAAGTATTTCCAATAGACAAAAGACTAGAGGCAAGGGGCGTCATTTCTGTTCCCAGCTGAATAAATACCTGTTGAAAGATTGGAAGCACTTTTACCACCAGAACAAGGATGACAACGAACATCATGGCAATCATAATTAAAGGATAAGTTACGGCGGATTTAATATTTTCAGAAATGGACTGTTCCCGCTCATAATAGGCGGCAAGGGATGTCAATACAGCGTCAAGATTGCCGGATTCTTCTCCCAGTGCCGTCAGCTTTACGACATAATTGGGGAAGACGCCGGTTGATTCGATTGCCTGATAAAATGGTTCGCCTCTTTTGCATATCTCGCCGATGCTGTTGATTAAGTCTTGTCCTTCACCGCTGACTGTGTCCTGTGCAAGGATATCCATGCCTTCGGCAGGGGTGATACCTGCTTTGATGATCAGTGCGGTCTGCCGGCAGAAGGATGCAATCTCTACATTTGACAATAACTTTTGCTTTTCCATAACGAAAATCCTCCAATTTAATATACATATTTGGTCACGTAATTACCGCCGTCGCCAATAAAGTTTTCTATTTCCTTTTCGCCTGCATTTGCGGCAAAGGTGGGATCCATAATAGACCAGTTCTGCCCGTCGAACTGTATCATGCCGTTGATCCAGCCTTGATTTTCTACGTAGGTGCTGATCCATGCATGGTAGGCATCTCCGGCATAACCCACCTCAAGGCGGGTGGGGATTCGCTGGGAGCGGAGCATGCTTGCCATGACTGCGGCGTAATCCAGACAGATGCCAGTCTTTCGTTCCAGAATCTCGTCCACATTGGGAATATAGCCGCTCTGTACATTTTGGGCTTTATCATAATCATATGTAATGTTGGAAACTACATAACTGTATATGAAATTGATTGCTTCCAGATCATCATGCGCTTGTGCCACCAGTTCCTGTGCTTTACTTACGACCTGACTGGAAGCATCAAATTTGACATATTGATTCGGATAAAGAAAAGCATTCATTGGAGCAGCAATATCTGCGTCTATGGTGGTTGAAAAAACGGTGGCATACAGATCATCTTTAATATTTTCAAAAACGCCGATCGTATAACTGCCGCTTCCGGCAGAAAGAGGGAATACTTCATAAGTACTGCTTGCCAGATCATAGGTGTAGGTCATATAGTCCGGTCCGCTGAGCTGAAGTTTTACTTTGGAGCTGGTTCCAAGATAAGCCGCCATGATATATCCATCGTCCATGTGAGAAGTATCAAGGGCGATATATGCATTGACACAATTGTGTATACCGTCTGCGGAAGGAACCAGACATACAGGCGTATTGTCCCTGATTGTCGTAGAAGGTGAAACGTAGGGTTCGGGTGCTTTGCTGCAGCCCTGATAGAGGGGGATCGTGCAGAGAAAAAGCAGAGAATATAAAGTTTTCCAAACCAGACTGCCGCGCAAGAACAAAAGGCGGCGTCTGATTGATTTAAAAATATATAACATGATTATGGTTCCTAAGCTTTGATTTCGATATTTTAAGATTAAATGCAATTATACTTATCCATTATAATAGAAAATTCATAAATTTTCTATAGGATATAAGGCAGTAAAAAGAATTTTCAACGAAAATATGAAGGAGGTGACGGAAGCAGCGCTGGATGGCGGGAGAGAGGCAGTGCCGCCGTTTATAATAGGGCTAAAAAGTGCCGAATCTGGCTTATTTCTTGACACAATAGCAAAATTGTAATATTGTATTTTTAGTATAATATATCCTGAGGCATATGCCATATGCCCACGGGGCATCCGGCACATTGTCTGCGGAAATAATTGAAAAGCCATCCTGTCGGTCGAAAAAGCCGCATGTGGTCGGAAAGGTAGTATGGTAAATTTAGTCATTGCATTAGAGTGTTTTGGCATGCTTCTGACGGTTATAGCACTGCTTCTTCTGCTTAACGGGGAGGGGGCAAAAGAACAGAAGCTGCTGATCATCATTATGTGCGGTTCGCTGGTTCAAAATGTAGGTTATTTATTGGAACTGACTGCGCCTACACTGGAGGCTGCAGTGACGGCGATAACGGTGGAAAATGTAGGGTCCAATTTTGTGCCGTTGTGTTATTGCTGGTTTATTTATATTTACTGTTCTATTGCACCACCTAAAAAGTTTCTTAGAATTCTTGGCGTGGTCAATTTCTGCTGCCTTCCGTTAGTATTTTTTAACTGGTATGGTCTTTTTTACCGTGAGTTTGAGTGGATAGCGGATGCCAGCGGGTTTTATCATGTTAAAATTACCTATGGTCCGTTGTATGTGTTTTTCTTGTTTACCCGAATTTTTATTCCCTATGTGTTTTGCATTTACACACTGATCAGTGCTATCCGGGAGCGTCTGGATCAACAGATCAGCCGCCAGTATTGGACGATACTTGGAATTTCCACGCTGCCTGTTATTATGCTGGCTGCTTATGTTTTTAAATTTGCTGATGTATTTGATTTTACGCCAGTGACGCTGGCGATTTCCATGTCCCTAGTGGTTATTGTGGTCTGGAGCCGCCGTAATTATGATTTTCGCCATTTGGCGGCGGAGAAAGTGCTGGAGAGTCTGGGCGATGGCGTAATTTCGCTGGACGATCATGACCGGCTTGTCAGCTATAATAGAGCGGCGGCGCATATCTTTACTCATCTGCCTGCCCATAAGCTGGGCGAGAACGTGCGGGTAGTGGAGGGCTTTCGCGAGGAAATGCTTAATGAAGACATTCCTCAAAGTTTTTCGATCAACGGGCAGCATTATGAAAGCCATAGCAAGCATATTGTAGATGAGAACGGCAAGATACAAGGCTGCGTTATTTTGATTTTGGATATGACGGATATAAAGGCGTATATCAATGAGATTAAGCGGGTGCGGCGTCAGGCTGAGAAAGCAAGCATTGCGAAAAGTGAATTTCTTGCCAATATGTCTCATGAGATACGGACTCCTATGAATGCCATTATCGGACTGAATGATATTATTATGGAAGAGTGCGGGGATACGGAGATTTATGCCCACGCCAAGGACGTACAGTCTGCTGCAAAGAGTCTGCTGGCAATCATCAATGATATTTTGGATTTGTCCAAAGTAGAGGCAGGCAAAATGGAACTGGTGTATTCGGATTACTACATAAAAGTCATGGCGGACGAAATCATAGGAATGATGGATATGGCTGCCTCCCAGCGGGGGCTGATCTTAAAATATGAGTGTGACGAAACGATTCCCTGCCGTTATAACGGTGATGATGGCAGGATCAAACAGATACTTATCAATATTCTAAGCAATGCCATAAAGTTTACAAAAAAAGGATATGTGCGCGCATATATTACCGGGAAACCCGGGAAGAATGCGGATGAGGAATTGATTACTTTTTGCGTGGAGGATACCGGCTGCGGCATACGGGATGAGGACCTGGGAAAGATTTTTGAGGATTTCCGGCAGGTAGATTCTAAGAGGAACCGGAGTGCGGAGGGAACCGGACTGGGACTTGCCATTGTGAAACATCTTGTGGAATTGATGGAGGGTACCATCGAAGTGGAAAGTACCTATGGCAAAGGTACGATGTTTACGATTACGATTCCCCAGAAAATCGTAGACAGACGCCCTATATCGGAGATGCCGGAGATTCCGCAGGCTGAGCAGAAAATTACAGATACTTTTACTGCACCCGGTATTAAAGTTCTCATTGTCGATGATAATGTGATCAACCGTAAGGTTGCCAGAGGCTTTCTTAAAAATTATGCATTTGATATGACGGAAGCGGAAAGCGGACCAGAGGCGATTGAGCTGGTGCGCGATGTGCGGTATGATATCATTTTTATGGATCACATGATGCCTGGCATGGACGGCATTGAGGCGGCGGAGATTATTCGCAGGGATTGTGGGGAGAACGGCACTGCCCCAATTATGATTGCGTTGACTGCCAATGCGATGGAAGGGATGCGGGAGCACTTTTTGGAGTGTGGTTTTCAGGACTTTATAGCCAAACCCCTTGACAGAAAAGCCTTGAATCAGCTTTTGCTGCGCTGGGTGCCGGAAAAGTATAGACACACGGAAGGCGCAGAAGAGGAATTTAAACCGTTGGATCCTGCGGCTTTTCGGATCGACGGGGTGGATATGGACGCTGCTATGCAATATTATTCCGGTGACGAAGAGGGATTTATAGATTTGCTGGAACTATATTGTATGGATGGCAAGCGCAAGATAGAGCTTCTGCGTGAACTTGTAGAATCAGATATTCTGCGCTATCAGATAGAGGTGCACGGGCTTAAGAGTGCATCCGCCAATATTGGGGCTATGAATGTCTCCGCTATGGCTCGTGCCCAGGAGAATGCCGCTGCAAAGGACGACAGGGAGTTTATTTCCAGCCAGTTCCCATTGCTGCTGGCAGAATATGAGACTCTTTTAATGAATATTGAAGCGTTTCTGGAACAGCGGAGACAGGAAAATGACAGGAAGGAAAAACTTCCCCGCCTGCCCATACAGGAGTTGAGAGAACAGACGCAGCAGGCATTGGAAGAATTGAAGCGCTTCCGGTCTCAGAAGTGTGCGGAGCGAGTGGAGACGATGCTGCTTCATGAACTGCCGGAAGATACGGCGGAGCGTCTTTTGCGGATACAGGAACAGTTAAAGCTATATGAGGATGATAATGCGGAAGAAATGTTGAGCCAGCTTTTGGACATACTTGAAAAGGAGGAGGAAGGAAAATGAGTAAAACTGATGGTAAAAAATGTATTTTAGCGGTGGATGACACTGCGATTGTCCTAACACGGATTTCAAATACCCTTCGGAATGACTATGAAGTGATTACTGTCAATTCAGGGGTACGGGCCTTAAAATATTTAGAGCAGGAGAAACCGGATCTTATTCTGCTGGATATTCGGATGGCGCAAAAAAACGGCATCGAGACGCTCAAGGAAATACGTAAGATGAAGGACCGGGAGGACATACCGGTAATCATGCTTACCGGTGTGGAGGATAAGGACAGTGTTTTGGAAAGCGCCAAGCTGGGGATATGCGATTACATATTGAAGCCCTTTTATTCTGATGACCTGCTCAAAAGGATTCGGCGGGCATTTGAACAGGAGGAAGAGAGACGTACAGAATAAAAGAAAAGGGGGGATTTGCGGAATGAATACAGCTATTGCAAAAGATGAACTCGAGAAGATATTGGATCAGGCAGTTCAGGATGTGACGGAGCGCACCGCAGGCGTGCGCCTGCATCAGGGAGACAAGTCGCCGGGAGAAGATTTGTGTACGGTTCAGATTACTTTTGACAAAGGATTTAGCACTAGTCTCACTCTCTGTGCAGATACCGGGCTGCTGTATCGTATGGCATGCAACTCTTTTCATGAGGAGTCGATCAGTCCTGAAGATCTGGAGGAATTCAGCAAAGAATATTTTAATGTACTTTGTGGCAGGATAGTGGGGGCTATGTTTAAAGCTACACAGGTTCCGGCTCATTTTGGCCCGCCTGAGTTCTATCGCGGCCGCTATGAACCTGAGGGACGTGAGGCACAATTCGTGCTCACGTATACTGACGAGTACTGTGGGGGTGCCCAGTTGATTCATCATGTACCTTGTTCTGAGGAAAACGGGGCTGTTTCAGGTGATGTCTGAGAGAAGGGAGCATATGAAATGAGTAAGCGAATTATGGTGGTAGATGATTCCCGGCTGGTCCGGGTTCAATTAGGTGATATCCTGGAAGGTACGGAATATGAGATCGTGGCATACTGCAGAAGCGGGGAGGACGCCATTGAGAAGTATGATGAAGTGAAACCCGATCTGGTGACGATGGATATTATTATGCAGGGAATGGATGGGATGGACGCTGCTGCGCAAATTTTGAAAGAGCATCCAGATGCAAGGATCGTTATGGTTTCTTCTTTGGCATATGATGATACTTATGAGATGGCTAAAACCATTGGTGCAAAGGGCTTTGTGGATAAACCTTTTCATCAGGAGCAGCTGATCAGGGCATTCGAACAGGCACTGTCTTAACTGCAGGGTGTGGAAGAGAATAACCAGCCAATGAAAGGATGGCATGACCGTTTTATTACAGTCATGTCATTTTTGCTGAGTATAAAAAATAGGATTATATAGAAAATAAAAAGAAGAAAAGAGAAGGGAAAATGCTGAATTATATATGGGCGGCAATGATTATTGTGGGAATTATTTTCGGCGCGATTAACGGAAATATGAAGGAGGTGACAGAAGCGGCGCTGGACAGCGCGGGTGAGGCGGTATCGCTCTGCATTGCCATGGCGGGAATCATGGCACTCTGGGTGGGGCTTATGGAAATTGCAGAGAGCTCCGGTCTGATTTTAAGGCTCACCAACGGTTTATCGCCGTTTATTTCTTTTATGTTTCCCGGGCTGCCGAAGAGGCATAAGGCGAGAGACTATATCTCGATGAATATTATTGCAAATATTTTGGGACTGGGCTGGGCTTGCACGCCGGCTGGGCTTAAAGCGATGGAGGAGCTTGCGAAGCTGGAGGAGGAGAGAGGGACGCCGGGGTATGTTTCGTCGGGCGGGATAGCCGCAAGCAGCGGCGCGGAAACTTGGGATGGGAGAAAGGGAAAACAGGAGCGCGTCGCCAGCAATGAAATGTGTACGTTTTTGATATTGAATATTTCTTCTTTGCAGTTGATACCTGTTAATATGATTGCGTACAGGCAGCAGTACGGGAGCGTGAATCCAGCGGGAATAATTGCGCCGGCGATTGTGGCGACATTAATAAGCACGCTGGTGGCAGTGGTGTATTGTAAGGGTAAGAATAGAAAACGGAGAGCGTAAAACGCTCCGCTGGCTGTCCTGTTAATAATGACCCAATGAATAGAATTATGACTGCTCAGGCGCGAGCACAATAAATCTGATCATCAGGCAGCAGACCATAGGTATAAATGTCTTCATAGGAAAAGAGCTCCTGAGCGGTGACACATTTAACAGAGAACCCGGCGGCTTCCAGATGCTTTTGGTAGTCACGCCCATATTTTCGAACGTGGTCGCACTGCCCATAATATTTTAAACGAAGAATATCGGTATTAATAGCAGGATCTTCCAAGGTTTCTTCCAGGCTGTTATCAATGGGAACATTAATAAAGGCAATGCCGTTTTTCTTTAATACTCGTTTTAGCTCAGATAAGGCGAGCTGCTCCTGAGGAATATGTTCTAAAACATGATTGCATAGGATATAATCAAATTTATGATCTTCATAAGGAAGGCTGGTAAGGTCTACATAGTCCCGCATTTTTTGTCCGCAAACAGTATAGCCTTCCCACTTGTCAACCGGATAGTAGTCAATTTGCTTATTATGGGAAAATGGCAGAAAAAATATTTCCTCCGGTGCGCAATGTAAAACGGAAATTGGAGATTTGGAGCAAAAAAGGTCTGTTTCTTGATTGTAATACAGCCACTGTATTCTGTGACGTTCATAACTTTTGCAATAAGGGCATTGAACATGAAAAGATATATGATCCCCTGAGACGATAGGATAAAAATAGGGAAAAGAATTCTTACAAAAAGGACAGCGGTGAACCATACGTGCAGCAGGGGGTAAGAATTTTCCTTTTATCTTTATGCAAAGTTATTTTATTACAGAGACAACACTTTTTGTTACGATAATCCTGATTTTTTTTGAACTGTCTTGAAATCTTGAAATGCAGATGTTATATTAATATTAACTATAGATATTTTGCGCCGATATATTATATGTATCGGAGTAAGGACATGGAAGTCCATATTTTATTCAAAGGAGTGATGACAATGGGTATCCGTATTAATGTGGGTAACAATCAGGATTATTCTTATTTATTCCAGGGTCTTTCGTCCAGCAGCGGCGGAATGGGGAATTTGAATTTTCTCTCAGATTATGCCAGCATTAAAAATGGCAGCTATGGTAAGCTTTTGAAGACTTATTATGGCACGAGCCAGAGTTCAAGTACAGCGGCGAGCAGCAAGAAATACGGCTCAAACAATGTTCTTGAAAGAATTCTGGAAGAGAAGAAGAATCCGAAGGTTTCCAAGGATGTACAAAAGGCAAATGGTAATTTGACCATGGGGCTTTCAAGCCTGAAAAATTCTGTTTCGGCATTGCAAAGTGACAAAACGTACACAGACACAGAAAAGGGGCAGAGTGCAGCAGAGAAGGTGGTTTCTGCAGTAAAATCCTATGTGTCAGATTACAACAAGGTTGTAAGTGCAGCAAAAGGCTCTACGCTGGCTAATAAGACGGCATATGTGGCAAATATGATGAGAAGTTCGGCTACGAATGCAGATAAGCTTTCGGAAATCGGTGTCACGATTAATTCAGATGGGACACTTGAACTTAACGAAGCTAAGCTGAAGGCAGCAGGTACTTCCAAGGTGCAGGAACTGTTTTCGCCCGATAATATCATGAGCTATGGCTCTATGATTGCATCCCGCGTCCAGTTTGCAGGCGGCTCCGCCAGTACAGATGCTGCAGACAGTACAGGGACGAACAATACGGCGGGTTCTGCCGCTGTTTCCCTCAAGGAAGATGGCAGAGCGCTTGCATCTGACAAATTGTATGAAAAGGTAAAGGATAAGGACGGCAATGAGACAAATCAATATGATATTGATAAAATTTTTGCCACAGCAAAGAGTTTTGTAAGCAATTACAACAAGATGTTCGACGCTGCTGAATCCAGTTCAAATTCCGGCGTATTAGCAAATCTGTCTTATATTAGAGAAAAGACAGCACGCAATGAGGATGTACTTAAGCAGTTTGGAATCAGTGTGGACCAGAAGGGCAGAATGAAGATTGATGAGGACACATTCAAGAAAGCAGATATGTCTAAAGTACAACAGTTTTTCAAGGACTACGGTTCTTCTGTTGCCACGAATGCATCACTGGTAGATTACTATATGACTACTCAGGCGAATGCTGCCAGCGGTTATACAGCTACTGGCGAATATAGCGTACAGGGAAGTTCCCGTTACGCAGGCACCGTATAATTACTGTAAGGTGAAAGATATGAGGCGAAGAGTGTGAAAACTCTTCGCCTTTTAAATTATTATATCAGATAATCCGTTGTAATAAGATGCGTTATTCTAATTGAATGCAAAAGGCAAAATACCCATTTCCAGTGTTGAGCAACAGGTTGTAATCAAAATATTCTGCGGAAAATTCTTTTTGAAATTGATCTGCTGTCATTACGTGACTGCTTTCTAACTGATATTGAGAAGTTAGATGAAGATGGATGGCAACTTGGTCTGCTATTTGCTGTGAAAGTTCTTTGATAGCATTAATAACCATTTTGTCCATTTTTTTAAAAGGTATTCCCAGCATAGAGCTTACAATATGGAGGGTCAGGCTTTCCTCGAAGTCCATAAAAAGCTGTACATGTTTTCCTTCTTTTGAATGATAGGTTAATCGATTGACAATGCTATTGCCGAAGTTTTCCCCACTGTAATGCTCACTGATGACTTCTGTCTGCAATCGGAAGATTTGCTCTAAGGTATTGGTGAGCGCATCCTCTAAGATTCTCATATCTTTCCCGGCATTGTCTTTTTTCCATTTATTTGAAATTTTTCCAGTGATGGCACGATCCTCTATCATGATGTGGGCAGTCAGCCATCCAAGGCAGATGCCGAGAAAATGTTGAATAGATTCTTGAGAATAGTTTGAATCTGATAAATCTTTTTCGAGGGCGGGAAGTGTTTTGTAACGCATATCGTCATGCAAACGTTTGTGCACTTCATATTCCTTGTATCCGATGGACTGCATATATGCTTCCTCATCGGTAAAGTGTTCTATAGCATAGCTTTTAAAATACTTGATTCCTTCAGCGCATGCCCATTTTCCATTATTTTCGTCTTTGCTTAAGTGAATCAGTTTACGTACAATCGAAAAAAGTTTCCGGTGTGCATCATCAATGGAATCAACCCCAATGTTAAACTGTTTGTTCCATTCTGTTGTTTTAGTCATTTTTCTCCTTTATTTTTAAAAGAAATCTTTTATCATGATTGCTCATGGAATATTTTGATTCCAGAGCAGTTATATGAATAATATATGTCGAATAATGGGAATGTGTTTACCAAATCATTTTTAGGTATGTACTTCGTTATAATAAACAGGGGACGCCCTAAAAGGAGTAAATCTTGATGCGCGAAGAGATGCTATTAAAAAAATTAAAGGAGGGAGAGGAATCTGCATTGGAGCAGCTGGTCTGTCTGTATTACCCGGATATTCTAAGGTATTGCATCTGGCATGCGCCGGATCGCCACCTAGCGGAGGATGCAGCGCAGGAGACGTTTTTAAAAGCAATCAATTATGTGGGTGCCTGTGGATTTTCGGGAAAGTTTAAAGCGTTTTTATATAAAATTGCATTGAACACATGCAGGGATATGCAAAAGAATAAATGGTCGAAGCGAATGCCGTTAGATGCGGTGGCGGATGAGGTTTCTTATGAGGATGGCGGGTTTACGGACGTTGAAGAGACACTTGCCATAAGAGCGTACACACGGGGGTTAGATAATTTGTCACAGGAGATTATTCTTTTGCGTTTTCGCCAGAACTTAAAGCTGCGTGAAATTGCGGAAGTCTTAGGGGTGCCTATGCGGACGGTGCAGTCAAAGCTGCGGGCGGCATTGAGGCGGATAGAAAAGGAGCTGGGAGGAGGAAGATGATGGGAAACCGTACTCTTAACAATAAAATCAAACATGCATTGTCAGGCGGATCAATCGAAGTATCACAAGCCCAGATGAGTGAGATAATTCGCTTATCAAAAGTACAATTTGAAAAAAGAAGGGTAAAAAAAAGAATGGGATTTGGAGAATTGCTGCTTTCACAGATTCGCTTTGCAGGCTTGCGAATCTGGGGGGTGGAAATCATAACGGCAATTTTGCTTGGGCTTATCTTGCAAGGATTTTTGATGGAACCTTATTTTTTGACAGCCAGAAAAGCAGCCCTTTTTTTGAGCTGTGCGATGATAGGTGCCTCGCTGCTTTTGCTGCCGTTTATTTACCGCTCATCCCGCTTTCAAATGACGGAAATAGAAGGCGCTGCTTATTTTTCAATCAGGAGAATTTTGATTTGCCGGTTCCTGCTGTTTTTTGGCGGGGAAGTTGTGATTGCGGCGGCGGTAGGTATCATTGGTTACGCGGTGCAGTTTGAGAATGGTTCTATGCTGATTTACGTATTACTTCCGCTTTTGATTACAGGTGACGGCATATTATTTTGCCTTAAAAATGTGCCGCTGGAAAAAATCTGCTTTCATTATCTGGGATATGCAGGGGTACTGCTTTTACTTCTTATCATATGCTATTATGCCGCACCGTGGATGTTTGATGGTGGATTTCTGGCGCTGCCGCTTGGCGCAGGCGCTGGATTGATGGGTTATTTTATTCAGCAGTGTAACAGCCTGGTGAAACGACCTGAAGAGACGTTATTTGTGTGAAGGAGGAAAGGTTTCGGAATGGAGGAAAAAATGGAGTTAAGATTGGAACATATTACAAAGCAATATAAGGATAAACTTGCAGTGGATGATGTTTCCCTTACGCTGACCCCGGGGGTATGGGGAATGTTAGGTGCAAATGGTGCGGGAAAGACCACCCTGATGCGGATGATTGCGGGAATCATGAAACCTACTGCCGGTGAAATCTTATATGATAACATTTCTATTCAGAGCCTTGGGGGAGAGTATCGGAATATTTTTGGGTATTTGCCTCAGGAGTTTGGATTTTATCCGGAATTTACGGTTTTGAGTTATCTTGAATATGTGGCGGCGCTAAAGGGACTGCCTAAAAAAGAGGCAAAGGATAAGATAGAGGCGCTCTTAGAACAGCTTACCTTGTCTGATGTGAGAAAAAAGAAAATTGTAAAACTGTCAGGCGGGATGAAACGCAGGGTGGGTATCGCCCAGGCACTGCTTAATGACCCGGAAGTGCTTATCTTGGACGAACCTACCAGTGGATTGGATCCTGGCGAGAGGGTGCGCTTTAGAAACCTTCTTTCTAAATTTGCCAAGGAAAGGATTGTGCTTATATCCACCCATATCGTGCCGGATGTAGAGTACATTGCAAATCAGAATGCAGTCATTAAAAACGGAAAGATCATTGCGGTGGGAACTACCCAGGAATTGGTAAAAATGGTGGAAGGAAAGGTTTTTCGCTGTACCGTCAGTCAGGAAGAGTTTGCAAAGTGGGAGCAGAGTCTCAGGATCGTAAATATAAAAAACGAAGCAGATGGCAGGATTTCTCTGCGGTATCTGTCAGATGAACCCCGGACGGGGCACGAGGTGTGTGCCGATCCCCGGCTGGAGGATCTGTATCTTTGGATGTTTCCCCAGGAGGTGAGAGCATGAGGCTGTTAGGACTTGAAATCAAAAGAATTATAATGACAAAAATTACATGGCTGCTGCTGTGCTGCATGTTTGCTTTTGCGGTGCTTATGGCATATCTGCCGGTGACATTTGAAGGGGCTGTGGTAACGGATGAAAATGGAGAAGAATTAGAAATTACAGGTTTTGAGGCAGTGAAATATTTCCAAGGAAAAAATGAATTGTTTGGAGAAGTGACGGAGGAAAATTTAGAGCGGGCGGCGACGGTTTATCAGGAAGTATATGAGGCTTATGACTCTGATTATGGAAGCGAGATTCCGGCAGGGGTCTTTTATGCAAGGCTGGCGGAATACAGACCATTTATTAAGGGGATAAAGGAGGCATTCGCGGATGTGCAGACGGGAATCGCTCCTGGTGTGCGGGATCTTGATCTGGACAAAATAGAGGATTATTATGAGATGCTTCCCAAAAGACTTGCGTCGGTTATGAATATGGAGCAAAAAGATCATCCATCGGCTAAGGAAGCTGCTTTTCGCAAATTTAATAAGGTGAGTCTGCCGTATCAGTACTATTATGGCGCATCCGGCAATTCTATGGATTATGAGACACTGTTCATTTTTCTCATGACAATCTTCGGCGTTATTATCACGGCAACGGTGTTTTCCTCGGATTATCAGACGAAGGCAGATGATATCCTCCGATGCACCAGGCATGGCCGTATGAAGATTGCCGGTATAAAGGTATTGGCGTCATTTCTCATAACAGGAAGCGCCTATCTGATCTGCGGGATAATCTGGATTCTTTTGACGAATGTTTTCTTTGGGTGGGATGGAACGAAGACGTCCATGCAGATAATCTTTTCCGTTACATCATTGCCTTCTTTTAACATAGGACAGCTGCAGTGGGCAAATTTGCTTGGGGGACTCATTTTGTTCCTTTCCACTATTGGGTTTACACTGCTGATTTCTGCCAGTGCAAAAGATAATGTTTCTGCGGTTGCGCTGGGACTTCTGGGGGTATTGCTGCCGACCATCGTGTATGTGATGGGGGTGCCGGGCGCCCTTGGAGACTGGATTTCCTGCCTTTTGCCAAGCGGAGGAATCGGGTTTGGCAATGCACTGCTGTATTCCATGTACGACTTTATATTCCTGCATATTGGGAATGCTTCTTTTTGGAATGTGGATGTTCTGCTTTTTCTTGGGGCGATTAAGATTCCGGTGTTTATTTTGGGGGCGGTGGTTTTTTATTGCAGAAGATATGCGTAAAATCTTATCCATCGCTGTAAACACAATTGTTGAGAAAATCGATCAGGAGTGTTTTTAAATCCTGTTCAAAAGTCTCTCTGCATGTCAATTCTATGCACACGGCGCTGTTCTGGCAGGTGGCAAAGGCAGATACGCCGTGGGCATAGGGGTTATCATCGCTGATGCAGTTGTAAGTGATGAGGGTGTATGGCTGTCCGTTGCAGACAGCTTCTTCTTTTGACAGCACTTCGTAATTGGATTCTCCGGCAGTAATCCATTTATTCATATTGTCTTGGGCATCCTGGATGGCTGGAAATTCTCCTAATAAAAGATAAAGGTGCGCATCGTATAAATCAACCGTTTCTCCTTCGCTGTTCTCATAAGGTTCTGAATCACCCATTGTCCAAGTGGCATAATACAGACCATCTGCAGACAGGACGTCTATATTTTCAAGCAGCGTCATATTGTGATCTGTATTATGGACTGTCAAGCGGTGACCAATTGTTACAAAACCAGAATCAGTCCATGTATCTTCCTTTGCTCCCTGGGAAAGTAAAGAGGTATGAGCACATCCCGTCAGCATAAATGCAGTACAGAGTATGCAAAGCATATATTTGAATTTCATAGTCTGCCTCCTTTGATTACAATTATTAAGCGGTTGAAAAGCTCTAATGTACATGTTCTGCTATCCGTTACATAGCAAATCCCATAGATTGCTGCATTGTTCAGCATGGTCTGTCAGGTCGTCAGTAAAAAAGCATCTCCTTCCAAGGTAAAGACCGGAAAGAAAATCTTGGTTACTTCCAGTTACGGATTCTCCCAAGATAATGGTTGAATAGGTGCCCAGTTCCTGCTCAGAGAGAGCCGCACAATCCGACCATAGAATTACTTTGTCTTCAATGGAGTAATCGACAGAATCTGGGCAGCTTCCGTCTGGAGCAGCAAGAAGCTGGAATTCCTGTTGGAAATGTTGTGGATTCTCCATCAGAAAAAAGTAGCTCTCACAACTTGAAATATCGCCGATGAGAGAAATTTCAGAAGCATATTTATAATAAGCGGTTTCTGCGTCTGGATTTTGGCTGCCATCAATATATTGATTGATCTGAATAATGATTTCGCCATCATCGTTAAAATCAGACGCAATAGATGAAAATGCCTGTTCCAGGGCGGCGGTTGTGCTTGGCGGGAGCTCTGCACTTCCGATGTATGCAATTTGGAAGTCAGGAGCTTTCGTCCAAATCCCTAGAGCATTTCCGACTACATTGACAGCGATTCCCAGAACAATAACAGCGCAGAGGACGTGCCATTTATGGTAATACCACCAGTTTTTCCATTTTTTATATTGTTTTTGCTTTTCGGATTCTTCGACTTCCGGCGCTATTTCAAATTCTTCCGGATGTCCATGTTTTTTGGCTCGATCCAAGTCTTCCAGATTTCCTATACGCATGGTATTATTGCTCCTGTTCTTTGAAGGTTTCTGCCGTGGTCCCTCCGTATGCATAGGAAACAGGGAGGCAGACAAGGGGCGGTTTGGCGAGCATATTTTCCTGCAGCAGGAGCTCCACACACATTTCAGCAATCTCTGATACAGGTTGTACGATTGTAGAACATGCGTAATCCTTGTCTCCAAAGTATCGTATACCGTCAAAGCCGATTATTTGCACATCTTCCGGAATTCGTTGATTCAGTTTGCGCAAAGTTTTTAAGATAGAGTAAGCAAGGCTGTCTGTCACGCAAAAGATTCCGTCAAAAGATAATTTGCCGTTATCTATATGTTCTTTGAGAAATTTTTCAAATTCTTCAAATGGCTCCCCGTCGTCTAAAATTTTCATTTCATATTGCAGACCCCGCGCAAGGCAGCCATTTTCAAATCCGGCTTTCCGCTTGTTAGGTTCATTGGTCAAAGAAGAACCGATTCTCAGAAAGGCAACATTTTTACATCCAAGATCCGACAACTTTTCGGCGGCAAGCTGACCGCCTGCAAAATTGTCACTGGCAATGCATGGGATACCTGGTCCCATAGAACGGTCGATTGCCACAAAGGGGGTGCTCTCCTCGATGATGAGATTAGGATTATATGTCAGCCCGATGATTCCGTCTACTTTATTTTGCTGTGCCATTGTAATGTATTCCTGCTCCAGTCCTGAATCATAATCGGTGGAGCAAAGCAGCATCCGATATTTCCGCTTTAATAAGGAAAGATTGATATGGTAGGCAAGAGATGCGTAAAAAGGCTGTAAGGTATTGGGGATTAGGAGAGCTATGGTGTAGGTCCTGTTTGCTTTGAGCCCTTGTGCATAGCTGTTGACCTGATAGTTTAATTTCTTAATAGCATCTTCTACTCGTATACGGTAAGAATCTCCTACGGGCAGACCGTTTACCACTTTGGAAACAGTACCGAGTGCGACACCGGCTTCTGCGGCAACATCTTTCATTGTTGGGGCGGAGTTTTCTTTTTTCATGTATGTCTCCTTGAAGGTATTTGTTTCATGAAAGTTAATGAAACAGTAGTGTTGTCTAATAGAAAAAGTGTTCATTTCTATTTAACACAATATAAATTATAATACAGTAATTTAAAAATGTAAAGGGGATTTAATGAATTATATGAATCGTTTCGTGAAACATAAGGATTAAAAACTAATAAAAATGCACAATAAAAATTAGTAATAATAGACAAAAAGCTAAATGTAGCACAAAAAAATAAGGAAAAACATTGACTTAACAAAAAGTAAGTGCTAACTTATTATATAGATAGCAAATAACGTTTCACGAACAAGCGCGTAGTGGAAACAAAAAGCTAGTTGAATTTCATTTTTATGAGGTTTAGCTGTCTGACAAGAAAGGAGAAAAAGAATATGAGTAAGAACAAGTCAGCTGCTATAAATCCTGCGATGGCGGTAAAGGGGTCCCTGAAAAAGCGCGTACTGGATAACTGGCAGTTATATGCAATGCTGCTGATTCCAGTGGTACTAACAATTGTTTATAAGTATATACCCATGTATGGTATACAGATTGCATTCAGGGATTATAAGGCAAGTCGGGGATTTGCGGGGAGTGAATGGGTTGGACTTGAATGGTTCCAAAGATTTTTCAGTGCGCCAACATTTGGGCGGATGATAAAGAATACGGTGCTGCTTAGTCTTTACAGTCTGCTTTGGAGTTTCCCGATTCCAATCATATTGGCACTCATGTTGAATCAGATGAGGTTTCAACGGTTTAAGAGAACGACCCAGACTGTGCTTTATGCACCCCACTTTATTTCGACTATGGTTATCTGCGGTATGATCCGTATCTTCTTAAGTCCCTCCGGCGGGCTGATCAACTTGATTGCGGGAACTTCTGTTGATTTTCTGACAGAATCGGCTGCCTTCCGTACGATTTACATAGCTTCAGGCATTTGGCAGGATGCGGGCTGGGGGATTATTGTTTATATGGCGACGCTGTCTAATGTGGATACTTCTCTTTACGAGGCGGCTAAGGTAGACGGTGCTTCCCTGTTCCAGAGAATTCTTCATATTGATATACCGGAACTGACCCCTATCATGGTCCTTAACCTGATTATGAGCGCGGGCGGTTTGATGAATGTGGGATTTGAGAAGGTGTGGCTGCTACAGACAGAACTGAATAAGGCGACAAGCGATGTAATTGCCGTCTATGTCTATCAACAAGGTATTGAAAATGCTAAGTACAGTTATTCCACGGCGGTGGGGCTGTTTAATACAGCCATTAACATTATCCTGCTGATTGTAGTTAACAAGATAGCCGGTAAAATATCCGAAGATACAAGTTTTGTTTAGGAGGTGCGATATGAAAGCAAATGCAAAATCGGGAAAGCTGACAGGACTTTCTGAAAAAAGCAGTGACATTGTTTTATTGGTCGTATGTGCCATTATTCTGTTCATCGTTGCTTATCCACTATATTACATACTGGTTGCGTCTGTGTCGAACCCGTATGATGTATATGCAGGAAAGACGTTTCTGCTGCCCAGTCAATTTACTTTGGATGGATATAAAGCAGTATTTGCCGATCCGGCTATTTTGACGGGTCTTTTAAACAGCTTCAAGTATACGATAATTGGTACCGTATTTTCAGTTGTTGTGCTTTATCTTGCGGCTTATCCTTTAAGTGTGAAGGACCTGCCGGGCAGAAAACTCCTAAGTATTTTTTTCATTATCACGATGTATTTTGGCGGCGGAATGGTTCCTACTTATCTGGTGGTGAAACAGACGGGACTGATCAACAACATGTGGGCGCTTTTCCTCCCCGGCGGCGTTGCGGTAGGAAATATGATTATTGTGAGGAATTTCTTTGAAAACAGTATCCCAAAGGAGATGATAGAAGCTGCGGAAATAGATGGCGCTTCCAAATGGACCACATTTATCCGTATTGTCGTTCCCCTAAGCCGTTCTATTATGGCGGTTATGGTAGTGTTCAGCATGGTGGCTTATTGGAACGACTGGTTCACGGCAATGATTTACCTGCCGTCACCGGCAAAATCTCCTCTTCCTCTGGTGCTGCGGAATATCCTAATTAAGAGCTCGGCGAGCGCCAGTCAGGCTAGTACCATAGCAGGCGGGTTTGCTGAATTAAATAAGATGACAGAAATGATTAAGTTTTCATCCATTATCATAGCAGCCATCCCGATGCTGATTATTTATCCGTTTGTACAGAAATACTTTGAAAAAGGCTTTATGGCAGGTGCGGTAAAAGGCTGATCGCCGGAAAGGAAATCATATATGAAAAAGTTGAAAAAGTGCAATTGTGGGAAAAAAATCGTATCCTGTATACTTGCAGCAGGTCTTATGCTATTATTAATGGCATGTGGAAATAAAGACTACGGTCACCATGAAAAAGGGGTTGCCAATACAGATATTTCTCAGACTGAGTTTGCGATAATGGGCGGACAAAGCGCTCTCAGCCCGGGTTATGATGATAATGTGGTTCTCAATCAGCTAAAGGAGGACGCGGGGATCAGCATTGAATGGACGACGATGAGCGAGTCACTGGCAGAGCAGGTCAATATCCGTATTGCAGGCGATGAGCTTCCGGATGCTTTTATGGGAGTAGGTTTCAGCAATTATGATATATCCCGTTATGGAGATGACGGAACTTTTATTGACCTGACGCCTTATCTGACAGAAGAATATATGCCTAACTTATGTAAGATTCTGGAGGAAAACCCAGATATACGCAGCGCGATTACGATGGACGACGGATATATCTACGGTCTTCCCGCGGGAGAGCGGATGGGGACGGCTGGAATCGGCGCGCCGGAGGATTACAGCATTTATTCGGTTCCGCAGTTTTCTATGATTAACAAGGCGTGGCTGGATGATCTGGGGCTGGAAGTGCCGACCACGCTGGATGAGCTGCATGATGTATTGAAGGCATTTAAAGATAATGATATGAGTGCGAAATATTATGGCAATGATCCGGGAACCACGATTCCTATGAGCACTGGATATGATCAGTGGTGTTGGGGGCAGAATATTTTTTATGCAGGATTTGGATTTACAAACTGGCCCAATGATGTCTGTAATGATTTGGTCCTTCGGGAGGACGGAACGGTAGATTTTGTCTGTGTTTCCGATGAATACCGTAAGGCGGTCACCTATTTCCATGACTGGTATGCAGAGGGGCTTATGGATATTGAAATGTTCAGCCAGTCCGATACCCAGCTGATTGCGAAATGCTCTCAGGGTTACGTCGGTGTTGCCACATGGTGGTACATAGAAGAGGTAATGGGGGAGTATGCGGATGATTATGTGTTTCTGCCGATTCTTGATGGACCTGAGGGAACGCATAATGTGACGATACGTACCGGTGGTGGAATCAACAGCGGAAGCTTAAATATAACCAAGGCATGCAAGAGCCCGGCAAATCTGCTGAAGTTCTTTGATATGTGGTATGATCCTGAGGTGGTCATGCAGCTTCAATATGGTCCTATCGATGTATATTTTACGCAGCAGGATGAGAATGGTGTGTGGATGAGTATTTCGGATGAGGAAAGCAGAGAGAAATATGGAAAGGGTTCCGGCGAATTAAAAGGCGAATGCGAAGTGGCAGGACCCAAGCTAATTCTCAGCGATTATTATCAGACCACGTTTCGGATGGAGGATCGGGCGATTGAGCGTCTGACCGATCTGTATGAGTTCTGGATGCCTTATGTGGACAGCACGACGACCTACCCGGTGGATTGCGTGTTTACAGGCAGAGAACTGGATGACATTGACTGGTATAGGGCGAATTTTGAAAGCGCCGTGTCTGAGCAGGAAGGTCTTTGGATTAAAAACGGTGGTCCAACGGATGAAGAGTGGGAAAAATATATCAAACATTTAAGAGAAAAATGCGGTATGGATAAGCTTCTGAATGTATATCAGGCGGCATATGACCGATATTCAGGCAAAGTAAGTGCACAGTAAAAAGGAAAAATAGGAGAGATGGCGTATGACAAGTCAGACACTGCGGGAAGCGCGAAAATATGAAGAGGCGGCTGAGAAGATTATTAAAAAGGAAGACAGACCGGATTTTCATCTGTCTGTACGGACGGGATGGCTGAATGATCCAAATGGTTTTTCTTATTACAAAGGGGAATATCATTTGTTTTATCAATATTACCCTTACGAGGCAAAATGGGGAAGCATGCACTGGGGGCATGCAGTGAGTAAAGATCTTTTGCATTGGGAATATCTTCCGGCAGCTCTTGCGCCGGATGAAGCTTACGATAAAGACGGATGCTTTTCCGGAAGTGCAGTCGTGCTTCCGGACGGAAGACATCTGCTTATGTATACCGGCGTGGTGCGGGAACATCAGATGGATGATACCTTTTGTGATGTGCAGACACAATGCCTTGCGGTTGGGGATGGGCTGGATTATGAAAAGTACAAAAAAAATCCGGTGCTTGACAGAAGGCATCTCCCTGAAGGCGCCAGCAGGGCGGATTTCCGCGATCCTAAGATATGGCAGGAGAAGGATGGCACATACCGTTGCGTGATTGGAAGCCGTCCGGCGGATGGCAGTGGTCAAATTTTATTATATACCAGTAAAAACGGACTTGATTGGGAGTTTAAAAGTATTTTGGCGTCCAATCATAACCGGTTTGGAAAAATGTGGGAGTGTCCCGACTTTTTTAAGTTGGATGGGACATGGGTATTGCTTACCAGCCCGCAGGATATGCTTCCCAAAGGCTTTGAATACCATAATGGAAACGGAACCCTCTGCATGACGGGAGATTTTGATGAGGAGACAGGAACGTTTACAGAAAAAAGCGATCAGTCTGTAGACTACGGCATTGATTTTTATGCGCCTCAGACGGTGCTGGCGCCGGATGGAAGAAGAATCATGATTGGATGGATGCAGAATTGGGATACATGCAATTTGAGATCTCCGGACGAACCATGGTTCGGTCAGATGAGCCTGCCGAGAGAACTTTCTATAAAGGATGGAAGGCTATATCAGAAACCGATAAAGGAATTGGATACAATGCGGCAAAACAGGATTGCATATTCGGATGTGGCTGTTTCGGGTATCCTTAGCCTGGAAGGGATCAAAGGAAGAAAGGTGGATATGGAACTGACACTGCGGCCGGGAGACGAGCAGAATCTTTATCAGAAGTTTGCGGTTCGCTTTGCCCAGAATGACGAATACCACACTTCGCTAAGTTTCCGTCCAAGGGAATCCATTTTGAAGGTGGACAGAAAGTTTTCGGGTTCGAGAAGAGCCATTATTCATCAAAGACGCTGCCTTGTCAATAGTAAGAATGGAAATTTAAAATTGAGAATCATTTTGGACCGGTTCAGCGTAGAGGTTTTTGTCAATGACGGAGAACATGTCTTGACGGCTACCATGTACACCCAGCAGGACGCAGAGGGCATTTCCTTTTTTGCAGACGGAGAGGTGAATATGGATATTGTCAAATATGACTTGATATAGTTATAATAAAAATCAGAAGGATTGATAAGGGAAAGGGATGGGTGTAAAGATGAAAAATTATGACATTACAGCATTGGGCGAACTTCTGATTGATTTTACAGAAAATGGAAAGAGCGGTCAGGGAAATCCGCTGTTTGAGGCGAATCCCGGCGGCGCTCCCTGCAATGTGCTTGCCATGCTCTCGAAGCTGGGACACAAGACGGCTTTTATCGGGAAGGTAGGAAACGATTTTTTTGGAAAGCAGTTAAAGGATGCCATCACGGAGGTGGGTATATGTGCGGATTACTTATGTATGGATGAAGAGATTCACACGACCCTTGCCATGGTGCATACATACCCGGACGGTGACAGGGATTTTTCCTTTTACCGCAATCCGGGAGCGGATATGATGCTGATGGAAGCAGAGGTGCCGGAGGAACTGATCCGGGATTCCAGAATCTTCCATTTCGGAACGCTTTCCATGACACACGAAACTGTGAGAGGCGCCACTAAAAAGGCAATTGCAATTGCCAAGGAAAGCGGTGCGGTTCTTTCTTTTGATCCGAATCTGCGTCCGCCCCTCTGGAAATCGTTGGAAGATGCAAAGCAGCAGACGGCTTATGGATTATCCCAGTGCGATGTGCTTAAAATTTCTGACAATGAAATTCAGTGGTTCACAGGCGAGGAAGATTTTGATGCAGGTATCCAGAAACTGCGCAGCCAGTATGCTATTCCCCTGATCATGCTTTCCATGGGGAAAGAAGGGAGCCGGGCTTATTATAAAGACCTGCGTGTGGAGGTGAGACCGTTCCTGCAGGAGCAGACCATTGAGACGACCGGCGCCGGCGATACCTTTGGCGCATGCTGCCTGCATTATGTACTTCAATATGGATTGGATGACTTGGATGAAGGGAAACTTACCCAGATGTTGACATTTGCCAATGCAGCCGCTTCTATCATAACTACCAGAAAAGGCGCTTTGCGGGTAATGCCTGAGGGTCGGGAGGTAGAAGAGTTTATCAAAAGCAGGATGGTATAATTATTGTTTCAAAATTTATAGTGTAATGAAAAGGTATAAAACTGGTATGACTGTGAAGCAGCGGTCTGCCAGTTTTTTATTATTAGGTTTTTGGGCATCATACAATCAAATTCAATCAATTTCAATCAAATATATGCAGAGTGAATAAATTCCGCAATCAAAATTTGTGAATTAGTATGATTGAATTTGACTGAAAATGACTGTATAATACAATTATAAACTAAATCATTCACAGTAGAGCAAGGAGGAAATGAGATGATTTACACGGTAACTTTCAATCCGTCACTGGATTATATCGTTTCGGTTGATGACTTCAAGCTGGGGCTGACGAACCGGACCAGTTCAGAGCTCCTTCTTCCCGGAGGGAAGGGACTCAATGTTTCAATGGTACTTGGAAATTTAGGAATCGAAAATACGGCGCTGGGATTTGTGGCAGGTTTTACGGGCGCGGAGATTGTCCGCCGGATAGAACGAATGGGAGTGAAATCCGATCTGATTCCCATAGACGCTGGAATTTCAAGAATCAATGTGAAATTAAAATCTATCGACGGAACAGAGATTAATGGGTGCGGACCTGAAATCGGAGAGGAGAATGTACAAAAGTTGATGGAAAAGCTGGATGTTCTGCAAAAAGGCGATGTGCTTGTACTTGCCGGGAGCATTCCGAATTCCATGCCTGATGATATTTACAAAAAAATCATGGAAAGGCTGTCCGGAAGGGATGTGATGATTGCAGTAGATGCTACAAAGGATTTGCTTGTTAATGTACTGGAGTATCATCCGTTCCTGATCAAGCCAAATAATCACGAGCTGGGTGAGATCTTTGGGAAGGAACTTAAAACCAGGGAAGAAGTAATTCCTTACGCCAAGAAAATGCAGGAAATGGGTGCAGCTAATGTTCTGGTCTCCATGGCAGGCGAAGGCGCGGTGCTGGCGGCGGAGGACGGAAGCGTGCGGGATGTGCCAGCGCCGAAGGGAAAACTGATAAATGGAGTGGGAGCGGGCGACTCTATGGTGGCAGGGTTCCTTGCAGGTTGGATGGAAAAGAAAGAATACGGGCATGCTTTTTACATGGGCGTGGCAGCAGGAAGCGCAAGCGCATTTTCGGAACTGCTGGCAACAAAGAAAGAGATAGAAGCAGTATATCAACAGGTAACAAGGTCATAGGATTAAAAAGATGAAGGAGGATATGAGATGAGAATCACAGAACTGTTGGATAGACAGAGCATTTCCCTAACTGGAAATCCGGGAAGCAAGAGCGAAGCATTGGATCAGGTAGTCGCACTGATGGTGAAAAGCGGTAAGATCAAGGATGAAGATGCGTACCGGAAGCAGGTATATGCGAGAGAGGAAGAAAGCACTACCGGAATCGGTGAGGGGATCGCTATTCCTCACGGAAAATGTGACGCAGTGAGCAGACCGGGACTTGCGGCAATGGTGGTGAAGGATGGGGTTGATTTTGATTCTCTGGATGGAGAGCCGGTTACGTTGATCTTCTTGATTGCAGCGCCCAACACGGAAGACAATGTGCATCTGGACGTGCTGAGCAAATTATCGGTTTTGATGATGGATGAAGAATTTTCGGATAGCCTTCGGCATGCGGCGTCCGTGGATGAATTTCTTGCCATCATAGATAAAGCAGATGATGAAAAGGAAAGCATTGATGAGCGTCTGGCTGATACAGGGGCGGATGCGCCGGGTCAGGCGAAGATTCTGGCAGTTACTTCCTGCCCTACAGGAATCGCCCATACATACATGGCGGCAGAGGGAATCGAAAAGGCGGCAAAAGAGAGAAATTGCTCTGTAAAGATAGAGACCAGAGGTTCCGGCGGCGCAAAGAATGTGTTAACGTCAAAGGAGATTGAGGAGGCGGACTGCATCATCGTTGCGGCGGATGCGCAGGTTCCTATGGATCGATTTGACGGAAAAAAGGTGATTGCATGTCAGGTGTCTGACGGAATCAGCAAGGCAGGAGAACTTTTAGACCGTGCCATTGCAGGAGATGCGCCGATTTATCATGCAGCAGCAGGATCCCAGACATCTTCTTCCACTTCAAAAAAGAGCGGCGGCGTAGGGCACCAGATTTATACCCAGCTTATGAACGGGGTATCCCATATGCTTCCCTTTGTAGTGGGCGGCGGTATCCTGATAGCTATAGCCTTTCTGATTGATGGGCTCTGTGTGGATGTGAATGCGCTGGACGTAGCGGAGCGGGCAGATTTTGGTACGATTACGCCGATTGCAGCATGGTTTAAGAATCTAGGCGGCGTTGCATTTGGTTTCATGCTTCCGGTTCTGGCGGGATTTATCGCCATGGCAATCGGTGACAGACCGGCACTTGCCCTTGGGTTTGTGGGCGGCATGATTGCTTCCGGCGGGAAGTCCGGTTTCCTTGGAGCTTTAGTTGCTGGCTTTGCAGCAGGTTATATCATTGTTCTGCTTCGCAAGCTCTGTGATAAACTGCCCGACTTTTTGGAAAAGATTGCGCCGGTGCTGATTTATCCGCTGGTTGGTATTCTGCTGATGGGGCTGCTCATGTCATTTGTGGTAGAACCTGTTATGGGAGGCATCAACACTGCCCTTAACAATGGACTGACCAGCATGGGCGGAACGAGCAAAGTGATTCTGGGACTGATTTTAGGCGGCATGATGGCAATAGATATGGGAGGTCCCTTCAACAAAGCGGCGTACGTGTTTGGCACGGCAGCGATTGCGGCAGGAAATTATGACATTATGGCGGCAGTGATGATCGGCGGCATGACGCCTCCCTGTGCCATTGCACTGGCAACCCTTCTTTTCAAGAAGAAATTTACGAAAGAAGAAAGAGAGTCCGGTCCTACCAACTTTATCATGGGGCTTGCATTTATCACAGAAG
Organism: uncultured Lachnospiraceae bacterium; assembly: GCA_949878435.1. Taxonomy (GTDB): domain Bacteria; phylum Bacillota; class Clostridia; order Lachnospirales; family Lachnospiraceae; genus Suilimivivens. The sequence continues at coordinate 37,582 of CATLAK010000008.1, forward strand.
GAGCCATTCCCTTTGCGGCATCCGATCCTATCCATGTACTTCCGGCATGTATTATCGGTTCAGGCGCAGCAGGTGCGCTGTCTATGCTGCTTAATTGTACATTGATGGCGCCTCACGGCGGAATCTTCGTATTTCCTGTGGTGGGGAATCCGCTGATGTACGTAATTGCATTGGTGGCTGGAACTTTAATTTCCACAGCGCTGCTAGGCATCTTAAAGAAAAATATTGAATCTTAAAAAATAAAATAATAAAATAAGAAAAGGAGAATCATTATGAAAGAATTCAAGTATGTAATCACAGACCCTCAGGGAATCCACGCACGTCCGGCAGGAGAGCTGGTAAAGGCAGCGAAGGCATTTACAAGCAGCATTATGATCACAAAGGACGGCAAGTCAGGCGACTGTAAGAAAATCTTCGGTATCATGGGACTCGGCATCAAGAAAGGAAACGAAGTTGTGGTAACTTTTGACGGCGAGGATGAAGAGGCGGCATATGAAGCGGTCAGCAAATTGATGCAGGAAAGTTTGTAGATTACATTTTTCCTTCCGGTTAAGCTGGAAGCAGAATATTGCTGGTCTAAAATGGAGGAAGGTATGTTATCAGAGCAAAGGCACGAAATGATTTTGAAAATACTGGAAGAAAAGCGCAGTGTGACGGTGACAGAGCTGACAGAACTTTTAGGGATTTCAGAATCCACGGCGCGAAGAGATATCATTGTGCTGGATAAGGCGGGAAGACTGGTCAAAGTGTTTGGGGGAGCCGTCCGCATGGATCACATCTACCAGTCCGTAGAACCTACCGTGACCCAGAAGGCGGAGGTAAACAAAGAAGAAAAGAAGCGGATTGCCAGATATGCGGCATCGCTGATCGAACCCCAGGACTTTGTATATCTGGATGCGGGGACCACCACCGGGTATATGCTGGATTTTGTAGAAACTGCCAATGTGACCTTTGTGACAAATGCCGTTGCCCACGCGCAGAAATTGGCAGCAAAAGGAGCGCATGTCGTACTGATTGGCGGCACATTGAAAAGTTCGACAGAGGCTGTGGTGGGCGCCATGGCGGCGCTTACCCTGAAGGACTATCATTTTACCAAGGGATTTTTTGGAACCAACGGTGTCAGCAGGACTGCGGGATTTACGACGCCGGATGAAAGCGAAGCGCTGATGAAAAGGACAGCGATAGAACAGTGCAGAAAGGCATATGTCCTATGTGATAACAGTAAATTTCACGTAATCAGCGCGGTAACTTTTGCCTCTTTTACATCTGGAACGATTTTGACGGACGAACGGCAGGAGGAGTTTGAAGACATTGCAGAGATGATTTTGTGCTGATTAGGAGCATTTTATTAAGGGAGCGGCTCAATTATGGGCGGCTCCTTTTGCAAATCTTAGCAGGAGATGCTATACTTGACAAAGAGGTGAAAAGTATGGGTATCAGGATGAAGAGAAAAATTGCAGGCAGTATGGCGATCCTTCTCCTTGCCGGCATGCTGGCAGGGTGTAATGGAGAAGAAGCGCAGGAAACTGCATCGGAGGAAATGCAGAGTCCCGTAGTGGATATAGAGATACAGAAGCAGCAAAAAGAAGCAGCGCAGGTAGATCCCATGGCAGATTTGCTAAAAGATCACTATGGGGATTATCAGGAAACGGGAGGAGAGATTGCCTTTGTGTCAGACGGTGTGGTCATGGACGGAAATTATAATGAGGTTATTTATGAGGGAATCCAGATGTATGCGCTGGCAGCAGGCGTCTCCTTTTCCTATTACAATGTGGAGGAAGATAATCTGGAGGGGCATGTGGAGACGGTGGAAGATGCCATTCTAAACGATGCCAAGGTGGTGGTCTGTGCAGGCTATGATTTTCAGGAGGCTGTAGGGGAGCTGCAGGATGTCTATCCGGATATTTATTTCCTGCTTATAGACGGAGTTCCTGTTGACACGCAGGGAGAGCCGTTAGAGATAGAAGATAATGTGCATTGCGTTTCCTTTAAGGAGGAGGAGTCCGGTTATCTGGCGGGTTATATGGCTGTTTTGGAGGGATATCGGAATCTTGGGTTTATCGGCGGAAAGGAGGAGCCTCCTGTCATCCGGTATGGTTATGGTTATCTGCAGGGAATCGATGATGCGGCAAAGGAGCTTGGGATTGAGGATATAACGGTAAATTACTGGTATGCGGGAACTTTTCAGTCATCGGAGGAAATCTGCGGGGAAGCGGTGCGGTGGTACGAAGAAGGCACAGAAGTGATTTTTGCCTGCGGAGGGTTTCTCTACGAATCGGTTTTGGAGGCGGCAGGAAGAGAAAATGGTCTGCTGATCGGGGTGGATGTGGATCAAAATAAACGTTCGGAATATTTTTTGACCAGCGCGGTGAAGGATATTGCAAATGCGGTGGTCATTTCCTTGGATGACTATTTTGCGGAAGGCGGAAAATGGTCTGAAGCGTTTGCCGGTCAGAATGTGCGCTATGGCATGGAGGATAATTGTACAGGCATTCCGATGCTGGAGACGGAATGGAAGTTTCAGCATGTTACCATGGAAAAATGTTATGAAATATATACGCGGATTGGTCAAGGAAAGATATCTATATCGGAGGAGATTGAGGAACGTCCCGAGGTATCGGTGACGGTGAAGTATTTGTAAGTGCGGGAGGATGATGGTGTATAAAGAAATGGGGAAAATGAAAAAAAAGCGTCTTCTTTTATATATAGGAGCGGCTTTGCTGGCGGGATTTTTGTGTGGATGCAGCGGGAATGTGCCTGCCGGCGGAGAAAAGGTCGTTACAGAAATCACAGATGAAAAAGAAAGCAAGGCACAGTCTGAGGAGGCAGTTTTAGAACAGCTTGCCAAAGGAGATCTAAAGGTACCGGCGGATGAACTGGAAGATTATGGTTCCGGCAAGGCGCTTATTGACGAGGAGAAACCGGAACAAATGACATATTCACTGGTGATGCCGCAGATTCCTGAAAGCGATGATGGGTATTTTTATCTATTTACAGCAGAATGCTATGAGGATACACAGGAATTTTCAGAGGAACCGGCAGCTATATGGAAAAAAGGAAAAGCCTCGGAGGTTTCTTTTGACTATGAGGAGGAATATCTTTTTAGGCAATTTATTCCGGCGCTTCTTGTGGAAGGAAAATATGTACCGGCAGGAAGAGGCGTTTATCTGTCAAACCCTGAGGCGCTAGCTGAGAATCAGGATTCATATCCCGATATAGGATCCAAAAAAGGCGTTTTATTAGACCCTACCATGTTGGGAACGAAGGAATTGACGGATCTGGAAGTGAAGCACACCATCTACAATATTCCATTGTCTATTATTATGGGTGAAACGACGGATGAAGATTACCCCACGATTGTATATACTTTTGAAGGGAAAGAGTATCATTTTAACGGGAAAGTGGTAAATGATTATGACGGATTATTTTCTTATCTGGAAGCGATGGGTATGTGTTCCACGGCAGTCGTGCTGAATGACTGGAATGATGCGTATATGGAGATGATTCATCCCAAGGCGAGGGATCAAAAGAGTGGCGCATATTATTACATGTTCAATACCGAGGAAGATGAGGGGGTAAAGACCCTTGAAGCGGTGGCTGAATTCTTGGCACAACGATATTCTGGTGGCGAACATGGAATGGTGCATAACTGGGTAATCGCAAATGAGATTAATCAGTTTAAGACTTGGAATTATATGAACACCAAGGATCTTGTATACTATGTGCAGGAATTTGAAAAATCATTCCGCATTTTTTATCAAGCGATTAAAAGCAAGTATGCAAATGCGCGGGTGTATTTCAGTATAGATCATGACTGGAACAGCAATCATGGCAACAACAAAAATTATTTTAATGCGAGGGAACTGCTCACCGCATTTAATGATGCGGCAAGGGCGCATGGAAACTATGACTGGGGAATTGCGATTCACCCTTATCCGGAACCACTCACACGTGTAAATTACTGGTCTTCGGAGAACGATAAGACGCAGGATGCAGAAGTTTTAACAATTATGAATCTGAGTGTACTGACGGATCTTTTAGGGCAGGAGGAATATCTGGATACGGAAGGAGAGATGAGAAGCATTACTATTACAGAACTCGGATTTTCCTCCAGGTCCGGGGAAAAACTGCAGGCAGCTGCATTTGCCTATTGCTATTTTATTGTGGATGCAAATCCCCATATAGATGCATTTATCTTGAATAGGCAGACGGATGCACCGGAAGAGGTGGTGAGCGGACTTGCCTTTGGTCTTTATGAATACAATCACTCCGAAAAGTACCTCAAAGAGGTCTTCCGCTATATCGATACCGACAGAGCTCAGGAATATATAGAGTTCATGCTGAACATACTGGGCGCGGAAAGTTTGGAGGAGGCTTTAAGCTGGGCGGAGTAGACGAGTTTTTATTGTTTATTTGACGCCGGGATGATACAATTTAAATGATTGCAGATATGCATCAAAAGTGGAAAGGGAAAGGAAAAAGATTATGGGTAAGAGCGAAGAGATTAAGAAGTTGTGCGAGGAAAAGAATATTCGTATGATCGACTTTAAGATGACGGATATCGACGGGCGCTGGCGCCACATTACGATTCCTGTGGAGCGGTTTGGAGAGGATACGTTTACTTATGGAATCGGATTTGACGGTTCCAATTATGGATATGCACCGATTGAAAAGAGCGATATGGTGTTCCTGCCGGATCCGGATACCGCGTATGTGGACCCGTTTGCGCAGGTGCCTACACTGACCATGTGCGGAAATGTCTGCACGATTGGAAAGGGAGAGAATAAGCCCTTTGACCAGTACCCCAAGAATGTAAGCCTGCGCGCTGTGGAATATATGAAGGAAAGCGGCATTGCGGACAAGATGGTCATCGGACCGGAATTTGAATTTTATTTATTTGATTCAGCGCGTTACGAAGTATCTCCTCAGCAGTGCGGCTATCGGATCGATACCAGACAGGCGGACTGGAATTGCAGTCTGGACACACCGGGGAATAACGGATATGAGGTTCCCTATAAAGGCGGGTATCATGTAGCTTCTCCTCAAGATGTGGGATACGATCTGCGCAGCCGGATGTGTATGATGATGGAGGACTGGGGGATTAAAGTAAAATATCATCATCATGAAGTAGGCGGTCCGGGTCAGATGGAGATCGAAGTGGAACTTGCGGAAATGCCTGATATGGCAGACAATACCATGATTATTAAATACATCATCAAGAATATGGCAGCTCAGGAGGGAAAGACAGCGACTTTCCTGCCAAAACCAATCTATCAGGAGGCAGGCAGCGGCATGCATGTCCATATGCTGCTTTTCAAAGATGGACAGCCTTTATTCTATGATGAAAACGGATATTCTGGATTAAGCCGCACAGCCCACTACTTTATGGGCGGACTGCTGAAACATATCGCTTCCCTTTGTGCGTTTACCAATCCATCCACCAATTCCTTTAAACGTCTGGTGCCGGGATATGAAGCGCCGGTTACCATTGGATATGCAACTTCCAACCGCAGTGCGGTCATTCGTATTCCTGCTTATGCCAAGTCGCCGCAGACCAAGCGGTTTGAACTGCGCAACCCGGATGCCACCGCCAATCCTTATTATGCATATGCAGCCATTTTGATGGCAGGGCTGGACGGAATTGAAAATCAGATCGATCCCGCAGAAAATGGATGGGGACCTTATGATTTCAATCTCTATACTTTGTCAGAGGAAGAACAGAAAAAGATTAAGGGATTGCCCAAATCCTTAGGTGAAGCGCTGGATGCGTTAGAGGCAGATCATGAGTATCTGACCAAGGGCGGCGTATTCCCGCAGCGGCTCATCGATGTCTGGGTAGCACGCAAAAGGGCGGAGTTAAAGAAAATGGAGCAGATTCCTTCTCCTGCAGAATTTAAGATGTATTATGATTTATAAGCGTCTTCTTTAAATTTAATGATCATTTCTCTGGTGAGGCTTACATGGTCGTCCTCCAGAGTGATTTCATTCCTGTGAAACCAGCCGGCTTCCGACAACTCACTGGTATCTAAAGTGATTTGATCGGAGCCGTCCAGGTCACAGAAAAATCCCATGAGAAGACTTCCCGAAAATGCCCAGGGCTGGCTTTTGTAGTAACGGATGTTCTTTACTTTCAGCCCTACCTCTTCCATCACTTCTCTTCGGACGGTCTGTTCCGCACTTTCCCCGATTTCAGTAAAACCGGCAATAAGGGCATAATTGGTATAAGGACGTCCCGCATACCGGCTCATCAATATCTTGTCCCCGTTTATGATTCCCACAATGACAGCGGGAGAAATCCTTGGATAAACCGTATTATGACAATCAGGGCAAAAGAGCATCCTCTCTTTTTGGTCAGGGATCATTTTGTGCCCGCAGCGTCCGCAGAACTGGTTGGTCTGATACCAGCCGAAAAGATGATGGGCGGTGATTCCGGCGAAGGCGGTGTGCTTAGAGTCTGCAGTGCGGAAGATCCGCACGTCCTCGTAGGAATAGCCGGGAAGCACAATCTGCACGGAACCGGCAGCAGGGCAAGCCAGAAAATAGGGATAATTGTCTATGGAAAATAGATAGTGATAGGTGCATGCATAGCCTTCCAGTTCCTTTCGCGTGGGGAAGCGCAGCTTGTTGCGCTGGCTTTCATCTGATTGGAAGCGGAGCAGGGCGGTGTGCTTATCAAAGACAAGAATAAAGTCATTTTCCTGGGGGGTTATGTCTTTGTATTCGTTATGGTAAATTTGAGGGTAGATATCCTGAATCATTTTTAAATGCGCTTTCTGTTTAGAGTGATTATATTTTTTGAGGGCGACTGCCGCAAAGTGGTTGACTTTAAGTATAAGGCACGAAATGTTAATAGTCAACGCCTGATACACCATTGTAATAAAAGTTTAAAAAAATAATTTAAGGGTTGAAAAACACACCTTTTTATTATAATATTAAACTAATAGGAGGTGTAACATGAAATATTATGAAAAATTATTGGAAAAAAAATGTTTTTCTTTTAAAGATGTGGAAAAGCTCGTGGGAGGAAATCAGAACACAGCCAAATCTATTTTACGCCAGTATGTTCAAAAAGGGTATATACAATCTATTAGAAAAAATCTATATGTGGCAATCAGCATTGAGACAGGAATGCCGGCGGCTTCTGCATATCAGATTGCGAGTAAGATTACACCGACCTCTTATGTTTCTCATAGATCAGCTTTTGCCTATTATGGACTTGTGAATCAGGTATCGTATGAAATAAACGTGTCCAGTGAGATGCCGTTTAGACAGTTCGGGTTTGAGGGAGTCGATTATATATATACATCATCTCGTCTTCCGGAGGGTATTATAGAAAATCATGGAGTGCGTGTTACCGATCGAGAGAGGACAGTAGTGGATTATATAAATGATTTTGATCATGTAGGTGGAATCGAAGAGCTGTTAAGAAGTTTGGAAATGATGACCTTTTTATCAGAGGAAAAAGTTCTTAAGTATTTAGCCCTCTATAATAAGGCGATTTTGTATCAAAAGGTTGGGTATCTGCTGGAGTATTTTAAGGATAGTTTAAAGCTAAGCGATAAATTCTTTGATGTCTGTATGCAAAAAAAGGGGAAGAGTAAGCGGTATTTTACAGAGTCAATGAATAGAGATAGGATGATATATAATAGTAAATGGGCGATGATGGTTCCGCCGGATTTGCTGCAGATGATTGAATAAGGGGGAGAAAATGCAGATAGATAAAAAATGGATGAGTAAAATTTCAGCAGAAGAAGGGTTTGTCAGAGATACATTTGAAAAAGTATACCGTTTAGTTAATATATTGCATTATATTAATCGTAATCCAATGTTAAAAAATTGCCTGGCGCTAAAAGGCGGTACTGCCATTAATCTTACAATTTTTAATCTGCCAAGATTATCGGTAGATATTGATCTTGATTACAGTAAGGAAGTAGATAAAGATGCCATGCTGATAGAGAGGCAATTAATCACAAATGATATTGAGAAATATATGCTTGCAGAGGGATACCAAAAATCTTTAAAATCAAAATCTTTTCTTTCGCTGGATAGCATGATTTTCACATATCAGAACGCCGCCGGAATAAATGATAACATCAAAATTGAGATTAACTATTCTATGTTAATACATATTTATCCATTGGCTCAAAGAAAAGTACAGACAGGCGGTATATTTGAGGAATTTACAGTTTTATCTGTTGATGGAATAGAAATTTTTGGAAGTAAGATAAAGGCGCTTTTTGACAGGGAAGCACCAAGGGATTTATATGACGTTGACAATATGATAAAATACGGATTGTTTTCAGGGACTTCGGAAAGGGATAATCTTCGGAAATGCACTGCATTTTATATGGCTGTAGGAAATAAGAAGATGCCAGATGGAATTGATTTGAAAATAATTGATGAAATTACATGGTATAGAATAAAGACAGATTTATTGCCGGTCAAGCGTAGAAAAGACAAATTTGATCTGGACGAAACAAAGCAGAGAGTAAAAAATTTTTTAGGGGAGATTATGCAATTAACAGAGCGAGAAAAACATTTTTTTGATGAATTCCGCAATAAGAAATATCATCCTGAATATTTGTTTGAAGATGCAGAAATAATTAAGCGATTGGAAAAGCATCCAATGGCATTATGGAAGATACAGAATGATGACGAAAAACATATGCAATAGGAGCCTTGTAAATAAAACACTTTTTACATATAATGGAACAATAGTAAATTAGTTTGGAAGGAATTAGAAGAATGAAGTGGATGAAATTCAGAATCAAAACAATTACAGATGCCGAAGATATCATCATCAGCACCTTATATGATATTGGTCTTGAGGGGGCTCAGATTGAGGACAAGATCCCGCTAACAGCGCTGGAAAAGGAGCAGATGTTCGTGGACATCCTACCGGAAGGACCGGAGGATGACGGGATAGCCTATCTCAGCTTTTTTGTGGAAGAAACGGAAGACGGAGGGCTATTGTTAAATGGGGAGGAAACTACAAAGCAGGCGGTTCTTGAAAGTGTGGAAGAGGAGCTTAAAGAACTTCGTGGGTTTATGGACATTGGAGAGGGAAGTGTTGCTGTGGAGGAAACGGAAGACATTGACTGGATCAACAATTGGAAGCAGTATTTTCACCAGTTTACCATAGATGATGTTCTGGTGATTCCTTCGTGGGAGGAGGCGGCGCCGGAGGATCAGGATAAAATGATTCTCCACATCGACCCGGGAACTGCTTTTGGGACAGGCATGCATGATACCACCCAGCTGTGCATCCGCGCGCTGCGCAAGTATATCACACCGGAAACCAGACTTTTAGACGTGGGAACCGGGAGCGGTATTTTGGCGATTCTTTCTATTATGTTCGGGGCAAAAAGTGCGGTGGGGACCGATCTTGATCCCTGTGCCATAGAGGCGGTCAGGGAAAATAAAGAGGCGAATGGCATTGCAGATGAGGTGTTTAAGCTGATCATCGGCAATATTATTACGGAACGGGAAATCCAGGAACAGGTCGGCACGGAGTGTTATGATATCGTAGCCGCCAACATTTTAGCGGAAGTGCTGGTGCCGCTTACCCCGGTTATTGTGAACCATCTCAAGAAGGGCGGAATTTACATTACCTCCGGTATCATTGACGATAAGGAACAGACTGTGGTAGATGCGGTAAAGGCGGCGGGACTGGAAGTCCTGGAGGTCAATCATCAGGGAGAATGGGTCGGCGTGGTGGCACGTAAAAAATCGAGACGATAGAAGGGCATGGTTGTATCAATGTACCAATTTTTTGTAGAACCCGGGCAGATTCAGGGAAATAAAATCATTATTACGGGCAGGGATGTGAATCATATTAAAAACGTTCTCCGTATGAGACCCGGGGAGGAACTGTCCGTCAGCAACGGCGTGGACGGAAAGGAATACCGCTGCGGTATTGAAACGCTCAGCGAAGAAGAAATAGTCTGTGAGCTTCGGTTCATCAAGGAGGAAGGAGTGGAGCTGCCTTCTAAGATATACCTTTTTCAAGGACTTCCCAAGGCGGATAAAATGGAATTGATTATTCAAAAGGCTGTGGAGCTGGGCGTGTATGAAATTATACCGGTTTCCTGCGCCCGGGCAGTGGTAAAGCTGGATGAAAAGAAGGCAAAAACCAAAAGGGAAAGGTGGCAGGGAATCGCGCAGGCGGCAGCCAAGCAAAGCCGAAGGGGGATTATACCTGAGGTAAAAGAAGTGATGAACTTCAAAGAGGCTGTAAATTACAGCAAATGCGCAGAGGTAAGAATGATACCTTACGAACTTGCAGAAGATATGGAAAAGACAAGGGTGCTGATCGGCAGCCTAAAGCCGGGCGAGGACATTGCAATTTTCATTGGACCGGAGGGAGGATTTGCCGGGGAAGAGGTGGAAACGGCGGTAAAAGAGGGAATAAAACCTATCACTTTAGGGCGCCGCATCCTTCGGACGGAAACGGCAGGAATGGCGGTTCTGTCCATGATAATGTACCATTTGGAGAGATAATCATATAGTAATAGTAGGATAAGAACGAATACTCTGTTCAGAAAGGCCAGTGATATTATGGAGGTATATTTAGATAATTCGGCAACCACCAGATGTTTTGACGAGGTAGCTGCGCTGATGACCCAGATTATGTGTGAAGACTACGGAAACTCCTCAAGTCTCCATAGAAAGGGCGTTCAGGCAGAGAAATATATCCGTTATGCGAAGGATGTAATTGCCAGAAATTTAAAGGTAAACGAAAAAGAAATCTTTTTTACTTCAGGAGGAACGGAATCAGATAACCTTGCTTTGATCGGATGCGCCCGAGCAAATTGTCGAAGCGGAAGGCATTTGATTACCACCCAGATTGAACATCCTGCGGTTCTAAAAACCATGAAGCATTTGGAAGAGGAAGGCTTTCGGGTGACTTACCTTCCGGTAGATCAAAAGGGGTGTATCCGTCTGGAAGATTTACAGCGCGCGATTACGGGAGAGACGATTTTGGTCTCTATCATGCATACCAACAACGAAGTGGGTTCCATGCAGCCCATTGCGCAGGCAGGTGCGTTGATCAAAAAGATGAATCCCAAGATCCTGTTCCATGTAGACGCGGTGCAGGGGTATGGAAAGTTCAGGATATATCCGAAAAAAATGAAGATAGATCTTTTATCTGTAAGCGGTCATAAGATTCATGGACCCAAAGGTGTAGGCTTTTTGTATGTAGATGAAAAGGTAAAAATAAAGCCCATTCTTTTTGGCGGCGGACAGCAAAACGGCATCCGTTCCGGTACAGAAAATGTTCCTGCCGTTGCAGGACTTGCAAAGGCGGTGGAAATGGTTTATGGAAATCTGGATCAGGAAATCGAAAATCTGTACCGAATCAAGCGTGCTTTCGTGGAAGGCGTACAAAAGATCGATGATGTGATTGTAAACGGACACCCGGATGAGACGGGAGCGCCCCATGTGGTGAGCGTTTCCATAAGGGGCGTGCGAAGCGAAGTGCTTCTTCACGCATTGGAGGATCAGGGAATCTATGTTTCCGCCGGAAGCGCATGTTCCGCGCGCAAGCCTCAGCCCTCCGCTACCCTGCGTGCGATGGGCGTTTCGGAAGAACTGCTTGGCTCTACAATCCGGTTCAGTTTTTCGGTTTTTACCACGATGGAAGAAATAAACTATACTTTACAGACAATGTATGATATAATTCCCATGCTTAGGAGATACACGCGAAATTAGGAACACTTTTCGGGAAGAATGGCTCTTCGGGGTCATTCTTCTTGGATAGAGAAAGGCGCAGCCGCGGACAGAAAGCGTGCCGGCGTCCACAGATAGGAGCAAAATATGTTCAGTGCATTTTTGATCAAATACGCAGAAATCGGCGTAAAAGGAAAAAACAAATATTTATTTGAAGAGGCGCTGGTGCAGCAGATAAAGTATGCGCTGAAAAGGTGCGAGGGAGAATTTAAAGTCACCCGAACAGACGGCAGGATTTATGTGCATGCCCTTTCCGAGTTCGACTATGATGAGACGGTGGACAACTTAAAGACGGTGTTCGGCATTTCAGGAATCTGTCCGGTCATTCATGTGGAAGATGAAGGGTATGAGAAACTTGCCCAAAAGCTGGTGGAATATGTGGACAAGGTATATGAAGACAAAAACATTACCTTTAAAGTCCATGCCAGAAGGGCAAGGAAAAATTATCCCATGAATTCCATGGAACTGAATATGGAACTGGGCGGTGCGGTGTTGGATGCATTTCCGGAGATGAAGGTGGACGTCCATCATCCCGATGTGATGCTGCATGTGGAGATCAGGGAAAAGATTTATATTTATTCCATAGAAATACCCGGTCCCGGCGGTATGCCGGTAGGCAGCAACGGCAAGGCGATGCTGCTTTTGTCGGGGGGGATTGATTCTCCTGTAGCCGGTTATATGATTGCAAAGCGGGGCGTCAAGATCGATGCGGTTTATTTTCATGCGCCTCCTTATACCAGCGACAGGGCAAAGCAGAAGGTAATCGATTTAGCGAAGCTGGTATCCCGTTATGCGGGTCCGGTTTATCTTCATATTATCAATTTTACCGATATCCAGCTTTATATCTATGAGAAATGTCCTCATGAGGAGCTTACCATCATCATGCGCAGATACATGATGAAGATTGCGGAGAGGATTGCAAGGGAAAATGAATGCCTAGGACTGATTACCGGTGAAAGCATCGGTCAGGTGGCATCCCAGACGGTGCAGTCTCTGGCGGTGACCAATGAGGTGTGTACGCTTCCGGTCTTCCGGCCTTTGATTGGATTTGACAAGATGGAGATTGTGGACGTTTCAGAAAAAATCGGAACCTATGAGACTTCTATTCTGCCCTATGAAGACTGCTGTACGATATTTGTGGCAAAGCATCCTGTGACAAAACCCAATTTGAACATCATTAAGCGGCATGAACAGAATCTGGAGGAAAAGATAGAGGAATTGATGCAGAAAGCATTGGATACGGATGAACTTGTGATTGCAAGATGGTAAACGAACGCCGCCACGCTTTGCGAGCCGGCTTATGGTAACAAAAGGAGCTGGCGGTAAGCCAGCTCACAAAATGCATTAAATCAGGTAAGGTTTGATAATTTCAAGAACTTCATCGATGTTCTCTTCTGCGTGGATATTTAAGTCGATGGGCTTGGATAAGTCTAAGCTGAAGATACCCATAATGGATTTTGCATCAATTACATATCTTCCGGATACCAAATCAAAGTCATAATCGAATTTTGTAATATCGTTTACAAAAGATTTTACCTTGTCAATAGAATTTAATGAAATCTGAACTGTTTTCATTGGGAATTACCTCCTTAAATTTTACATACCCTCTGCTATTATAGTAAAGGTTTGTACCTCAAAAGTCAATGACAAAACAGCACAAAAAAGTGGCGTATAAGAGTAAATGGGAGCAAAGTATGAGAAGTGTGGCATTTCATAACCTTGGATGTAAGGTAAACGGATATGAGATGGATTATATGCAGCAGGCATTGAAAGAAAACGGATACGAGATTGTATCGTTTGACGCAAAAGCAGATATTTATATCATCAATACCTGTACAGTGACCAATATTGCGGACAGAAAAAGCAGACAGATGCTTCACCGTGCAAAAAAATTAAATCCATCCTCTGTGGTGGTTGCGGTGGGGTGCTATGTTCAGGCGGGAACAGAAGATGCCTTAAAGGATATGAGCATCGACCTTGCCATTGGCAATAACAGAAAAAAGGACCTCATTCCGATTCTTGAAGAATACTTGGCGGAAAAGGAAAACGCTGACCCGGATGGCGGCGCGATGGATAAAACCTTAAAGGGAAAGACAATCATAGATATCGGCAATACGAAGGAATATGAGTCTATGAAGCTTACCCATACGGCAGAGCATACCAGAGCTTTTATCAAGGTGCAGGACGGCTGCAATCAGTTCTGCTCTTACTGCATCATTCCTTATGCCAGAGGCAGGGTCCGAAGCCGGGAGTTGGAAGAAGTAGTGGAGGAGATCAAGGGGCTTGCCGAAAACGGCTATAAAGAAGTGGTGCTCACGGGAATCCACTTAAGTTCCTACGGTATGAGCGGCGGAAATGATTTTTCAAAAAGTGGGCTATTGTCTTTGATACAGAGGGTGGAGGAGATTTCGGGAATCCAGCGCATCCGGCTAGGATCCTTAGAACCCAGGATCATCACAGAAGAATTTGCAAGGGAACTTTCCCAGTGCGCCGCTATCTGTCCTCATTTTCATCTTTCACTGCAGAGCGGATGTGATACCGTTCTTGAAAGAATGAATAGAAAATATTCCGCGGAGCAATACTATGAAAAGGTATGTATATTGAGGGAATATTTTGACCAGCCGGCAATCACAACGGATGTAATCGTGGGATTTCCCAAGGAGACAGAAGAGGAATTTGAAACGACACGAAAGTTTCTTGAAAAAGTAGGATTTTATGAGATGCACATATTTAAATATTCCAGACGAAAGGGAACGCCGGCAGCAGCTATGGACGGGCAGGTTCCGGAGCAGGTGAAGGCGCTGCGCAGCAATGTGCTCTTAGAACTGGATGGAGAAATGTCCCGTAAATACAGGGAAATGCACCTACATAAAGATGTCCGGGTATTGTTTGAAGAAGAGAAGATTATTAGGGGCAAAAGATATCAGACAGGGCATACCAAAGAATACATTCGCGCAGTTTTTGAAACCGGGGAAAATCTTTCCGGTCAGATACGAAAGGGCAGCCTGGCAGATTTTTTGGAACCGGATATTTTATTGTTCAGACCGTAAATATAATTGAATTTTATGGTAAAATGGAGTAAGATAGAAGCGGATAAAAGTGTATATACTTTTAAACGCCTGTGCCCGGAAGACGCGGGCAGGGCAGGAATGGGGATTATCGTATGCAGGATTTAGGAAATACACAATTTTTTAAAGTAGAGACAGACAGCGCCAGCGTAAAAGAAATCCTTGCGGATGTCTATGCGGCATTAACAGAAAAAGGGTATAATCCTGTGAATCAGATTGTGGGATATATCATGTCCGGAGATCCCACTTATATTACCAGTTACAAAAATGCCAGAAGCCTGATCATGAGGATTGAAAGGGATGAACTGGTAGAAGAAATGCTGACAGCGTATATTAAGAACAATCACTGGAAATAAGCAGGAATAGGGGACGGAAAGTGACATTAAGATGCGTATAATGGGTTTAGATTTTGGAGCCAAAACGGTAGGGGTGGCAATTAGCGATCCCTTGCTTATTACTGCTCAGGGAATAGAAATCATAAGAAGAAAAGACGAAAATAAGCTGCGTCAGACGCTGGCGAGGCTGGAGGCTCTGATAGAGGAATACCAGGTTACAGAAATTGTTTTAGGGCTGCCCAAAAACATGAACGATACGTTGGGATCCAGGGTAGAGGCGACTATGGAGTTTAAGGACAAGTTAGAGAGGAGGACAGGACTTTGCGTACATACCTGGGATGAAAGACTTACCACCGTAGCGGCAGATAAAGCGATGATGGAAGCCGGGATACGAAGGGAGAATCGGAAAGAATACGTAGATCAGATTGCAGCTGTACTTATTTTACAGGGCTTTCTGGACTGCAGGAAAATGAAACAAGGAGAAGAATGATTGGAAAAGGTTAAATTTACTCTTGATACACAGGAGAGTGGAGCGCATGAAAGTGCAGAGTTTTATGTTTTGGAACAGACGAGGCTGGGAGGAAACCAGTATCTTCTGGTGACGGACGTTCAAGAAGGCGACGGAGAGGCTTTGATTTTGAAGGAAGTCTCCGGGGCAGGAGCCAAGGAAGCGGTTTATGAGATTGTAGATGATGATACGGAAATGTCTGCGGTTGCTGCCGTATTTGAAAACCTTCTTGAAGACGTTGAACTTACGTAAAACCTTTAAAATGAATGAGAATACGGATTACCGGAGGTAGAATTGATTGAAAAAAAATGAACAGAAAAGCAGCTTAGGACTAAAGATAATTCCGTTAGGAGGTCTTGAGCAGATTGGTATGAATATTACTGCCTTTGAATATGAAGACAGTATTATTGTGGTAGACTGCGGTCTTTCTTTCCCGGAAGATGATATGCTGGGAATCGATCTGGTGATTCCAGATGTAACCTATTTAAAAAATAATATTGAAAAAGTCAAGGGATTCGTTATTACCCATGGACACGAGGATCATATCGGAGCGCTTCCTTATGTGCTTCGCGACATTAACGTGCCCATTTATGCAACGAAACTGACCATGGGAATTATTGAAAACAAATTAAAAGAACATAATCTGACGAACCACACCAAGCGCAAGGTGGTGAAATTCGGACAGTCCATCAATCTGGGACAGTTTCGGATCGAGTTCATCAAGACGAACCACAGTATCGTGGATGCAGCAGCGCTGGCAATTTACTCACCGGCAGGTATCGTGGTGAATACAGGGGATTTCAAGGTGGATTATACGCCGGTATTCGGCGATGCCATCGACCTGCAGCGCTTTGCAGAACTTGGAAAGAAGGGCGTACTGGCACTTATGTGTGATTCCACCAATGCGGAGAGACCGGGATTTACCCCTTCTGAACGCACGGTGGGGAAAACATTTGATATTTTGTTTGAGGAGCATAAGAATACGCGTATTATCATTGCAACCTTTGCCTCTAATGTAGACAGGGTGCAGCAGATCATCAACTCTGCCTATAAGTTTGGGCGCAAGGTAGTGGTGGAGGGCCGCAGTATGGTAAACATCATTGAGACGGCGACTAACCTTGGTTATTTGAATATTCCGGAGAATACCCTGATTGACACGGAACTGCTTAAGAACTATCCTGATGAAAAGACGGTCATCATTACCACGGGAAGCCAGGGGGAAAGCATGGCAGCCTTAAGCCGCATGGCAGAGGACAATCACCGGAAGATTTCAATAGGACCTACAGACACCATTATTTTTTCCTCCCATCCAATTCCGGGGAATGAAAAGGCAGTCACAAATGTAATCAATGAACTATTGCTGAAAGGGGCAGACGTTATTTTCCAGGACGTACATGTTTCGGGACATGCCTGTCAGGAAGAGATCAAGCTTCTTTATACGCTGGTGCGCCCTAAGTATGCAATCCCTGTCCATGGGGAATACAAGCATTTGAAGGCACAGGCAAAAATTGCGGAAGAATTGGGATTTTCTAAGGAAAATATTTTTATCCTGCAATCCGGCGATGTGTTGGAATTGACGGAAGAAAAGGCACAGGTGACAGGCAAGGTGCCGGTGGGAGATATTCTGGTAGATGGACTGGGTGTGGGCGATGTGGGCAACATCGTATTGCGGGACAGACAGCATCTTGCAGAGGATGGAATCTTGATTGTAGTGCTTGGATTAGACGGAGCAACGGACGAACTGATAAGCGGACCGGATATTGTATCAAGGGGGTTCGTATATGTGAGGGAGTCCGATGAACTGATGGATGAAGCCAGAATTGTGGTTAATGAAGCGATAGAGAGCTGCCTTGGAAGGGGAATTGCCGATTGGGGCAAGTTAAAAGGTTCTATCAAGGATTCCCTTGGCGAGTACGTGTGGAGAAAAACCAAACGCCGTCCCATGATTCTGCCGATCATCATGGAAGTATAAGGAGATGAAGAAGAATGTTGGACAATCATATGGAAGCAGCGGCTGGAAAATTTGTGAAGGCGATTAAAGATACGGACACCTATAAAGGGTATTGCTACCAATTGGAAAAAATTAAAAAGAGTCCGTCGCTTTTTGAGCAGGTCAATGAATTTCGGCAGCGAAATTATGAAATTCAGAATACCAGCCAGGTCAATGAGCTGTTTGATAAGATGGACGCTTTTGAGAAGGAATATGAGAAGTTCCGTGAAAATCCAATCGTTGACGATTTTTTGAAGGCAGAACTGGCATTTTGCAGGCTGATGCAGGAAATCAATATGATCATTACGGAAGAACTGGATTTTGAGTAGATTTTTTAATCGGTCAGTTGTGAGAGAGGAACGGTTGCTTTATGGATATCAAGAGTTTAGTTTTTACAGTATTGGAGACCATCATTAAGGTTGCGGTTCTGGCAGTGGTGATCGTGTATGTTTTCCGGGCTGCCACGCAGGCGTACGATTTTGGCTATCGGGTATTTGCAGATGAGCCGGTTTCCATTTCGGGAGGCAGAACGATTACAGTCAGTGTGGCGCAGGATGCTTCTGTAAAAGAAATTGCAGATATGCTGGAAGAAAAAGGATTGATTGAGGATGCCAATCTGTTTGTGGTACAGGAGCTGCTTTCCGCCCATCATGGAAAAATTGTTTCCGGCATTTATGATTTAAGCACGGAAATGACGGCGGAACAGATGCTGGAAGTAATGTCTCCAGACGTTGAGGAGACGGAAGGAGATGGGGAAACAGGCGCCCAGCCGGTACCGGAGGCGACGGCGGAAAACCAATAAGGCATAAAGGGTGAAAAGCGTGATTACGGAAGAAAGAATCAGTACCTTTATTAATTCCTTTGACACGGGAAATACTCCGTTCTTAAATGAACTGGAACAAGCTGCATTGAAAACCAATGTACCTGTCATAAGACCTCAGATGCAAAGTTTTTTAAAGTTACTGCTTGCAATGAAGCAGCCAAAGCATATTCTGGAGGTGGGGACAGCCATTGGTTTTTCTGCATTGCTGATGAGCGAGTATGGTCCGGAGGATTGTAAGATTACAACCATAGAAAAGTATAAAAAAAGGATCCCTTTGGCAAAGGAAAACTTTAAAAGAGCCGGTAAGGAAGAACAGATTTCTCTGTTAGAAGGGGACGCTGCCCAAATATTGAAGGAACTCGATGGACCCTTTGATTTTATTTTTATGGATGCTGCAAAGGGTCAGTACATCCATTTCCTGCCGGATATCTTAAAACTGATGCCGGTGGGCGGGCTTTTGATTTCCGACAATGTACTGCAGGACGGAGATGTGATGGAGTCGCGGTTTGCGGTGACAAGAAGGGACCGCACCATACACAGCCGCATGCGGGAATATTTGTATGAACTCAAGCATAAGGAAGCGCTTTTGACCGATATCCTTCCCATAGGAGATGGGGTGACGGTAAGCGTAAAGTTGAAATAGGATGTTTATTTGGAGGCGAAGAGTACGCAGATGGAAGTAAAAAAACGTAAACCTGAATTACTCATACCAGCCAGTTCCCTGGAGGTTCTTAAAACGGCAGTGCGGTTCGGCGCAGATGCCGTATACATAGGCGGGGAAGCATTTGGTCTGCGCGCGAAGGCAAAGAATTTTTCTGCGGAGGAGATGAAGCAGGGAATCGATTTTGCCCATGCGCATGGCGTGAGGGTTCATGTGACTGCCAATATACTTGCGCACAATGACGATCTTGAGGGCGCTAGGGCGTATTTTTATGAACTGAAGGAAATAAGACCCGATGCGCTGATTATTGCGGACCCAGGCATGTTCACGCTGGCAAAGGAGATTTGCCCGGAAATTGATATTCATGTCTCCACTCAGGCAAACAATACCAATTATGGAACCTATCTGTTCTGGCACCAGCTGGGCGCAAAGCGAGTGGTCTCTGCCAGAGAACTTTCCTTAAAGGAAATAAAGGAGATCAGGGAAAAGATTCCGGAGGATATGGAGATAGAAAGTTTTATTCATGGTGCTATGTGCATTTCCTATTCCGGAAGATGCCTGCTCAGCAGTTACTTTACCGGAAGAGATGCCAATCAGGGTGCTTGCACGCATCCGTGCAGATGGAAGTATGCGGTGGTGGAGGAAAAGCGTCCGGGAGAGTATCTGCCGGTGTACGAGAATGAAAGAGGAACGTATCTGTTCAATTCCAAGGATCTATGCATGATAGAGCATATTCCTGAAATGATCGATGCGGGAATCGACAGTTTTAAAATCGAAGGAAGAATGAAGACGGCATTGTATGTGGCAACGGTGGCGAGAACCTACAGGAAGGCGATTGACGACTATCTGGAATCAGAAGAGAAATACCGCGGGAATATGGATTGGTATAGAGCGGAAATCGCGAAATGTACGTACAGGAAGTTCACCACAGGGTTTTACTTTGGGAAACCCGATGAAAATACACAGATTTATGACAACAACACGTACGTGAGCGAATATGTCTATTTGGGGCTGGCAGAAGAAATATCAAAGGACGGGCTTGTGCGAATCGAACAGAAAAATAAGTTTTGTGTGGGCGATCAGATTGAGATTATGAAGCCGGACGGCAGAAATATTCCGGTACAGGTACGCTCCCTGACCACTCAGGACGGGGAGGCAGTGGAAAGTGCACCCCATTCCAAACAGGTGCTTTGGGTGGGATTAAGTGAACAGGCGGAAAAGTATGATTTGCTCCGGGTCTGCAAGGAAGCGGGAGAAAGGGGCGGAGAATGAGCATTGTACAATATGCTTATTCTTCTTAAAGTCCCTCACGGTTTTTTGTCGAATACTGATAAAAATAAAAAAGGGTATTGCATTTTGGCAGATTATACGGTATCTTAGGAAAAGTAAAGGAAAGAGTCCTTCCAGATCATATTCCGAACAAAGATGTTCCAAAGATTTTTGGGGCATTTTTTCTTTTTCTGAGGGAAATCATGAGACGGATTCATTTTAGGAAAGGGAGTATAAAAGTATGAGTGAAATGATTAATGTTGAGGAGATTTTTGCCAGTAAAGTGTTTACGCGCGCTACCATGAAAGAACGTCTTCCCAAAAACGTTTACAAGGAAGTCATTAAAGTGATGGAACAGGGCGGCGAACTGTCACTGGCAGCAGCCGATGTGGTTGCAAAGGCAATGAAGGATTGGGCGGTGGAAAACGGCGCTACCCATTATACACACTGGTTCCAGCCTCTTACCGGCATTACCGCTGAGAAGCATGATTCTTTTGTTTCTCATCCGGATGAAAACGGAAAGATGATCATGGACTTTTCGGGAAAAGAATTGATTAAAGGCGAGCCGGATGCATCTTCTTTTCCTTCAGGAGGGCTTCGCGCTACGTTTGAAGCGAGAGGCTATACCGCATGGGATATCACTTCACCGGCTTTCTTAAAGGAAGACGCTACAGGCGTGATTCTCTGCATTCCTACAGCATTTTGTTCTTATAAGGGAGAAGCACTGGATAAGAAAACGCCTCTTTTGCGTTCCATGGAGGCAATCAGTGAACAGGCGCTGCGTATCGTAAGGATGTTTGGAAACACGGAAGCAACCAAGGTAGTCGCAAGTGTAGGTCCCGAGCAGGAATATTTCCTGGTAGACAGAGAAAAATACTTACAGAGGACGGATTTGGTTTTTGCGGGACGTACCTTGTTCGGTGCTCCGGCTCCTAAGGGACAGGAGCTTGAGGATCATTATTTCGGAACAATCCGGGAGCGCATTGGTGCATACATGAAGGATCTTAATATTGAACTCTGGAAGCTGGGCGTTACGGCAAAGACCCAGCACAATGAAGTGGCTCCCGCGCAGCATGAGCTGGCGCCGATTTATGAGACGGCAAACATTGCGGTAGATCATAACCAGCTGGTTATGGAGACCATGAAAAAGGTAGCGGGACGTCATGGACTTACCTGTCTGCTTCATGAGAAGCCTTTTGCAGGTGTCAATGGATCCGGCAAACATAATAACTGGTCACTGACCACAGATAACGGCGTGAATCTGTTAGACCCGGGTGAGACGCCCAATGAAAACATTCAGTTCCTTCTGGTTCTTGCCTGCATCATCAAGGCGGTAGACCGGCATGCAGATCTGCTGCGTCAGAGTGCATCGGATGTGGGAAACGATCACAGACTGGGTGCAAATGAAGCGCCTCCGGCTATTATTTCCGTATTCCTGGGTGAACAGCTTGAGGATGTGGTAAAACAGCTGGTTGAAACGGGAGAGGCAGCCCGCTGCTTAGAGGGAGGAAAGCTGGAAACCGGTGTTTCCACGCTTCCTGATTTTACCAAAGATGCCACAGACAGAAACAGAACTTCACCTTTTGCCTTTACAGGAAATAAGTTTGAGTTCCGTATGGTGGGTTCGGCAGATTCCATTGCAAGTCCGAACACCACGTTAAATGCAATTGTTGCAGAAGCCTTCTGTGAAGCTGCCGACGTCCTGGAGAAAGCGGAAGATTTTGATCTGGCGGTGCATGATCTGATCAAGGAATATCTGACAAAACATCAGAGGATTATCTTTAACGGCGACGGCTATTCTGATGCATGGGTGACAGAAGCAGAAAGGCGAGGACTGCCCAATATCAAGTCAATGATCGAGGCAGTGGATACGCTGACAACAGAGAAGTCTGTAAAACTATTCAATAAATTCGGTATCTTTACAGAGGCTGAATTGGAGTCCCGGGAAGAGGTTCTTTACGAAACCTATGCAAAGACCATCAATATAGAAGCGCTCACCATGATCGATATGGCTTCCAAGCAGATCATACCGGCAGTCATCCGTTACACCAAGTCTCTGGCGGATACGGTGATTGCAGTCAGGGACGCAGGCGCGGATGCATCCGCTCAGGCAGACCTGTTAAAGACGGTTTCCGAGAAATTGTCTGCAATGAAGGCTGCCCTTGCGAAGCTGGAGGAAGTGGAAGCGAAAGCCGGTGCTATCGGGAATGCGAAAGAGCAGGCATTTTATTATAAAGATGTGGTTAAAGAAGCGATGGATGAACTCCGTGCCCCTGTGGATGAGGCAGAAATGCTGGTTGATAAGCAGGTATGGCCGGTTCCTACTTACGGCGATCTTATTTTTGAAGTATAAAGTCCTTGCGGCAGCTGTCAAGTGCCTGTGGGAATAAAAAAGCCTTCCGGAAAATTTATCCGGGAGGCTTTAGTAAATTCAGTCAACTTTAACTTCCATATAGCCGAGAAGTTTGCCCATATCATATTCTGTGACAATCCCTAAGTTGGAATCATAAAACTTGCCGTCATAGTGCACCAGATAATGGCAGTAGAGTCCCATCTTTTCCATTAAGATGCAGCATTTGGGAAGCGTTGCATCATGTCCTTCCGTGTATACGATGACGTCGCTGTGATCGATTCCGTAATAATTGAGGGCGGAAATTACACGCCCCATGGTTGCCTGCCATTCCCGGCAGTCCATGACACTGATTACTTCGGCGAGCGTAACGCCTGCCAGCATGGCAACACAGGACTGACCGCAGAGTCCGTCTTCGGGCTGGATGATAACATCGATTCCGTCGATTTTACGAATAGGATTTTCAAAACTGTAAGGACTGTTCTGATTCATCTGAATCAGACTTCCGGTAATATGCAGCAGGATTTTATGAACCTGTGCAATATCGATATGAGAAACATCTTCATCCTGAAGATGAATCTTATAGTTTCCCTTGGCTTCCGGTATTAGCTCGCAGTCGATAATTTTATTGTCCAGGACGATGTCTGCTTTGATCACATCGCGTTTTCTGCAGACTTCCCAGACGTTGAAGGGGATACGGATTGTATAAAGCGCATCCTGTTTTTCGATTTTGCCGTCAAAAAAATACCTCATAAATATTAACCTCCTGAATTTCAATACATGTGTAAACCTTCCCGCATTTCAAAGATAACAAATTTTTCAGAGGTTGAAAACATCTTTTTTCGCGGAAAGCAAGAAGTATCTAAAAAAAAACAGCATGTCAAAAAAGTAACGAACTTTATAAAAAATTTTTTAAAAATTACTTGCCAAACATATCTTTATCGTGTATAATACCAAAAGTAATCGACATTGGGCTATCGCCAAACGGTAAGGCAACGGACTCTGACTCCGTCATTTCAAGGTTCGAATCCTTGTAGCCCAGCTAAAAGGACCCGCTGGAAAATTCCAGTGGGTTTTTGTGTAGACAAAGTAGAGAAGTACTTAAAAGACAGGATGGAAAAAAGATGTATAGTTATAAGAGCAGAATCAGATATAGTGAATTGGATGAGACGGGGCATTTAAGGCTGGAATCTCTTCTGGATTATTTTCAGGATTGCTCCACCTTCCACTCGGAAGATATCGGGCTGGGAGTAGATTATTTAAAGGAGCAGAATATGGTCTGGGTCATGTCTTCCTGGCAGATTGTGGCAGAGCGTTTTCCAAAGCTTTGCGAGGTGGTTACAGTGGGGACGGCGCCCTATGAATTTAAAGGGTTCGTAGGATTCCGAAATTTCCTGATGACGGATGAGGAGGGAAAGCGCCTTGCCTGTGCCAACACCATCTGGAGCCTTTTAGACACCAGGACAGGTAAGCCCGTAAGACCTACCGAAGAAATGCTTCGGGGATATGCCCTTGAGCCAAAGCTGGATATGGATTATGCGCCCAGAAGGATACAGGTTCCCGCAGAGATGGAAAGGCAGGACGATGTGCAGATCAGGACGCATCATCTGGACACCAATCATCATGTAAATAATGGACAGTTCGTGAGAATTGCGTTGGACAGCCTGCAAAAGAGCTGCCGGGTGAAGCAATTGCGGGCGGAGTATAAGAAGCAGGTAATGCTGGGAGATGTGCTGACTCCTTATACAAAGGAGACAGAAGATGGAAGTTATGTCATTGTGCTAAAAGATGCAGAAGAGAATGTCTGCTGTACAGTAGAGCTGCAGGAAGAAAGGAATTGAAAAAGTGTTGCGATTAGGAGAAAGACAGGAATTAGCGATTATTAAGGAAGTAGCGTTCGGCGTTTATCTGGCAGATCCTGAGGAGGGAGTACATGCAGAAGAAAAAGTGCTTCTGCCGGGAAAGGAAGTACCGAAGGATGCGCAGATTGGAGACTGTATCAGCGTTTTTATTTACAGGGATTCCAAGGATCGTATGATAGCGACTACCAGACAGCCGCAGCTTTCCGTGGGAAAGACGGCGGTCCTTAAGGTAAAGGAAGTAGGCAGGATTGGAGCCTTTCTTGAATGGGAACTGGAAAAGGACCTGCTGCTTCCATTCAAAGAACAGACCAGAACGGTTAGGGAAGGAGAAGAATGTCTGGTTGCGCTATACATCGATAAGAGCGGGCGGCTCTGTACCACAATGAAGATATATCCTTATCTTCGGCTCGATAGTCCCTATCAAAAGGATGACAGAGTTGCGGGAAGGGTTTACGAGGTTTCGGAAAGGTACGGAGTGTATGTAGCCGTTGAGGATTGTTACAGCGCGCTGATTCCCAAGGCGGAACCGGTAAGCGGTCTTTCGGCGGGAGACTGGATAGAGGCAAGGGTGGCACAGGTACTTGAGGATGGAAAACTGACGCTGAGCCTTAGAGAAAAGGCTTATATCCAGATGAACAGCGATGCCCTCCGTATCATGGAAATGATTAAAGCACAGGGAGGGAAGCTCCCATTCAACGATAAGGCAGACCCTGAACTGATAAGAAACGAGACGGGCATGAGCAAGAATGAGTTTAAGCGGGCAGTGGGAAATCTGTACAAGCAGAGGCTGATCGTGATAGAAGCTGACGGAATAAAAATGGTATAGGGAGGGGGCTCTAATGAACAGTAAAAAAGCGAATTGGGCATTCCTGATAACTATCATCAGCTATTTCGTCATGGTTATAATGATCGGCATGTTTTTTCCGTTTGTCGCAGACAGTCTGGTGCTTGGCAATCTTGTCTGTGAGGCAGTGGTGGTGCTTCCGGTCCTGATTTTTGCCTTGGCATCAAAGGAAAAACTGACCTCCTTTCTTGGGTTTCACAAAATTAAATTTCGCGCCGTACTGATGATAGGGTTATTTACCTTTTTAAGTATGCCGGTCCTTTCCTTACTGAATCTGTTTACGCAGTTTTGGGTAAAAAATGAAATAGCAGATACGCTCAACACCCAGCAGGGGAATATCCCTTTTGCACTTATGTATCTGTCGGTAGGGATTATTGCGCCAGTTTTTGAAGAGGCTGCATGCAGGGGGGCATATTATCATTCTTACCGTAAATCGGGAAGTGCATTTAAGGCGATGATCTTATCTGCCATCATTTTTGCGCTGGTTCATATGAATTTTAACCAGGCAGCGTATGCTTTGGTTATGGGGATGTTTGCAGTGCTTCTGGTGGAAGCGACGGGAAGTTTATGGGCATCTGTTCTATATCATGGATTTATCAATGGAAGTCAGGTAATCCTGCTCTACGGAGTACTGGGGGGAAGCGCAGACGCATATGGGGACGAGATGGCGGTGTCGCCAGAACTTCTGATGTGTGCGGTCGGCGTTTATGTGATTCTTACGGCGGTGACACTGCCGCTGGCATGGGCAGTGCTTATGTGGATCGGCAGGGTGGAAGGGAAGAGTCATATCCTGTCGGATATCTGGACAAAGCGAAAACAAAAGAAGGATAAGATGGTTACCTTACCCTTCCTGCTGGCAGTTGCCATTTGTCTCGTCGTTATGACTGGATTGATTGGTCATATTTTAGAACAATTCATACAATTCGTTTTAATGAGACTGCCGTCTTAAACAGACTGTTATCTTAAACAAATAAATCAATGTTACCGCCGATATGCGGATTTACAGACAGTTCCATGGAGCGGTCCATCATCTGGATCAGCCCTTCACCTGCAGTCTGAGAGTTTTCAAGTGCCTTGTCAAGTACGGCGAGACCAACCTGATTCATTACCTGCGTGTTCGCTAAGGCAGTTGATAATTCTGGAATATTCATTTTATCATTCCTTTCTTTGATAAGATGGTGGGGCAGACTTTAAAAGAAATCATACCTATAGCAAGTATATCACAGATCAGCCAAAAGTGGAATATCCGGTTTCCCGTTTGGCTGATCTGGTTTTGTATAGGTTGTATATTTTTGAAAATGGAAAAAAACGTCAAAAGCCATAAAAAATACACAAAAACATTACAAATGAAGGTAGATTTTTTTGTACATTTATATTAAAATGAAAAAAGGAGTTTCATTGGGGGAAACTTAAAGGATGCTGATCTACATAAAAAATTGTTGAATTTGTATAGCACTTTAAAAGACAGAAGGAGTGGGGTAAATGATTTCTAACCAGATATTGCAGAATACGATTGAAGGGCTTAAAACGATTGCGAGAGTGGATTTCTGTGTAATGGATACGGATGGAAAGGAAGCGGCGTCTACCGCTGCCAATATGTCTGAGTGCGGTCCGGAGACGGTGGAATTTGCCAAATCTCCGGCAGATTCCCAGGAAATACAGGGCTATCAGTACTTTAAGATATATGATGAGCAGCAGCTTGAATATGTATTGATTGCAGCCGGAACCGGAGAAGATGCGTATATGGTCGGGAAAATGGCGGCATTTCAGATACAGAATCTGCTGGTGGCTTATAAGGAGCGTTTTGATAAGGATAACTTTATCAAGAACCTGCTCCTTGATAATCTGCTCTTGATCGATATTTACAGCCGTGCTAAAAAGCTTCACATCCAGACAGATGTTAAACGTGTGGTCATGATTATCGAAACTGCCAATGGGAAAGACAGCAACGTGTTAGAAGCGCTGCGGACCTTTTTTGGAAGCAGCAGCAAGGACTTCATTACTGCTGTGGATGAAAATAATGTAATAGTCGTTAAGGATCTTTCTGACGGAGATCATGCGAAAGATATTGAAAGATCGGCAAGCGGCATGGAATCCTTCCTGCTGCGGGAAGGAATGACCGGCATACATATCGCATACGGGACTGTGGTCAGAGAAATCAAAGAAGTCAGCCGCTCCTATAAGGAAGCAAAGATGGCGATGGATGTTGGGAAGATATTCTTTGACGAGAGGAATATCATAGCATACAGTGAACTGGGAATCGGGCGTTTGATCTATCAGCTGCCTATCCCTCTTTGCAAGATGTTCATCAGGGAAATCTTCGGAGGCAAGAGTCCGGATGAGTTTGATGAGGAGACGCTTACCACGATCAATAAGTTTTTTGAGAACAGTCTGAATGTATCCGAGACGTCCAGGCAGCTGTTCATTCACAGGAATACATTGGTGTACCGTCTGGATAAGCTGCAGAAGAGCACAGGTCTTGATCTGCGCGTTTTTGAGGATGCAATTACATTCAGGATTGCTCTCATGGTAGTAAAATACATGAATTATATGGAGAGTCTTGAGTACTAAGTCATAAACAGGGAAATACAGGTGGAGGATAATGGTGACAAAAGGTGATGTAAAAACCAAAAGGAGAAAAAGACAGTCAGCCGGAAGCGGAGAGATTATTACATTGACGAATGTGAGCAAAGCGTATGCTACAGGAGCACCGGCGCTTAACGGAGTAGACTTACATATCAATAAAGGTGAGTTCGTATTTATCGTGGGGGACAGCGGTTCCGGAAAATCGACCATGATCAAATTGCTTCTCCGGGAACTGGTGCCGACTTCAGGCGAGATTAATGTGATGGGATATGATTTAGTGCGTATCCGCCATAGAAAGATACCTAAATTCAGAAGAAATCTTGGAATCGTATTTCAGGATTTCCGTCTTTTGAAGGATCGGAATGTCTATGAAAATGTGGCGTTTGCCCAGAGAATCATTCAGGTATCAAGTAAGGACATTAAGAGAAATGTTCCAAGCATTCTGGCTACGGTAGGGCTTGCGGGTAAATACAAAGCAAAACCGAGACAGCTTTCAGGAGGGGAACAGCAAAGAGTGGCGATTGCCAGGGCGCTGGTCAACCGTCCTACGATTTTGCTGGCGGATGAGCCCACCGGAAATCTGGATCCCAAAAATTCATGGGAGATCATGAAATTACTGGAGCAGATCAATGAAAACGGAACTACTGTGCTGGTGGTGACCCACAACCGTGAGATTGTCAATGCAATGCAGAAGCGTGTGGTTACGATGAAGAAAGGCGTCATTGTCAGCGACGAAGAAAAAGGTGGTTATATCGATGAGGATTAGTACATTTTTTTATACCATCAAACAGGGATTTATCAATATATTTAGAAATAAATGGTTTTCACTGGCATCCATAGCGACGATAGGCGCCTGCCTGTTCTTGTTTGGACTTTTTTATGCCATACTCACTAACTTCCAGAACATTGTAAAGACGGCACAGGAGGGGGTTTCTGTCACGGTCTTTTTTGACGAGGGAATCAGTCAGGAACGAATAGAAGAAATCGGCGTGTTAATTGATAAACGTACAGAAGTGTCCAAGAAGAGATTTATCTCTGCAGATGAAGCGTGGGCGGAATTTAAAGAAGAATACTTGGGAGAATATGCAGACGGATTCACGGAAAACCCGTTGGCAGATTCAGCGAACTTTCAGATTTATTTAAATGATGTTTCCATGCAGCCGGCGCTGGTTACGTATTTAGAGGGACTTGAGGGAATCAGGACGGTCAACCGTTCCGAGGTCACGGCGTCTACACTTACAGGGGTCAATGCGCTGGTGGCGTATGTGTCTGTGGGAATCATTGCGATTTTGTTTGCGGTATCTATTTTCCTGATCAGTAATACAGTCACCATAGGCATTTCCGTCAGAAAAGAGGAAATTACGATTATGAAATATATCGGGGCGACAGACTTTTTCGTGCGTTCGCCGTTTGTAATCGAGGGCATGTTGATTGGCGTGATCGGCGCATTAATGCCTATGGGAATCATATTTATTCTTTATAACAAAGTAATTGAATATATTATGCAGAGGTTTTCGACTCTGACAAAATTATTATCATTTTTGCCTGTGGAGACGATCTTTTCCACATTGCTCCCTATGTCTATCATAATGGGTGTGGGCATTGGTTTCCTTGGCAGTATCACAACCGTTAGAAAGCACCTAAAAGTATAATAGAGGTAAACATGAAGCGTTTGAAGAAGACTTTTTGTGTTCTGATATGCCTCTTGCTGGTCCTGGGTGTTGCAAACAGGTGTAAAACCACTGTCTATGCCAGTGAACTGACAAATGAGAGCATTAAACAGAAAGAAGAAGAAATAAACAGAGCAAAGGAAGAAAAAAAGGAGCTCCAGAGCGGTCTCACCAATGTCAAGGAGTTAAAAAAAGAGCTGGAAAGTTCCAAGGCAGATCTTGCCAATTACGTTGCACAGCTGGATGCCGAGCTTTCTGATATACAGGCAAAGATCAACGAACTTAAGACTTTGATCGAGGAAAAAGAAGGGCAGATCGAGGAGAAGACGAAGGAACTGGAAGATGCGCTGGAAGTACAGCAGGCGCAGTATGAGGCAATGAAATCCCGGATCAAATTTATGTATGAGAAGGGAGATATGCTTTATATGGAGCTGGTCTTTGTGGCAGACAGTTTCGGTGAAATGCTGAACAAGGCAGACTATATTGAAATGCTGTCCTCCTATGACCGCAAAATGTTAGATGAGTATGTGGCATATGCAGAGTATGTTGCTCTGTGCAAGGAAGGACTGGAGGAAGAAAAGCAGGTTCTGGACGAGGCACGCAGGGCGGTGGAAGAGGAGGAAGCAGCACTCAATGATTTGATTTCCACTAAGGAACAAGAAATGTATAAGATGTCTTCGGATATACAGAGCAAGGAAGCGGCGATTCGGGAGTATGAAGCAGAGATTGCATCCCAGAACGAAACCATCAAGGCGCTGGAAGCAGCTGTTGCAGAGGAAAGAAAGAGACTGGCGGAAGAACAGGGTCGAAGATACGACGGCGGCATGTTTACCTGGCCGGCACCGTCTTACACAAGAATTTCAGATGAATATGGGAACCGGCAGCATCCGATTTTGGGGATTCAGCAATTCCACAATGGTCTGGATATGGCAGCGCCGGGGGGAAGTGCAATTCTGGCAGCCTATGACGGAAAGGTGGTGGCTGCCACCTACAGCAACAGCATGGGAAATTATATCATGATCGATCATGGGGACAGCCTTTATACGATTTACATGCATGCTTCGGCGCTTTATGTTTCAAAGGGCGCGGAGGTGTCAAAGGGAGATAAGATAGCGGCAGTGGGAAGCACGGGACGTTCCACAGGAAATCATCTGCATTTTAGTGTGCGGCTGAACGGGAATTATGTAAACCCATGGAATTATCTGCGTGGATAAAAAAATTTGAAATGGAGTGGTTATAATTGGACAGATCAGAAGAAGTAGACAACAGGGCAGAAAGCCAAAAAGGTTCCAGGGATTTTCGCAACGGAGTAATTACGGGAGGTCTGGTGACAGCCCTTTTACTGGTAAGCATTTATGCCGGAGGAACGGCGTATCGGATGTATAAGGTGCGTGAAGCCCGGGCGGATGTGACAGAGAGCGATGAGAGCGTAGTCAATACAGATACCCTCCAAAAGATGAAACTCATAGAGGATGCGATTGCAAATTATTACTATTATGAGGATGACATATCCTATGAGGAACTGCAGGACGGTATCTATAAGGGAATG
The DNA here is from genome assembly GCA_949878435.1 of uncultured Lachnospiraceae bacterium. Taxonomy (GTDB): domain Bacteria; phylum Bacillota; class Clostridia; order Lachnospirales; family Lachnospiraceae; genus Suilimivivens. The sequence goes on from CATLAK010000008.1 coordinate 68,827, forward strand.
GTAAATTCACTGGGCGATCCCTACTCAGAGTATTATTCCAGAGAAGAACTGGAAGAGGTTATGAGCAGCAATATGGGTATTTCCTATGGAATCGGGGCATATATCTCCATCAATAAGCAGATGAACATGGCAATGATCAGCGGAGTCATGGAAGAGTCGCCGGCGCAGGAGTCGGGGCTGAGAGAGGGAGATATCATTTACGAGGTAGACGGGGAGTCAACCCAGGGCATGAGCCTGACACAGGTAGTCAGCCGTGTGAAAGGAAAAGAAAATACGAATGTGCATCTCACCATATATAGAGAAAACGAGAACGATCTTTTGGAAATAGATATCAAAAGAGCCAAACGTCTCGAGGTCACTACAGTGGATTATGGCATGCTGGAAGATACGGATCAGTTAGGCTATCTGCGTATCCGTGAATTTGACGCTGTGACGGTGGATCAGTTTACAGAAGCCATGGCAGAACTGCGGGGACAGGGTATGAAAGGGATGGTTCTGGATCTTAGAAGCAATCCCGGAGGCGATCTGGCAGCAGTTGTAGATATTGCAAGAAAAATCCTGCCGGAAGGACTGATTGTATATACGGAGGATAAGACTGGCAGGCGCAAGGAATATACCGGTGACGGGAAACGGGAACTTGATATTCCGCTGGTGGTGCTGGTCAATGAATATTCGGCAAGCGCTTCGGAGATACTGGCAGGCGCTATTCAGGATTACAATAAAGGAACATTGGTGGGGACGACCACATATGGGAAGGGAATCGTGCAGCAGATTCAAAAGCTGGATGATGGTACAGCCCTTAAATTGACCATCAGTGCTTACTATACGCCTTCCGGTAGAAACATTCACGGAATTGGAATCGAACCGGATATTGAACTTGAATATGATTATGAAGCAAGCGAAAATGAAGGAACCGATAATCAGGTAGAAAAAGCGATTGAAATCTTGGAAGGAAAAACAGAATAGAGCAGTTGAAAAGTACAGAACAAAAGTTCGATTTTGTTCTGTACTTTTTTTGTATAGTCTGGTATAATAACATAACGCATTGCGAGGAAGGAGAAGTGGGATGATTCATTCTGAGGTCAGAGCTTATATTCATAGCCATAAAAAAGAATTGTTTGAGAAATTAGTAAAAGCCAGAACAGGGAATGAATGTAAGGAAGAGAACTTTAGGACCAATTATGCAATTATATTGAATGAATTGTTTCAATCGGTAGGTATTGAGGGGAAAATAAGGGTTGAGAATGAGTTTACAGTGTTAGAGGGAAGGATTGATTCTCTGTATGGAAACTTCTTAATTGAATATAAATATCCCACAAGGATTTCGGGTTCAAATAAGGATGCAAACAAAAAATTTATAGAGCAGGTACAAAGGCAGATAAATGGATTTGAGAGAAAGACAGGAATACCTGCTAATAGGGTCATGGGGGTTGTTTTTGATGGCTGTTATGTTATTTATATAAGAAAACAGGGGGAAGGATGGGATATTAGTGCGCCCCAGGAAATGACGGTTGATTCGCATGAATTGTTTCTTATGAGGCTGGTATCTGTGAATTGTGATGGAAAGGCTTTGCTTACAGAGAATTTGGTCAGTGATTTTGGCTCATCCAGTATACAGTCGATGCGCGCAATATCGATGCTGTATAAAAAATTAGAAGCAAATACAGAACAGAACAAAGCCAAACTGCTCTTTGAGCAATGGCAGACGCTTTATCGTGAAGTGTGTGGGTACAGTTTTGAGACGAAAGATATAAAAATAAAAAATTTAAAGAAGCAGTATGAACTGGAGGATGATGAGATTCATTATGCACATCTGATTTTTGCTATTCAGACCTATTTTTCTTTATTGATTAAAATATTGTCATTGAATATACTGACATACTTAAAAGGAAATCCATTTACAGAAAAATATGGGTTTCACGTAGAGAACTTAAAGGAATTAAGGAATGATTTTGCTTCGCTTGAAGAGGGAGGCAGGTTTCGCCGGCTTGGGATTTCAAATTTTTTAGAGGGGGATTTATTCAGTTGGTATCTTTATCTTTGGGATGAAGATATAAGCATTTTTTTACGGACATTGATAGAGACCTTTTCATCCTATGATTACTCCATTATTATCCTGGAAAAAGATATTGCCAGAGATCTTTTGAAAAATTTGTATTATGAATTGCTGCCATCTGTACTGCGTAAAAATTTAGGGGAATTTTATACGCCGGACTGGCTTGCAGAATTTTTGGTGGAGGATGCAGTAACTTCTATAAATGGAGATAGTGTATTTTTGGACCCTACCTGCGGATCCGGTACGTTTTTAGTCATTTTAATTAAAAAACTTATAAATTTATTTGGCGATGATTGTACATCGGAAGAACTTTTAAAGACAATTGTTAACAATGTGCGGGGATATGATTTAAATCCACTGGCTGTTATATGTGCACGCGCAAATTATTTGATTGCATTAGGCGGATTGCTGTCTGACTTGGAAACGCCTGTTGAGATTCCTGTATATTTATGTGATGCAATGCTAACGGTCTTAGAAGGTTATGAAGAAAATGAGGGGTGCTATATTATCCCGACGAAAGCAGAAGTATTTATGATTCCTAAAAAGCTTGTTGATATAAAAAGTATCAACAATGTGCTTGATCTTGTCAATGACTGCATTCGTAGAGGCGCAGGAAAAAGTATATTTGAAAAGCTGCTAGAGACAAATCTGCCTGTGATAAGCGGACAGCTATCAGAGAGGGAGTACCAAATACTTTTAGACTTTTACGGGAAAATGGAAGAGCTAAATAAAAGAAATCTGGATGGAGTTTGGGCGAATGTCATAAAAAACGCATTTGCACCGGTATTCCAGGAAAAGGTGGATTATGTAATTGGAAATCCTCCGTGGATAGATTGGCAGAATCTTCCCGAGAATTACAGAGATTCTATTCAAAAGTATTGGTATGATTACAAAGTGTTCGATCATAAGGGGCAAAAGGCACAGCTGGGAAGCGCCCATGATGATATATCTGTACTCATGACATATGTAATCATGGATCGTTTTCTGAAGGATGGCGGAAGTCTGGCTTTTGTGATAAACCAGAATTTGCTTCAGGCATCAGGAGGCGGCGATGGTTTTAGGAAGTTTATGATTAAAGAAAAAATTCCGGTAAGTGTAAAATCCGTAAATGATTTTGTTGACGTCGAGCCATTTAGGAGTCTGGGAGTAAATAATAAAACGGCAACAATCGTGTTAAAGAAAAATGAGAAGGCGCAATATCCGGTTATCTACAAAAAGTGGTACAGGTGCGAGAAAAAAGCAATTGATGCTAACGAGACAAAAGAAGCTGTTTTTTCAGAAAAGCTAAAAGCAAAAAGTTTGTATGCTTCACCGATTCATGAATATAATTCGCCGTGGCTGATTGCTTCGCTAAAGGAGCAAAAGGTATTTGAGAAGATGGTAAACCGGGAAGGGAAGCCGGCTTATAGAGCGAGAAAGGGAGTGGATACCAGTGCGAATGCAATTTTTTGGGTGAAAGAGAAGAAGAAAATTAATTCTAAATTGATTTCCATAAATAATTTGCCTGAAAGAGGTCGTAAAGGTATCAGGCAAGTATGTGATTTCCCAGTAGAAAAGGATATCCTATACCCTCTGTTAAGAGGAAAGGATGTAAAAAGATGGAGATATGATTTGCAATATTCAATAATCCTTCCTTATACTGACGATGGAAAAGTGATTAGAAAAGAAGAACTATTAACACAATACCCAAACGCATTTGATTATTTCTTTGAGGAGAGGCATGCGTTTATTGAAATTTTGAAGGAAAGAGCTACCTATAAAAAATTTATTTTAAGACAGGATAAGGAAGCGCCGGAGTATGCATTATATGATATCGGGAAATACACCTTTTTCCCTTACAAAGTCATATGGAAAGCTTTGCACAAAGGAGTTTCTGCGGTCACCCTTTCAAAAGATGAGGGACGAATGATTATACCTGATCATAATCTTTTGATGATTCCATTGGAGGATGAGACAGAGGCGTACTATTTGTCGGGCGTATTAAATGCAGATATTGTATCACGATTTGTGAATGCTTATGTGTCATGGTTTATATCGGGTCATATTTTGGAAAGAATTAGGATACCGAAATATTGTGGAGAGAACAAGACGCATAAAGAAATCGCGGATTTGTCGAAAATGGCTCACATGGAGGCAGGCAATGAAGAGATGCTGCGGAAAATAGAGATAGAACTTGATGAAAAAGTGAAAGCATTGCTTTTAAAGTAAATTCATGGAGGAACGATTTGTGGATCATTTTAAATTAGTATCCGAGTATCAGCCCACCGGCGATCAGCCGCAGGCTATTGCCGAGCTGGCCAAAGGCTTCAAGGAGGGCAATCAATTCCAGACTTTACTAGGTGTCACCGGTCAGGAAAAACATTTACCATGGCGAACGTGATAGCGGAGCTGAACAAGCCGACCCTTGTAATTGCCCACAATAAGACCCTTGCCGGACAGCTCTACAGGGAGTTCGAGGAGTTTTTTCCGGAAAATGCGGTAGAATACTTTGTGTCCTAATTTGGAGACAGGGCGAAAACCGCATTACTTAGTGGTATTTGGTGCTGATTGTATCGTATTTTGTGGACAAGATGGGGGATTATAGACGTAATATCACTAGGTGGATGGGAGGAGTTTGTGACTTGGATTCGTGTAATGGACTATGGACTAAGTAATATATGACAAGAACAATGATTTTCTTAATAAATATTGGTGTTTTTGACCAGGGTTGATTGTTATGAATAAAAATGAATTTATTAGTGAGTGGAGGAGAACGGATTTTTCTACATATAACGAAACAGATGTCAGGGAAAATTTTATTGCACCTTTACTAAAACTTTTGGGATATGGAAAAAATACAGTAAATAATATACTGACAGAAAAATCCTTAAAATTAAAAGAACCTTTTCAGCGAATTGGAAGAAAAAACATAAGAATAGATTATTTACCGACAGTAAGGCTTAAATCTTTTTGGATTATAGAAGCAAAACCTGGATATGCGGATTTAGAAGTAGGTGATTTTCTGCAGGCATATTTTTATGCGATACATCCTGAAATGCAGGTTCAATATATTGTTCTTTGTAATGGAAAACGCATTGATATTTATGACATTAATTATAATGAAGAATGGGGAATGCCATTTTTTAGTATAGAACAAGCTGAGTGTGAAGAAAAATTTGAAAAATTAATTTCAATACTTTCTGCAAAAAGTATACTCCAATCCATAAGAGGGCGAATCATCTGCCAGATTCAGAATTCTTTTGAGGTTGAACTGGATATAGATCAATTTTCACATTTTAAAAAGGAAATAAATAGCATGTTGGAAGATGTGAAAAAGAAGATTAGGGATAATGAAGAAAGAATGAAGATAGATGTAATGGAGGAACAGAGGAGAAATTATCAGAAATATCTCGAAAATGCTGATAGCAAAGAGTTAATCGAGAGTATGAAATGTGCAGGCAAAAGAACAGCGTCTCTCTATAGGGCTTATTATAGGTTTATAGAAAATGCGAGTCCTGAAGAGCGGGCAAACCTGTTAAAGGAACTTATGCAGGTCTACTATGGTAGAACATTAGGGGAGTTTAAGGTTGATTGCTTAGGAATATATCTTATGGTGGTAAAAAATGAGCTGGAGATAGGGAATGTTTCAATGCGGGTTAATCCGCAAAAAGAACTTGCTGATATAATAATGGGAAATCTTACCTATCATAGAGACAGTGAAATGCTAAATGCATTAGCATTTCTTGATAGGGCTTGTCATAAATTTGCCTATCATGCAATTAGGAATGAGATTTTTATGAGTGACTTAATACAACAAATTTGTGACTTAAGAGAAAATATGTCAAAAGAAGATGAAATTCGCACAAATCCTTCTGTAAGGACTGAGATGACACGTCTTATTTTTGCTTATCTCAACATTTTATGGTCCACATTATCTAGAGAAGATATTGTAGAACAAATATGGAAGCATGTGATAGTCTTAAATTGCTTGAATGAAAAGCCTGCTCAGATTCCTAAGTATCCTGATAATAGTGAGGATTTTTTATGGTATGAATCGTTTGGAGATGATTTTGATTATTTGTGTCGTGTTAGTTGCTTATCCTTAGAACATGAAAAAGAACTTATTGATAAAATGGGAATAGAAAAAGACATAGTTGAAAAATTGTACAATTGCAGTAAGTCAAATTATTCCGCCATAATACCTAAAATGCCTAAGCTAAAAATAGAAGTTACATCATCAGATATAGATAATACGGTGACGAAAATTATGATGGCGATGGTTGAAACATATAAGTTATATGAAGATGTCAAAAGGAAAGATATAACTTGATTTTGCTATGCTAGGTTTTACTATGTGAATTATAATAAACAAGAAAGTGGATTGAAAGTAATTCGCTACACGCGTGTAGCGAATCTTTGGAGGCAAGATGGAGAAAAAGAGTGAATTATTAAAACAAGAAACTCCAGAATTTTTAATAGCAAAAGAGCAACAGTTTTATGAAGATGTACGCTTTATATTACAACGAGCCAGGGAAGAAGCATATAATAGCGCGAATAGTATCATGACATATGCTTATTGGAATGTGGGGCAACGGATTGTCGAGCAGGAACAATATGGTGAGTCTAAAGCAAGGTATGGTTCCTATTTAATAAAAAATTTATCAGAACAGTTGTCAGATGAATTTGGAACGGGCTTTTCAGTAGCAAATTTGCGGAACTGCCGTCAGTTTTATTTGGTATTTCCAGAAGATTCATATGGATTTTCAATGGCTGGTAAAATTCCGTGGTCTCATCTAAGAAGTATAATGCGTATTTCCGATGAAGAGGAAAGAAACTTTTATTTAAAGGAAGTTTTGACAGAAAATTGGTCTGTAAGAGTTTTGGAGCGCAATATTAAGAGTGGATATTACAAAAGAATGTTGTCCACACAGTTACCTGATAAAGAAAATAAAGTATTGGAATTTGTGAAAGATCCATTTGTATTAGAATTCATGGGAGCCATTCCCAATATCAGTCAGTTAGAAAGCGATTTGGAAACAACCATTATAAATAATCTTCAGAAGTTCCTGCTGGAAATGGGCAAAGGGTTTTCATTTGTGGGAAGGCAGATGAGGATATGTACAGAAACAACGGATTTCTATATTGATCTGGTTTTTTATAATTATATTTTGAAGTGCTTTGTGATTATTGATTTAAAGACAAAAAAGCTGACACATCAGGATATTGGACAAATGGATATGTATGTCAGAATGTTTGATGATCTGAAAAGAAGAGAAGATGATAACCCGTCAATAGGAATTATCTTTTGCACAGACAAGGACGAAACGATTGTAAAATATTCTGTACTTCATGAAAGTCAACAGATATTTGCTTCAAAATATATGACAGTTTTGCCAACAGTTGAAGAATTGCAAAAAGAATTGGAGAGAAATCAGTTGATTTATGGTAGTGGGAAATATTCGCTTATAGACCAACCCTAAAATAGAAATTACACGAATTTTGTGACCAATAGTAGTTAAAGTGACTTCGTGAAAGAGAGGTTTTCGTATGCCAAATAACAGAGGAAATTCGCAATCCGCAGGTCAGAGCCAGCTACTTGCTGATGAAAGCAGCCCAAAGGGCGGACATGCTTTCAAATTACAAGCCTCCTACAAGCCCACAGGTGACCAGCCGCAGGCTATTGCCGAGCTGGTCAAAGGTTTCAAGGAGGGCAATCAATTCCAGACTTTACTTGGCGTCACCGGTTCAGGGAAGACGTTTACCATGGCGAATGTGATAGCGGCGCTGAACAAGCCGACCCTTGTCATTGCCCACAATAAGACCCTTGCCGGACAGCTCTACGGGGAGTTCAAGGAGTTTTTTCCGGAAAATGCGGTAGAATACTTTGTCTCCTACTATGATTATTATCAGCCGGAGGCATATGTGCCGTCTTCTGATACTTATATTGCCAAGGATTCTTCGGTCAATGACGAGATCGACAAGCTGCGTCTGTCGGCGACGGCGTCCCTTTCGGAGAGGAAGGATGTGATCGTGGTTGCCAGCGTATCCTGTATATACGGCTTGGGAAGCCCTGATGATTATCAGGAGATGATTGTATCGCTCCGCCCAGGCATGGTCAAGGACAGGGATCAGGTGATAAGGGAACTGATTGATATACAGTATGACAGAAATGATTTGGACTTGGACAGGGGATGCTTCAGGGTCAGAGGCGATGTGGTGGAGATTTATCCTGCCCAGGGCGGCGATTACTTGATTCGAGTGGAATTTTTTGGAGATGAGATAGACAGGATTGCACAGACAGACCCGCTTACAGGTCAGGTTCATGCGGTGCTTGAGCATATCGCCATCTTTCCGGCATCCCACTATGTGGTTCCCCAGGAAAAGATCAACGCTGCATGTAAGAATATAGAGATTGAATTGGAGGAAAGGATCCGCTTCTTTAAGGGGGAGGACAAGCTCTTAGAGGCGCAGAGAATATCAGAGAGGACCAATTTTGATATTGAGATGCTGAAGGAAACGGGATTTTGCTCGGGAATCGAAAACTATTCCCGACATCTGGCAGGTATGCCGGCGGGCGCCATGCCTCATACGCTGATGGATTACTTTGGGGATGACTATTTGATTATCATAGACGAGTCCCATATCACTATACCCCAGATTGGGGCAATGTTCACGGGAGATCGCTCCCGAAAGACCACGCTGGTGGATTATGGGTTCCGTCTTCCTTCTGCGCTGGATAACAGACCATTGTGCTTTGCGGAATTTGAGCAGCATATCGACCAGATGATGTTCGTGTCGGCAACGCCTTCCACTTATGAAAGGGATCATGAGCTGCTGCGCACGGAGCAGATCATCCGTCCCACAGGACTTCTTGACCCTGAGATTTCTGTGCGCCCGGTGGAAGGACAGATCGATGATCTGATTTCTGAAATCAACAAGGAGACAGAAAAGCATAATAAGGTGCTGGTGACGACGCTGACGAAACGGATGGCGGAGGACCTTACTTCTTATATGAATGATGTGGGAATCAGGGTGAAGTACCTCCACTCTGATATTGACACCCTTGAGCGGGCGCAGATTATCAGAGACATGCGTCTGGATGTGTTCGACGTGCTGGTGGGAATCAATCTCCTGCGGGAAGGTCTGGACATTCCTGAAATATCGCTGGTTGCCATTTTGGATGCGGACAAGGAAGGCTTCCTGCGTTCCGAGACTTCCCTGATTCAGACGGTAGGACGTGCGGCGAGAAATGCAGAAGGACATGTCATCATGTATGCTGATCATGTGACAGATTCTATGGATGCGGCAATCAAGGAGACGAATAGGAGACGCGGCATTCAGCAAAAATATAATGAGGAGCATGGTATTACACCCACTACGATCAAAAAGGCAGTACGGGATCTGATCAGTATTTCCAAAGTGATTGCTAAGGAAGAACTGCAGTTTGAGAAGGATCCTGAATCTATGAACCGGACAGAATTAGAAAAGCTGATCGGCAAGGTTGAAAAGCAGATGAAGAAGGCGGCGGCAGATCTCAATTTTGAAATGGCAGCAGAACTGCGGGATAAGATGGTTGAACTTAAGAAAAAGCTGAAAGAGCTGGACGATGAAAAGGGATAAACAAGACATCAGGAATAAATACTGGATAGAAAGGTATGGTTGTTGAGATGAAATTATCAGATAAACATGTGGAAGCGCCGAAGATGCGCCCGAGGGAATTTATTAAAATCCGAGGTGCTAACGAACATAATTTGAAGGAATTGAATGTGGATATTCCGAGAAACGAACTGGTGGTACTTACTGGTCTTTCCGGTTCCGGCAAGTCCTCGCTGGCTTTTGACACAATTTATGCGGAGGGGCAGAGAAGATATATGGAGTCCCTTTCGTCTTATGCGAGACAGTTCCTAGGGCAGATGGAAAAGCCGAATGTGGAAAAGATAGAAGGGCTTTCACCGGCAATTTCCATCGATCAGAAGTCTACCAACCGGAACCCACGCTCCACCGTGGGAACTGTGACGGAGATTTATGATTATTTTAGGCTCCTTTATGCAAGGATTGGTATTCCCCACTGTCCCAACTGCGGAAAGGAAATCAAGAAGCAGAGCGTAGATCAGATGGTGGACCAGATCATGGAACTTGCAGAAGGAACCCGAATTCAGCTGCTTGCGCCGGTAGTGCGGGGCAGGAAGGGCGAGCATAGTAAAGTATTCGACCGTGCAAAGAGAAGCGGGTATGTGCGTGTGCGAGTGGACGGCAACCTGTATGAACTGACGGAAGAAATCAAACTTGATAAGAATATCAAGCATAACATAGAAGTGGTGGTTGACCGGCTTGTAATCAAGCCTGGCATAGAGAGGAGACTTACCGATTCCATCGAAGATGTTCTCACGCTGGCGGAAGGACTTTTGATGGTGGATGTGATCGACGGTGAGACTATTCAGTTCAGCCAGAGCTTTGCCTGTCCTGACTGCGGAATCAGTGTCAGTGAGATCGAGCCCAGAAGTTTTTCCTTTAATAATCCGTTCGGCGCCTGTCCGGTATGTTTCGGGCTGGGATATAAAATGGAATTTGATCCTGACTTAATGATTCCCGATAAGAGTTTAAGTCTCAGTGAGGGGGCAATTCAGGTGATGGGCTGGCAGTCCAGCAGCGATCCGGGCAGTTTCACGAATGCCATCCTGCAGGCACTTGCGAAAGCATACAAATTCAGTCTGGATACTCCGGTGGAGGACTTGCCGGAAGAAGTTTACCATGTGCTGATTCACGGGACAGGCGGCAGAGAAGTGCAGGTTCATTATAAGGGACAGCGGGGGGAAGGCGTTTACCCTGTGGCGTTTGAAGGCTTGATTAAAAATATGGAACGCAAATACAGAGAGACGGGATCCGATATCATCAAGCAGGAATATGAGACCTTTATGCGCATTACGCCCTGTAAAGAGTGCGGCGGCATGCGTCTGAAAAAGGAATCTCTGGCGGTTACGGTATGTGATAAGAATATTTTTGAGATTACTTCCATGTCGATTCGGGATCTCTTTGCATTTCTTGGAGGGATGGAACTTTCCAGACAACAGCAGCTGATCGGAAAGCAGGTGCTGAAGGAAATCAATGCGAGAGTGGGATTTTTGATCGATGTAGGCTTGGATTATCTGTCACTTGCAAGAGCGACGGGAACACTTTCAGGAGGCGAGGCACAGAGAATCCGCCTTGCCACCCAGATTGGTTCTGGTCTGGTGGGTGTGTGCTATATTCTGGATGAACCCAGTATCGGGCTTCATCAGAAAGATAACGATAAATTGTTGAACACGCTGAAAAATCTTCGCGATCTTGGAAACACGTTGATTGTGGTGGAGCATGACGAGGACACCATGCTGGAGGCGGATCATGTTGTGGATATCGGTCCGGGAGCCGGTTCCCACGGGGGACAGGTGGTGGCGCAGGGCACTGCCAAGGAAATCATGGAGGTGGAGGAATCCATCACAGGTCAGTACTTAAGCGGAAGGAAACAGGTTCCGGTGCCGGAGACGCGCCGCAAGCCTAAAGGATGGCTGACGGTGACAGGTGCCAGAGAGAATAATCTGAAGAATATTTCCGTAAAGATTCCGCTGGGTGTAATGACCTGTGTGACGGGCGTTTCCGGATCAGGGAAGAGCTCTCTTGTCAATGAAATCCTCTATAAGAGGCTTGCAAGAGATTTAAACCGTGCCAGGACGATTCCGGGAAAGCATAAGAGCATTACAGGCGTGGACAAGCTGGATAAAGTAATTGATATCGATCAGTCACCCATCGGACGGACCCCCCGGTCCAATCCTGCTACTTATACAGGAGTCTTTGACATGATCAGGGATTTGTTTGCAGGAACCCCGGATGCCAAGGCGAGAGGATACAAAAAAGGCAGATTCAGTTTCAACGTAAAGGGAGGACGATGCGAGGCGTGCGGCGGAGACGGTATCATCAAGATTGAAATGCATTTCCTGCCCGATGTATATGTGCCCTGTGAGGTATGCGGGGGTAAACGCTACAACAGGGAAACCCTTGAAGTGAAGTATAAAGGCAAAAATATTTATGACGTGCTTGACATGACGGTGGAGGAGGCAGTGCCTTTCTTTGAGAATCTGCCCTCCATCCGCAGAAAGATAGAGACTTTGAACGATGTAGGTCTTTCTTATGTGAAGCTGGGGCAGCCCTCCACTACCTTATCGGGAGGGGAGGCGCAGAGAATCAAACTTGCCACGGAGCTGAGCAAACGCAGCACGGGAAATACCATTTATATTTTGGATGAACCTACCACCGGTCTTCATTTTGCCGATGTCCATAAGTTAGTAGAGATTCTTCACAGGCTGGCCGACGGAGGAAATACGGTAGTGGTGATCGAGCATAATCTTGATGTCATCAAGACAGCAGATTATATTATCGACATGGGACCGGACGGAGGCGACAGAGGCGGAGAAGTGGTTGTATCCGGGACGCCGGAGGAAGTAGCAGATACGCCAAATTCCTATACCGGACAATATGTGAAAAAAATGTTGAAAAAGTATAAAGAAAATAAAGAAAAGTACCGATAAAAATTCTAGAGCATGGATGCAGCATAGCAAACGGACGGAACCGTTTTGTTTGCTGTATCCATTTTATTAATTTTTTGTGAAAACTATTTGAAAAAAAATCTGTATGGGTTATAATAACTGCATATGCGTCTGATTTTAATTGATTTTATTTAAATAGAAAGGGGTACAACGCAATGCAGTACACAGATATCGGAATTGATTTGGGAACCGCCAGTATATTGGTTTACATCAGAGGGAGAGGAGTCGTCTTAAAAGAGCCCTCCGTTGTAGCTTTTGATAGAGACACGAACCGCATCAAGGCAATCGGAGAGGATGCAAGGCTGATGCTGGGAAGAACGCCCGGCAATATCGTAGCTGTCCGCCCTTTGCGTCAGGGTGTTATTTCTGATTATAAGGTAACGGAACAAATGATGAAATATTTTATCCAGAAGGCATTAGGAAAGAAAACATTCCGCAAGCCGAGGATTGCCGTCTGTGTACCCAGCGGTGTTACCGAAGTTGAAAAGAAAGCGGTTGAAGATGCTACCCTTCAGGCAGGGGCAAGAGAGGTGTCCATCATTGAAGAACCCATTGCGGCAGCAATAGGGGCTGGCATCGATATTTCCAAGCCTTGCGGAAATATGATTGTCGATATCGGAGGCGGTACTTCTGACATTGCTGTCATCTCTTTGGGCGGAACCGTTGTCAGCGCTTCCATCAAAATTGCAGGGGATGATTTTGACGAAGCCTTGGTTCGCTATATGAGAAAGAAACATAATCTGCTGATCGGTGAAAGAACAGCGGAGGATATCAAGATAAAGATTGGCTCTGCATTCAAACGCACGGAAGTGGATTATATGGATGTCAGGGGGCGTAATCTGGTTACAGGTCTTCCTAAAACGCTGAAAGTTTCTTCTGAAGAGACGGAAGAGGCGCTTAAGGAAACTACGGCACAGATTATCGAGACGATTCACAGCGTGCTTGAAAAGACACCGCCCGAACTGGCAGCAGACATTGCGGACAGGGGAATCGTCCTGACAGGAGGCGGAAGCCTTTTAAGGGGTCTGGAGGATTTGATTGCAGAAAAGACAGGAATCAACACCATGACGGCAGAAGATCCCATGACGGCAGTTGCAATCGGCACAGGCAAATATGTGGAGTTTCTTGCTGGTTATAGAGAAGATTAATAGTCGGTGCCTGACAGACAGGCACATTAGGCGGAAAGGTGATTTATGGTTAAGGGGTTGTATACTGCCTATACAGGCATGCTGAATGAACAGCACAGAATGGATGTGCTTACAAATAATCTGGCAAATGCAGATACCAACGGCTTTAAAAAGGAAGGCGCTACCAGCCAGGCATTTGATGCGATTCTGGCATACAAGATTAAGGATTCTTCAGAGAATACACGTCTTGCCAGAAGACTTGGCGTCAACCATCCGGGCGTAAAGATTGGAGAGGGATATACGGACTTTTCCCAGGGACCTATTAAATCTACGGGAAATGCGTTTGATTTAGCGCTGACGGATGCAGGGTTTTTTGCAGTGGAATTTACAAGCAAATCGGGGGAGACTTCCGTAAAATACACCAGGGACGGTGACTTTACCTTGACAGAGGACGGACGCCTTGTTACCAGAGACGGAGATCCTGTGCTGGATGAAAATGGTTCTTATATTGAAGTCAACCAGCTTCTGCCGGTGGAAATCAACAGCAGTGGACAGATTATTCAGGATGGAAAAGTGGTAGCCACCATTCAGGTGACTGATTTTGAAGATTATGATTATCTGGAACGCTATGGGGAGAATTACTTCCAGCCCATAGAAGGTGCGCAGGAGAAGGAGGCGGCAGCAGAGATCCGTTCAGGGTATCTGGAGACGTCCAACATATCAGTGGTAACGGAAATGGTCAATATGATTACGGTTTCCCGTGCATATGAGAGTAACCAGAAGGTCATTACAACATACGACAGCACATTAGATATTGCAGCGAACCAGCTTGGTAGAATTTAAGGAGGCAGCATATGGTTAGGAGTTTATGGACTGCGGCAACAGGTATGAATGCCCAGCAGACAAATGTAGACACGATAGCAAACAATTTATCAAATGTCAATACGGTAGGATATAAGTCGCAGGTAGCACAGTTTAAATCACTGCTCTATCAGACATTACAGACAGCTACTACGACAGCTAATGGGGATCCTAAGCCGACCAGTTCTCAGGTGGGTTTGGGTGTAAGGAATTCATCCATTAATTCCATATTTACACAGGGAAGTCTTTTATCTTCTAACAGTGATACTTCATTTGCGATAGAGGGAGCAGGATATTTTGCAATCCGCGGTGCAGATGGGGAGACAAATTATACCCGTAACGGTGATTTTACCTGGGCAACCAATGGAAACGGCACCATGATTCTGACCAACCAGGATGGTCTTCCTGTTCTGAGTTCTACAGGGACGACGATTACATTAGATGCCAACCGCATAACTAGCAGAATCACCATCAGCAAGGACGGAACGCTTCATTATCCCGATGCCAACGGCAATCCGCAGTCTTTGGGAGTTACCATAGGAATGTATCAGTTCAATAATCCCGGCGGACTTGTGAGAAAGGGCGATACTTTATGGCAGGTTTCTGCGGCAAGCGGCGAGGCATTGAATGAAGCAACCAACAACAATGTGGTAAAGAGCAGAATGGTTCAGAACTATCTGGAAGGATCTAATGTACAGGTGGCAGACGAGATGGTAAATCTGATTGTGGCACAGCGTGCTTACGAAATGAACTCCAAGGCAATCACCACCACAGATGAAATGATGCAGACAGCAAACAACTTAAAGCGTTAAGGTAAGCTGAAAGAAAGATTGCGGCTGCAGGATGGAGACTTAGATTATAGAAAGGATACATACAGATGGAAATCGGCGGAGTTTCTTCTTTGTATACGGATTATCTGCAGAATCAAAGCGCTGCAGAGACAAAATTGAAAGAGACGATTCATGGGACGGATTATTCCCAGGCTTCAGAGGATGAACTGCTTGGCGCATGTAAGCAGTTTGAGGCATATTTCCTTGAACAGGTATTCAAGGAGATGGAGAAAACAGTGGACTGTTTTAAAGCTGATCAGGGCAGCAATCCTAACAATAATCTGGTAGATTATTTTGGTGATAATGCGATTCAGGATCTGGCGGCAACCTCCACAGAACTGCAGGGGCTTGGTCTTGCGGAGACTTTGTATGAGCAAATGAAGCGGAATTACAATTTATAAAGAGACAAAAGAAATAAAGGCTGCTGAAACGAGACGGATTACCGTCTTGTTTGGCAGCCTTTTTATCGATGGGAGGATTTTTCTTGGAAACAGTCACGGGGTATGTGGAACACATTATCTATCAGAATAAAGAAAACGGATATGCCGTCATGTCGATGACCGTTGATGGTGACGAACTGGTCTGTGTTGGAAATTTCCAGTCTGTAGAAGTGGGGGAGACATTGAAGCTTAGAGGAAGTTTCGTTGAACACCCTATGTATGGTCATCAGCTGAAGGTGGAGAGCTTCGAGGTGACGGCGCCTGATGATGTGGTCAGTATGGAACGTTATCTTGCTTCTGGAGCGATCAAAGGCATTGGAGAGGCGATGGCGGCACGGATTATCAAGAAGTTTGGGAAGGATACCTTCCGGGTGATGGAGGAAGAGCCGGAGCGGCTTGCTGAAGTAAAAGGGATCAGCGAACGGAAAGCACGGGAAATTGCCTTACAGATGACGGAAAAAAAGGATATGCGGGAAGCTTTTGTGTTTTTACAAAAGTATGGTATTTCCAATACGCTGGCGGTGAAAATATATCGCCAGTATGGTATGGAACTTTACGGGGTCATGAGAGAGAATCCCTATAAACTGGCGGAGGATATTGAAGGGGTTGGATTTCGGATTGCAGATGAGATTGCCGGGAAAATAGGCATACATACCGATTCTGATTTTCGCATACGGAGCGGAGTCCTCTATACGCTGCTGCAGGCAGCAGGAGAGGGGCATATCTACCTTCCGGCAGATCTGCTTGAGCAGAAGGCGGCAGAATTACTGCAGCTTTCTCCGGAGATGATCGATCCCCAGCTGGCGAATCTTGCCATGGATAAAAAGATTGTGATTAAACTGAAAGGAGAAGAAAAAAGGGTTTATGCCTCGTCTTACTATTATGCAGAATTGAGCTGTGCGCGAATGCTTCATGACCTTAATGTGAGCATGACGGAAGAACTGCTCCCAGCACAGGAGGAGAAGGTGAAGGCGCTTCTGTATGCCATGGAACAGGAGCAGGGATTAGAACTGGATGAACTGCAAAGACAGGCAGTGCTTCAAAGTGTAAAGTCAGGACTCATGATTTTATCCGGGGGTCCGGGAACGGGGAAGACGACTACCATCAATACCATTATCCGGTATTTTGAGATAGAAGGGATGGATATTTTATTGGCGGCGCCTACAGGAAGGGCGGCAAAGCGGATGACGGAGGCTACCGGGTACGAAGCCCGCACGATCCATAGGCTATTAGAGATCAATGGGGGAATGATCGAGGAGGGGAAACATACGCAGTTTGAACGGAACGAAGAAAACCCGTTAGAGGCTGATGTGATTATTATCGATGAAATGTCCATGGTGGATATTCATTTGTTCAAAGCGCTGCTCGCCGCAGTCAGTGTCGGGACGAGGCTTATCATGGTGGGGGATGTGGACCAGCTGCCGAGCGTGGGACCAGGACAGGTTTTACAGGATCTGATTGACAGCAATGCTTTTCCGGTAGTTATTTTAAAAAAGATTTTTCGGCAGGCAGGAGAGAGCGATATCGTCGTGAATGCGCATAAGATCAACCGCGGAGAGGATATTGCCTTGAATAATAAGAGCAGAGACTTCTTTTTTTTGGAAAGAGGAGACGTAAATGTAATCTACAAACATATGATTCAGCTGATCAGGGAAAAACTTCCCCCCTATGTGGACGCCGGACCATATGATATCCAGGTACTCACACCCATGCGGAAAGGAAACTTGGGGGTAGAGGTTTTAAACGGTATTCTTCAGAAGTACCTGAATCCTCCGTCCCCCGTCAAAAAGGAGCATATGTCGGGCGAGAGACTTTTCCGGGTTGGGGACAAAGTAATGCAGATCAAGAATAATTATCAGATTGCATGGGAGATCGTGAGCAGATACGGTATACCTATAGACAAGGGAATGGGAGTATTTAACGGAGATATGGGTATTGTGATTCAAATCGATGAATCGACCCAGCTTCTTACGGTAGAGTATGATGAACACAAAAGAGTTGAATATCCCTTTACAGGATTGGATGAAATTGAACTTGCCTATGCTGTGACCATACATAAGTCTCAGGGAAGTGAGTATCCTGCGGTTATCCTTCCGCTTTTATCCGGTCCCAGGATGTTGTTTAACAGAAATCTTTTGTATACTGCCGTGACCCGTGCCAGAAAATGTGTTACCATCCTCGGCAGCAGACAGACGGTGCTTGAGATGATTCGCAATGAAAAACAGCACGAACGTTATACAAGTCTAGCCGATAGAATCAAAGAAATAGAGAACAGGGAGGTTCAATGGCAATAGGAGGAAAGATACTCGATCTGTTGTTTCCCAGACGGTGTGCGGTATGCGATGAAATCACGGATCGGATAGGGGAAAGTGTATGCGGGAAATGCAGGGACAGGATTGTATATATCAAAGAGCCCTTCTGCATGAAATGCGGAAAGCAGCTGCGGCATAAGGAACAGGAATACTGCGAAGACTGTAGAAAAAACAGGCATTTGTATATACAGGGGACTGCCTTGTACGACTATGGAAGCATGGCGGATTCCATATTCCGCTTTAAATATGCCGGCAGAATGGAATATGCTGCTTTTTATGGAAGAGAATTGTATGAAAGAAGGGCGGAGTGGTTATCCATGATACAGCCGGATGCATTAGTGCCGGTTCCCATACATGCAGCCAGAAAAAGAAAGCGTGGATATAACCAGGCAGAGCTGGTCGCAAGGCATCTTTCAAGGCTTTCCGGGCTTCCCTTAAATAATTCTTTGATCTGCAGACCAAAGCAGACAGCACCGCTTAAGGACTTAAGTCATTCAGAAAGGCAAAATAATTTGAAAAGGGCTTTTAAAATCCGGCAAAATGATGTAAAATTAAGTACGATTGTAATTATAGATGATATCTACACTACGGGAAGTACAATCGACGCAATGTCAGAGGTCCTGCATCAGGCAGGCATCCCGCAGGTATACTTCATGACATTGACGGTAGGAAGAGGAATTTAAGATCAAAGCGAACAAATACAGGAGGTAGGGGTTATGAATGTACGTAATTGTAGAAAGTGCGGCAGAGTATTTAATTATGTTATGGGACCTGTTGTATGCCCGCGCTGCAAAGAAGATCTGGAGGGGAAATTCCAGGAAGTAAAGAAATACGTTCAGGACAATCCGGGTGCTGATATTACAGAGGTATCTAAAGAGTGTGATGTAGAACCGCAGCAGATTCGTCAATGGATCAGAGAAGAGCGTCTTCAATTTGCAGATGATTCACCAATCAGACTGCCCTGTGAAAGCTGTGGGGCAATGATTAAATCGGGACGTTTCTGTGAAAGCTGTAAGCGGGAAATGAGCAACGAATTTAATCACGCTATAGGCAGAGACAAACCGAAGGTAGTGGAGAGCAAACCGCTTCCGAAAAAGAGTGAACGCGATAAGATGCGTTTCCTTTAAAAAAAACAGGTCATGGCGTGCATATGCATGCCATGACTGCTGGAAGGTACAAAGTTATGATAAATGAAGAAAAGGTCATCCTTATGACCAAGCTGGCGTCTTATGAGTCCAATGAAGGGAAGAAAAATATCCAGATTGTCAACTACTTCAGAGGCGATTACATTGGATTTCAGGTTTTAAAGTCAGTGATTGCAGCTACGGTATCTTTTTTTGTATTGTTTGCAGTGTATGCCTTTTACAATTTCGAGCAGCTGATGCAGGATATTTACAAGATGGACCTGCTGGAATATGGAAAGAGCATTGTCATATTGTACTTGTGCACAGTGGGGGGATATGGAGTCATTTCCTATATTTTGTGCAATATCAAGTACAGCAAGGCGAAGAGCAGCTTAAAGCACTACTATAACAATTTGAAAAAATTATCGAGTATGTATGATAAATAATGAGGAAGACCATATGACAACCTTACTTGTTGCAAAACAGTACATTAAAAGTTTTATCAGTAAATATGAAGTATACTTAAAACCGTTGATGAAGCTGATTCTGGCGCTTGCGGCGCTGATGATGATCAACGGCAAGATTGGTTATATGCAGAGGATTGACAGCATATCGATCGTGCTTATCGTGGCATTGATGTGTTCCTTCATGCCTGCGAACTTTATCATTTTTGTGGCGGCGGCATTTACGATTCTTCATCTATATGCCTTGTCGCTGGAATGCGCGGCTGTAACATTGGTTCTTTTTGTGGTGATGTTCCTGCTTTATTTCAGGTTCTCACCCAAGGACACACTGGTGGTCTTGCTGACGCCTATGTGCTTTATCCTTAAGATTCCATACGTGATGCCCCTTGCCATGGGGCTTTTGGGGACACCTACAAGCGCGGTTTCTGTGGGATGCGGTGTCGTGGTCAGCTATACGATTGGATATGTGGCTGACAATGCGACAGCTCTCTCAGCTATGGACGCGGAGGATATAGCAACAAAATTTAGATTTATTATCGATGGGCTTATCGATAACAAGCAGATGGTGCTCACCATTGCGGCTTTTGCAGTGACGATTATTATCGTTTACGTGGTCAGGAGAATGGCGATCGACCATGCCTGGACAATTGCAATTATTGCCGGTGCGCTGGCAGATGTGATGATTTTGCTGGTCGGTGAGCTGATGTTTGATACAAATGTATCTATTGCCGGAATTATAATCGGAACAGCTTTTTCTGTATTGATTGCAAAAGCAGTTGAGTTCTTTGCATTTTATGTGGATTACAGCCGGACGGAAAAAGTGCAGTTCGAGGATGATGAATATTATTATTATGTAAAAGCTGTACCTAAAATTACGGTTGCAGCACCATCTAAAACGGTTAAAAGAATCAATTCTTCCAAAAAGAAATATTCCGGCGGTCAATCTAAAAAATAAAAAGGATAGAATAACCAAATGGCACGTGGATTAGAGCTTGTGGAAACATACCTGTCACGGGTATCAGGAATCAGATGGACTGACATTGCAGAGATAATTATTATCTCCTTTCTACTATATCATATATTAGTATGGATCAAAAATACAAAAGCATGGTCCTTGCTGAAGGGGATTCTTGTAATTGCAGTATTTATATTGATAGCGGCATATTTTGAGATGAACACGATTCTCTGGATCGTACAGAACATGTTTGGCGTTGCGGTGACAGCGATAGTTGTTATTTTGCAGCCTGAACTTCGGAAGGCAGTAGAGGAGCTTGGAAGAAAGAATATTATTAGTGCCATTATTCCCTTTGAATTAGGAAGAACACTGGAAGAGGGCAGATTTTCAGATAAGACAATCAATGAAATTGCAAAAGCGTGTGTGGAGATGGGCAAGGTGAAAACCGGTGCCCTTATTGTCGTGGAACAGGATCAGCGGCTTACAGAATACGAAAGAACGGGGATCGATGTGGATGGCATCGTTACCAGCCAGCTGCTCATCAATATTTTTGAACATAATACGCCTCTGCATGATGGGGCTGTCATCGTCAGGGGAAACAGGATTATATCTGCTACATGTTACCTTCCGCTGTCAGACAATATGCGGCTCAGCAAGGATTTAGGAACCAGACACAGGGCAGGGGTGGGAATTTCAGAAGTGACGGATTCTCTGACGGTCATCGTATCTGAGGAGACCGGCAAAATCAGTGTGGCGTATGGAGGAAATCTGGAACGCGGCTTAAATAGCGATACCCTGAAGGAGAAGCTCAGAACAATACAGAACAAGCCGGAGGAAGAAAGCCGGAAGAGAATTCTGTGGAAGGGACGGTCTAAAGGTGGGAAATAAGCTGATGAAAAATATGGGATTGAAAATAGGGTCTGTTTTTCTTGCAGTTGTATTATGGCTCGTGGTGACCAGTGTCAATGACCCGACAGAATCTCATTCTTATAACAACATACCGGTAAAGCTTTTAAATGTGGAATTAATTACGGATTCCGGACAGGTGTACGAGGTTTTAGATGGCAGTGATACAATCAGCAGAGTGTCCATAAGGGCGCCGCGTTCTGTTCACAAGGAATTAAAAGAAGAAAATATTATTGCGACGGCAGATGTCAGGGAACTGAGCAGTCTTGATACGATTTCCATTAAACTGTCGACAAATATATATTCAAAGGAAATCAGCAGTATTACTGGCAGTACGGATACAGTAAAATTGAATATTGAAGACAAGCGAAGTAAGGCATTGACGCTTAGGGCAACTACGTCCGGTGATGTAGAGGATGGATATCTTATAGGAGAGGTTACCACGGATCAGAATCTGGTCAGGATTTCAGGACCGCAGTCAGTGATTGACCAGGTAGTAAGAGCCTCTGCCGATGTAAATGTTACCGGTATGACTAGTGATATTGTGACGAATGCGGAGATTAAGCTGTATGATGCTGAGGATCATGAAATCAGCAATACAAACATCACTCAGAATATCAAAACGGTAGGAGTAAAGGTAAGCATTCTCCAGAAAGCTTCTGTACCCGTTAATTTCAGTATCAGCGGAGAGCCGGCGCCAGGCTTTAGGGCAACCGGTGAGATCGAAGGGAATGGAAGTACGATTGTCATAGCAGGCAAATCCAATGTGATCAGAGGGGTTCCCTCTATTGAAATACCTGCTGAGGCACTGGACATTACAGACCAGACGGAGGATTACACAGCGGAAATAGATATCCGTCAGTATCTGCCGGATAATCTATATCTGGCAAATTCGGAAGATGCAGTAAAGACCGTTACGGTGCATATTGAACCTGAGGTTTCCAAGAAGTTGGAGATCAGGGAAGAAAGGGTCAGAGTGACCAATATCCCTGAAGGATATAATGCAACTATCGCAGGTCTGGAAGAAAGTTTTGTAATTGAAGTAATCGGACTGTCCAGGGATGTGGCAGCATTACAGGCAGGCAGTATATCCGGTGTGATAGATATACAAAAGTGGATGCAGCAGGAAGGAATGGAGACGCCGGAAGAAGGCTATTATACGGTGAATGTCGATTTTGGGCTGCCCAGTGGGGTAACACTGCTTGAACCGGTAGAAGTTTCATTGCATATTTCAAAGAAAGAGGAATAGAGAAAGGATATAGGACTAATATGGGAAGATTATTTGGTACAGATGGCGTCAGAGGAGTGGCAAACGATGAATTGACACCGCTTTTGGCAATGCAGCTTGGGCAGGCAGGCGCATATGTCCTTACAAAAGAAAATATGCATAAGCCAACGATCATGGTGGGATGCGATACAAGGATTTCAGGAGATATGCTTGCCAATGCATTAATGGCAGGAATCTGTTCGGTAGGGGCAAACGCTGTCTATGTAGGCGTCATTCCTACGCCTGCGGTAGCATACCTTACCAGAAAATATAAGGTGGATGCAGGCGTCGTTATTTCTGCTTCCCATAATCCGGTGGAGTTCAACGGCATTAAGTTTTTTGACGGGAATGGATATAAGCTTCCGGATGCGCTGGAGGATGAGATAGAAGCGATTATTAAAAGCGATATGAATGGCATTAAATTTCCAATCGGCTCCAATGTGGGAAAAATCAAATACCGGACGGATGCAAGAGAGGAATATATCAATCATTCTATTCAGTCGGTCAACATTGATCTGTCAGGACTTAAGATTGTAGTGGACTGTGCGGAAGGAGCTTCTTATTATACTTCTGTTGAGGCGCTCAAAGAATTAGGCGGAAATATCGTAGCAATTCATAACATGCCGGATGGCACCAACATTAATGCCAACTGCGGTTCCACTCATATGGAGGAATTAAAGGCAAGAGTGGTTTATGAAAAAGCAAATGTAGGTCTTGCCTTTGACGGGGATGCCGACAGGCTGCTTGCCGTTGACGAACAGGGAAATGTGGTGGACGGCGACCAGATTATGGCGATCGTGGGCAATCACATGAAAGAAAACGGAGAGCTTACCAACGATACGATTGTTGCCACCGTTATGAGTAATCTGGGATTTTTCCTTATGGCAGAAAAGAACGGAATCAAAATGGAGCAGACCAAAGTCGGCGATAGATATGTTCTTGAAAGAATGAGAGAGATCGATGCCAGCCTCGGAGGCGAGCAGTCCGGTCATATTATCTTCCTGAAAGAAAATACCACAGGAGACGGGCTCTTAAGTGCCCTTCATCTCTTAAAGGTCATGGTTGAAACCGGGAAGCCTTTGTCAGAACTGGCAGCAGTCATGGAGGTGCTTCCGCAGGCACTTGTCAATGCAAAGGTGCCGAATCACAAAAAAGAAAGATATATGGAGTATCCTGAAATTGCAGAGGCAATCGGAAAATTAAATGATAAATTTGCAGGCGAGGGAAGAGTCTTGATCCGTCCTTCAGGCACAGAACCGCTTGTCCGTGTCATGATTGAAGGAAAAGATCAAAAGATGATAGAAGAAGATGCAAGGCAGCTGGCGGAACTGATCCAGAATATCATGCTGTAGGCAGCAGTAACTGGTACTTGAGAAAGATTCCAAAAAATGTTATAGTAATAAAAGAGGGATTTTGACGGGGTATCAGGCAGACAGGAAATTGGAGGGAAATAGTATGGTAAGCCAAAAGGTGGTCATTAAGAACCCAACAGGTCTTCACTTAAGACCAGCCGGCATCTTATGTAAGGAGGCAATGCAGTTTAAATCATTGATTACGTTTACATTTAGAGATAACACTGCAAATGCAAAGAGCGTATTAAGCGTATTGGGTGCCTGCGTCAAGTGCGGTGATGAAATTGAATTTGTCTGTGAAGGAGAGGATGAAGTGGAAGCGCTTCAAACTCTGGTAAGGGCAATTGAAAACGGTTTAGGTGAATAAACCTGAAAATGCAAGATGTGTATATGTAAATCAAGCCGGTCCGTTTCTATCTGGATCGGCTTTCTATTGCTTGAAAGAAAATAACTGCAGCTTTTATGTGGAGGAAAAGAATATGTTGAATTATAAGCGGTATAAAAAGAACCCGGTAGTGGACTATCCGGAAAGAAAATGGCCGGGCAAAGAAATTGAAAAAGCGCCTATCTGGTGCAGCGTAGACTTGCGGGACGGAAATCAGGCGCTGATAGACCCGATGGTAGTCAGTGAAAAAATAGAAATGTTCCAGTATCTGATTAAACTTGGGTTCAAGGAGATTGAGATTGGATTTCCGGCGGCGAGCCAGATTGAATATGACTTTTTGCGCCAGTTGGTCGAGAGAAAGATGATACCGGATGATGTGCGGGTACAGGTATTGACCCAGTGCCGCGAAGAATTGATCGATCGTACTTTTGCATCCATAGAGGGATGTAAGGAGGCAATTGTGCATATTTATAATTCCACCTCTACCTTGCAAAGGGATGTTGTATTTGGCATGAGCCGCCAGGAGATTATAGATATTGCGGTTAAAGGGACTTTAATGGTAAAGGAACGCGCGGCAAAGTTCCCCGGAAAGATTATTCTGGAGTATTCGCCGGAAAGCTTTACAGGTACGGAACTAGATTTTGCATTGGAGATTTGTACTGCAGTGCAGGAAGCATGGGGACCTACGAAAGACAATCCCATCATAATCAACCTGCCATCAACGGTGGAGATGAATACGCCGAATGTATATGCAGATCAGATAGAATGGATGAACTTTCATTTTAAGGACAGAGAAAGCATTATCTTAAGTGTACATCCTCACAATGACAGGGGAACCGGTGTAGCATCCGCAGAACTTGCAATGCTTGCGGGGGCAGAGCGGGTAGAGGGGACTTTGTTCGGAAACGGAGAGAGAACCGGAAATGTGGATGTGCTGAATATTGCCTACAACATGTTTTCACAGGGAATCAATCCAAAGCTCCATATTGAGAAAGTCAATGAAAGTATTGAGATTTATGAGAGATGCTGTAAGATACCCATTCATCCCAGACATCCGTATGCGGGCAAGCTGGTTTTTACCGCCTTTTCGGGTTCCCATCAGGATGCCATCAATAAAGGCGTAAAGGCGATGAAGGAGAGGGGAAATGAATACTGGCAGGTGCCCTATCTCCCAATCGATCCTTCGGATATCGGAAGAGAGTATGAGCCCATTGTCAGGATCAATTCTCAGTCGGGAAAGGGCGGCGTGGCTTTTGTCATGGATACTTATTTTGGGTTCAAGCTGCCGAAAGGAATGCACAGGGAATTTGCCAATGTCATTCAGGCAATTTCCGAAAAGCAGGGAGAGGTTTCTCCGGATGAGATTATGCAGGCATTCCGCAGAGAATATCTGGAAAAGAAAGAACCGATCCACTTCCGCAGGCTGAGGGTAGATGATTTGAGCGATGAAGTTCAATCAGAATTTGATACGAGAGTATTGGTGACTTACACAGACGCAGGGGTTGAAAAGAAATTTGAAGCAGTCGGAAACGGACCCATCGATGCGGTGCAGAGAGGACTGCAGCAGGAACTTGACACAAGGATCAAGATTCTGGATTACGAAGAACATGCATTACAGAGCGGCTCTAATTCCCAGGCAGCTGCCTATATCCATTTGCTGGATGCGGACAGCGGCAACGTAACCTATGGCGTGGGCGTCAGCTCCAACATTACCAGGGCATCTGTACGTGCCATTTTCTCAGCAGTCAACAGAATGGAATTGGTTAAGAGATGAAATAGAAATCCTCCGGAAATATCCGGAGGATTTTTATGTTGGCTTATTGCATGTGATACTTTAAAATCAGTCGGCTTCAATTGTCTTTCCGTCTACTGTGAAGGTGTCGCCGTCTTCCAGGATGCAGACCATAGTTTTTCCTGTGTTCAACTTGATTTCATTTCCGGCGTCATCGTAGTATCTGGTAGCGCCGTAGTCAGAAGTCTTTTCCCAGTTTACGTGGATACCTTTGCCGTTGGTAAAGAACCAGCCGTCGTGGGTGGTGTCATGGCACTGGAAGGCAAGGTAGCCTTTTTGGTCTCTTACTTCAAAGTAGGTGTTCTGGATCAACAGATTCTTAAAGGCAAGCTGCTCATTGTTGGCTAAGTCAATGTGAGGACCGTCGCTGTCACCGGATAAGTGCTGGAACCTGTCATATAAGCCTGTTGCTTCGTTATAGACAAAGTAGCAGTTGGTGACAGGGTAAGCAGGGGACATATCGACTTTGGAAGCTGTGATTGCATCTGCGTATTGATCTAAGGTGTTAGGCTCTTTTTCAGAAGCAAACACATAATGATGCTCGTCCGCATATCCGTCTCTGTATTCCAATGGATAGTTGTAATGAGAAGCAGCATCCTTAATTCTATCGGTAGAGGTAAATGCGTTGTCGGTTGAATTCTTTGCAGATTCCCTATAGGTTGCATTGCCGTATTCAATACAGTTGATATTCTGTGTATCGGATCTTCCGATGATATCGTCTATGTAGAAAGGACCGCCGTAGTGAATGTAAATCGCATCCCATTCAAAAGCCCAGTATACGTAGTAGTCACGGCAGCTTCTGATGTTGCCCAGCTTCTTAACATCACTCCAGTCTTCAAATACGCCCATGAGTCTTGTCATGCTGCCTTCAACGTTACATTCATAAAGAACAGATACTTTTGAAATGTCGTATTGGCTGGCTGTCTTTGAATTGGGAATCATAACAGCGATGGGGCGGGTCTTTGCAATATCTTCATCTACCCACTCATTGGTAAGCCGGCTTCTTACCATTCCCTCTGCGGGAGGTGTTTCAGTTTCTTCCGGATCTTGAGCCTGTGTCTCATTCTCTTCGGGTGCACCGGGCTGAGCCTCAATGATCGGCTCAACAATCGGGGTTGATGCTTCTTCAGAATCTTTTCCACAACCAAACAATAAAAGAGATGAGGATAAGGCTACAAGAAAAAGAACTTGTAATCTTTTCATTGTGTTTCCTCACTTTCAATTCGTATAAAGAGTGATCGTAATCAAATCACACGGTTATTATTATAGCATATAAGAGAGCAGGAGTCACTAGCAAATTGTGTAAAAACTTATACAAATATATTAAGAAATTATTACGAAAAGATTTCTTTTGCCTAAGTGAATATACGAAATAGCTGGACAGCACAATAAATAATGAAGGGGAACTACTTGTCTAAAATGAATTTAAAGGGTAAAATAAGAAGCAGACATTGAGAAAATGTGAAAGGAATCTATAAGTGATGAACAAAATTATCGTAACAGGATGTAACGGACAGCTGGGACGTGCGATCAACCATGAACTTATGGGAAGACATGATATTGAATTCGTCAATACGGACGTGGCGGAACTTGATATCACCAATATTGATAAGGTCATGGAACTTGCAAGGGAAGTAAAGCCCTATGCCATTATCAACTGCGCCGCTCACACAGGGGTGGATGCCTGTGAGGATGAATGGGACAAGGCATACCGCATCAATGCCATCGGTCCAAGAAATTTAAGTATTGCCGCTTCTGAGACAGGGGCAAAGATGGTGCATATCTCTACGGATTATATATTTGACGGCAAGGCAGATAAACCATATACAGAATTTGACAGACCCAATCCCCAGGGGGCATACGGAACGACCAAGCTGGCAGGGGAGAACATGGTAAAGGATTTTGCCGACAGGTATTTCATTTTAAGAACGGCATGGCTCTACGGGGACGGTAAAAACTTTGTAAAGACCATGCTCAGACTCTCCGAAAGCAATGATCAGGTCAGGGTAGTGGGCGACCAGGTGGGAAGTCCCACCAGTGCAAAGGAACTGGCATCAGCGATTGCAGGTCTCCTTTTTACAGAAAATTACGGTCTGTTCCATGCGACCTGTGAGGGAAGCTGTTCCTGGGCACAGTTTGCAGAGGAGATTTTTAAATATGCAGGCAAGGCAACCAGAGTAGAAGCAATCACGACGGAAGAGTTTGGTGCAAAGGCGCCCAGACCTGCATACTCGATTCTTGAAAATTACATGTTTAAGCTGACTACAGATTATAAGTTTGCAGACTGGCATGACGCTTTGTCTGTTTACATGAAGGAACTGGTATAAAATGAACTTTGTTGAACAACTGCTCCAAAATAGAATTTTTGTTTCGGCAGCCACCGGATGGCTGGTGGCACAGGTGCTGAAGACCATGATTCATTTCATACTCACCAAAAAGCTGGTGGCGGAGAGGATGGTGGGAAGCGGCGGTATGCCAAGCTCTCATTCCGCAACCGTGTGCGCGCTGGCAACTGCCACCGGAATCCAGTATGGGGGCGGCGGATTTGAATTTGCCGTGACGGTCATGCTTGCCATTATCGTTATGTATGATGCCATGGGTGTGCGCAGGGAGACCGGGAAACAGGGGCAGGTATTGAATGAAATGATGGAAGTGTTCATGAACATGGGGAAACAGATCAGCGTGGAAGCCAAATTAAAAGAATTTGTGGGACATACCCCGCTGCAGGTCCTCATGGGTGCAATATTGGGAATTGTGATAGCAGTCATTATTATGAGTATATAAAAATCAAATGGTAAAGGTAAAGGAGATTAATATGCAGAAGGTAGCGTTAATTACAGGTATTACAGGGCAGGATGGCTCCTATCTGGCAGAATTGCTGCTGGAGAAAGGATATGAAGTGCACGGTCTTGTCAGAAGACACAGCATCAGCAATACGGCGAGAATTGACCACATTTTGGCCTCAAATTATAACAATGTAAAGTTTTTCCTCCATTATGCAGACACTACGGATTCCAGCAATTTGATGCGTCTGATCGGTGAGATTCATCCCACGGAGGTGTATAACTTAGCAGCCCAGTCCCACGTGGGGGTATCTTTTGACGTGCCGGAGTATACGGCAGAAGCTACCGGTGTAAGTACGTTAAAACTCCTTGAGGCGATCCGCGTAAACGGAGGAAACTGCAGATACTATCAGGCATCCACATCGGAACTGTTCGGAGGACTTCCCGAGACAGCGCCCCAGAGCGAAGACACGCCTTTTTATCCCAAGAGCCCTTACGGCGTGGCAAAGCTGTATTCCTACTGGATTACAGTCAATTATAGGGAATCCTATAACATGTTTGCCTGCAACGGTATTTTGTTCAACCATGAATCTCCGAGAAGAGGAGAGAATTTTGTCACAAGAAAGATTACCCTTGCCATTGCAAATATCATTGCCGGCAAGCAGGAGAAGCTGTCTTTAGGCAATATGAATGCAAAGCGTGACTGGGGGTTTGCAGGCGACTACGTGGAAGGCATGTGGATGATGCTTCAGCAGGATAAGCCGGATGATTATGTGCTTGCTACCAATGAGACGCATACGGTGAGAGAATTTGTGGAAGCCGCTTTTAAAGAACTGGGTATTTCAATCAAGTGGGAAGGCACTGGCGTGGATGAAAAAGGTTTTGACGCAGATACCGGCAAGCTGCTGGTAGACGTTAATCCTGAGTTCTACCGTCCGGCGGAAGTAGAATTCTTGTGGGGCAATGCTTCCAAGGCGGAAAAAGCATTGGGATGGAAGCGCAAGGTGGATTTTGAAGGTCTGGTAGCCATGATGATGGACAATGACATGAAGGAAATCACTGGAATGAGCTGCAGCGAATATAGGGAAAGCAGGAAGTAAGATAGGGATACAAAAGTAGAAGAGGAAAGTCGGATGTTTTCGGTTATACTCATTTGGCTGTATATGCTGTTTACCTGTTATGTGATCGGCTTTGCCTGTATCAGGTTCCTAAGGGGGAAAGAGGCATATCAGTGCAGAAAAGAAACCAGTTACCTATATGCAGGTATAGGAGCAGTCACGGTCTATGCCCAGTTTTTCAGTATTTTCTGGAAGGTTGGGTTTTGGGCTAATTTGATACTGCTCCTTATCTGTATCTTGTGCGTTACGGTTTTAAAAAGGCAGTTTTTAGAAGAACTGCAGACATGCAGATTGACGATTTCGCCTATAAAGGCGGTCTTGATTCTGGCGCTGTTTTTGATTTTCGCCTATGGGACTTCCACGGGCATTATTCATTATGATACAGGTCTGTATCATGCCCAGAGCATTCGGTGGATAGAAGAATATGGAGTGGTGCCAGGGCTTGGCAATCTGCAC
The DNA here is from genome assembly GCA_949878435.1 of uncultured Lachnospiraceae bacterium. Classification (GTDB taxonomy): domain Bacteria; phylum Bacillota; class Clostridia; order Lachnospirales; family Lachnospiraceae; genus Suilimivivens. The sequence continues at coordinate 99,614 of CATLAK010000008.1, forward strand.
AGCCGCCTTGCCTATAACAGCGCGGCGTTTTGCCTGTCGGCGCTTTACAGCATGGCGTTTTTGGGAGGGCAGTCTTATCACTGCGCCGCAGGATTTTTAGCATTTCTGCTTGCGCTGGTCTGCATGGAAGCGTTCACCAAAGAACGGATTAAAAGCCCGCGGATTTCGGATTTTGCAAGACTTGCCGCCGTGTATTATCTCTTGATCATATTTGATGAAATGGTATCGCCGGCATCGGATTACTTTATGGTATTATTGGTATTCTTTATTATAATCAGGTGGCTGGACCTGATGGAATGGAAGGAAAGGCTTTATCTGCCTTACGCCCTTTTGTGCGTGCTTGGCGTGGTGGTGCTTACGGTGAAGCTTTCCGGCGCGCTGATTCTGCTTTTGGTGCTGAAGCCGGCGTTTATGATGATAAGGGAAAAAAAAGGGAAAGATATTTTCCGCTTTTTGAGTTTAGGTGTTCTGACTGTGCTGCCCTTTTTAATCAGGAATGTGATTCTATCGGGATGGCTGATTTATCCTTTTACGGCGCTGGATTTCTTTTCTTTTGCGTTTAAGATTCCTAAGGGAATGGCGGAATATGATGCCAGAGAGATCCAAGTATATGGAAGGGGATTTTCTGATGTGGAAAGGTACGGGGAGCCCATTATGGATTGGCTGCCTGAATGGATCAGGAATCTGGACGCAACTAATAAAGCTTTCCTGGCGATGGCGCTTAGCGGAGTCATTTTGCTTCTGCTTTTAACCGTGTATGCCATTTGGAAAAGGAAAAAGGATATGGCAGATTTCCTCCATGTAACGGGGACGCTTGCGGTATGCTTTTTGTTCTGGCTTTTCAGTGCGCCGCTGATTCGGTATGGATGTGTGTTTTTGTGGCTGCTGCCGGTTCTTGTGTGGGGTTATCTGTATTTGAAGATCAGTCCCCAGCTGGACAGGTTTAAGATATATTTTATTTTGCTGGCAGTATTTGGGGTTTATAAATTGTCCGCTTTTGGCATAGAAGTTTATAAAGGGGCTTCCAGAAGATATTTAATCTATCAGAAGGATTATGAAAATTTTGAGACAATGAGCTATGAACTGCATGGGGTCACTTTTTATTATCCTGTTTCCGGAGACCGGGTGGGATATAGAGATTTCCCTTCAGCGCCTCAAAAGGCGGAAGACATCTTTTTGGGGGATACCATAGAAGATGGATTTAAGGATGTCATTCATAGTTAGATGGAACTATAATAATTATTAAATGGAAGAAGGAGTTTGTGTGATGGAAAAGACGGATAAAATTTATGTGGCTGGTCACAGGGGACTGGTAGGAAGTGCAATTGTAAGGAACTTGAAGGAAAAGGGGTATACCAATATTGTAGGGCGGACGCACAAGGAATTGGATTTGACAGATCAGGTGATGGTGCGGGAGTTCTTTGAAGCCGAAAAGCCCGATGTGGTGGTTTTAGCGGCAGCGAAGGTGGGCGGCATCAACGCTAACAACACAGCCCCTGCTGATTTTGCTTATCAGAATATGCAGATCCAGTGCAATGTGATTGACTGCTGTCACAAGTATCAGGTTAAAAAATTACTCTTTTTGGGGAGTACTTGTATCTATCCTAAGATGGCGCCTCAGCCGATTCCCGAGGATGCGCTTTTGACGGGACCTCTAGAGGAGACCAATGAGGCTTATGCAATTGCCAAGATAGCGGGGCTTGAGATGTGTAAATTTTATAAGAGACAGTACGGGGATGATTTCATCAGCTGTATGCCCACGAACCTGTACGGACCGCATGACAATTATGACCTTGAAGGATCCCATGTAATGCCTGCCATGATCCGCAAGTTTCATGAAGCAAAGGTAAATCATGCGCCTGAGGTAGAGCTCTGGGGAACGGGTACGCCCCTTAGGGAATTTCTTTATGTGGATGATATGGCGGATGCCTGCGTATTTTTGCTTGAGAATTACAGCGGTGAGCAGCATGTGAATATCGGAACCGGCAAGGAAGTGACGATCAAGGAGCTGGCTGAAACGGTGAAGAAGGCAGTGGGCTATGAGGGCGAAATCGTGTGGAATAAGGATATGCCGGACGGAACGCCGAGAAAGCTCACCAATGTGGATAAGCTCCATGAGCTGGGATGGATGCATAAGGTAGAGCTTGAAGAGGGTGTGGAGCTGGCTTATCAGTGGTTCAAGGATAATGCGGACAGCGCAAGGATGTAGCCAAAGAAAAAAATTTGTCAAATATGAAACCGGAATCCATTTTGAAAAGTATATAAAGCAGAGAGTCGAAAATGCATATACAATCGAAATGGAGGAAGTTATGAAAAAGAAAATGTTACTTTACCTGATAATGGGCTGTCTATCGGCGGCTGTCTTAGGCGGCTGCGGCTCAAAGGAGCAAAGCGAAGGCGCTGGAACCACCTTTGAGGCAATCCGGGAAGAATCAGAAAAACCGGAAAAGGAAAGCAGAAGCAAGGAGACAGAAGAGACCGGAGAAGAAGAGGAGAAGCAGGATCAGGCGCATCCTCCGGTATTGGGGGAAGAGGATTTACAGGACTATGACGGCTATGCCTATCTGCAGTGGAAGCTTCTCACATCAGATTCGGGAGAGCAGGTGGAGGTTTATCTTCCGGAGGATGAGGATGCATACAAAAGCGAGAGCACGATAAGCGGATATAACTTTGGGATTTCTTACAGCGTGGAGCTGGACCCGTTTATCAGCGGGGAAGACCAAAAGATTTATGAGCGCTTGGAAGACGGTAATGGAGGCGCGGCGTTTGGCGGTTCTCTGGCGTTTGATATTCCGGAGGAGTGGAGCAGGGACGAGACAGAGTCCACAGACGATGCCTATGTGTACGCACCATACGGGGATGCATCGGCAGCAAACTGCCTGGTCAGTATCAGCCGTGAATATACAGGGATGGATGCCTCTGAGATTGAAATACTCGATAATAACCGGGAATTTCTGGTGGATATGGTAAAAGCGGAGCTGGAGAATGAAGATGCCTTTGATGCGGATGTATCGTTTTATGAGGATACAGAGCTGGGGCTTACTGTAAAGGCGCAGCTGAAAGGCGAAGATGAAGGCGGTGTTATAACCGAGGTCCATATGTATTGGATCTTCAATGAGGAATACGCATATATTATAAGCGCTGCACAGCATGGCGATGCAGCGCTGGATGATCCGTTTGCTGTGGCGGAAGGAATCCTGTCCAGTGCACGGATGGAATAAATTTATAGACGTTTTACATAAATAGTGTCAATTTTTTGGAGGCTGGGCGCGTGATAGGCGAGGTCGGCGACGGTGACGAACATGGCATCTAAGGGGTAATCCATGCCAAGCTTTTGTTGTAGCAGCTTGACCTTATCGAGAAACTGCCGGGCACGGGAAAGAACCTTGCCTGTATCATGGGAACTGGCAGACTGAAAATTTAAGTCAAGCAGTGCCTGTTCGGATTGGGTCAGGGCAAGATATAGTTTTTCTGACAGGTCTTCTGTCAAAGAAGGAAGGTCCATATCTTCTTTTTTCACGGAAAAGGAAGATATGGCATTTTCTGTTTCTAAGGCGGAATCTTCTTTTAGCAGGTCGGCTAGGCAGATTTCACCCTGACAGTCGGTGCCAGTCTTATCTTGCCGGGAAAAGCATCCGTTTATGATGGGGATCCGGTAATCTCCTCCGCAGTCGTAAAAGAGCTGGTAGATAAATTGTGAGCAGACCATGGGCTTGCCGGTGTGATGGAGAAGTTTTTGGTGAATAAAGCGGTCAAGCATAAGGATGCCCGCTTCTAAAATCAGCTCTGTGCATTTGAGAACCTGGGGAGATGGGATGATCTTATGATAGATCAGAAGTCCTCCCAGAAGATACAGACCGGGAAAGTCATAAAAGGTATCTGACTGTAGGTATGTATCTGCAGATTGTTTGAGGGGCGCAAAGTCAAGTTCAGGCGTATGGCGCATAAGATAAGCTTTATGCCCCTGCTGTTCGTTGTCCTGAAGGGAGATCTTATTGACCTGGGGACCGTCGGCGAGGATTTCTATGATGGAATCCTCTGAATAGACCATGGAGGCATGGGTCACTTCTGCGTTGGTGAGGTAGGAAATCGACCTGCTCAGCCAAGTGTCTCCTGCAAAAAATAAAATCATGTCTCCTTTTTGTAATGCTGTTTTCATTTTTATTCCTCCTTTTTGCTTATGGGTTTAACATCACAGAGCTGTAAAAAACGTTGTCTTTAAGCTCAAATTGTGCGGAGCCGCGGTATTTTTCTGCAATTTTGCAGATAGAAACTGTGCCGATTCCCATGCGGGATTCTTTTGCCGATGTAAAACCATCTTTGCAGGGAACAGGGCACAGGGTACAGGTGTTATCTAGGGCAACTATAATCATGCGATGTATGGGCTTTATGTGAAGGGAAATAAAAGGATCCGTCACAGCTGCCCGTATACAGGATTCCAAAGCATTTTCCAGAAGGTTTCCGAATAGGATAACGGCGTCGGAAGATAGGATTCCGTTTTCCGGCGGATAATCAATGTCAGCCGCAAAGCGGATATGATGGTCTTTTGCCATATTTTCGTAATAGACGATCAAAGCATTTAATGCATAATCATCGCAATAGACAATAGGCGAATCTGAAGGGAGGGTGGAACTATATTCGTGGATATAGTCGGAAAGTTTTTGATAATCCCTGCTTTGCAAAAAGGACTGCATGACAGATAAATGCTGCCGCAGATCATGCCTTGCAATCCGGGCTTCTTCTATACGGCAATTCAGGTTTTCATATCGAATGGACTGCAGGGCGAGGTGATGGTTTTCCTTTTCCAGAAGCAGCTTGTCATTACATTCCTTGAGGAGCTGGAGAATCAGGAAGGTGACGAAAAGAGCGCCAAGATTGTACAAAAAGGCAAAGAATACATTGCTGCCTTTGGAAGAAAAAGCCATAGTCCCGCCGTTGGCATAGAGATTGTAATAATAAGAAAGGCAAAAGGTGGCAGGAACCAGCCAGAGAAAACGCCAGTATCTGTTATTGTCTGCCTCGTCGGTCAGAGGGCTGATTTTTTTAATCATCATCTGATACATGAAGGGAAATGTGAACAAATAAACAACCAGCAATAGGATGCTGGACAAAAAAGAATAACGCTCAATGGAAGAGAAGGGTAAAAGATAAGTCAGACCGTTGACAACGATTGCCTTAAAGCTGCCATAATTTAAAATGGTAAGCAGGACAAAGAGCAATATAGAGACAGGAAGTTTCAGGCAGGCAGCATACAGAACAAGGTATACGCCAATCCATAAAATCGTGAGGACTTTGGCAGCAGGCAGCCCCTGAATCGCAAACAGCCTGCAAATGAAAACCGTTAAAAACAGCAGAGGAATAGTCAAATAGGTTTTTAAGCACGAAAAGCGGAAATGGCGCTGGAAGGGAGACAGCGCCAGGATAAGGCAGGGGGTCAGATCCAACAATACATATAAGAAAATTTTTAAAATTCTGATGGGTTCCATGATTGATTGCTCCTGACTTTTGCAAAAATATAATTGTTATAAATCTGAGACAGCCGTCCATAATCTTTCTGCCGTATGGGAATATGCTCTCCTTCAATGGTCACAAAATCCAGATTTTCTATTCGGATCATATGATCCATATTGACAATGCAGCCCCGATAGCACAAAAGAAATTGGGGGTATGGCAGGAGGAATTTAATAAATTTTTCAAAGGAAATACGGGAACGCAAAAGTGCGCATCCACGGGCGTGAATCTGGACGTAATGACCGGAGGCGTCGCAGTAAATGATATCTTTTAAGAAGATTTTAAGCTGCTCCCTGCCGCAGGAGACCTGGATGCATTGCTTTTCCAGCAGCATATTCATATTGATCAGCGACATGGTCTGCGTTATTTGGGCATAGGTCACAGGTTTGACAATATAGTCGGAGGCACGGACTTTGTAGCAGTCAATTGCATAGTCCCTGCTTGCCGTGATGAATATGATAGAGACAAAAGAATCGAGTTGGCGGATCGCTCTTGCTGTGTCCAGCCCGTTCATTGTATGCATGAAATAATCGATTAGAATCAGTTCATACAGACCTTCTGCAAAATGCGCAATAAACTGCTCGCCGCTTTCAAATTTCTCGATTACAGCGGATTCGGGGCAGAAGGCTTCGTGAAAATATTGATAAAGATAATTTGCAATAATTATTCCGTCGTCCGCTGAGTCATCAATAATTGCAATTCTCATTTTAAAATCCCCCTTACTTTTAAATTATACTTTATGACGTGCAAAAAATGGAAATTTTTGTAAGTGCCGGTCCATTTTTGTCAGAATATACAAAACAAAAAACACAGTTTGACATAATTGGTATAGATAGATGTAGAATTTGGAAACTCTGAAAAATTTTATACAAGGGTATTGAAATGGAATAAAATCTGCATAGAATTTCGTTGCCAAAAGAGCGCCTCTTGATGCCACATCCTTTTTTGAAGGAATTGCTTTGCTATAATAAAAGTGTAATATGAAAACCCCAAATGTATGGAAGGAGGAAACGAAATGGGACAGAAAATGGTAGTATTAGAGGGAAAGACATTTTCAATTGAACTGCAGTCAATGCTGGGCTCTTCAGGGTATGGCTGGTGCCTGGCAGGACTGCCGGAGGGAATTATCTTGTTAGGAGAAGACAGGATCGCTGCAGGACCGGCAGTATCGCCTACCCTGCAGAAGTTTTATTTTGGCGTGTCATCGGCAGAAGAGGCGGAGGGGGAGCTTACCTTTGTTATGGCGTGCACCTTTGAGCCGAAACGGATTGAAAGGGAATATAAAGTGGAATTGAGTATCATTCCCTGCAACACGGAGGATTTCGTTGCTTACAGCGAAAATGCAAATCAAATATATGGATTTGAGCTTAACCAGACAAACAGCGCAATTCCATACGGTGTTCTGCCGCCGTGGGAGAGGGCGCAGGTGCAGAAGCCTTATGGTGTGTTCAGCGGAAGAAATATGGATGAAAGATTTGGCGGACAGCCTGCGGCAGATTATGATTTTCCGGATGCCAAGTGGTATCCGCTGGTAGCATATGGATATCCTTGCGGGGCACAGGATGCAGGCATGAAGTATGGATACTTTTGCGGGGCGCAGGATGCGGGAATGAAGTACAGATACTTTTGCGGAGCGCAGGATGCAGTTATGAAGTATGGATATCCCTGCGGCGCGCAATCCGTGTCCAATGAATGTGAGCCGTTTATTACCAGACCCCGTTATCCGCGCCGTTAAGGAGGAGCCAATATGAAATACCAACCGATTACCTGTGTCTGGGAAGTCACCATGGGATGTAACATGCGGTGCGGTCATTGCGGCTCTTCCTGTGCAGAACCCCTTGCGGATGAGCTTACTACGGAAGAAGCGCTGAATCTCTGCGACCAGATAGCAGAATTAGGTCTGAAATGGATCACACTTTCAGGAGGGGAACCGCTTACGAGAAGAGATGTGCCGATGCTGGTGGAACGTCTTTCCTCATCCGGCGTAGCCGTGAACATCATCACAAACGGCTGGCTGCTTAACAAAGAAACGGCACAGGAGTTAAAGGAAAGGGGAATTTCAACCGTTGCCATCAGCATCGACGGCACGCCGGAAATCCATGACAGAATCAGAAAAGAAGGCGCCTTTGAACATGCCAGAAACGCCTTTCAGACCATGAAGGAACTTGGCATCTACACCGGTGCAGTGACGACGATTACCAAGCAGAATATCGATATCCTGCATGAGTTAAAAGAAGAGCTGATTGGCATGGGGGTCAAGAGCTGGCAGGTGCAGCTGGGACTTCCCATGGGAAACCTTAAAGAACGCCCCGACTGGGTACTGGAACCGGAACAGATCAGGGATATCATCGACTTCGCCTATGACACGGCAAAGGAAGGAAGAATTGCAATTTATCTGGCTGACTGCATTGGTTACTACACCAAAAAGGAAATAGAAATCAAAAAGATTGCCTACCAGACAAATCTGATTGCCCCCTGGGATGGATGCAACGCAGGTACCCGCGGCTTTGGCATCTTGCAAAACGGAGACATTTTAGGCTGCACCTCCATCCGCTCCAAGGAATTCATAGAAGGCAATATCAGACAGCGCACACTGCGGGAAATCTGGGAGGATGAAGATAATTTCCTCTGGCGCAGAGAAATGACCAAAGACAAACTATCCGGCGCCTGCAGAAACTGCACTTACGGCAGCAAATGCCTGGGCGGATGCCCCAACACCAGATTGACCATGAACGGAGATATTTACTCCGAAAACCAATACTGCGCCTATCACCTTTCCCTGAAACAGATGGAAGAAAAGTATACGCTGTGCAAAGACAAAGAATCGCTATTTAAACTTGCAGACACCCTCATGCGGCAAGGCGAATACCAAGAAGCCGCATATGCACTTAAACAAGTGCTCCAGCTTGATCCCGAAAACACAGACGCACGCAAAGAAAAAGGCTACTGCGAATTTATGTGCGGCAACTATGCGCTCTGCCTTGAAGCAAATGAGAAGGTACTCAAAACAGATGAGAAAGATTCCTACGCCCTTGGCGGCTATGCACTGGCACTTTACCGAATGGGACAGAAAAAGGAAGGGCTCAAAAGAATGCGGCAGGCAGTAGAACTGACCGGAGGAAAAGATCAAAACCTGATACAAGATCTAAAATTCATGCTTGCAAATGAAAACAAGTAACTTAAAAAGAAAGATATCCCTAGCTAGTTCCATCCGCTGGGGATATTTTTATATATTATGGAATTGCCAATCTCTTCCCCCACTCCAAGACGGACGGTTCACCAAAAAATTCCCCACCCCATGTTTACATTTCCCCCTTTTCCTCCTTTTTATAAGATAGCCGGCTAAAAAAAGAAAAGGAGAAAAAACATGGAACAATTGAACCTTAAACTAATTCTAAACAGCAATGGCTCAATCACCGCCAACTGGTCCCGCATTTCTAATGCTGCCCGTTATCATGCATATATGCGTATTCCGGGACAGGACCACACCATCTATAACGAGACTAACCTAACGGCTACGACTTACACCAGTCAGCCTGATCTTAAGGCAAATGAAAAGTACAAGGTTGTAGTGGTGGCATATACGTCATCAGGAGCAAGTATCACATCAGACGGAGCCGAGGTATTGATTCTGTCCGATTTTTATGACCATCTCCCGTTGGGGGTTCCGGCAAATATAAGCGCTGCGGCAAGTGCCACATCTGTTGAGGTCAGCTTTGACAAGGTTGCCCGGGCGAGCAGTTATGATATTTTATTTGACAATGTTGTCCATAGCATAACCAGCTCCCTTGATAGAATCAGCAAGACGATTACCGGGCTTAAGCCGAAGACGAGCCATACTTATGCGGTGAGGGCAAAGAATGTAAATAAGACAGGAGACTACAGCAGCACAAGATCCATCACGACACTGCCTCAAACACCGGTGGCTCCTACAAACATCACGCACACTTCCACGGACAATTCTGTTACGGTGAGCTGGTCCGCAGTGAGCGGAGCCACCGGGTATGACGTGTTATTTAACGGCACCACATACGCTGAGACAAAGACCTCGAGAACCTTTACCGGTCTTGCGGCTAACACCGCCTATTCTTATCAGGTTCGTTCCAAAAATGCGGATGGAGCCAGCGCCTACGGACCATCGCAGACGGTAAGGACAGCGCCGAAAGCGCCTACAAGTGTTAGCGCAAGCACAAATGAAAACTCCGTCACGGTGAGCTGGCCGGCGGTGAGCGGAGCTACCAGTTACGATGTAATATTCGACGGCAAGACCTACCGTGTGACCACCAATTCCTTAAAGGTAAGCGGTCTTTCCCCTAATACCAGCCACACCTATCAGGTCCGCGCGAATAATGCCAACGGTTCCGGTGCTTACGGCAGTGCAAGGACGGTCAAGACAGCGCCTAAAGTGCCCAATCCGATTACACAGTCAAGTACAAAAAATTCTGTGACGGTGGGATGGGATGCAGTGCCCGGCGCCATTTCCTATGACCTTTTGTTTAACGGGACGACCTACAGGGTAACGGGAACATCCAAGACAGTCACCGGATTGAATCCGGGTACCAATTATTCCTATCAAGTCCGCGCAAACAATGGGGATGGTTCCAGTTCCTACAGTACTGCGGGGACAGCATCTACACTGCCCAATGCGCCGGGAATGCCAATGAATGTAAAAATAAGCGCTGCGGAGGAGTCGATTACATTAAGCTGGACTGCTGCGTATGGGGCAACTAGCTATGAGGTGATGGTTGGAAGCACAGTGCATGAGGTGAAGGGAACCTCGGCGACTATCACCGGACTTACTTCTTTTACAAGTTATACCTGCAAAATGCGTGCCAAAAATGCAGGAGGAACTAGTGCATACACTACTGCGCAGACTGTAAAAACAAAGACGAAGACACCGGAAAATATAACAGCAGTCGCTTTGAGGGATTCTGTGACCCTTAGCTGGGATGCGGTAAGCGGAGCCACCAGTTATGACGTGAAGTTTAACGGCACTGTACGGAGCGTAAAGGGGACGACAACCACCATTACCGGATTAAATCCCAATACGAACTATACTTATTCTGTATGTACAAGGTATGGAACAGCAGCCAGCCTCTACAGTACAGAACGGACGGTGAAAACCCTTCCCGGCGCACCGGCTGTACCTGCTAATGTGACGGCAAGCGCAACGGTAAATTCTGTAACAATCAGCTGGAGCGGAGTATCGGGGGCAACCGGTTACGATGTTATGTGTGGGGGAAATGCTTATCAGACGACAGGGACTTCTATTATCGTTAAGAGCCTGACCCCCAATACAGACTATAACTATCAGGTGCGTGCCAAAAATGCGGGGGGAGCAGGTTCTTACTCTTCTCTAAAGACTATAAGGACGCTGCCAGCAGCGCCCACTAACGTAAGCGCCACGGCGCAGCAGACTACGGTTACAGTAAGGTGGGATTCGGTAAGCGGCGCAAGGAATTACAGCGTACTGTTTGACGGAACAGAGAGAACCAGTTACGGAACTTCTTTGACGATTTCAAGTTTGACACCTAACACAAGACATACTTATGCGGTGAAGGTAAATTGCAGCGGAGGATCCAGCGCTTATTCTGCACAGCAGACAATCATGACGCTGCCAGCAGCGCCGGGGGCTCCTGTCAATGTGAGAGCAAGTGCAACAACAAGTGCGGCAACTGTTCTGTGGGATGCTGTTTCAGGAGCGAACAGCTACGAAGTCTTATTTAACAATACGACTTACACGACAACCGCAACAAGCATCGTAATACCCAGATTGGAGGCAAATACCAGCTATACTTATCAAGTGCGTGCAAAAAATGCAGGAGGAACAGGTCCTTATTCTGCCAGGCAGACAATCAAGACCAAGGAAATGGCACCTGCCATGCCAGCCAATTTAAGAGCCACTTCAATTACATCAAATTCATTTACACTCGTGTGGGATAAAGTGACAGGGGCAGCCAGCTACGATGTTCAAGTTGGGGACAATAATTATAGCGTAACAGGAACATCTAAAACCATAACGGGATTACGCCAGACTTCCACTTATAGTTGTAAAGTCCGTGCGAGAAATTCAGGAGGGGTAAGCGCCTATACTGCGGTCTTAAATGTAAAAACGCTTATAGCTCCGCCGCCGGCGCCTACACACGTGAGCGCAGTGGCTACAACAAATTCCATTACGGTAAACTGGAGCTATGTCAATGGGGCAACCAGTTATGAGGTCCAGATAGGGGGGACAGTTTATAGTTCGACTGTTAGATCATGGACAGTTACAGGACTTGAACCTGGAACGGAATACTCTTATGCTGTGCGGTCAAGAAATGCAGGAGGAGCCAGTGCATACAGCGCAATTCAAATTGCTACTACATTTTTAGAAGCGCCCACAGGCGTCAGCGCCACCTCCACGTTAAATGCGGTAACGGTGAGCTGGGATGTGATGGACAAGGCGCTCAGCTATGATGTGCAGTTTGACGGTGAAGATACGCCGGTACCGGCAAGTGCACCCCAGAGCATGCAGATGCGTGCCGCTGCAGGGGACTTTACGCGGGGCGCCCGCCGTATGTCCAAAGTATTTTACGGATTAAAACCGAATACAGAACATACCTACTGCGTCAGAGTTAATAACGCAGCCGGTCCCAGCGCCTACAGTCCGCTCCAGAGCATCAGGACCCAGATCAGCAAATGGAGCGGACTTACGGGGACAGCCCTGCCCAAAACTTATCCTGACGGAAGGATCCCACATACAGGAATGGATCCCGTAAATGCCGTGACAGGCGCTTTCTTGTGGAGCTACACCCTTCTTAGGGATTACGGAAGGGATAACTTGCACTTTACCATCATGTATGATTCCCAGCGGGACGACGCGGTGGCAGTGCTTGGAAAAGGATGGACACATTCCTTTAACTATCTTTTGTATAAGGATGAAGCATACTTCTATTTCAGTACGCCTTATGATACTGTGATTCCGTTTAGCATAAATGAGGGTTGCCAGCAGGCGGAAGAAATGCAGGAGAGCTATGCCTTTGAAAGGAAAGAAGATGGATCTTATGCCGTTACAGCATCTGACGGCACGGCATATCTATTCGATGAGAATCTGCGCCTTAGCAGTATCATGGAAGGCGGATCGGCATCCTTTTTGTTCACGGCAGATGAAAAGGGACAGAACGTCTGCATAGAGGGCAGGCATGGCAGGATGTTTACGTTTGCTTATCAGAATGGACGTATTGCAGGGGTATCAGATGCACTGGGCAACAGGGTCGGCTTCACCTACGAGGCAGATCATCTGAAGGCGCTGTCTGATCCGGCTGGAAACGGGATGCAGTTTGCTTATGATGACAAAGGCAGGCTGCTGGAAGTAAGGGATTTCTCCGGAGAGCCCTATCTGACGAATCAATATGACCAACATGGCAGAGTGGTTTCCCAGAGCGTTGCCGGAAGGGGCGAGAGCACTGCCTCCTATGACACGGATGAGGGCGTAACCGTCTTCACGGATGAACTGGGAAATGAGACAAAATATTATTATAATACAAATCTGCAGGTTACCCGGGTAGAATACGGGGAAAGTGGCATTGAGAAGAATTATAATGAAAAAGGACAGCTGACCGTGCAGGTGGATGCCCTGAACCGTACGACCCAGATGCTTTATGACGAATATGGACGGATGAATTGCGTGATCTATCCTGACGGCACAAGGGAAGAGCTTTCCTACAACAGCAGCAATTATCCTGTAAAGGTGGTAAATCGGGATGGAACAGAGAGTATCTATTGCTATGATGAGAGAAACAATCTGATTTCTGCCCAGGACGAACGGGGGAATGTATGCTCCTATGCTTATGATGAGAACGACAACCTGACATCCTATACGGATAAAGAAGGAAACGTGTGGACCTACGTTTATGATGAGGAGAATCATTTACAGCAGGCGCAGGATCCGGAGGGCAACAGCTATGCCTATACCCATGACCGCCTTGGAAGGATGACCTCTTACACCACCCCCGCAGGCAGAACCACTTCTTATCAGTATTCTGCAGCCGGCGATTTGATTGGTATTGTGGATGAAGAAGGAACTCTTTTGTTTACATACGATGGCAATGGCTGCCGCACCGGCGTGACGGACAAGATGGGGAATAAACAGCGTCTTGTGTATAATGAGATGGGTCAGATTCTGCTTGCCACCGATTTTATGGGAAAAGAATATCAGTTTGCTTACGATCAGAAAGGAAATCTGATCACGGTGGCAGACCCCTTGGGATACAGCGTCCATTATGGCTATGACGCTATGGGGAACAGGGTATCCTGGACCGACCAGAATGGAAATACCACCCGCTATTTCTTTGATGCGGCAAACCAGCTGACAGAGATAAGGGATGCCCAGGACGGCTCTGTGAAATACAGCTATGACACCATGGGACAGGTGAAGACCGTAACAGATCCTATGGAGCACCAGACGGCGTACGCCTATGACCCGGCTGGGCGCATCATAAGTGTGACGGATGCAATGAAGCAGAGCATAAGCTACACTTACGACCAGATGGGCAACCTTTTGACCAGAACGGACGAAGAGGGCGCAGTCACAACCTACACGTATGATAAAGAAAACAGATTGCTTTCTATTCAAAACGCGGCAGGCACGACTTCCTTTACGTACGATAAGCTGGGCAGAATCGTTTCTGTGCTGGATGCAGAGGAGCATACGAAGACAGCCCAGTATGACGGGGATGATCACCTTACAGTCTCTACAGACGAAGAGGGAAATCAGACCACCTACCGCTATGATGAGATGGGACGTTTAGCCGAAAAAACAGCGCCGGACGGAGGAAAGACCGGTTACGCGTACGACAAGAGCGGCAACTGCACCAAAGTAACCGACGCGGAGGGCAATGCAACAGAATATGCTTACAATGCCAATAACCAACTGATTAAGATAACGGATCCGCTGGGACAGGAGACAAACTACGTTTATGACGATAAAGGACAGCTCCTTTCCGTCACCGATGCCAACGGCGGAATCACGACCTTTACCTACGACGGCAACGGCAATCTGACCGGACGGGTGAATCCCTTAGGGGGAGAAGCAGTCTACACCTATGACAGCCTGAACCGCCTGACTGCAGTCACAGATGAGGAAGGAAACCAGTCTACATACACTTACGATGCAGCCGGGAACATGATTTCTTATACAGATGCAAACGGCAACAGATGGGTCTACACTTACAATGCCCTGAACCGCCTGATTCACGTAATCAGTAAGGACGATGACAGACTGACCTACAGCTACACCAATACAGGAAAAATAGCGAAGGTGACAGATCAGGAAGGGGCGGAAACAAGCTACCAGTACGACGCAGCAGGCAGAATGATCCAGATGTCTGACGCCTTAGGAAACAGCATGAGCTTTACTTACGATGCCTTAGGCAGAATCTTAAGCCAGACCGATGGAAATGGAAATGTGACGGAATACAGCTATTCTCCAGCCGGAAACCTGCTCAGCATCAAGGACCCGGAAGGTGGCGTGACAGCTTACACCTACAATGGGGCAGGACAGGTGCTGACAGAAACAGACCCTGTCGGCAACGTGACAACTTATGAATACGATGCACTGGGACAGGCAGTATCCGTCACCAATGCCGCGGGAGATAAACTTACCTTCACTTATACACCCACAGGTCAGATCGCATCCGTCACGAACCCGGAAGGCGGCGTTACCAGCTATGCTTATGACGGCTGCGGAAATCTGGTACAGCACACGGATGTCCTCGGCAATAGCACAAACTTCGAGTATGATGCCATGAACAACCAGATTAAGGAATACCTGTCCGATTCGGGAGTCCAGAAGGCAGTTACCATCTACCAGTATGACAAGAAGGGCAGAAGGATCAAAGAAATCAATCCGCTGTCAGAGGAAAAAGCATACACCTATGACGGCAACGGCAACATCGTCACTATCACGGATGAGGAAGCCGGAGTGACCACCGTCCGTTATGACCTGAACAACAGACCCGTCTATATGGGCTACAGTGATGGGAAAGAAGCCCTTTTCCGCTACAACAAGCGGGGAGAACTGGTGGAACTTACCGACTGGAATGGCACCGCCGCGGTGGAGCATGACCAGCTGGGAAGACCCGTCAAAGTGACGGACCCGGAGGGCAGGAGCGCTTCTTACGGTTATGATGCGGTGGGAAGCCTTACCAGTATCACCTACCCCGATGGCAGCACGGTCCATTATGGCTATGACAGGAACCGCCGCCTTGCCACGGTGACAGAGGGAGAAGAAGAGACCGCCCGGTATACATACGACCCGGCAGGACAGCTCCTTACCCTGACCCAGCCCGGCAGCGCTGCCACATACGGCTACAATGCCTGCGGACTTCCTGTAAGCGCGAAGTACCAGATGGAAGACGGGACCTTCATGCAGGAGACGCTGTCTTACGATGCCATGGGACGCATTACGGCATCCTTAAGGGAAGGCAGTTCACCAGCCTTTGCAAGAAGTACGGAATACGCTTATGACAGTGTAGGGCGTCTGCTGTCGCTCAAGGAGGGGGATGTAACGGAAAGCTACAGCTATGACGTGCTCGGCAACCGGGTTCTGAAACAGCTGAACGGCGCCGACAAAACAGCTTATCAGTACAATGCGTTAAATCAGCTTGTAAACAGGACGGAAGATGGTGTACAGTATAGTTATGGCTACGACAGACGGGGCAACCTGATCAAGGAGCACCGCGGGGATGTCCAGACCCGTCAGTATACCTATGATG
>CATLAK010000009.1 GCA_949878435.1 uncultured Lachnospiraceae bacterium
TTAAAGCGGTACGCGAGCTGGGTTCAGAACGTCGTGAGACAGTTCGGTCCCTATCCGGCGCAGGCGCAGGATATCTGAGAGGAGCTGTCCTTAGTACGAGAGGACCGGGATGGACGGACCGCTGGTGCATCTGCTGGGAACCAGTCCCATGGCAGAGTAGCCAAGTCCGGAAGGGATAAACGCTGAAGGCATCTAAGCGTGAAGCCCCCCTCAAGATGAGATATCCGCATCAATAAGATGAAGGTCCCTTGGAGACTACGAGGTAGATAGGTCCGGGGTGTAAGCACAGTGATGTGTTCAGCTGACGGATACTAATAGACCGGAAGCTTAACCACAGATATAGCAAGGGATGTAAGGAAGATATGGAACCTGGTATTCGGTTTTGAAGGTATGGCATTTATTTTTAAGTCATAATAGCTAATACAGATAAAAAGCAGTATAAACTGCTTTTTTTTATTGTTAGAAATAAAGATGTATGTTATAATTTTCTAGAAGGTAAATGCGGGTGTGAACCTGAAAAGAATGAGGTGGAAAAAATGGATACAAAAATTCTTCTTGAAAACGGAACTAATGAACTAGAGGTATTGGAATTTACGCTGGATGGTAATGCATATGGTATCAACGTTGCAAAGATTAAAGAAATCATTCCTTATCAGCAGATAACACCTGTACCGAATGCGCATCCCAGTATTGAAGGGATTTTTATGCCGAGAGATACAATGATCACGGCAATCGACTTAAAGAATTGTCTACAGAGAGGTGTGTCTACAGAGGGCGGTCTGTTTATTATTACAAACTTTAATAAATTGGATATTGCTTTTCATGTAGATGCCGTAATGGGGATTCACAGAGTTTCCTGGGAGAATATTATCAAGCCTGGTGCAACTGTTTCAAGCGCAGAGGAAAGTATCTCTACAGGAATCGTTAAGTTAAACAATAAGCTGGTTATCATCCTTGACTTTGAAAAGATTGTGACAGATATCAACCCTGAAACAGGACTTAGAGTAAGCGAAATCGAAGAGATGGGCGTACGTGGAAGAAGCAATGTTCCGATTTTGATCGCGGAAGATTCGCTGCTCCTTAACCGCCTGATTGTTGATTCCTTAAAGCAGGCAGGCTATGTGAATCTGACACATACCTGTAATGGTCAGGAAGCATACGATATTATTTTGAAGAGCAAACAGAATGGAACATTAAAGAGCACGGTACAGTGTATCATTACAGATATCGAGATGCCGATTATGGATGGTCACAGGCTTACCAGACTTGTAAAAGAAGATGAGGAGACGAAAGATATTCCGGTAATTATTTTCTCATCTCTGGTTAATGATGAAATGAAGAAGAAGGGTGAAGCCTTAGGCGCTGATGCTCAGTTATCAAAGCCAGAAATTGCAAATCTTGTCAGACTTATCGACCAGCTTGTAGGTCATGAGCAATAAGCAATTTTACATCTAAAAAGGGCCGGAATTATTTCCGGCTTTTTTAATGCGGTGGAAATAATAAAATTTTACTGTATGAATGATATCACTGCAGCACATAAATTTATATAAGGCGGTGAAAATGATAGAATATATAGCTGAAAAAATAAAAAAAGCGGATCTTGTCCTGATTGGCTTGGGAGAGGAAATAGATATGCTTACTGATTTGAAGAATAATTCTTCCTATCAGGAGACAGTACGAGAATTAGAAAAATCATGGATTCTTCCGTTTATTTGTAAAATGAAAATAGAAGAAGAATCAGCCCAAAAAGCAGAGTTTTATCAATTACTAACCGCGGGACTTCAAAAAAAGAATTACTTTATTGTATCCCTCTGCATGGATGGGATGATTTATCGATCAGGACTTGACCAAGGGCGCATAGTGGCGCCGTGTGGGGGATATGAGAAGCTGCAATGCAGCGAAGGATGTAGTGCAGATTTATATGATATACCCGAGAAAATCATGGAGCAGGTTAAGTTGTTTGCAAATGGAGATAAGACAGAGCAGGAATTGAAAAATCTGCTCTGTCCGAAGTGCGGAAAACCTCTTGTATTTAATAATGTAGATGCCTTGCATTATGTGGAAGAAGGGTATTTAAATCAATGGAATATTTACAAAAAATGGCTGCAGGGAACGGTGAACAAGGAAGTTTGTATTCTTGAAATCGGTGTGGGGATGAAATATCCTACTGTAATCAGATGGCCGTTTGAGAAAATCGCTTTTTATAATAAGAAAGCAGAGCTATTCAGAGTACATAGCAGGTTATATCAGATTTCGGAGGAAATCAAAGGACGAGGGCATGGCATTTGTGAAAAGCCAGAAGATTTTATTAAGGAATTGTCTAAAGTGCTTTAGTATGTTAAACTAAATATGTGTTGTCATTTTTGGGTGAACATATAGAGCGGAAAAGAAAGCAGAGGGTTTATCAATGGCTACTGATGAAGAATATCTTGACAGTTTGTTAAAATCAATGACTGATAATGAATCGAACAGATCAATGGAAGAGGTTATGAGGGATGTTTCAAAGGCGCCTAAGGAAGATGAGGCATCTTTTGGTGTAGAAGATTTTTTTGAAAGCTCCCCAGAGTTGGGTGATGACATTCTGGAGAACATTTCTCTGATGGAGGATCCTGTTATAGAAACCGATAGCGGCAGCGCTGATGGAGAAGATGCATCGCCCGAGCAGGATGAGTGGAAGCTCAGCCTGGATGACATATTGGCGCAGGCGGATGCACAGACCAGTGAAGCAGATGCGGATGGTCTTTTTGATACGTCTGACTGGGGAGATGGGGAACCATCCATGGACATACCTGATATCCCAGAGATACCAGATATTCCGGAGGCTTTAGAGGAAACACAGGAAGCGGAACCGGCAGATACAGATGACATGGATGTGACAGATTTAATTGACAGTATGGATAATACGGATATGGATCTGGCAGAGATTAACGGGCTTTTAAAAAGAGCAGACAGCAAGGAAAGTGCCGATGATGATATGCTGGCATTGCTCGAAGGAGTAGACGTTGATCAAATGGATGCTTTTTCGGATCCTGATGCAGACTCTGAATTTTCTATTTTTTCTGAAAGCGATTTAGAAAAGAGCGCCAGCTACGGAAGCAGTTTGCCGGAGCAGACAGATAAGAAGAAAGAGAAAAAAGCTAAGAAAGAAAAAAAGAAAAAAGAAAAAAAATCAAAGATATTTGGCAAAAAGAAAAAAGATACAGATGCAGATTTGGTGGAGCAAACAGAAGATACCGCACAGGATGTGAATTTAGATGGTCTTTTGAATAATGCAGAAGGCGGTGCCGAAGAGAGTGTTAATGAGTCAGGAGATAAGAAGGTTGGATTTTTCTCAAGAATGATGAATTATCTGATGGAAGAGGAAGAAGAGGAAGAATCCTTAGACGGAGCAAAGGAAGCCGCAGACGGAACCGGCGAAGAGTCAGACAAGAAAGCATCAAAGAAAGATAAGAAAAAGAAAAACAAAAAAGGAAAAAAGGGTAAAGATCAGGAAGAGGGTTCGGACGAAGAACTTGATGAAGAGGCAGAAGAAAAGTCAAAATCCAAGAAAAAGCCTAAAAGAGAAAAAAAAGAAAAGAAAGAAAAGCAGCCGAAAGAAAAGGTTAAGACGGAAAGAGTCTTAAGCACCAAAAAGTTATTAGTGCTTATTGCATTTTGTGCAACCATTATCGCAAGTATTCTGGTCTTTAGTACGTTCCTTCCCGAATATGCAGATAAGAAGAATGCAAATGACGCTTTTTATGAAGGAGACTATGAGACGGTATACAAACTTCTATATAATAAGCAGCTAAACAGCAGTGATGCAATTATCTTTAACAGGGCAAGAATTGTTTTGAAACTGGAAAGAAAACTGCAGTCTTATGAGAACAATATGACACTCAACAGACCAGTAGAAGCGGTGGATGCGCTTATGCAGGGTGTAAAGTGCTATTATGAGTTGAGCGGTGCGGATACGTATGGAGCCGGTGATGAGCTGAATGCGCTTTATCAGCAGATTTGTGCAATCCTTCAGAATAATTATGGTATCACGCCGGAAGAGGCTGTTGAAATCAACGCTTATGACAATGTGTCATACACTATGAAATTAAACTCTATTGTGAATGGAACAGCATTTTCTATGCCTGAGGATACAACAGCGGAGTCAGAGTAGACTTGTTTGACGGAGAAAAAGAATGACAGCGATTATTGACTATGACGCAGGAAATATTAAAAGTGTTGAAAAGGCGCTTTTAAAGTTAGGTGAGAAAGCAGTTATCACGAGAGACAGGGAGGTGATTCTGGGTGCAGACAGAGTTATTCTGCCCGGCGTAGGCGCTTTTGGCGATGCCATGCATAAGCTGCGCGCCTATGGGCTTGAGGAAGTGATTTGCGAGGTGGTCCATAGAGGAATTCCCTTTTTGGGGATCTGTCTTGGTCTTCAGCTGATGTTTGAGAGAAGTGAGGAGAGCAAGGGCGTAAAAGGTCTTGGTCTGCTTAAAGGAGAAATTGTCCGTATCCCCGATAAAGACGGAATCAAAGTGCCGCATATCGGATGGAATTCACTTAAGTTCCCAAATAAAGGAAGGCTTTTTCAGGGGATACCGGAGGATTCTTATGTATATTTTGTGCATTCTTATTATTTACAAGCAGAAGATGCGGATATCGTGACGGCATCTACGGAATACGGGACGCTTATCCATGCATCTGTAGAAAAGGGGAATGTCTTTGCCTGCCAGTTTCATCCGGAAAAAAGTTCCCAGGTTGGTCTGACGATTTTAAAAAATTTTATCGGAATAGAGCCCTTTTATAAAACTGCGGAGGAATAAAAGATGCATACGAAAAGAATCATTCCCTGTCTGGACGTAAATAACGGCAGGGTGGTAAAAGGAACAAATTTCTTAAATTTAAGAGATGCAGGCGATCCAATCGAAGTTGGAAGGGAGTATGACCGGGCAGGTGCGGATGAACTTGTCTTTTTGGATATTACAGCTTCCTCCGATGCAAGGGCAATTAAGACGGAGATGGTAAGAAGGGTTGCAGAAACAGTGTTCATTCCTTTTACTGTAGGCGGCGGCATCAGAACGGTGGATGATTTTAAGATGATTCTGCGGGAAGGTGCTGATAAAGTGGCAGTGAATACGGCAGCAATCATGAATCCTTCTTTGATCAGCGAGGCGGCTGATAAATTTGGAAGTCAATGCGTTGTTGTAGCCATCGATGCGAAGAAAAGAGCCGATGGAACAGGGTGGAACATCTATAAAAACGGCGGCCGCGTGGATATGGGGATGGATGCTGTGGAATGGGCAATGAAAGCGGACCAACTAGGAGCGGGCGAAATTCTTCTGACCAGCATGGACTGTGACGGCACCAAGGAAGGTTATGATATTGAACTCACGAAAGCTGTGGCACAGAATGTGTCGATTCCAGTCATAGCTTCAGGGGGAGCCGGGAAAAAGGAACATTTTTATGAGGCTCTTGCAGACGGAGGAGCGGAGGCGGTGCTTGCCGCATCTTTGTTCCACTATAAAGAACTGGAAATATCCGATTTGAAGCGTTATCTTATGGAAAAAGGAATATCGGTAAGGATTTAGGCGCAAAGTAAAGGAAAGAAGGATAAAGCCATGGCAATGATTGATAATGACTGGCTTACGTACATTCAGGATGAATTTAAGAAGCCGTATTACAAGGAATTATATACATTTGTGAGGCAGGAATATAATACACATGTGATTTATCCGCCGACAGATGATATTTTTAATGCATTCCATTTAACCCCTCTTAGCGAAGTAAAGGTTTTGATTTTGGGGCAGGATCCTTATCATGGGGAGCATCAGGCGCATGGTCTTTGTTTTTCGGTTCTTCCGGATCAGCCGGAACTGCCGCCTTCGCTTCAGAATATTTATAAAGAACTTCATGATGATTTAGGCTGTGAAATTCCCAATAATGGTTATTTAAAGAAATGGGCGCAGCAAGGTGTTCTGATGCTCAATACGGTGCTTACCGTGCGTGCCCATCAGGCGGGGTCTCATCAGGGAAAAGGATGGGAACAGTTTACAGACGCGATTATTCAGGCTGTAAATGCACAGGACCGTCCAATCGTGTATCTGCTGTGGGGAAAACCTGCCCAGAGTAAGATACCGATGCTTACCAATCCGAAACACTTGATTTTAAAAGCACCGCATCCAAGTCCGCTGTCTGCTTACAGAGGATTTTTTGGATGCAGACATTTTAGTCAGACGAATGAATTTTTAAAAAGGAATGGGATTGCGCCGATTGATTGGCAGATTGAAAATATTTAAAAATTATTTATTAAGGATTAGGTATTGACAAAGGATTGGAATGCCATTATAGTGGTTCTGAAAGGAACTACTATAATGGCATTCCAATCCTTTTTGTGATGAAATGGATAGATAGGTTGGAAAGTAAGGAGAGGCGCGGCGGATGGAAGAGAATATTGTATTGGAAAAGCTGGGCGCTTTTGGGCTTACCAGGCAGGAAGCAAATATTTATCTGTGCTTATTTAGGCAGGGAGAGCAGAACGGGTATGAGGTTGCCAAGTATACGGGAATATCCAGGTCTAATGTATACAGCGGTCTTTCCGCGCTGACGGATAAGGGGGCAGCATACTTGATCGAGGGCAATTCCAGCAAGTATATGGCAGTGCCGATAGAAGAGTTTTGTGAAAATAAGATTCGCAGTCTGAACACGGAAAAGGCATATTTGATAGAGCATATGCCCACTGCAAATAAAAAGGAAATTGGTTATATTACCATATCGGGAAGCCAGAATATCTGGGATAAGATGATCTGCATGACCAAGGAAGCCGAAAAGCGGATTTATGTATCGGCATCCATAAAGGTGATCGAGAAACTTAAGGATGAACTTGCCGCAGTCATTTCCAGAGGCATCAAGCTGGTCATCATAACAGATGATGAGATGAAAGATTTGGCGCAGCTTGAAGGAAGCATTTGGTATAACGGAAGTGAAAAGGAGAAGAATATCAGATTGATCATTGATTCTGAGTACGCACTTGCAGGCGAATTGACGGGTGGGAAAGAAGATACCTGCCTGTATACGGGACAGAAAAATTTTATTACAGTATTTAAAGAAAATCTTAGAAATGAGATAGAATTGATTCAGATACAAGGAGGAGAAATAAATGAGTAAAGTACCATTTATCACAAAAGAAAGAGCGCATGAGATTGCAAAGACCTATCCGACCCCTTTTCATATATATGATGAGAGGGGAATCAGGGAAAATGCAAAGGCTGTAAAGGAGGCATTCTCGTGGAATCCGGGTTTTAAGGAATATTTTGCAGTAAAGGCAACGCCGAATCCCTGTCTGATTCAGATTTTGAGGGAATATGGATGTGGCTGCGATTGCTCTTCCATGACGGAGCTGATGCTCAGTAAGGCGATGGGAATGGAGGGGGCAGATATTATGTTTTCCTCCAATGAGACACCGGAGGAAGAGTATGCGTATGCCGCTAAGATAGGGGCAATTATCAATTTGGATGATATCACTCATATTGATTTTGTAGAGAATATTCTTGGTAAATTACCGGAGACAATGAGCTGCCGCTATAATCCCGGGGGCGTGTTCAAGATGAGCAATGGAATCATGGACAATCCGGGTGATTCTAAGTATGGCTTTACCACGGAGCAGATGTTTGAGGGGTACCGCCTTTTAAAAGAAAAGGGAGTAAAGAATTTTGGCATACATGCATTCTTAGCAAGCAATACAGTGACCAATGAATATTATCCGATTTTGGCAAGGCAGCTGTTCGAGCTGGCAGTAAGGCTGGAAAAAGAGACGGGAGCCAACATCAAGTTCATCAATCTTTCCGGCGGAGTGGGAATTCCCTATCAGCCGGACCAGGAGCCGAATGACATTAGAGTCATAGGGGAAGGCGTGCGCAAGGTGTTTGAAGAGGTTTTAGTTCCTGCAGACATGGGGGATGTTGCCATTTACACCGAAATGGGACGTTTCATGATGGGACCTTATGGACAGCTTGTGACCAAGGCAATCCATGAAAAGCATATCCATAAGGAATACATTGGCGTGGATGCCTGCGCGGTGAATTTGATGCGCCCTGCAATGTATGGTGCATACCACCATATCACCGTCCTGGGCAAGGAGAATGCACCCTGCGATCATAAATACGATATCGCCGGCTCTTTGTGTGAGAATAACGATAAGTTTGCGGTGGACAGAATGCTTCCTCAGATTGAAAAGGGGGATTATCTGGTCATTCATGATACAGGCGCTCACGGATACGCCATGGGATATAACTATAACGGAAAGCTTAAATCCGCTGAACTGCTTTTGAAAGAAGACGGAAGCGTGGAGATGATAAGAAGAGCAGAGACGCCTAAAGATTATTTCGCAACACTTGACTGTCTTGCCATCTATCAGAATCTTGAAAAGGAATTTTAAAAAAAACTTGTCAATGACAGCTGGGTATGGTATTATAATATTCGGCTGTTAAAGGCTGACGCCGGCGTGTCGGAATGGCAGACGAGGCAGACTCAAAATCTGTTGTGGGCAACCACGTATGGGTTCAAGTCCCATCGCCGGCAGTAAACAAAAGTTTGGAAAATCCAGTCAAACGGATTTTTCAAACTTTTTTCTTTTAATGAAAATCAATGTATGCTTTGTATTGGAACAATTTATACAAATGATATTACGAAAAAAACAGAAAATTTTCCATTGATTGTATAAATACATAAAAATAATGACAACATAATTATAAAACCAGACAAAATGACGAAAACAAATGATATTGTACTTGACATTAGTTGGATAGAATGCTAAGATATGGTCATAAGGGCAATATATGGGGTGTTACTGTTCGGCAGGCAAGACCAAATTTTGTAAATGAATCACATTAGGTAGATTGCATTATAAAATTTGGTCCTTTTTATTAGTTTTTTGGGCAGAATGCTTTCCGGCAGATGATCCCTGCAAAAGAAATAGCTTAAAAGGGAAATACGCAGGAAAAGTTATGAAAGTCACGAAGATAATCAACAACAGTGTGGTATCGTGTGTCGATCACGACGGCAGAGAACTTGTAGTCATGGGAAAGGGCATCGGTTTCGGCAAGAAGCCGGGGCAGGAAATAGACGAAAATCTTGTAGAAAAGATTTTCAAAATGGACAATGAAGACAGTTTAGAGAGGCTTCAGGAGTTGCTTTCTAATATCCCCTTGGAATATATTCAACTTTCAAATGAGATCGTTGCTTTTGCAAAATCTTCCGTGGGAATAGAATTGAATCAGAATGTATATCTTACTCTGGTAGACCATATGCATTTTGCGATTGAAAGATTCAAAAAAAATATGCATTTTGCAAACGCATTGTTCGGGGAAATCAAACTTTTTTATCCCAAGGAATATCTGGTCGGAAAGTATGCACTGCGCCTGATTGAAGAAAAGACGGGACTGCAGATGCCCGATGATGAGGCAGCATCCATAGCGCTTCATATGGTAAATGCGGAATATGATTCCAGAATCAGTGATACGTTCCGGATGACAGAAATAATCAGGGAAATGCTTGAGCGGATTGAAGATAAATTTCCTCAATTCAAAGAAAACTCTATGCATAAGGACTGGCTGGCGAGCAATTTGAAGTATATGGCACATCGTCTGCTCAAACTTGAACCGGTTGAGGGAGCGGAAGATGAGGAATATCAAAACGCAATCAGGAAAAACTGTAAAGAGGAATGCAGTGTGGTCGATGATATCAATGCATTTTTGACAGAGAAGTATCAGTGCTCTATGACGGCAGAAGAGAAGCTATATCTGGCGATAAGCATTAAAAGGACCAGAGACACTTATAAAATTCAAAAAGGCTATCAATAAAATAACAAGCATGGAGGGGCGAAAATGGGATTATTTGATTTTATGAAGAGCAAAAAGGGAACCGTGATTTCTTCTCCGCTCAAGGGAGAGTGCATCCCCATTAAGGATGTGAAGGATCCCACCTTTGCGGAAGAGATTTTGGGGAAAGGAATTGCAATCATTCCTGCAGAGGGCAGGGTGTATGCGCCGGCGGACGGGGTGGTAAGTACGGTATTCCCCACAGGTCATGCGGTAGGTGTGACCACGCCTGACGGGGTTGAAATCCTGATTCATGTGGGAATGGACACCGTTGAACTGAAAGGTCAGTTCTTCCGGACGGTAGTGGAGGCAGATCAGGAAGTGAAGCGGGGCGACCTTCTTCTGGAAGCAGATATGGAGGCAATCAGCAAGGCTGGGTACGATACGGTGACACCCATGATCATCTGTAACAGTTCTGATTTTTCCGAAATCACATGCAAGACGGAAGGAATGGTGGAAGCAGGAGATGAAGTGATGACCTGCTTTAAGTAAGTGCAGCAAGTGCCTAAGGCACGGCAACATCTCAACATGGTAGAGGGACCGGATGAAATACTGCGGGAACTGCCGGTAGAATTTCAGAAGGCAATCTATAGAAGCAAAAAACAAATCATCATTTTGTGGCTAGGGCAAAATGAAAAGACAAGGGGGTAAATTTTTATGATGAAATTTTTACAAAAACTGGGTAAATCATTGATGCTTCCAGTAGCGTGTCTGCCTATCTGCGGTATTTTGATGGGAATTGGATATGCATTATGTCCGGCAACTATGCAGGGTGGTAACATTACTGGATTTTTGAATCTTTTGGGATTCTTCTTAGTTCAAGCGGGTGGTGCGCTGATTAATAATATGGCATTGCTGTTCGTTATTGGGGTAGGCGTCGGCATGGCAGATGATCATGACGGCACAGCGGGTCTTGCAGCATTTGCATCATGGCTTATGATTACAAATCTGCTTTCCGTAGGTACAGTAACTACATTGATGCCTTCTGTAGTAGAAAACGCAAACAAGTCACTTGCTTTCTCAGCAATTGCAAATCCGTTTATCGGTATTCTTGCAGGTATCATTGGAGCAACCTGTTATAACAAATTCAAAACAACCAAATTACCGGATTGGCTTTCTTTCTTCAGCGGCAAGCGCTGTGTAGCTATTATTTCTGGTGTTGTTTCCATCGTTGTTGCAGCAATTTTGCTGTTTGTATGGCCTGTTGTATACGGTGCACTGCTTGCACTGGGCAACGGAATCGTAGGACTTGGACCGGTTGGTGCTGGTATCTATGCATTCTTGAACAGACTGCTGATTCCTACAGGTTTGCATCATGCACTTAATAATGTATTCTGGTTCGATACCGTTGGTCTTGGCGATCTGACTCACTTCTGGGCAGGCGAAACAAGCGCAGACGTTTCATGGAGTCTTGGTATGTACATGTCAGGCTTCTTCCCTTGTATGATGTTTGGTATTCCTGGTGCAGCACTTGCTATGATCCAGACAGCAAAAGAAGGCAAGAAGAAAGTTGCAATCGGTCTGGTAGCTTCCGCAGCTGTTTGTGCATTTGTCTGTGGTGTTACAGAACCCTTTGAATTTGGTTTCATGTTCCTTGCACCTGCTTTGTATCTGATTTATGCATTGTTATATGGTATCTTTACCGTTATCGTTACATTGGTTGGATTCAGAGCCGGCTTCAGTTTCTCCGCTGGTGCAACCGACCTTGTTTTCTCCGCACCATTGCCTGCAGCTGCAAATACATGGATGATCATTCCTCTCGGAATCGCAGCTTTTGCAGTATTCTATCTAGTATTCCGCTTCGCTATCGTGAAGTTTGATTTAAAGACACCTGGTAGAGAAGATGACGATTTAGAAGCAGAGAAGAAAGTTGTTCTTTCCAATGATAACTTTACAGAAGTTGCAAAAGTTATTCTGGAAGGACTTGGCGGCAAAGGAAATGTTAAGTCTCTTGACAACTGCATCACAAGACTTCGTCTGGAAATCAATGACTATACATTGGTTGACGAGAAGAAGATTAAATCAGCAGGCGTTGCAGGCGTAATGAGACCGAGCAAAACCGCGGTACAGGTAATTGTCGGCACAAAGGTACAGTTCGTTGCTGACGAAATGAAGAAGATGTTATAAGGTATTATAGGCAAATCATAATACCGAAACCCTAGCATGTCGGAGGTCCTTCGGGACCTCCGGTATTTTCAATCAAAAAATAAAAAGGAGTATTGCAAAATGAAGATCATCAGAGCAAAAGATTACAAGGATATGAGCAGAAAGGCAGCCAACATTATTTCTGCCCAGATTATTATGAAGCCCAATTGTGTACTGGGACTTGCTACTGGCTCCACCCCTATTGGAACCTATGATCAGCTGGTGGAATGGTATAATAAAGGCGACTTGGATTTTAGTGAGGTGACCACGGTTAACTTGGACGAGTATAAAGGTCTTACAAGAGAAAATGATCAGAGTTATTACTATTTTATGAATGACAAGCTGTTTTCCAGAGTCAACATCAATAAAGACAGGACTTTCCTGCCGGATGGGATGGAACCGGACAGTGATAAGGCGTGCAGAGATTATAATGAGATCATTGCATCAGTGGGTGGTGTAGATTTGCAGCTTTTAGGGCTTGGTCACAATGGGCATATTGGTTTTAATGAGCCAGGGATGGCATTTGAGGCAGAAACGCATTGCGTGAATCTGACAGAATCTACCATGAAAGCCAACCAGCGTTTTTTTGCATCCATGGATGAAGTTCCGAAACAGGCGTATACTATGGGAATTAAGACAATCATGCAGGCAAAGAAGATCTTGATCGTGATAAGCGGTGAGGATAAAGCGCAAATCGTAAAGGAAGCCTTTTTCGGACCGATTACACCGAAGGTACAGGCTTCTGTATTGCAGCTTCACAATGATGTTATCGTAGTTGCTGACGAGGCGGCATTATCTCTGGTGAAATAAAAGAAGATCTTTTGACAGGGAAGGGAGAGTCATTTTCTTATGATTATTAAAAATGCCAGTGTATATACAGAAGATGAAAGATTTTTAAGTAAAGATATTTGGATAGAAAAAGATCATTTTGTGGATTGCGAGGAGAAGGTAAGCGACAAGACCGTCATCGATGGGACGGGGTGTTATGCGATTCCGGGACTTACAGATATTCACTTTCACGGATGTGTGGGACATGATTTTTGTGACGGCACAGAAGAAGCAATCGATGCGATGGCGGCTTATGAGGCTTCTGTTGGTGTAACCAATATTGTTCCGGCAACGATGACGCTGGGGGAGGATACACTGCTGGAAATATGCAAAACAGCAAAGGCATACAGGGAAGCAGGACTAAAGGAAAAGCGGGCAAGGCTTTGCGGAATCAATATGGAGGGACCTTTTGTCGCTGCATCCAAGAAGGGCGCACAGAACGGCGCTTACATCAGGACGCCGGACCTTGACATGTTCGACAAGCTGAATGAGGCTTCTGGCTTTATGGTGAAGCTGATTGCAATTGCGCCAGAAGTAGAGGGCGCGATGGAGTTTATCGAAAGAAGGCATGATGAGGTGGTTATTTCACTTGCACACACGGCAACAGATTTTGATACGGCAGTTTTGGCGTTTGAAAAAGGAGCAAACCATGTCACTCATCTTTATAATGCGATGAACCCTTATACCCACAGGGCGCCGGGGCTGGTTGGAGCGGCTGTAGACACACAGAAGGTTGAGGTTGAACTGATCTGTGATGGCGTGCATATCCATCCTGCAGCGGTAAGGACCACCTTTAAAATGTTTGGCGACGACCGCATCATATTGATCAGCGACAGCATGATGGCAACAGGACTTGAGGACGGCGATTACAGCTTGGGGGGGCAGGCTGTGAAAGTGGTTGGCAATCTGGCGACGCTTCAGGACGGAACCATAGCAGGATCTGCCACGAATTTGATGGACTGTCTTAGAACGGCAGTGCTTAAAATGGGAATCCCGCTGGAATCCGCGGTTAAATGTGCGGCAGTAAATCCCGCCAAAAGTGTAGGCATCTATGACCGCTACGGAAGTATTGCGCCTCAAAAGAAGGCAAATGTTGTCCTGCTGAAAAAAGAAGACTTATCGTTAAGGCAAGTTGTATTGGAAGGACAGCTTTTATAGAAGGATAATCGCTTTAGAAAATAAGATACACAAGGGAGGAATACAGTCTTTGGCTGTGTTCCTCTTTGTGGTATGTCCGATATTTACTTTGGCGTCGTTTTAGTGTATATTTAATAAAGTGAGATTAAGTGTAGGCATTGCAGTGAGGAACTGTCATGACATGTAAAGATGCAGAGAAAATGA
This sequence comes from uncultured Lachnospiraceae bacterium, assembly GCA_949878435.1. GTDB lineage: Bacteria > Bacillota > Clostridia > Lachnospirales > Lachnospiraceae > Suilimivivens. Next base: position 14,172 of record CATLAK010000009.1, read on the forward strand.
TTCCTTTATTTCTCGAGGATGATCTTGAAATGGATGATCTGCGGAAATTTATGGAGCATGTAGATCAGTGCGAAGAATGTAAGGAAGAGCTTACGATTCAGTTCCTTGTCACGGAAGGAATGGCAAGGCTGGAATCCGGCAATGTATTCGACCTTCAAAATGAACTAAAGTATTGTATGGAAGAGGCGGGGCATACTTTAAAATTAAGGGAAAGTATGAGGCTGCTTTTGTATGCGATTCAGGGGCTTACTTTGATTGCCGGAATTACGCTGATTATTTTATTGGTAGTTTTGTTTTAAGTGATATGAATTAGCTTATGTAGGAAGGATATGGCGCAAGAATGGAGAAATTGGTTTTAATAGATGGACATAGTATTTTGAACAGGGCGTTTTATGGAGTGCCTGATCTCACAAACAGTGCGGGACTTCATACAAATGCCGTTTATGGTTTTTTGAATATTTTGTTTAAGATATTGGAGGAGGAGACACCGGATTATTTAACGGTGGCTTTTGATGTGAAGGCGCCTACCTTTCGCCATGAAATGTTCAAGGAATATAAAGGCACCAGAAAGCCTATGCCGGAGGAACTGCGGGAGCAGGTGCCGGTTTTAAAAGAGGTTCTTTCCGCAATGGGAATCAAGATGATGGAAAAGGCGGGGCTGGAGGCGGATGACATTCTCGGCACGCTGGCAAAAAGAGCAGAAAAGGAAGGCATGGCGGTCTCACTGGTTTCCGGGGACCGTGATCTTTTGCAGGTTGCAACGGACAAGATTAAAATCAGGATTCCCAAGACAAAGGGCGGAAAGACAGAGATAGAGGATTATTATGCCGCCGATGTGGAGGCAAAATATCAGGTAAACCCCATCCAGTTCATTGATTTGAAAGCACTGATGGGAGATACGGCGGACAACATTCCGGGGGTTCCCAAGGTGGGGGAAAAAACAGCCACGGAGCTGATGGTGCAATTTGGCTCACTGGATGCCATTTATGCCCATGTGGAAGAGGTGAAAAAAAATTCCATACGAGAATCGCTGAAAGACAACGAAGAGCTTGCCCGCCTGTCTAAGGCACTGGCGACAATCCACGTGGACAGCCCCATTGAATTTGCTTTTGAGGAGGCGAAAGTACATGATTTCTATACGGAAGACGCCTATGTGATTTTTAAGAGATTAGAGTTTAAGAATCTGCTGTCCAAGTTTGAAAAAGGAATATCTAACGAAGATATAACTGCAAAATTCCAGATGGTCGAGGAACTTGACGCCTGCGAGCGTGTGTTTGAACAGGCGCATGAGAAAGCGGATCAGGAAATTGGATTTGCCGTGCTTAAGGATAAGGGAGAAGATGCGCTGGCAGGAATTGCAATTGCATTTGCAGACGGAAAAACCTTCTTTATACGCTGTCAGGGATTTTTGACGGAAGGCTATCTGAAAGAAAAGACGGCGGAGCTTGCTTTAAAGGGCAGAATTTCCTGCGGAAACATAAAAAGTGCGTATGATTATCTTGGAAGTGATGATACGGAGCGGTTCTTTGATGTGGTGCTTGCTGCGTACCTGCTTAATCCCTTAAAGAATGATTATACGATTGCGGATGTGGCGAATGAACATTTAGGGCTGATGATTCCGGAGCGGGCACAGCGCTTTGGAAAGGCATCGCTTATAGAGGCGTTGGAAGGTAAGCCGGAGGAGTTTACCTGGTATGCCTGCTTCCTCGCATATGTGAGCATGGCGGCGGCACCTGTGCTTAGGGAAAAACTTAAAGAGGCGGGAATGCTGTCCCTTATGGATGAGATTGAGATGCCTCTTACTTATGTGCTCTATGATATGGAGAAGGAAGGCATTTTGGTAAAACCGGAAGAACTGAAGGCATACGGAGAAGCGCTGACAGGGCGGATTCATGAGCTGGAACAGAAGGTTTATGCGCAGGCAGGGGAAGAATTTAATTTAAATTCCCCCAAGCAGCTTGGCGAAATCCTATTTGATAAAATGAAACTTCCGGGCGGAAAGAAGACCAAGACCGGCTATTCCACGGCGGCGGATGTGCTTGAGAAAATGGCGGAGGAACATCCTATCGTGGCGGATGTGCTGGAGTACCGCGGACTGGCTAAGCTAAAATCTACTTATGCAGATGGATTGTCGGCATTCATAGGGGAGGACAACCGTATTCATTCCACTTTTAATCAGACAATCACAGCTACAGGGCGCATCAGTTCCACGGACCCTAATCTGCAGAATATCCCTATGCGCATGGAACTTGGCAGGAAGATACGCAAAGTGTTCGTTCCGGCACAGGGCTGCATCTTTACCGATGCGGATTATTCCCAGATTGAGCTGCGGATCCTTGCGCATATGTCAGGTGATGAGCAGCTCATCGAGGCTTACCGCATGCATGCAGATATCCACAGGATAACGGCATCCCAGGTGTTCCATATTCCTTTTGACGAGGTGACGGATTTACAAAGGCGCAATGCAAAGGCAGTGAACTTTGGCATTGTATACGGAATCAGTTCTTTTGGCTTAAGCCAGGATTTAAGTATCACGAGGAAAGAGGCGGCTGAATATATAGAACAATATTTTGCGGCATATCCGGGAGTAAAAAATTTCCTTGATCAGGCAGTGGCGGATGCCAAGGAAAAAGGATATGTGACGACCATGTTCGGCAGGCGCAGACCAGTGCCGGAACTTAGCTCCAGCAATTTTATGCAGCGTTCCTTTGGTGAGCGGGTTGCCATGAACTCCCCTATACAGGGAACGGCGGCGGATGTGATCAAGATTGCCATGATCCGGGTCTACAAGCGGCTGAAAAAAGAAAATCTAAAATCAAAATTGATTTTGCAGGTGCATGATGAACTGCTCATTGAGACGGTAAAAGAAGAAGCGCAGCAGGTGAAGCTGATATTGGAAGAGGAAATGAGTCATGCGGCGCAGCTGCGGGTTCATTTGGAAATCGATCTGCATGAGGGAAATGACTGGTATGAGGCAAAATAATAGGTGAGATATGAAAATAATTGGTATTACGGGCGGAGTCGGCGCAGGGAAATCCGCCCTCTTGCAGTATATAGGGGAAAGGTATCGCTGTAAGATTCTTACGGCGGACGAAATCGCCCATAAGGTAAAGGAGCCGGGACAGGATTGCTACCGGGAAATCGTAAGTCTTTTATCAACGGAGATTTTGGAAGAAGACGGCACCATACATAGAGGGAAGATGGCGGCGAAGATTTTTGGGTCAGAAGAGCTGCTTCAAAAAGTAAATGATCTGATTCATCCCGCAGTCAAGAAAAGGATCCTGGATGAAATAGCTGCGGCAAAGGCGGAGGGAAAGCTGGATTTTTTGTTTGTCGAAGCGGCGCTTCTTATAGAAGACGGTTATTTGGACATTGTGGATGAAATGTGGTATATTTATGCAAGAGAGGAAGTCCGCCGCAGGCGGCTGAAGGAATCCAGAAATTATACGGATGAAAAGATCGATGCGATTCTAAAGTCGCAGCTGGACGAGGAAGCATTTAAAAAGTATTGCAGTGTCGTAATTGATAATAGTGAGGATCTGTCTGCCGCGTTTGGGCAAATCGACAGAAAATTGGGAGAGTATCTGTGATGGATGGGAAGAGATATACGGGACAGCTGGTGTTTGGACTTGATATAGGAACCAGAAGTATTGTAGGAACCGTTGGGTATAAAAGCGGAGACCAGTTTGTCGTGGCGGCTCAAAGGGTAAAGGAACATGAGACCAGAGCCATGCTGGACGGACAGATCCATGATATCCAGAAGGTGGGGGATACCATCCGATGTGTAAAGGAGCAGCTGGAAGAAGCGGTGGGGCGGAAGCTTACCGAGGTGTGTATTGCAGCTGCAGGTCGTGTGCTAAAAACGGTGACGACCCATGTGGAATATCCGTTTACAGGGGATAAGGAAGTGGATCAGGAGGATATATACGGTCTCATTTCAGCCGGCGTGGAGAAAGCCTATCAGGAATTTCTTGAAGAAAAGGAAGAGGACGAAATCAAATTTTATTGCGTGGGACATTCTGTGGTCAGATATTATCTAAACGGATATCCCATGGGAAATTTGGAGGGGCACAAGGCAAGGACCATAGGCGTCGATTTGATTGCTACTTTTTTGCCGGATGATGTGGTGGATGGATTGTATAAGGCGGTGGAACTGGCAGGGCTGTCGGTGAGCAGCCTTACCTTAGAGCCTATCGCGGCGATTCAGCTTGCCATTCCTGAGAAGTTCCGCATGCTGAATATTGCATTGCTGGATGTGGGGGCGGGAACGTCTGATATTTCCATCACAAATGACGGGTGTATTCTTGCGTACGGAATGATTCCGGTGGCAGGGGATGCCCTGACGGAAGAAATTGCCAGACATTGCCTGGTGGATTTCGCCACAGCGGAGCAGATCAAACGGGACGCAGGGCAGATGGAGACGATTTCTTATATGGATATTATGCTCCTGCCTCAGACAATCACCAGCGAAGAGGTGAAAAAGATAACAGCGGATCTGGTGGAAGACATGGCAAGTCAGGCATCAGACAAAATAAAGGAGTTAAATGGGGACAAGCCGGTGAGCGCGGTATTTGTGGTGGGCGGCGGCGGAAAGATTCCCGGTTATACGGATGCCATTGCGGATAAACTTGGCATAGCAAGACAGCGTGTGGCACTCCGGGGCGAAGAGGTGATGCAGCAGATCGTGTTTGAGGAGGATATCAAAAAGGATAGTCTCTTAGTTACGCCCATCGGCATCTGCCTTAACTTTTATGAGCAGAGCAATAATTTTATTTTTGTCAGCTTTAACGACACCAGAATTAAGATTTATGACAATAATAAATTGAATGTGGCGGATGCCGCTATGCAGGTACAATTTCCCAATGACGGATTGTTTCCAAAGAGGGGGAAGGAACTGAACTTTACGGTAAACGGCAGGCAGCGCATGGCAAGGGGACAGCTGGGAGAAGCTGCCGTTATCACAATCAACGGGCAGGCGGCAGATATTCATTCACCGATTCACGCCAATGATATCATTAAGGTGACAGAATCCACAGCAGGGGAGAAGGCAAAGATGACGGTTGGTGATCTGCCGGAATCCACAGAGAGCCTTACGGTGTCAGTCAATGACAAAAAGATCGAGGTGCCTAGGTTTGCAAGCGTCAATGGTGTTCTGCAGTCCAGTTATTATGAGATTCAGGAAGGCGACTCCATTGAAATTCTCAATTTCTATACGGTAGGACAGATCATAGAGTTCATGGATGTTGTCCTTGACCCTCACATGAATCTGTATGTGAACCACATGCTGGCGGATAGGAACACACCCGTATATGAAAATTTTTCGGTGTCGTGGACTTTTGGACAGGTACAGAGGACGGATATAGCCGAAGAGATGGAAGACGCGGACGCGGAAGAGATAGAAGACGCATACATAGAACATGCACAGGCGGAAGAGACGACGGCAGAGGATGAAATCAAGCAGGAGTATGCAAAAGATAAGGAGACAGGAAATGCCGCTTTAGAGGATGTGCCGGAAGAAAAGAGCGCTGGGGAGTCAAAAGCGGACGAAAAGTCGATTCAGGTAATCGTCAATCACAGTCCCATCACCCTAAGCGGCAAAGACAGATACATTTACGTGGATGTGTTCGATGCCATCGATATCGATCTGTCGAGACCACGGGGAAAAGGAATCGTCACCACTTTAAACGGGCGCAAGGCCCAATACATGGAGCCCATTGCGCAGGGGGATGTGATTGAAGTATATTGGCGGTCATAGAAAGGCACAGGATGGAGAGAAAACATGAGAATATGTAGTATCGCCAGCGGAAGCAGCGGAAATTGTATTTATGTAGGTTCTGACACTACCCACCTTCTGGTGGATGTGGGAATCAGCGGAAAGCGGACGGAGGCTGGGCTCCGGGAACTTGATTTATCCATGCAGGATATTGACGGAATCTTTATCACCCATGAGCACGCAGATCATATTGCAGGGCTTGGCGTGCTTGGGAGGAAATATGGTGTGCCTATTTATGCCACAAGGGGAACCATTGAGGCAATTAAAAGGACCTCTTCTGTAGGGGTGATACCGGAGGATTTATTCTTGCCGGTGCGGGCGGATGAAAAGATCATCATCAAAGATCTGGTGTGTAACCCCATGAAGATTTCCCATGATGCGGCGGAGCCGGTGGCGTACCGGATTTCTCATGGAAAGAAAAAGGTGGGAATCATAACGGATTTAGGCACGTACAATGATTATACGGTGGAATCCCTGCGGGGAATGGATGCCCTTCTCTTAGAGGCGAACCATGACGTGAATATGCTTCAGGTGGGACCTTATCCCTATTATCTGAAACAGCGTATTCTGGGGGACCGGGGGCACTTGTCCAATGAGAGGGCGGGACAGCTTTTGTGCAGTCTTTTGCACGATAAGCTGCAGGCAGTCATACTAGGGCACCTTAGCAAGGAAAATAACCTGCCGGAACTTGCCTATGAGGCAGTGCGGGTGGAAGTAACGATGGCGTGCCGGCAGATGGAAGGGAAAGAGGGAACATCTTCGATGAAGACTTCTGATTTCCCTATGTATGTGGCGGCGAGAAGCGAAGTATCGAAAGTGATTCATATCGCATAATTTAGATGAAACAAATATCAAAATAAGGAAGGCATGGCAGCAAATGAATAAAACAATTATTACAGTAGTGGGAAAAGATACGGTGGGAATTATTGCAAATGTTTGCACTTACCTGGCAGAAAATAAGATTAATATTCTGGATATATCCCAGACCATCGTACAAGGATATTTCAATATGATGATGATCGTGGATACCAATCAGATGGAAAAGCATTTTGGCGAGATGGCAGACGAGCTTAAGGCATTGGGAGAAAAAATCGGGGTGGACATCAAATGCCAGAAGGAAGAGATTTTTGACAAAATGCACAGAATTTAGACAGCGATGTTCTGATATGGGAAAGGATAGTTATGATTAATTTATTTGAAGTAGTGGAAACAAACGAAATGATCACCAAGGAAAATCTGGATGTCCGTACCATCACCCTTGGCATCAGTCTGCTTGACTGTATCGATTCGGATTTGAACAGATTGAATGAAAAAATTTATCACAAGATATATGATGCGGCAAAGGATCTGGTAAAGACAGGCGAGGAGATAGCAAGGGAATTTGGGATTCCCATTGTAAATAAGCGGATTTCGGTTACGCCGATTGCGCTTATTGGCGGAGCAGCGTGCAGGACGACGGCAGATTTTGCGTCCATAGCGAAAACCCTTGACAAGGTGGCACATGAAGTAGGCGTCAATTTTATCGGCGGTTATTCTGCATTGGTATCAAAGGGCATGACCACAGCAGATGAACTTTTGATCCGGTCCATTCCGGAAGCACTGGCATCCACAGAGCGGGTGTGCAGTTCAGTGAATTTAGGTTCCACCAAAACAGGAATCAATATGGATGCGGTGCGGCTTATGGGAGAAATCATCAAACAGACGGCACAGCACACAAAGGAACAGGATTCGCTGGGATGTGCAAAGCTGGTGGTATTTTGCAATGCACCAGATGACAATCCCTTTATGGCAGGGGCTTTCCATGGCGTTACGGAAGCGGACAAGATCATCAATGTAGGGGTCAGCGGACCGGGGGTGGTGAAAAATGCGCTTTCAAAGGTGCGGGGAGAAAACTTTGAAGTTCTCTGCGAGACCATCAAAAAGACTGCATTTAAGGTGACCCGTGTGGGGCAGCTGGTGGCACAGGAGGCGTCTAAGCGGCTGGGCGTGCCTTTTGGTATTGTGGACCTTTCCCTTGCGCCTACGCCGGCAATCGGCGACAGCGTGGCAGACATTCTTTGCGAGATCGGACTTGAATATGCCGGTGCGCCGGGGACCACGGCGGCGCTTGCTCTTTTAAATGATCAGGTAAAAAAGGGAGGCGTCATGGCATCTTCTTATGTGGGCGGCTTAAGCGGCGCTTTTATTCCCGTCAGTGAGGATCAGGGAATGATCGATGCAGTGGAGGCGGGGGCGCTTACACTGGAAAAACTTGAGGCTATGACCTGTGTATGCTCGGTAGGGCTGGATATGATCGCCATACCGGGGGACACGAAGGAGACTACGATTTCAGGGATTATTGCAGATGAAATGGCAATCGGCATGGTGAACCAGAAGACCACAGCGGTGCGCATCATTCCGGTGATCGGAAAAGGCGTGGGGGAGACGGTGGAATTTGGCGGGCTTTTGGGGTATGCGCCCATTATGCCGGTAAATCCATTCTCTTGTGATGCGTTTGTGAAAAGGGGAGGCAGGATTCCTGCACCCATACACAGTTTTAAAAACTAGGGGAAGCAAAAATCATTGTTCAGGGAGGTTTCAATATGGATTTTAATGCAGTTTATCACAGGGCAAATGACAATTATTGTTATCCTTTGGATGCAGAGCGGCTGGTTATCAATATCAGGACAGGATGTGATGTGCAGTATGTCAACATCATCCAGGGCGATCCGTTCAGTGCAGGAATTCTGGGCGGCGGTGAGATGTGGACGGGGGATGCCATGAACATTCCTTTCAAGAAGCGTTTGAAGAATCAGTTGTGGTGGACGACTACCATAGAGCCCTACTACAAGCGGCTGAAGTACTTTTTTGAGATTAAAACAGAAAATGAAAAATGGTTTTATTTTGAGGACGGCATCGTCAGCGAGGCTCAGATGAACTTAGAGGGAAGGAGCCGGCAGTGCTTTGTCTATCCGTGGATGAATCCCGGGGACATCAACGAAACGCCTGAATGGGTCAATAAGACGGTCTGGTATCAGATTTTTCCGGAACGGTTCTGCAACGGGGATCCCTCCAACGATCCGGAAGGGGTGCTTCCATGGAGAGAGGCAGGGAGTGTCCGCAATGAAGAGTTATTTGGGGGAGATTTACAGGGAATCATCAATAAGCTGGATTATCTGGAGGACCTCGGCATTACGGGGCTGTATCTGACGCCCGTCAATGAATCCCCTTCCGCCCATAAATATGATACCTCCGATTATACGAAAATCGATCCCCATTTCGGGGACGAGCAGACCATGTGCACGCTGGTACAGGAGGCGCATAAGCGGGGAATCCGCATTATGCTGGACGGAGTGTTCAATCACTGCGGCGCCAATTTTGCACCTTGGCGGGATGTGGTGGAGAGAGGACCTGAATCGGAATATTATGATTGGTTCATGATACAGGACTGGCCCTTCCATTTTGACCAAGGGGCAGCGCGGACAAGGCAGTACTACAGCTTTGCGTTTTATGATGATATGCCTAAGCTTAACACCAACAATCCCAAGGTGCGGGAGTATTTTTTGAATGTGTGTGAGGAATGGGTGAAAAAATATGATGTTGACGGCATCCGGCTGGATGTGGCAAACGAGATTTCACACCTTTTCTGTAAGGAGTTGCGCCGGCATATGAAGGCGATTAAGCCGGATATTTATATTCTGGGAGAAATCTGGCATGACGCCATGCCTTGGTTAAGAGGGGATGAGTTCGATGCGGTTATGAATTATCCTCTGGCAGAGAGCATTAAGGACTTTTGGATTGATAAATCGCTCTCCAATGAAGATTTTGAATATACCATCAACAGGTGCTATACGGGTTATATGCAGCAGACCAACGACGTGATGTTTAACCTTTTGGATTCTCATGATACCAAGCGCCTGCGCTCGGATGTAAAAAATATGGATGAGTTTTTCCAGCAGCTGGCAGTGCTGTTCACCATGCCGGGAAGTCCCTGTATCTATTATGGAACGGAGATTGCCATGGAGGGCGGTCATGATCCGGACTGCCGCAGGTGTATGCCTTGGGGGAAAATCGAGGCGGGTGAGTATGATGAGCGGATCGAGATGGTGCGCAGCCTTATTAAGCTCCGCAAGGAGGAACCCCTCCTTCGAGACCGGAATTTCCATTTCCCCAACAAGATTAACAGACGCAGAGTCATTGAATTTACTAAAGTGGGTTGGATGGACAATTATGTGGAGGTCATCATCAACTGTGAGGAGGATGATATTGAGATTCCAAGGGAAGGGGAAGTGCTTTATAAACGTCATTATATCGACAGCACGCTCCTGAAAAATGGAATATTAATACGGAGAATTAAGAAATAAGTTAGGAAAAAATTAAGATTATCTGCGTTGTCTCATAGGGCTTTGTATGCTATAGTTTGTATGGAAATGTTGACACAGACACAAGATTATGAGGTATGACATGAAAAGAAATAGAAAAATCATTTTGGCTGCAGTGCTCTTTGGGATTCTCCTCACAGCGCTTGCAGGCTGCAAAAAGAGCAGCGGAGGAAATCAGGAAGGAGAAGGCGGTGTCAAGGAGGGAAGCGTTTATGTCCCCGAGTATGCACAGCTGGATCTCACATGCGATTACATGGATTCGTCAGCAGTGTCGGGAGATACGCTTTATATCAGTGCTTCTATCTGGAATGAAGATACGGGAAACAGCAGCGTGGTATACAGATATGATCTGATTGGAAATAAAGCGCAAAAGCTGTATGAACTGGGCGAAAATGAAAATGTTTACGGCATGGTCACAAATGAGGATGGCAGCCTTACCATGGTTTGCGGAAGCGATGACTACGTTTACGACGAGAACTGGGAAGTGATAAGCGGCGGTTTTAAAATGACCGTGTACAAAATATCTTCGGAAGATGGAACGGTAATCGAAGAAAAAGAGATTACAGAGCTGTTTCCTGACTCAGAGTACATATATATACAGCGCGTATGCGGCGACGCGCAGGGAAATCTTTATTTAAGTGACGGTAACAGTACGATTTATGTGCTGGATAAAAACAATCAGCTGCTGTGTGAAATCAACACAGGGGATCAGTGGATCAACAGCATGGCATCTTCAAAGGAAGGAGATGTATATGCCTGCGTTGACGGAAAATTAAAGAAAATCGATCTGGCAGGGAAAAAAATAGGAGAAGCAGCCCAGAATATTGAAGTCGGCTGGGGAGATACTTTGTATACCGGTCTTAATTCCAGCTTTTTCGTAAACAGTAACAATCAGGTTTATGTGCTGGATTTGGCTGCGGGAACGAAGGAGACCTTATTTAACTGGCTGGACGTGGATGTCAATGCAGACGATGTACAATATGTGGGAGAGCTTTCCGACGGTCGGATTTGGGCAATAACCAGAGCATATAAAGAAGAGGGCGGAGCCGACTATGAATTGATTTATTTGACGAAAAAAGACAGATCAGAAGTGACGGTTAAGGATGAAATCATCTTTGGCACCATGTGGATGGACTCAGATATCAGAAAGCGGATTATTGATTTTAATAAGTCTAACGATCAGTACCGTATCGTTGTAAGAGAATATGGCGCGGATGATTATGAGACGGGTCTGATACAGTTTGGTGCAGATTTAACCACGGCAAACTGTCCCGATGTGATTAATTTATCTCAGGTAGATTTTGCCCAGTATGCAAGTAAAGGTGTCTTAGAAGATTTATATCCCTATATGGAGAAAAGTGGCATCAAGAAAGAAGAATATCTGGAAAATATTTTGAAAGCATATGAAGTAGATGGCAGTTTATATGGAATCATGCCAGTGTTCTACATTAATTCCATTGCAGCTAAAACTTCTCTGGTGGGAGAAGACAATGGATGGACGCTGACAGAAATGCTTGATCTGGTGGATGAGGTCGATCCGCCCTATGTGATGATGTATGATTCCAGAAATACCATGCTCTGGTACTGTGTATATCAGGATATCGATGAGTTCATTGACTGGGAGAGCGGCGAATGCTTCTTTAACGGGGAAGAGTTTGCGAGAGCGCTTGAATTTGCTGCAAGATTCCCGGATGATGAGGATGTGGATTACAGCGAGCGTGAGTCGGTAGAGACACTGCTTCACGAGAACAAGGTCCTGCTTATGCAGACTACACTAAGTTCGGTGCAGGAATATCAGATGATGAAAGGAATGTTCGGGGAGGAAATCACTTATGTGGGATTCCCTAACAAGGAAGAAAAAGGAAACCTGATTGTACCTGCCAGCGGCAGCTTTGGCATTTCTTCCAAATCACAATATAAAGACGGTGCATGGGAGTTCATGAAGACGCTCATTGAAGAAGAGTATCAGGACAGTCTGGTGCAGCAGCATGGAAGCTGGGGATTTCCGATAAGGATAGAATCCCTTGAAAAGCAGTTTGAGCAGGATATGACGCCGGAGTATGACGAGGATGAGGAGGGCAATCAGATAGAAAGACCCAAGACTACGTGGGGATATAATGATTTCACCATTGAGATTATGGCTGCTACACAGGAGGAAGTGGATGCTGTAAAGGCACTGATTGCATCCGCCGACAAGATTTCAGGAAATACGGATCAGCAGATCATCAATATCATTACAGAAGAGACGGAACCTTTCTTTAAAGGACAGAAGTCGGCAGCTGATGTGGCAAATATCATACAGAACAGAGTACAGATTTATGTAAATGAGAACAGGTAGATCGAGAGGATAGGAATGCATATTCTTAAGAGCAGGGGAAAAAAGAGAACCCTGCAGCAAGAAAAAGTCGGGACGAAAAAGTCTGTCCAGAAAATAAAAAAAACCGGTAGTAATCCGAGAACGCGCAGGGGGAAATGGATATCCGCAGGGTATCTGTTTCCCAGCGCCGCCGGCGTGCTGCTATTTTTCGTGCTGCCTTTTATGATTGTCATTTACTATTCGGTGGTGGACAATCCGATCAGCCATCAGTTCGTATTTTTAGATAACTTTGTGATGGTTTTTCAGAATGCGGCTTTTCAGCAGGCAGCCAAAAATACGCTGACTTTTTCGGCGGCGGCGGTTCCCTTAGCGGTGGTCTTGTCCCTGCTTCTTGCGATGATGCTGGAAAGCAAGATTCCATTTAAGAGTCAGTTTCGGACCTTCTTTTTAAGTCCCATGATGGTCCCCATTGCATCGGTGGTTTTAATCTGGCAGGTTTTATTCCACTATAATGGTATGATGAACGAAATATTGGCGTTTTTCCATGCAGATAAGGTTGACTGGCTGAATTCGTCCTATGCGCAGGTGGTCATCATTATTCTTTTTTTATGGAAAAATCTGGGATACAATATGATTTTGTTTATGTCTGCACTAAGCAGTATTCCCAAGGATATCATTGAGGTTGCAGTGTTGGAGAGTGCGTCTTCCTTTCAGATTTTCTGGCGCATTAAGCTTAGATATATGTCTTCCACGATTCTGTTCGTGACGATCATGTCCCTGATCAACTCTTTTAAGGTTTTCAGGGAAATCTATCTGCTAAAGGGAGAGTATCCTTATGATACCATGTACATGCTGCAGCATTTTATGAATAATACATTCAGCAGGCTGGATTATCAGAAGATGTCGGCGGCGGCGATCATGATGGCAATCGTGATGGTGGTCATTATAGGAATTTTATTCCTTACCGAGAATCATTTCGGAAAGGATGTGGAAGGATGAGCAGACGTAAGGGTAAAAAGTACAGTGCAGAAGAGCTCTCACTGCAGCGCTGGGATAAAGAGGTAAAAAGAAAAAAGAAGCTGCGGGATACCAGGCATATGGTCAGGATTTTGATTGCAACGATGATAGCAGGCTGTTTTGCGGTGCTGTTTCTCATGCCGATCGTGCTGACGATTACCAATTCCTTTATGTCGGCATCGGAGATTTCTGCAAATTATGGTCAGGTATTTGCCACCACGGACACAGGAGGAAAGGTTTATATTTCGGACAAGGTGAATCTGAAATTTATTCCGGATATGGTTTCTTTCAGCCAGTATGGCACGGTGCTTTTTAAAAGCCCGGAATATCTTTTAAAATTTTGGAATTCCGTGATTTTAGTGGGACCGATCGTAGCTTTTCAGCTGCTTGTGGCATCAGGCGCGTCCTATGGCTTTACCAGGTACAGGGGGCGCATAAAGGAAATAATCTTTTTTCTCTATATTATTTTGATGCTGATGCCCTATCAGGTAACATTGGTGCCCAATTATCTGGTATCGGACTGGCTGAACGTGCTGGATACCAACTGGGCGATCTGGCTTCCGGGTATCTTTTCTCCCTTTTCCGTGTATCTTCTCACAAAATATATGAGGAGGATTCCCACTTCGGTGATGGAGGCGGCACAGATCGACGGGGCAGGAGAATGGCAGATCTTCAGGAGAATCTGTATGCCTCTTTGCAAAGGGGCAATGTGTTCGATTGCAATTTTGATTTTTATAGATTATTGGAATATGGTGGAGCAGCCTTTGATCCTTCTGGCAGACCAGGAGAAGCACCCGCTTTCCGTGTTTTTGTCAAAGATCAATTCGGGTGAGATCGGGCTGGCGTTTGCAGTGGCAACGATATATATGGTGCCGCCGATCCTGGTATTTTTGTACGGGGAGGACTATCTGGTAGAAGGAATCACCTATCAGGGCGGAATCAAAGGATAACAGCGGCTTTTAAGGACGCAGGAAAGGCAAGGGTTTGAGATTATGAATGAAAAGGATGGAAGAAAGAGAAGAGAATGGGTCAAAAATGCGGCGATCATCTTTTTGACGATTATGCTGGTGCTTACCTTTTTTTCAAATACGATAATGAATTATTCCCTGCCGGAGGTGGCGACCCAGTATGTGCAGAGCGGTTCCATCACAGCTAAGGTGCGGGGAACGGGAAACGTGGAGGCGACCGACCCCTATAATGTGGTGGTAAAGGGCTCCAGGGTGATTTCCAGTGTTGCGGTTAAGCAGGGCGATGTGGTGGAGAAGGATCAGGTCCTTTATTATCTGGAGGATAAGGAGAGCGAGGAACTGACACAGGCACAGAAGGAGTTAGATGATCTGCAGCTTACCTATATGAAGGGATTGTTCGGCAATAATGTGTCTTCCGAAATCATCAGCAAGGTAGCCAACGGCAATATCGATGGATTTGCTTCCCTGCAGGCGAAGGTGGCAGATATGCAAAGCAGACTGGACGCGGCGGAAAAGCGGGTGAAAGAGTGCACGGATGCATTGAATAATCTGTCCCTGCAAAGTACCGTCAACAGCAACAATGCAGATGTGAATACCATAGAGGCGGAAAGCGCGGTGACACAGGCAGACCTTGATCTTACAAATGCGCAGAACTCGGCGGCAAACGCGGAGAAGGCGTTCAATGATAAGATCAATGCAGAAAAGGCGCGGGTCACGAATGAAATCAATGAGTTGAAGCGGCAGATTGAAGATGTTCAGACGCTGATTAATGGCGCGGGAAGCGTTACAGATTCGATTGTCAATAATGGCGATTTTAATTTCAGCTATAACCAGAGTGGTAATACTGGTGGGGAAAATAGTGGTAATAATAGTGGAAATATTTCTCTTGACGGAGTGACACTGCCTGTCGATAAAACAACGCAGCTTGCAGAATACAGAAGGATGCGGGATGAAGCCTTGGCGCTGCGGGAGGAAAAGCTGGAGGCGATTTACAGTGCAGCATCTTCTGGTGGCTATAGTGGAGTCAAAAATATCAATGAATTAAAAGCATGGATCGACGCAAGCGATAATTTCGAGAGTTATAGAACCCTTTTGCAGGATTATGATACAGCAGAAGCACAATATAACTATGCAGTTCAAAAACTTAATGAAGCGGAAGAAAATCTTTCAGGATATGACAGTAATGTAGAAATGCTGGCAAAGTTAAGACAGCAGCTGGCAGCAAAAGAAGCAGAACTCAATAACATTTCTGCAATCACCTATCAGCCGGGAGATACGGTAAAGTCGGCACAGGATAAACTGAATCAGGCAAGGAAGAATCTTGCGGATCAGACCAATGCAAACAAGTATACCTCCGCCTCTTATCAGAACCAGCTTGCCAATGCGGAGGCTGCCCTTAAGAATGCCCAGGCAGTGTATGACCTGCTCAAGGAAGAGCAGGCCGAGATGAACGCGGATATCAATGCAGAACTGGATTTATCTAAGACGAGCAAGGATATTGCGGACAAGAGGGCGGAGATCGCCAAGCTTAAGGAAGAATCCATGGGTGCTGCCATCACGGCGCCGGTGGCGGGAACCGTCACTTCCCTTACCTACAAGGCAGGTGAGACGACCAAGCCGGAAGAGGCTGCCGCGGTGATTCAGGTGGAAGGAAAAGGGTATACCATGACGATTTCCGTAACCAATGAACAGGCAAGGAAGGTTCAGGTGGGAGATACGGCGGAACTTCAAAATGCGTGGTATTATGATGATGCCCAGGTGATTTTAGCGGCAATCAAGCCGGATCCCGACAAACCGGGGCAGAATAAACTGCTTGAGTTTAATGTCACCGGTGCCAGTATCCAGGCAGGGCAGGCGCTCAATGTTTCGGTAGGGCAGAGAAGCACGGATTATGAATTGGTGGTGCCCAACAGCGCAGTCAGGGAGGATAACAACGGCAAGTTTATTTTGATTGTGGAATCCAAGAGCAGTCCGCTGGGCAACCGATATATCGCCACAAGAGTGGATGTAGAGGTTTTGGCTTCTGATGATAACAATACGGCTATATCAGCAGGGCTATACGGATATGAATATGTCATTACCACTTCCACCAAGCCGGTAGAAGCGGGAGCACAGGTAAGACTGAACGAATCATAAGCCTTGAAAGATGCAGGGCGGGAAGGAGAAGACAGATGGCTTTAAAGATAAAAGACTTTTTCAAATCTTTAACGGTGAAACAGATTGTGTTTTCACTGATTGCCCTGCTGTCTTTTATCCTGTACCTGATTCTTACCATCTGGTCTGATTATAAGGTGGGACAGCTGATCGATCAGCAGGCGGCGGCGCGCTGGGACGAGGAGGGCGGAAGCGCCCAGGTCAGCTGTTTTTTTGCAGAGTATGTGGAAGTGGATGATTATATGATCATGAGCTTTGAAAAGCAGTTGGAGCAAAGTCTCAATGAGGTTCTTTCCGCGGAAGACAAGAATAGAGAAAATGGAGAAAGACTGTTTATCGATGCCTACAGTTCCATGGGGACGATTGAAATTACCAGCGAAAAGGGGAAATTAGAGGCAGCCGCCATAGGCGTGGGGGGAGACTTCTTCCTGTTTCATCCCATACCGCTGGTCAGCGGCAGCTATTTTTCCGGCAGTGATCTGATGAAGGATGGGGTGGTGCTGGACGAGGACGCCGCGTGGCAGCTGTTTGGTTCCAGCGATATTGCCGGGATGACGGTGTGGATTGGAAACGTGCCCCATCATGTGACAGGGGTGGTCAAGCGGCAGGAAGGCAGATTTGCCGAGCAGGCAGGACTTGATAAGACGATTGTCTATGTATCAAACGAGACCCTCACAGAATATGGAACAGGCGGCGGGATCAGCACCTATGAGGTGACGGCGCCTAACCCGGTGAAGGGTTTTGTCTATAAGTGTGTCAAAGAAAAGCTGGGCGTGAAAGAAACGGATATGGTAGTGGTAGAAAATTCCTCCCGTTACTTGAAAGAAGCGCTGATACCTGTTATTCTTGATTATGGGACCAGATCCATGCAGATCAGTGCGGTCAGGTTCCCCTACTGGGAAAACATCGCAAGAGGCTGGGAAGATGTAAAGGCGATGATTTTGTTATTCCAGTTCATTTTTTTGATGATTCCCATCATCATTATTGTGGTGTTTGCAATTGGCAAATGGCGGCATAAAAAATGGACCATAAAGGATGCCGGGCATTTCCTAGTCGATGTAAAGGACCGGATGGCATTGAAAATGAAAGGGGAAAAGGATAGATGGCAGGACTTTTAAAAAGAGGGTTGAAAAAGAGCATCATCTTACTTACGATGGCGTCCTTGGCAGTCATTGGCTTTGCTGCGTGTGGAAAAAAGGAAGCAGATGATCCGCAGGCGGCAGCTGTTTCCAAGGATTATGTATACAGAATGCAGGACGTGGACTTGGGAGTGAAAGACCAAAATATCAATCAGATTGTCCGGGCAGGGGATAAGATTTATGCATATGGGTATTCATGGTCGGATGATGGTTCAGATTCTGCCATCGTCTTTTTTGAATTGAAGGAAGACGGAACAACAGGGGGAAGCTACCGCATTCCCTTGGCGGAGTATATGAGCATCAATTCCATCAGCATGGATGATGATGCAAATATCTATTGCATCAAAAATGATTACCATCCAGAAGATATGCCTAGTGATACGCCTTCCGGTGAGGAAGATGAGGATGCGGCAGCTGACGGGATCGAAGATGAGATTGCAGCTGACATAGCAGTTGAAGATGCAGGAGAGGTCGAATATATTGACGATTATTATCTTGTAAAGATGACCCTTTCCGGGGAGGAACTGTTTTCTGTCAAGCTCAATGATATACCGGATTTTGCACAGCTAGGAGAGGAGAATGGTTATCTCTATGTGAGAGATCTGGTCCTGGACAAGGAGAAAGGCATATACATCAATTCATACGGCATATTCATGAAATTTGACCTGGAGGGCAATTATGTAGGTGTCATGCCGCAAAATGGAAACCAGAGCGCGTTTGAAAGTGCAAACTTTCTTACCCTTGAGGATGGAAGTTTGATTGCGGCAATTTATGAAGACAGCGGAATGGCTTTTGTTACGGTAGATTTGGAAACGGGGACGATGGGAGAGAAAAATAAACTTCCCGGATCCTCATTTAACTATTTCTTCTACCCGGGAAAAGGATATGATCTGTATCTTACGGACAGCTACGGCGTGTATGGATATAATATAGGGGATTCTGACAAAAAACAGATCATGAGCTTTATCGATTCTGATCTGGAAATCTATGGTCTATATCAGGTAGTGGGCGTCAATGACGAAGATTTCTTTGCGACATATGATAATATGGATACGGGAAATAATACACTTGCCATGTTTACGAAGGTGCCTCCGGAGGAGGTGAAGGAAAAGCAGGTCATCGTCTTAGCCATGGCGGATTCTAATTGGAATGTGAGACGCAGTGCCATCAGTTTTAATAAGGAAAATGAAGATTACAGAATTTCCATCGTGGATTATGGTTCTTTATATGCCACAGACGACGACTACATGGCAGGGCTTAGCAGGCTCAATACAGATATCGCATCGGGAAAGGTGCCGGATATCATTTTGCTCAATTATGCAATGCCTGTGGAAAGTTATATTGGAAAGGGACTTTTTGAGGATTTAAAGCCATACATTGAAAAGGATGAGGAACTTGACATTAATAATTTTATGCCCAATATCGTGGAGGCATATTCTGTAAATGGAAAAATGTACTCCCTTGTGCCTTCTTATTCTATCCATACAATCTTGGCAAAGGCTTCTGATGTGGGAGAAGAGAGAGGATGGACGGTGCAGGAGGCGATGGATTTGTTAGCTTCAAAGCCTGAGGGCACACAGCTTTTGGAAAGCACTACAAGGAGCACCATGCTCATGTACTGTATGTCCATGTCGGGGAATCAGTTCATCGACTGGGAGAGCGGTACCTGCAATTTCAACTCCGATGAATTTGTTCAGATGCTTGAATTCATCAAAACTTTCCCTGAAGAGATTGATGATGAAATCTTTACAGACGAATATTGGAATAATTATGAATCTATGTGGAGGGAAGGAAAAGTAATTGGAACCGTATATTATCTGAGCAATTTCAGAGATTATAACAATACTGAAAAGGGAACTTTCGGGGAAAAAATAACAATGATCGGTTTCCCGTCCTCTAACGAAGACGGCTCTGTCATTTCGGCGGATATGCAGTTTGCCTTGTCTTCTAAATCAAGCAATAAAGAGGGAGCGTGGGCGTTCTTGCGGACCTTCTTAACCGATGAATATCAGGAGGAAAATGTCAGATACGGATTCCCGATCAGTATCAAGCGTCTCAATGAACTTGCTGCTGAAGCAAGGGAAAAACCCTACTATATGGATGAAAACGGAAATAAAGAGGAGTATGACAGCACCTATTACATCAATGGGCAGGAAATCATCATTCCGCCGATGACCAAGGAAGAGACAGATGCCTTCATAGAACAGCTTTACAGCTTTACCCAAGTCTATAAGCAGGATGATACGCTGCTGAATATTATCACGGAAGAATCAGCGCCGTATTTTGCCGGACAGAAGAGTGCAAAGGATGTGGCGTCCATTATCCAGAGCAGAGTGCAGATTTATGTAAATGAGAACCGTTAAAATCCATAGCACGGTTGGAGGGGCGGATGAAGAAGATTGAACAAAACAGTTTATACTGGGCACTGCTTAGAATCTCAGTCATACCCATTGTCCTGCTGGTACTGGCGATAACGGCTTTGTGTACGAAAAGTCTGGCAGATTCCATAGGGCAGGAGGCACAAAAAGGGCTGGAGGATTTGAGCAGCACCATCCTCATGATGTATGATGATCTGTATCCGGGGGATTATCATGTGACAGAAGATGGGGACGGGACTGCCCTCCTTAAAGGAGAACACCAGATCAGTGAGGAATTTTTCATTATTGACAAGGTGAAGGAAAATACGGGGACAGATGTCACTCTTTTTTATGGAGATATCCGGATTCTTACGACCATTTTGGATGAACAAGGCGGACGTATGACAGGGACAAAGGTTGACGCAGTGGTGGCGAGGGATGTATTAGAGAGCGGCGAGGAAGCGTTTTATGCAAGCGTACTGATTGACAATAGAAAATACTTTGCGTATTATGCGCCGCTTTTTAATTCAGACGGCAGCTGTGTGGGAATGATTTTCGTGGGAAAACCGTCGGAGTATGTAGACGGGCTTATCTGGCACGCAATTATGCCTCTCCTTATTTTAGCCGCCGCAGTGATTTTATTTGCGGGATTTTTTACCATGCGGTTTTCCGGTAAGCTGGTGGGCGCAATACGTAAGATAGAAGAGTTTTTGGAAAAGGTGGCAAGCGGTAACCTGCGTGCTGAGTTAGATTACAATGTGCTCATGCGCAACGACGAGTTAGGCGGAATGGGAAAGCACGCGGTGAGCATGCAAAAATCCTTAAGAGAACTGATCGAGCAGGATCTTCTGACAAAGCTTTATAACAGGCGCTGCGGGGAAAAGATGCTTGCACAGATGCAAAGCGAATATGAGAAAAAGGGCGTACCATTTTGTGTGGCGCTGGGGGATGTGGATTATTTCAAAAAAGTGAATGACACCTATGGACATGAGTGCGGCGATATCGTGTTGATGCATATTGCGGGAAAACTACGGGAACATATGCGCGGCAGGGGATTTGCAGCAAGGTGGGGCGGAGAAGAATTTCTATTGGTTTTTCAAAATTATGACCTGGAGCGCACGGTAAAATCTGTGGAGGAACTTATGACTGAGATCAGAAGGTGCGGCATAGATTATCAAAACGAAAAAGGAATCCGCATTACAATGACTTTTGGCATTGTGGAAGGCAGCAATGAAAAAATCGACCATATACTTAGAGGGGTAGATGCAAAACTCTATCTTGGAAAAAATCAAGGGCGCGACCGAGTCGTATATTAAGGACCACGATATGGTTTATACCGCATTGTACTTGTTAAGGGAGGATGATCGGCGATTGTTTCAATTCGTTTAAAGGCAGCTTCCCAGTATGTTGAAAAACGGCGGATTCGTAGACGGATGCGCAGAAAATATCCTGCTGCAGCATGGCAAGGGCTTCCTCGCTTAAAAGGGAGCCGGCATCAGCAGGTTTGGAAAGCAGCAAAATAGAGCTGCTTTTTTTGATGGCAGAAAGAAGAGGGGCAGCTCCTTTCTTAAAGCCCAGCAATCTGGCATAAGGGGCATGCAGCTTTCTTGACAAAAAGGGGGGACGGAAGAATTCCGGTGTCCTTATATTGAGCAGAATATGCATCATCACCCGGCTTAGGCGGGTGTAAGTAAGCTCCTTTGTCTTTAACAAATGGCAGAAGCCGGTAAAGCTGGTATAGTCAGAAAGATGCTTGCAGATCTTATCGGACAGGTCAGGGGTGCAGTCCAGATATGCGGAAAATCCCTGCTCTTTTTCCGTAAGCAGCTTATAGTAAAGGAGCATAGAAAAGACATCCTCATCGAGATGGTCTTTGAAAAGCCGGTTTTCTTCCATGATCTGGTAAACCGTGGAAGGGACATATGCAGCAATGCATTCGGGCGATTTATCCAAGGCATTCCTTATGGCGGAGGCAGAGATATGCCCGGAAGAATGTGCTGTGACGGAGGTATTGTGATAGCCGGCATCCTCGCGTTTTAAGGTAAAGGGGCGGATGGCGCTTTTGGAAGCAGCGAGCGCCTTGCAGTATTCCATGCCAAGGATATTGTTGGGAGAGGCAAAAAGTGCATTTAATTCCCCGGCATCTGAGCCAGCAGAAAGGATTTCTGACACTGCCTGCGCCCGTGCAGCAGGGAAAGGGATGCCGCATTTTAATTTGCTTTGGATAAGAGGATTTATTTCATCATCGTGCCTGATGATTGTATCGGTGCATTTTTCAAAGAGAGAAAGGTTCCCGGATTCACTTCCGAATGATAAGATGTCGACCACGTTTAACTGATCGAGCAAAGCGACGGCTCCGCCGGCAAAAAATTCTGCGCTGGAAAGGGCATAAAGGCTTGGCAGTTCGATTACAAGGTCAGCGCCGCCTGAAAGCGCCATTTTTGTCCGGATATATTTGCTGCACAGCGCAGGTGCGCCCCGCTGGACGAAGTCGCCGCTCATAAGGACGAGAATAAAGTCGGCGCCTGTCTGGCGCCTGGTCTTATCAATCTGATATTGGTGCCCATTGTGAAAGGGGTTATATTCGGCTATGATGGCTGCAGTTCTCATGTAATTTCCTCGCAATTTTCCGTATTTGCATACGGTATTTTATTAATAAAATCAAAGAGTTTACCTTAAAAATGATTTTATTAAAAATGTACCATAAAATGCGGCAGGAGGCAAATTGTGTATTGAAATTAACACAATTTTTTATAAGGTTATGCTTGCCGTAAAAAGCGGTTTGAAATATAATTTTTAGTAGAAACAGCAACAAGCAAAAACGATAAGGCGGGCGTGAAAGGAGAACGGGGTATGTCATACATTGATGTGATCAAGGACAAGGCAAGGATGGATCGGAAGACCATCGTTCTGCCGGAAACAACGGACAAGCGTACGTTGATTGCAGCATCACAGATTATTAAAGAGGGAATTGCGGATATCATCATGATCGGAAATGAAGAAAAGATCATGGACGGTGCAACGTGGCTGGAGATAGAGCTTGACGGGGTCAAGATTATTAATCCGGAACTCTGCGATAAACTGGACGATTATGTGAATCTTTTGTATGAAACGAGAAAATCTAAGGGAATGACTCCTGAGAAGGCAAGGGATATTCTTCTTAGCGATTACCTCACTTTTGGAGTCATCATGGTAAAGGCAAATGATGCCGACGGTATGGTGGCAGGCGCCTGCCATGCGACGGCGGATACGCTGCGGCCTGCCCTGCAGATTTTAAAGACAGCGCCCGGTGTAAAGCTGGTTTCCGGCTTTTTCCTGATGTGTGTGCCCAACTGCGAGTTCGGAGAAAACGGAACCTTCCTGTTTGCGGATTGCGGATTGAATCAGGATCCCACACCGGAGGAATTGGCAGCGATTGCAGATACCTCTGCAAAAAGTTTTAAGAGTCTGGTGGGAGCCAAGCCCATTATCGCCATGCTGTCCCATTCCACCAAGGGAAGCGCCAAGCACGAATTGGTGGACAAGATGGTGGAGGCGACCAGAATCGCGCATGAACAGTATCCCAACCTGATGCTGGACGGCGAACTGCAGACCGATGCCGCACTGGTGCCCCAGGTTGCCAAGTCCAAAGCGCCGGGAAGCGAAGTGGCAGGCAAGGCAAATGTACTGATCTTCCCCAATCTGGACTGCGGAAATATCGGATATAAGCTGGTGCAGAGGCTGGCAAATGCAGAAGCCTACGGACCAATGCTTCAGGGAATCGCGAAGCCGGTCAACGATCTCTCCAGAGGATGTTCCTGGCAGGATATCGTGGGCGTGGTAGCGCTGACGGCGGTTCAGGCACAGCTGGCATAATGGCTTTTTAGGATAAATAGGAGAATGGAAAGGAAAAATCATGAAAGAGATGAATGTTCTTGTAATCAACTGCGGAAGTTCTTCCCTGAAATTTCAGCTGATCAATTCTAAATCAGAGGAAGTGATCGCGAAAGGGCTTTGCGAAAGAATCGGTATTGAAGGAAGTAAAATGACCTATACACCTGCCGGCGGAGAAAAAGTGGAGACGCAAACGCCGATGAAGGATCACACCCAGGCAGTGGAACTTGTCCTCCATGCGCTGACGGATGCAAAGACAGGCGTTGTAAAGAGCCTTGATGAGATTGGGGCAGTGGGACACAGAATCGTGCACGGCGGAGAAAACTTTGCCTCCTCCACCTTGATTACAGACGAGGTTATGAATGCCATTGAAAAGTGTAATGATTTAGCGCCGCTTCACAATCCGGCAAATCTGATCGGAATCAGAGCCTGCATGGAACTGATGCCTGATACGCCCATGGCGGCTGTTTTTGATACGGCATTTCACCAGACCATGCCGGAGGAAGCTTACCTGTATGGCATTCCATACCATTATTATGAGGACTACAAAATCAGAAGATATGGTTTCCACGGAACCAGTCATTCCTATGTGTCCCGCAGGGCGGCGGAACTGTTAAATAAGAAATATGAAGATTTAAAGATCATTGTCTGTCATTTAGGAAACGGAGCCAGCATTTCCGCGGTAAAGAATGGAAAATGTGTGGACACTTCCATGGGACTTACGCCTTTAGAGGGGCTGATCATGGGAACGCGTTCAGGGGATTTGGACCCTGCCATCATAGAGTTTTTGTGCAATAAGGAAGATAAAACCGTAAAAGAAATTCTGAATGTGCTGAATAAAGAATCAGGTGTCTTAGGCTTATCGGGCGGCTTTTCATCCGACTTCAGAGACCTAGAAAAGGCATACCGCGCAGGTGATGCTGCAGCTGTCAGAACCATGAGGGCATTTGCTTACAGGGTGGCAAAATATGTGGGAGCCTACACCGCTGCCATGAACGGTGTGGATGTAATCTGCTTTACCGCAGGAATTGGGGAGAACAATCCGCTTACCAGAACCATGGTGGCATCTTACCTCGGCTATCTGGGAATAGAACTTGATGAGGAGGCAAATGCAAAGCGCGGCGAGGATGTTTTGATTTCCACTCCGGAGAGCAGGACAAAAGTGTTTGTCATTCCGACCAACGAGGAACTTGCAATCGCCAGAGAAACGGTTGCGCTGCTTTAGGCGTGAAGGCAGTTGTAAAAAAATTCATGCAGGTATTGACAAATATTGCAACCGCCGTTATAATTGTTGAAGTGTGTGATTCATAGGGAGCATAATATGCTGATTAATCTGACGGATGTGTTTACATCTGAGGGAAAAGAGAGAAAAGAAAGTTTCATATATGAGCCGGATTGCTTTTCCTACATGGGAAGTGACTACAGGATATGCGACAAGTCGCCTGTAGAGATTTCGTTTTTCAATCTGGAGAACGGAAAGGTCCTGATGAAGGGGAGCATGGATCTGACACTTGAAATTCCCTGCGACAGATGCCTTAAGATGGTGAAGCAGCCTGTACATGTGAAATTTGAGCAGGAAGTGTTTTCGCCGGATGCGGATGTGCAGTCGGAAAATCAGGACGAGCAGGGATTTATGGCTGGGTATGAGCTGGATGCAGAAGCGCTCCTGTATGGTGAAATCTTAGTTAATATGCCTGTTAAGGTTTTGTGCAGACCAGACTGTAAGGGAATCTGTAAGCAGTGTGGGCACAATTTAAATGAGGGAGAATGCGGATGCGATACATTTATCCCAGATCCTAGAATGGCGGCTATTAAAGATATCTTTAACGCGGATAAGGAGGTGTAACGATGTCTATTTGTCCTAAGAATAAATCTTCAAAGTCAAGAAGAGATAAAAGAAGAGCAAACTGGAAAATGAGTGCTCCTACATTGGTGAAGTGCAGCAAGTGCGGCGCGCTGATGATGCCTCACAGAGTATGTAAAGCATGCGGCTCTTACAACAAGAAAGAAATCATCAGTGTTGATTAAGCGAAAGCGGAAACAAAGCAATCCAAAGATTGGGTTGCTTTTTTATTACAATAAGTTGGCTCGCTAAGCGAGGCAGCGTTTGTTCATAAACTGGCTGGTAGGATCCTTTTTTAGTATGCGGAAAGGATTTATACATATATGAAGTCACCCGATAATAGATATGCTATCGTGTTTGATGATGCGATAGAGCAGTATATGGCAACCACTATATGTGTTGTTCGAAATCAATCCTAAAGGAGGGAATCTTTTAATGTTTTAGTGGAAAATCGGTTGACCGGATAACAATGATGGATGAAAAATTATTTGTAATCAAAATTCTGCTTGATTTTTATAATATGGTTTAGTATAGTTAAGAAGTACGTGGACGGAGGTATGAAAATGGCAGAATTTGTAAATGTAGCAGTTGACGCCATGGGTGGAGATAACGCGCCTGTAGAGATTGTAAAAGGCGCCATAGATGCAGTGAATGAAAGCAGTCATGTAAAAGTTTACCTGACCGGGCAGGAAGTGCTTATAAACAGCGAACTTGCCAAATATACTTATAACAAGGAACAGGTAGAAGTGGTTCCTGCATCGGAAGTGATCGAAACTGCCGAACCGCCGGTTATGGCGATTCGTAAGAAAAAGGATTCCTCCATCGTAAAGGCGCTTTATCTTGTCAAGGACGGAACCTGCGATGCTTATGTATCTGCCGGGAGCACGGGAGCTACCCTGGTAGGGGGGCAGGTAATCGTAGGAAGGATCAAGGGCGTGGAGAGACCGCCTCTTGCACCGCTTATTCCCACTGCCGACGGATGTGCACTGCTAATCGACTGCGGCGCTAATGTGGATGCAAGACCTTCCCATCTGGTGCAGTTTGCCAAAATGGGTTCGGTGTACATGGAAAGCGTTATGGGCGTAAAGAATCCCAAGGTTGGGATCGTGAATATCGGGGCGGAAGAGGAGAAGGGAAATGCGCTGGTGAAAGAAACTTATCCGCTTTTAAAGAATTGCCCTGACATTAATTTTATTGGAAGTATTGAAGCGAGGGATATTCCTTCCGGTCAGGCTGATGTTATCGTGTGTGAGGCGTTTGTGGGGAATGTTATCCTGAAAATGTATGAAGGCGTAGGCGGTACCTTGATTAAAAAGGTCAAGGAAGGCATGATGACTTCTTTAAGGAGCAAGATTGGGGCGCTTCTCGTTAAGCCCGCATTGAAACAGACCTTGAAGGCATTTGACTTAGAGCAATACGGCGGCGCGCCCATGCTGGGGCTGAACGGTCTTGTGGTCAAGACCCATGGAAGCTCTTCAGCAATTGAAATCAAAAATTCTATTCTGCAATGTATCACCTTTACAGAACAGAATATCAATCAAAAAATAAAAGAAAAAATAACTATGGAAGAAAATTAGAAAGGAAACAGAAAAATGGAATTTGAAAAATTGAAACAAGTAATTGCCGACGTACTCAACGTTGACCCTGAAGAAATCACGATGGAAACCACTTTTGTGGATGATCTGGGAGCCGATTCCTTAGATGTTTTTCAGATTATTATGGGAATAGAGGAAGAATTTGATATTGAAATTCCGGCTGAAGGTGCAGAGAAAATAGCAACCGTAGAAGAAGCAGTAAATCTGATTAAGAATGCATTGAACTAAAAAGCCCGCGAGGGCTTTTTTGTCCGAAAGGGTGAAATATGTATAAACAGGAAGAATTAAAGAAACTGGAAGCAAAAATAGGCTATGAGTTTAAGAAGAAAGAACTGCTCCTGCAGGCACTGACCCATAGCTCTTTTTCTAATGAACAAAAAGTCAACAAATTGAAAGATTATGAGAGACTGGAATTTTTGGGGGATGCGGTTTTGGAACTGCTCTCCAGCCGGTTCTTTTTTGATACTTATCCGGATATGTCGGAGGGAGAAATGACACGGCTTCGCTCTTCCATGGTCTGTGAGCCGGCGCTTGCCTTTTGTGCAAGAGAGCTGTCTTTGGGAGAGTTCATTCTTCTTGGAAAAGGGGAAGAGGCGACCGGCGGCAGGAAGAGAGATTCCATCATCTCGGATGTGATGGAGGCTGTAATCGGCGCTGTTTATTTGGACGGCGGAATCGGGGAAGCGGAGAAATTCATCCACAAATACATTTTATCCGATTTGGAGAACAAGCAGCTTTTTTATGACAGCAAGACGCTGCTTCAGGAAAAAATGCAGAAGCAGGGCAGAACGATCGCCTATGAGCTGGTAAGCGAGACGGGACCGGATCATGACAAGGTCTTTACCGTGGAGGTCGTCATTGACGGACAAACAATGGCGAGAGGGGAAGGGCGGAATAAAAAATCTGCACAACAGCAGGCAGCCTATCAGGCGCTGCTTGCAGAAATGTCGGAAAAGTAGGTGTTATATGTATTTAAAGAGTATTGAGATTCACGGATTTAAATCCTTTGCAAATAAACTGGTTTTTAAGTTTCATAACGGCATTACCGGAATCGTGGGACCTAACGGCAGCGGCAAGAGCAATGTCGCTGATGCGGTCCGCTGGGTATTAGGGGAACAGAGAATCAAGCAGCTTCGCGGGGCGTCCATGCAGGACGTCATTTTTTCGGGAACAGAAATGCGAAAGCCTTTGGGGTACGCTTATGTGGCAATCACCCTGGACAACTCGGATCATCAGCTTGCTATTGATTTTGATGAGGTGACGGTGGCAAGGCGGATCTATCGTTCCGGTGAAAGCGAATATCTTTTAAATGGTGCGCCCTGCAGGTTAAAAGACGTGAATGAGCTGTTTTATGATACAGGTATCGGAAAAGAGGGCTACTCTATCATCGGGCAGGGACAGATCGATAAGATCTTGAGCGGAAAGCCGGAGGAGAGAAGAGAGCTCTTTGATGAGGCTGCCGGTATCGTGAAGTTTAAAAAGCGCAAGGTGGCTGCCCAGAAAAAGCTGGAGGATGAAAAACAGAATCTGATCCGTGTAAATGATATTCTTTCGGAATTGGAAAAGCAGACAGGTCCCTTAGAAAAGCAGTCGGAGACGGCGAAGATCTATCTGAAAAAGAAAGAGGAATTAAAGACTTTAGACGTCAATATGTTCCTGCTTGAGAACGGTCATCTGCAGGAGCAGTTAAAGGACGCCCAGGAAAAATTTGAGATTGCCAGCGGGGATTTAGAACAGACTACCGGTCAGTATGAAAAGATCAAAGAAGAATACGAGCAGATTCAGGGTCAGATCGAGATGCTGGAGGAAACGATTTTAGCAGAGCGGACTTCTCTGTCTGATACCAGCATGCTCCGCGGCAAATTAGAAGGCGAGATCAATGTCCTGCGGGAGCAGATCAAATCTGCCAAGAGCAATGAGGAACATTTCAGGTTAAGAAGAGAAACGGTCTCAAAAGAGATGGAAGAAAAACTTAAGGATAAAGAGACCATTCTTGCCGATAAGAAGGTAATCGATGAACAGGTTGCAGAAATTGAAAGCGCAAGAAATGAGGCAAGAGAAAAGCTGCTTGCAGTCCAAAGCCGGATAGAAGGGCTTAACAATGACATTGAATCTGGTAAAAATACGATTATTGAGGCATTAAATTCAAGAGCTACCATCAAGTCAAAGCTGGGACGTTACGATACCATGACGGAGCAGATCAATATCCGTAAGGCAGAGCTTACTTCAAGACTCCTTAGGGTAAAATCGGACGAAGCGGCACAGGAAGAGGTCATCAAAAA
The DNA here is from genome assembly GCA_949878435.1 of uncultured Lachnospiraceae bacterium. Lineage (GTDB taxonomy): Bacteria > Bacillota > Clostridia > Lachnospirales > Lachnospiraceae > Suilimivivens. The sequence goes on from CATLAK010000009.1 coordinate 43,851, forward strand.
TTTACAGGAAGAATTTGAGCGCATCAACAATGCAATCCATGACTTAAATGATTCTCAGGAACAGAAGGAAGAGAAGCTTGCACTGATCAGAGAAGAACTTGCAGGAAAGGATCAAAAACTCCGGGATACCCAGGTAAGTTACCATCAGGAAAAATCAAAGCTGGAGGCGCTGACCAACCTGACGGAGCGCTACGAAGGGTATGGCGGCAGTGTCAAGAAGGTGATGGAATGCAAGGAACGTGAAAAAGGAATCATAGGCGTCGTTGCGGATATCATAAAGGTGGATAAGAAGTATGAAACTGCCATTGAGACGGCGTTAGGCGGCAATATCCAGAATATCGTCACGGACGATGAAGAGACGGCAAAGCGGATGATCTCCTTCTTAAAGCAGACAAAAGCAGGACGTGCGACCTTCCTTCCCCTTACCAGCATCACCAAGCCCCAGGAATTTAAGAATCAGGAAGCCTTAAAAGAAAAAGGTGTCATCGGCATGGCGGATGAGCTGGTTTCCATAGATGCGAAATACAAAAATGTGGCGAAAGCCATGCTGGGCAGAATCGTGGTGGTCGATCATGTGGATCATGCCGTAAAGATTGCCAGAAAGTTTGATTATGGAATCCGTATGGTGACGCTGGAGGGAGAACTTTTAGTGCCAGGCGGTGCCATAAGCGGCGGTGCTTTCAAAAATAACAGCAATCTGCTGGGCAGAAGAAGAGAAATCGAAGAGTTAGAGGGTAAAGTCAAAAAGTATCTGGTAGAGATCGATGGACTTTTAAATGAGATCGAACAGACAAAGGCAGATAGAAATAAACTCCGTCTGAGCCTGGAAGAGGACAAAGCCCTTTTGCAGAAAAAATTCATCGAGCAGAATACCGCAAGGCTGAATGTAATCAAGGCGCAGGAGCGCAAAGATGAGGCGGCGGAAGGTTCCATGGAACTTAAGGCGGAAGAGCGGGAAATCGAAAACCAGATTAAGGAGATCAAGGCAAATAAGCAGGAGATCCAGAAGGAACTGGAAGACTCTGAACTTTTGGAAAAGAAGGTTGAGCAGCAGATCAGAAAGTTTCAGATGGAGCTTGAAGAGGCGCGCAAGGAAGAATCCGGACAGTCCGCCCACGTTTCGGAATGGGATGTGGAAGTGGAAAAAATGCTCCAGCAACAGGATTTTCACCAGCAGAATGTAGACCGTATCGACGGCGAGATAAACCGTTTTGAAAAAGAACTGGAAGAAATCAATGAGGGACTTAGACAAAGCGGGGAAGATACCGAAAAGAAACAAAGTGATATCACTTCCATCGAGGAGACCATTGCCGCTTCCCATACCACCCAGGGAGATACCGAAAAGAAGCTGAAGGAAGACGTGGAGAAGAAGGAACAGCTTTCTTTGAAGCAAAAGAATTTCTTTACAGACAGAGAAGCCTTGGCAGAGAAGATGACAGGGCTTGACAAGGAAGTGTACCGTTTAAATGCCCAGAAAGAGAAATTTCAGGAAGCCTTGGAAAGTCAGATCAATTACATGTGGGATGAATATGAGATCACCCTTTCCGATGCCGCATCTTTAAGGAATGAGGAACTTAACGACCGCACGGCGATGAAGAAGGAAATCACTTCTTTGAAGGAACAGATCAAGAAGCTGGGCGATGTCAATGTCAATGCAATCGAAGATTACAAAAACTTAATGGAGCGCTATACCTTCCTCAAAACCCAGCATGACGATCTGGTGGAGGCGGAAAAGACGCTGGAAGGAATTATCGTAGAACTTGATACCGCCATGCGTAAGCAGTTCAATGAAAAGTTTGCCGAAATCGGAAGAGAGTTCGACAAGGTGTTCAAAGAATTATTCGGCGGCGGAAAGGGAACGCTGGAATTGATGGAAGATGAGGACATCTTAGAGGCAGGCATCCGCATCATCGCGCAGCCGCCCGGAAAGAAACTGCAGAATATGATGCAGCTATCCGGCGGGGAGAAGGCACTTACGGCAATTGCCCTTTTGTTTGCCATTCAGAACCTGAAACCCTCTCCCTTTTGCCTTTTGGATGAGATCGAGGCGGCGCTTGACGAAAATAATGTAACCCGGTTTGCAAAATATCTACATAAACTTACCAAGAACACACAGTTCATTGTGATCACCCACAGGCGCGGCACCATGGAAAAGGCGGACAGGCTGTATGGTATCACCATGCAGGAGAAGGGGGTCTCTACACTGGTAAGTGTAAATCTGATTGATAAGGAGCTGGATGACTGATGGCTGGATTTTTCAGTAAATTAAAAGAGGGTTTGAGCAAGACAAGAAACAATATCGTCCACGGAATCGATTCTGTTTTCAGCGGGTTTTCTTCCATTGACGAGGAATTCTATGAGGAATTGGAAGAAATCCTGATCATGGGAGATATCGGTGTAAATGCCACAAGCGATATATTGGAGCGGCTTCGCAGGCAGGTGAAGGAAAACCATATCAAGGAACCTGCCCAGTGTAAATCGTTTCTGATCGAAAGCATCAAGGAACAGATGAAGGTGGAGGAGACCGCCTACGAATTTGAAAGAAAACAGTCGGTGGTGCTGGTCATCGGCGTAAACGGAGTGGGAAAGACCACTTCTGTGGGAAAACTGGCAGGTATCTTAAAGGGACAGGGAAGAAAAGTGCTGATTGCTGCTGCAGATACTTACCGGGCAGCCGCCTGCGAACAGCTCACCGAATGGGCGAACCGGGCGGGAGTGGATATCATTACCGGCGCCCAGGGCGCAGACCCTTCCAGTGTGGTGTACGATGCGGTGAATGCGGCAAAGGCAAGGCGTGCGGATGTATTGATCTGTGATACGGCAGGAAGGCTCCACAACAAAAAAAACCTGATGGAAGAGTTAAAAAAGATGAACCGTATCATAGACAGAGAGTTCCCCGGCGTATACCGGGAGAATCTGATCGTCTTAGACGGAACCACCGGTCAGAATGCCCTAAATCAGGCGAGAGAGTTCGGTCAGACGGCAGATCTTACGGGAATTATTTTAACCAAGATGGACGGAACCTCAAAGGGCGGTATTGCGGTTGCAATCCAGTCGGAGCTGAATATACCGGTGAAATATATCGGTGTGGGCGAAAAGCTGGATGATTTACAGAAATTTGACTCGGAACAGTTTGTAAATGCATTGTTTGATGTAAATGAGCAGGCATTACAGGAGGATTGATTACCATGGAAGAAAAAATGCTGACATTAGAAAAATTTGAAGAAGCGTCTGAAACCGTCAGGAAAGTGACCCAGGAGACCAAGCTGGTGTACAGCGATTTCTACAGTGCCCAGACGGGAAATAAGGTTTATTTAAAGCCTGAAAATATGCAGTTTACAGGCGCCTATAAGCTGCGTGGCGCTTACTATAAGCTGAGCACGCTCTCAAAGGAAGAGCGGGAAAAGGGTCTGATTACCGCCTCCGCGGGCAATCATGCCCAGGGCGTTGCCTATGCGGCAAAGTGTTACGGCGCCAAGGCGGTCATCGTCATGCCTACCACCACGCCGCTGATCAAGGTCAACAGGACAAAAAGTTATGGGGCAGAGGTGGTATTGTTTGGAGACGTGTATGATGAGGCATGTGAACATGCCTATGCCCTTGCCAAAGAAAACGGATACACCTTCATCCATCCCTTTGACGACCCGGCAGTTGCAACCGGACAGGGAACCATTGCTATGGAAATCTTCAAGGAACTGCCCCTGGTAGATTATATCCTGGTGCCGGTGGGCGGGGGCGGTCTTGCCACAGGCGTATCCACCCTTGCAAAGCTCCTTAATCCCAAGATTAAGGTGATCGGTGTGGAGCCGGAAGGTGCAAGCTGCTTAAAGGCGTCCATCAAAGAAGGGAAGGTGGTCACCTTAGACCATGTAAGCACCATTGCTGACGGCACTGCAGTGAAGACGCCGGGGGAAAAGATTTTCCCTTATCTATGCAAGAATCTGGACGATATCATCACTATACCGGACGAGGAACTGGTAGTGGCATTTCTGGATATGGTTGAAAATCATAAGATGGTGGTTGAAAACTCAGGGCTTCTTACGGTAGCAGCGCTCAAGCACTTAGACGTAAAGAAGAAAAAGGTGGTGTCCATCTTAAGCGGCGGCAATATGGACGTAATCACCATGTCGTCCGTGGTACAGCAGGGGCTGATCATGCGGGACCGGATCTTCACCGTTTCTGTACTGCTCCCCGACAAGCCGGGGGAATTAAGCCATGTGGCGGACGTGATTGCCAAGCAGAGCGGCAATGTGATCAAGTTAGAGCACAACCAGTTTGTTTCCATCAACCGGAACGCCGCTGTGGAACTGCGCATCACCCTTGAAGCATTCGGGACGGAGCACAAGCATCAGATCATAAAGGCGCTGGAACAGAACGGTTATCAGCCCAAGGTGGTCAGAACGAACATTTAAACACGAGTTGTATTTTTCCTAAAAAACCGTATACTCTATAGTATACGGTTTTTCCAGCAATAGAAAGGAGACGGCACATGCAGATGATGAAAATAGTGAAAAAGTATGTTGTGATTACCGTTGCAGCCGTTTTGTTCGGGGCGGGTATCAGCCTGTTTATCGATCCCAATAATCTTGCGCCGGGAGGCGTGTCCGGTCTTTCTATTATTTTAAGCCGCCTTGTGCCAATTGAGACAGGAACGTTGTTCATGCTCTTGAATATCCCCATTATTGCGCTGGGGATATGGAAGTTTGGATGGAAATTCATTCTTTCAACCTTATATGCGATTTTTGTGTCCTCTGCTGCAACCAATGTTTTTCAGAAGATGGAGCCTTTGACTAAAGAGCCGCTTTTGGGCGCGCTGTTCGGCGGCGTGCTTGTGGCGGTCGGGCTGGGGTATGTATTAAGGTCCGGGGCGACCACGGGAGGAACGGATATTATTGTAAAGTGCTTAAAGCTTAAAAAGCCCCACCTGAAAACGGGAACCATCTTTCTTGTAATAGATTCCATCATCATCGGAATCGGCGGCATTGTGTTTGGAAATATTGATACGGTTCTTTACAGCGCGGTGTCGGCATTTGCCACTTCCCAGATGCTGGATCTGGTTCTGTATGGGAAGGACGGGGCAAAGATGATTTACATTATCAGCAATGCGTCTGCCGCCATTACAGAACGGATTTTAAAAGAATTGAATGTGGGAGTGACTTATCTTTCCGGCACGGGAGCCTATAAAAAAGAGGAAAAGCAGGTGATCTTTTGCGTAGTCAAAAAACAGAATGCCTATAAGGTGGAGGAAATTGTAAAGCAGGAGGATGCCAGCGCCTTTATGATCATTTCAAGCGCCACAGAGATATATGGGGAAGGTTACAAAAGCTATTTTGGTGAAAAATTATAACAAAATAAAAGCCGCGCAAAAATGGCAGGGATAAACAATTGAAAAACAGCAGGTTTCATAATATACTTATCTGGTAAATGGTTTACGAAGGAAAGGTTCAGAAGAGAAGATGAATAAGACGGCAAAAAGAAACAGAAGAAAACAGCAGATGAATCTGATCACCAATATTATTTTCAGCCTGATCACCCTGACGGCGCTTACAGGGTGTATCGTTTTGGTCCTGCAGAACTACAGCCTTAGAAATGAAGGTCAGGAAGTCATGGGAAGGCTTAGGGAGATGGAAGAGAAGCAGGAAGAATATATTTATACCCAGTCAGATTTAGATTCCTATACGAGAGAAGCAGTTCAGACGGCGGAGGAAGAAGAGCGGCAGAATACCCTGGATGAATTTAAGCGGATGATGAGCGCCGGGGACAGCACCGTTTCTGTGCTGCGGACCCTTTATCCCGAGGATGTGGTGGTCTATGCGGACGGCGGCTACTCCTTTTTTCCTATACAGGAAAATTTAAAGAAGCATAATTATGTATATGACAATTTTGTCACACAGGATAACAAAGAAATCGTTTATATGGGCGAGGCAGATAACGTCCTGTCAAACAAGGGAATCGACGTTTCAAAGCATCAGGGAGAGATCGACTGGGAAAAGGTTTCTGAAAACGGGGTCACGTATGCGTTTATCCGGGCAGGCTTTCGGGGAAATTCAGAAGGGAAACTGGTGGAGGATGAATTTTTTGCAGACAACATGGAAGGTGCTGCCGACAACGGCATTCATACCGGCGTTTATTTTTATACCCAGGCGATAACGCCGCAGGAGGCGGAGGAAGAAGCGGAATTCGTGCTGGATTTAATAGCGCCTTATGATGTTACATATCCGATCGTGCTGGATTTAGAGGAAACCGGCAGCGATTCGGCGAGAACGGCAGATATGACCAAGGAAGAATATACCAAAGCCGCCATCACCTTTTGCGAGACCATCAAGGAAGCAGGGTATACGCCTATGATATACGGAAACTTGAAGACCTTTATGATCATGCTGGATATGGAGCAGATCGAAGAATATGATAAGTGGTTTGCCTATTATGATTCCACCGTCTACTTCCCTTATGACTTTGCAATCTGGCAGTATTCCTCCAAAGGAAGAGTGCCGGGGATTAAGGGCGATGTGGATTTAAATGTGGGAATGAAGGACTATGCAGGGGAAAATAACTAAGGAGTGCATATGGACGAAATCCGGGAATCGGTCAAAAGCGGATATCTGCTGGAAAAATTTAAGATGTTTCACCTAAAGGACAGCGTGCCGGGAGAGTATGTCTATCACTATCATGATTTTCACAAGCTGATCTGGTTTATTTCGGGCAATGTGGAATACCGCATTGAGGGCAAGACTTACCAATTAGAGCCGCACGATATCCTTTTGGTCAATCAGGGGAAGATCCACAAGCCTTTTGTGGATGACAGCGTTACTTACGAAAGGTATGTATTTTATATTTCCAGCGATTTTCTGGAGGATCATTCCTGCCCGGAGGGAAGGCTCGATCTTTGCTTCCAGATGGCAGATATAGAGCAGGACAGCGTCATCCGTTTATCTCCTTCCATGAGCAGAAACCTGTTTGAAACCGTGAAGCTGATTGAAAGCGTGGACAAGGACGGCGGATATGCGCAGGAGATGTACAGCCGTATCTTATTTCTCAAACTGTTGATTGAATTGAACAGATGCTGCATCCAAAGCCCGGAAGTATTTCACAAGATGGCAAGATATGACAAGAAAATCGTGGAATTGATTCACTATATCAATGAAAACCTGGGGAAAGATTTGACCATCGAAGCCCTTTCTTCCAGATTTTATTTAAGTAAATACCATATGATGCGTAAATTTAAGGAGGAAACGGGATATTCCATGCATCAATATATTCTTGAAAAACGTATTCTTTCAGCCCGCAATCTGATCCTTACGGGAATGAGCGCAACCGCCGCCAGCTTAGAATGTGGATTCAAGGATTATTCTACTTTTAGCCGGGCATACAAAAAATTGTTAGGACAGATGCCTTCGGCGGATGTTAAATGAAGATGTCAAGTGAAAATGCTTGACATCTTTCTTCGCTTGTAGTATTCTACTTTAGGTGATTGCATATGGAAAAGATTGTGGAGCAGGGGCTCTTATATGATTTTTATGGAGAATTGCTCACGGAACATCAGAAAAAGATATATGAAGATGTGGTTTACAATGATCTCTCGTTAGCTGAGATTGCCAAGGAAAGCGGAATCTCCCGTCAGGGTGTGCATGATCTGGTGAGGCGCTGCAATCGCATATTGCAGGACTATGAGGACAAACTGCATCTGGTGCAGCGTTTTATGAAGATAAAAGAAAACATAGGTCAGCTTGAAACATTGACTTCTGATGAAGCGCTGACCAGAGAAGAATTGGTGCAAAGAATCGGGGCATTGTCCCGTCAGATATTAGAGGAGCTTTGATTTATGGCATTTGAAAGTTTAACGGATAAACTTCAAAATGTATTTAAAAATCTTCGCAGTAAAGGAAGGCTTACGGAGGAAGATGTAAAGACTGCCCTTAGGGAAGTAAAATTGGCGCTTTTGGAGGCGGATGTCAACTTTAAGGTGGTAAAGCAGTTCATAAAAGCGGTGGAGGCAAGAGCCATCGGTTCCGATGTAATGAACGGATTGAATCCGGGGCAGATGGTCATCAAGATTGTAAATGAGGAAATGATTGCCCTGATGGGGTCGGAGACCACGGAGATTCAGATGCAGCCTGGCAAATCCATCACCACCATCATGATGTGCGGTCTGCAGGGTGCCGGCAAGACCACCACCACGGCGAAGATTGCGGGAAAGCTGAAGTTAAAAGGGAAAAAGCCCCTTCTTGCTGCCTGTGATGTATACAGACCGGCGGCAATCAAACAGCTCCAGGTAAACGGAGAAAAGCAGCAGGTGGATGTGTTCTCCATGGGGAACAGCCAAAGTCCCGTGGACATTGCAAAGGCAGCCATCGAACATGCCAGAAAAAACGGGCACAATGTAGTGATCTTAGATACTGCCGGACGACTTCACATCGATGAGGATATGATGGCGGAACTGATGCAGATCAAGGAACAGGTTGAGGTACATCAGACGCTCTTGGTAGTGGATGCCATGACCGGACAGGATGCGGTTACGGTAGCCAAGGAATTTGATGATAAGATAGAAATCGACGGCGTAGTCCTATCTAAGATGGACGGCGATACCAGAGGCGGTGCGGCGCTTTCCGTCAAGGCAGTTACCGGCAAGCCGATTTTGTATGTGGGCATGGGGGAAAAGCTTTCTGATTTGGAACAGTTTTATCCTGACCGTATGGCGAGCCGTATTCTGGGCATGGGAGACGTACTCTCCCTGATCGAGAAGGCGCAGGAAAACATCTCTATAGACGAAGAGAAAGAAAAAGAGATGGCTGCCCGGATGAAAAAGGGCAAGTTTGATTTTAACGATTACTTAGAGAGTATGAAACAGATGCGCAAGATGGGCGGTCTTACCAGTATCTTAAGCATGATGCCGGGGATGGGAAGGCAGCTTGGCGATATAGAGTCCATGGTGGATGAAAAGCAGCTGGCAAGGACGGAGGCGATCATCTTAAGCATGACGCCGGAGGAACGGAAGAATCCCAAGCTCCTTAACTTAAGCAGAAAGAGCAGGATTGCAAGGGGTGCAGGGGTGGACATGGCGGTGGTGAACCGCTTTGTAAAGCAGTTTGAACAGTCCCAGAAAATGATGAAGCAGATGCCCGGTCTGATGGGCGGAAAGGGAAGAGGCGGTTTCGGCAGGATGCGGTTCCCCTTCTGATTTTGTTGAAATTAGAAACAGCCATAGATGACGTTGTTTCTTTTCAAAATATATCATTAAATAAAAATGTGAGGTGAAAAACATGGCAGTAAAAATCAGATTAAGAAGAATGGGTCAGAAGAAAGCTCCTTTCTATAGAATCGTTGTTGCAGATTCCAGATCACCCAGAGACGGAAGATGTATCGAGGAAATCGGAACTTACGATCCAAACACAGATCCCAGCACTTTTCATGTAAATGAAGAGCTGGCTAAAAAGTGGCTTGCAAACGGTGCGCAGCCTACAGAAGTTGTCAGCAGGATTTTCAAGCAGGCAGGCATTGAAAAATAATATGGAACCGGCAACTTGTTTGGAGGTGGACGATGAAGGAATTAGTTGAAATAATTGCAAAAGCACTTGTTGATCATCCGGATGAGGTTGTTGTGACTCAGAAGGAAGAGGGTAAGCATATTACCATTGAACTTCATGTCGCTGCATCTGATATGGGAAAAGTAATCGGGAAGCAGGGAAGAATCGCAAAAGCGATCCGCTCTGTGGTAAAGGCAGCATCATCCAAAGAAAATCAAAGAGTAGACGTGGAAATCGTCTAGGCTAAAACATAGGGCAGTTCGCGCGGCGGGCTGCCTGTTGTTAACGTAAGGATGCTTTATGCGGCAGGGAGGTTTGAATGGAAAATCTATTGCAGGTGGGGATTATTTCTTCCACTCATGGAATCAAGGGAGAAGTGAAGGTGTTCCCCACCACAGACGATGTAAATCGTTTTAAAAAATTGAAAGAGGTACTGCTGGATACGGGAAAAGAGACGCTTAGTATGCGGATTGAGTCCGTGAAGTTCTTTAAGCAGTTTGTGATATTAAAATTCAAAGGTTTTGACAGTATAAACGACATTGAGAAGTATAAAGGAAAAAGTCTTTTGGTCACCAGGGAAAATGCAGTGAAATTAGAAGAGGACGAATATTTCATTGCGGATTTGGAAGGCGTGAATGTGGTTTCGGATGACGGGCAGTATCGGGGCGTCCTTACGGAGGTCATTGAAACCGGAGCCAATGATGTATATGCAATCCGCTTAGAGGATGGAAGATCTCTTTTGCTTCCGGCAATCAAGGAATGTATCCTTGAGGTCAATCTGGAAGAGAACAGGATGCTGATCCATGTGCTGGACGGGCTTTTAGACGATGCATCTGGGAAGAGGGAAGAATAGAATCGTGAATTTTCATGTGCTTACTTTGTTCCCTGAAATGGTCCTAAGCGGGCTTCGTACCAGTATTATCGGAAGAGCTATGGATAAAGGGAGGATTTCCCTTGAAGCGGTCAATATCAGGGACTATACGACCAACAAACATAAGAAGGTGGATGATTATCCCTATGGAGGCGGGGCAGGCATGCTGATGCAGGCACAGCCGGTTTTTGATGCTTATCAGGCAGTCCTTGAGCAAATACATTCTAAGGGCAGACCGGGGGGAAGAGTCATTTACTTAACACCTCAGGGAAGGACTTTCCATCAGTCCATGGCAAAAGAACTTGCCAGGGAGGAAGACCTTATTTTTCTCTGCGGTCATTATGAAGGAATCGACGAGCGTGTGTTAGAGGAAATCGTCACAGATTATGTATCCATAGGGGATTATGTGCTTACAGGCGGGGAACTGCCTGCAATGGTGATGATCGATGCCATATCCCGGATGGTTCCCGGCGTGCTCAGCAATGAAGATTCCGGCGAAACGGAGAGCTTTAGTAATTATCTGCTGGAATACCCCCAGTATTCGCGCCCGGAGGTGTGGCAGGATAAGCGGGTGCCGGAGATTCTGCTTTCCGGCGATCACAAAAAGGTGGATGAGTGGCGGCTGGAGCAGTCTATTGAAAAGACGAAAGCGCTCCGCCCGGATTTGTATGAAAAGTGGGAGGAAGAAAATCAGGAATACTTCCTTAAGAAGGCAAAACGGGAAGCAAGAAAGCGCAAAAAAATGAAATAGTTCTTGCATTTTGGACTATGGTGTGGTAAATTATTAATGTTGCGAAATTGAGATGGTCCTCTGTTACATGTGTATTAAGAACATCTGATGAGTCACTAAACAAATGGAGGTTTTAAGATGAACGAAATTATCAGAAGCATTGAAGCAGAACAGCTTAAAGAAGTTACTGAGTTTAATGTAGGCGATACCGTTAAGGTATACGGAAAGATTAAGGAAGGAAACCGTGAAAGAGTCCAGGTTTTTGAAGGTACTGTATTGAAGAGACAGGGAACCGGCGCAAGAGAGACCTTTACGGTAAGAAAGACTTCTGGCGGCGTGGGTGTTGAAAAGACATGGCCTGTATACTCACCCAATGTAGAGAAAATCGAGGTTGTCAGAAGAGGTAAAGTTAGAAGAGCAAAACTGAACTACTTAAGAAACCGCGTAGGCAAGAAGGCAAAAGTAAAAGAAGCTGTTAAATAATCATAACGACCAAAGGACAATTGGTTACGCAATTGTCCTTTTCTTATGCAGTAAAATATGATAAAATAAATTCGGTACGGCTTATTTTTGACGATGCTTTTTAGGACAAAACAAGGGATATTCATATGGCAAGACACAAAGGATTGAGTTTTTACGAAAAGAAAAAGCGGATCAGCAAGGAAATGGTCAGAGAAATTTTCGGAACCATCTTTTATTGCTTTGCAGCTATTTTATTAGCGTTTGTGATCGTGTTTTCCGTAGGCATGAAAATCAGCATGATTGGAGTTTCCATGGAACCGACCCTGTATAATGGGCAGGAAGTGCTGGTCAACAGATTTGTCTTTAAGATTTTTCCGCCCCACAGAGGGGATGTGGTTGCTTTTTTACCCAACGGTAATCCCAACACCCATTATTATGTGAAACGGGTCATAGGACTGCCGGGGGAGAGAATACAGATTATAGGCGGCTATGTATATATCAACGGAGAACTCTTGGTGGAAGACGAATCTTACGATAAAATAGCGGATGCAGGCATAGCCGATACGGAACTGCTGCTAGGGAGTGATGAGTATTTCGTGTTGGGGGATAACCGCAATTTCAGCGAGGACAGCCGGTCGGGAAATATAGGACCGGTGAGCAGAAAGACGATTGCCGGAAGAGTGTGGTTTAAGCTTGGCAGCGGTGAGGACAACATGGGATTTGTAAAATAAGATAAGGAGAGGCGCATGAATTATCAATGGTATCCGGGGCATATGACGAAAGCCCGGCGGATGATGCAGGAAGATATCAAATTGATTGATTTGATGATTGAATTAGTGGATGCGAGGGCGCCTATGAGCAGCCGGAATCCTGATATAGATGAACTTGGCAGGAATAAATCACGTCTCATTCTGCTAAATAAGGCAGATTTGGCTGATCCGGCGTACAATCGGATTTGGACAGAATATTTTAAAGAAAAAGGCTTTTTCGTACAGGAGATCAATTCCAGGACAGGGGACGGGATAAGGAACATTCAGCCCCTGGTGCAGGAAGCGTGCAGGGAGAAGATTGAGCGTGACAGGAAGCGGGGAATCATAGGCAGACCGGTTCGTGCCATGGTGGCGGGGATTCCCAATGTGGGGAAATCGACCTTTATCAATTCCTTTGCCAAAAAAGCCTGTACCAAGACAGGGAACAAGCCGGGCGTTACCAGAGGAAAGCAGTGGATCCGGCTTAACAAAAATCTGGAACTATTAGACACCCCGGGAATTTTATGGCCGCGGTTTGAAAACCAGAAGGTGGGGGAGCGGCTTGCAGTTATTGGTTCCATCAATGATGAGATCCTGCATGGGGATGAGCTTGCTGTGGCGGTGATCCGCTACTTAAATCAAAATTATCCTGTTCTTTTGCAGGAGCGTTATCAAATAAGTACAAATGAGGATGCGTATAAGGCACTGGAAGAAATCTGTATCAACAGACGCTGCTTCCAAAAAGGAGAGACGCCCGATATAGAGAGGGCATCTGCAATGATTTTGGATGATTTTAGAAGCGGCAAAATCGGCAGAATCACGTTAGAGCATCCGGAGGAGTGGCAGTGAAAAGGAAAATTAAAGACATATTAGGCACCAGCCTGTATCTGCTTGTAGTGCTGGTTGCAACCTTTCTTGTGGTAACTTACGTGGGGCAGCGCACGAAGGTGTCCGGCAGTTCCATGGAACCTATGTTAAGCGATGGAGACAATCTGATCATAGATAAGATTTCATACCGTTTTGAGGATCCCCAGAGATATGACATTATTGTATTCCCATTCCAGTATGCAGGCAGACCCTATTATATTAAACGCATTATCGGGCTTCCGGGAGAGACGATCTATATCGATGACGACGGCAATATTTATATCAATGATGAACTTTTGGAGGAACCCTATGGAAAAGAAGTGATCACAGACCCGGGAAGGGCATATGAGCCGATTACCTTGGGCGCAGATGAGTATTTCGTCATGGGAGATAACAGGAACAACAGCTCCGACAGCCGAGATCCTGTAGTTGGAAATATCCACAGGGATGATCTGATCGGAAAGGCATGGATGCGGATTTGGCCTTTTGATGAAATCGGCATGATCAAACACCAGTAAAACGGCGATAGAAAGATACGGAAAAGGTACGCAGATGGAACAGAAGATAAATGAGATTAAGAACATTTTACAGGCAGCCAGCATTGATGAGCTGCCTGCCTTTATAGAAAGCTACGGCAAGGATGTACGCGCCGGAGTGCAGACGCTTGTCCAAAAGGCGCAAAAGCAAATGGCGGATTACCAGAAGGAACTTGCGCGCACAGAAAAAATGAAAGAATTTGAAAAGGAGTATTGCTCCTACGCCTATATCTGCGGCATCGATGAGGTGGGGAGAGGACCGTTAGCGGGACCGGTGGTTGCCGGTGCGGTGATCCTGCCAAAGGATTGTGACATTTTATACCTTAATGATTCCAAACAATTGACCGAAAAAAAGAGAGAAGAGTTATATGGTGAGATCATGGAAAAGGCGGTGGCGACAGGACTTGGATTTGTATCGCCGGAGCGCATAGACCAGATCAATATCCTGCAGGCGACCTATGAGGCGATGCGGGAAGCGGTTGCAAAGTTAGAGCCGGCGCCGGATCTTCTTTTAAACGATGCGGTGACGATTCCGGGCATTTCGGTGAAGCAGGTGCCGATCATCAAGGGAGATGCAAAGAGTATCTCCATTGCTGCGGCAAGCATCATTGCAAAGGTGACCAGAGACCGGCTGATGGTACAATATGACAGTATCTTTCCGGAGTACGGATTTGCCGCCAATAAAGGATACGGTGCAAAGAATCATATTGATGCATTGAAAAAATATGGACCAACCCCCATACACCGCAGAAGCTTTATCAAAAATTTTTTGTAGAGTGAAAAAGGAGAAACAATGAGACTTTCATCATACACAAATCAAATCAACCAGGTGTTTGTTGAGAATATGAATGCAGAAAGCACATCCTCGCTGGAGCAGGGGCTTAGAAACGGCATGGATGCCGTTATGGGAAGACTCCCCGGGCAGTCCATTACAGGGGAAGTGTTGATGCGGGATGGAAGCGATATACTCATTTCCCTCGGAGAAAATCAATTGTTGCAGGCAAAGCTTGAAGGAAGCATGTCAGCCCAGCCGGGGCAGCTTTTGACCTTTCAAATCAAAAATAATGCCAACAGCAAGATTGTCTTAAGCCCTTTGTTTGAAAATTTAAGCCAGGATCCGAATGTGTCCAAGGCGCTGCAGGCGGCAGGGATTCCGGAGACGAATATTACAGCCGGAATGGTCAAAGCCATGATGCAGGAAGGACTTCCCATCAATAAGCAGTCTTTGTATCAGATGAACCGGCTCATCAACGCAAATCCGCAGGTCAGTATGGAGACGCTGGTGCAGATGCAGCGGATGAACCTTCCCATTACCAAAGATACGATTTTTCAATTTGAGGCATATAAAAATTATCAACATCAGTTAAGCGAGAGCCTGTCCGATATTGCAGATGCATTTACCCAGAGTTTCCAGGAAATGACGGGCAGCGGTGAACTCTCCCAGGGAATTAATTTCTACAAAAATGTACTGGGAATTTTGACAGAAGGCGCCGGGGAGGCGGCAGGTGAAGAAGGTGCGGTCAATACCGCAGAAGGAGAAGAACAGGTAATTCAAAATTCTGCCGGGCAGGGAGAGAAGACTGAGCCTATTTTGGATAAAAATGCGCCATCCCAGGTTAGGACACAGCCGCCCATCCTTCCGGAAAATGAATTGGAGGGACTTGTGAAGGCATTAAAAAATGCGGATGTGCCGGACAAAATCGTAGGCGCAGTGGCACAGAACCGGATGAGCGGTCAGGCACTTTTGCATGAAATTGAAAAAATGCTTTCGGAGGATGCCATACCGGATAAAGAGAAATTTTTTGAGCTTTTAGAGAGCAGGGAATTCAAGCATGTGCTCAAAAATGAGATGAACAGGCAATGGCTGATGCTGCCGGAAGAAGTGGCAAATGAGCACAGTGTGGATAAACTGTATGAGCGGCTCAACAGCCAGATGAATCGTTTGAATCAGATGCTGGCGCAGACTGCCAAAGCAGATACGCCGCTTGCAAAGGCGGTTTCTAATGTCGCCAACAACATTGATTTTATGAACCAACTAAATCAGACCTTTACCTATGTCCAGATTCCTTTAAAAATGCAGGGGAAAGAAGCGAATGGCGAGCTGTTCGTCTATACCAACAAAAAGAGCCTTGCCAAGAAGGACGGGAGCGTAAGCGCCCTTTTGCATCTTGACATGGAGTATCTGGGAAGTCTGGATGTGTATGTGGCACTGAATGACCGGAAGGTCTCTACTAAATTTTATTTAAAGGATGATGCAGCCCTTGACCTGATTGCCCAGAATATCGACCTTTTGAACCAAAGGCTGGAAGAGAGGGGATATGCAGTGAATGCAGAATTTATTAATCGGGATGAGGACACCAATATGATGGATGAGATGCTGAAGCAGAACAAAAATATTTCTGTGCTGGCAGGGTATTCCTTTGATGCAAGAGCATAAGGCAGGTGGGATTTTATGAAAGAAGAGAAGCAAAAAATAAAGCAGGCAATTGCCCTTTCTTATGATCCCGAAGACAATGCGCCCAGAGTCATTGCAAGCGGAAAGGGCGTGCTGGCGGAACGTATCATAGAAAAAGCGCAGGAAGCGGCAGTGCCGGTGCACCGGGACGACAAGCTGGCGGATACACTTTCCCGGCTGGAAATCGGAGAGATGATTCCGCCGGAACTTTACGAAGTGGTTGCAGAGATTTTAGTATTCGTGGATGCCATGGATAAGATTAAGGCAAAGATGGATAAAGTAAAGTAAGCGTTGTTAGGAGTAGCCATTGAACAAAAGAAAAACGGGACAGCAATACGAGGATAAAGCGGCAGCTTATCTTGAAAAATGCGGATTTACCATCCTTGAGCGGAATTTCAGATGCAGGCAGGGAGAGGTGGATCTTATAGGACTGCATGAAAACTGCCTGGTCTTCGTGGAAGTCAAGTACAGGAAAAATGCAGCTGCCGGAACGCCGGAGGAGGCGGTGGGGATTATAAAGCAGCAAAAAATATGCCAGGTTTCGGATTATTATAGATTGATGCATCCGAAAAGGGAAGAAAGGCAGATCCGTTACGATGTGATCGCCTTTTGCGGGGAGCAGATTACATGGTATCGAAACGCGTTTCCCTATTTAAAGAAAGGCAGTCCGGGCGTTTTCTGGTGATATGGGCAAAGAAAGATGGGAGGTTTTAGACTTATGGAATTGACAAGGAAAAACACAGACGCACACATGTGCGTGCGGAGATATAAGCAGATAGAATATCTGACCTTTCCCCTGTTAGAAGAGGCGGAAATGGTCAGACATTTATTTTCTACCAGAATCGGGGGCGTAAGCAAGGGGATTTATGCTTCCATGAATTTAAGTTATACCAGAGGGGATGATAAGGAAGCGGTGGATGAAAATTTCAGGCAGATAGCGGAAGTTTTTGAAACTACCCCCCGCAGGATCGTGTGCTCCAAGCAGACCCATACCACCAATGTACGCCTGGTCACGGAAAAGGATTGCGGAAAAGGCGTGGTCTATCCGGCGGACTACGATGATGTGGACGGGCTTGTAACCAATGTGCCGGGAATCGTGCTGTGCACTTCCTACGCAGACTGTGTGCCTCTTTATTTCGTGGATCCTAAGCATAAAGCCATCGGGCTTGGACATTCCGGCTGGCGGGGAACGGTGAACCGCATGGGGGAGGCAGTGTTAAAGATTATGGCGGATGCATTTGGGACGGAACCAGCGGATGTGCTTGCAGCAATCGGTCCCTCCATATGCAGGGACTGCTATGAAGTGGGGGAAGACGTGGCAGAAAGGTTCAGACAAGGTTTTCCGGGAGAATGGAAGCATTTGCTGTTTGAGGGAAGAGCAGACGGAAAGTATCAGCTCGATCTCTGGGAGGCGAACAGGCGTGTCCTGTTAGGAGCGGGGATATTGGAAGACCATCTTGCAGTGACGGATCTTTGCACCTGCTGCAACAGCCAGTACCTGTTTTCCCACCGTGCCAGTCAGGGAAAACGGGGAAATCTGGGGGCATTTCTGGAATTAAGAAAGTCTTAATTTTTTTCCTAAGTAACACTTAAAGTTTCTATGTTTTACTGATTATGTCAGATTTTTAGATAAATCCGGAAAGAGGAAGAGAAGATGACCAACATTTTAGTATGCGATGATGACAAAGAGATTGTAGATGCCATTGAGATTTATTTAAATCAGGAGGGATACCAGGTTCATAAAGCTTATGACGGAGAGCAGGCGGTGCGGATGCTCAAGGAACTGAATATCCAGCTTCTCATAATCGATATCATGATGCCTAAGTTAGACGGCATCCGTGCAACCTTAAAGATCAGGGAGTACAGCAGCATACCTATCATATTTTTGTCGGCGAAGTCGGAGGATGCAGATAAGATCTTAGGGCTGAATGTCGGAGCAGACGATTATGTGACCAAACCTTTCAATCCATTGGAACTGGTGGCAAGAGTCAAGTCCAACTTGCGCAGGTACACCCAGCTGGGAAACTTAAATGTGGAGAACAATGCATTGTTTCAGGCAGGCGGGCTTAGCATCAACGATGACACCAAGGAAGTGACAGTGGATGGGGAGATCGTCAAGCTGACGCCGATTGAGTATAATATTCTTCTTCTTTTAGTCAAGAATCAGGGAAAGGTATTTTCCATTGATCAGATTTATGAAAATATCTGGAATGAGGAGGCAATCGGTGCGGACAACACCGTTGCAGTCCACATCAGGCACATCAGAGAAAAGATTGAGATCAATCCAAAGGAGCCCAGATATTTGAAAGTGGTGTGGGGCGTTGGGTATAAGATCGAAAAACAGTAGAGGTATGACATGGAAAATCAGAGTAATCAGCAAAAGACACCGGAAAAAGAAAAAAGGCGCAGAAACGGCGGCATTAAGTTCCTTCACCTGTTGCAGCATCTTTTGTTTGTGACAGCAGTACTTCTTGTAGTGGTGGTTCTTAACAGATCCTATGTGGTAGTGGATACCTTAAGGGGCGCGCAGGCATTTAAACTGACGGGAGCGGCAGAGGATGAGGCTTTTGAAGACTCAGAGGTATTCAATACACTTTTGGGAAACAGCGTATCGGATTTGATCTGCTATGGAACGATAAGAGGACAGCTGGAAACGGATGCAGCCTTTGATCCAGGGAAAAAGGTGGATGTGACAGCCTTTGCAGGCAGGTATAACGGCGTAGAATCAGAATATATTACGGCAGAATACTATTTAGAGGATCTGATCAAGTGGGCGCAGGCTGGGTTCAATTATGAAAGAGTCTATATGAGCGGCGAAGAGGTGGACCGTTTCTTAAGCAGAAAAAGGACGGTGACCAAAGTCAATTTAGAGGATTACAGCGGCGGTACGGTGAGTTATTTAAATACGGATCTTTCCAGTTCTGTTACGGTGGAAGATGTGTCCGGCAATCTTTTGGAAGCGGGGACTACAGACAGAGACCCTGCCGATGCAAATGTGCTGAATAACCGATACCGCACGGTAGAAGGAAAAAACATTGAAGATTACGTATCCACTTGGGAAGAATATTATGCGCTCTGCGGCAATGTGAAAAAAGCGGCGGAAGATTTAAACACCAATTATAATGAATATATAAAGTATAAAGAGTATTATGATACAGGAAATTCCAATGTAGTCTATGTAATCAGCAGAACCATTGGGAACAAGACGCAGATTTTCAGCAATATGGAGAACAGTTCCGCTAAGTTTTCCGAACTGAAAAAGGATCTGCTTGGTCAGTGCGACAGATACATTTATTATGATCCTTATAACATGCAGTATGATACCAATACTCTGATAGAGGAAGCTACGCTGCGCTATATTCTGAATGGATATGATTATTCTTATCCTGAGAATACCCAGATTATAATTGGAGTCAGGTCAGAATATGGGGTGGAGGACTGTTTTTATCAGGCAAAGGCAGGCTTTGGAAGTTTTGTCCCTTACATGTGGCAGTATCTGCTCTGTGCGTTGGCGCTGGGCATCCTCTACCTATTCCTGCTAGTGTTCCTTACCGCCAGGGAAGGGACTGTTTACAGGAAGGATACCGGTGAAAGGAGGCAGAGACTTCATGCCGAAGACCATATTCCTACGGAAGTCATGCTGCTTGCAGGCATTGCCAGTGCCGCACTCATGGCTTACGCAGGCAAAAGAGTATTGGATTGGTGGGTGTGGTATCAGGCGCAAGACAGCGTCAAAGTGATACTGGCTGGAATCTATGCGCTGCTTGTAAGTGTTCTGTTTTCGTTCTTTTACTACAGTCTTGTAAGGAGGATCAAGGCGCGGAGGTTATGGAAAGACAGTCTTTTGTGCAGAGGGGGTCAACGGATCAAAAAGTGGACCGTATATGCCTATGACAGTTCTGCGATCCTTCTAAGGGTGTGGGTTCCGTACACGCTTTTGATTCTGCTCAACCTAGGCGGCGGGGTGAGTCTGGGCTATTTAGCTTATGACGGTATTTGGGGCGTTAAAGCAGTCCTAGTAGGATGCGCAGCCTTGCTATTGGCGGACGGGGCGGCTGGATATGTTCTATATCGCTCGGCACTTGCAAGGCAGCTGATATTAGACGGAATCGAACTAATCAAGAATGGAAATCTGACACATAAGGTGGAAGAAGAAGGAATGCACGGGGATGACCTTATGCTTGCACGCGCGGTAAACAGTATTGGCGAGAGTGTGCGGACGGCGGTGGAAACCAGCATGAAAGATGAACGCTTAAAGGCGGATTTAATCACCAATGTGTCCCACGATATCAAGACGCCGCTGACCTCCATCATCAATTATGTGGATTTGATCAAGAGGGAAAATGTGAAGGAGCCTAAAGTTAGGGAATATATTGAGGTTCTTGATGCAAAATCCCAGAGGCTTAAGCAGCTCACCGATGATTTGGTGGAGGCTTCCAAGATTTCTTCAGGAAATATCGTGCTTCAATGGGAAAAGATCAATCTGATCGAGCTTTTAAATCAGACCGTGGGAGAATTTTCGGAGAAATTTGAGGAAAAGGCATTGTACCCGGTATTGAATGCACCGAAGGGAAGTGTGTATATTGAGGCGGACAGTAGAAGGATTTGGCGGGTGATAGAAAATCTGTTCAACAACATCTATAAATATGCGCTGCCGGGAACGAGAGTCTACATCGATCTTGAACAGATACGCCAGGAAGGGCATACGGCGCAGGTGCAGCTTTCCGTCAAAAATATATCCGCCCAGCCTTTAAAGGTGAATCCGGAGGAGCTGACGGAACGGTTTATCAGAGGCGATGAATCAAGGACTACGGAAGGAAGCGGCTTAGGATTATCCATCGCGAAAAATCTGACACAGGCGATGAAAGGGAAATTTGAGATTGTCATGGATGGCGATCTGTTCAAGGTAAACCTGACCTTTCCGCTCTTGGAGGATGGATAAAATATATTAAGATAAGATGATAAAACGGAGCAGGATATCGGCTGTGATGCCGGATCCTGCTCCGTCATTTAAGATTATTCATTTAAAGAATAAGCAATTTCACGATTATTGTAACTTGCCAGAAACTCACGAATTTTTTCGGTAGGCGTATAAACGTTTGCCATGGAGGAATCGTGGTTCATGAAGTCAATGATAGAAGCCATGAATTTACTCATATCTGCTTCCAGATAATATGGGCGGGACTTAAGATCGGGAATCTGGTAGGTGAGATTCGTGGTCACGATCTTGTCGAAATAACATTTCTCATAGGCTTCGTCGAAACGGGCGAGCCCATCTGTAAAGAGTCCGAAGGTACAGCATATATAAACACGTTTGGCATTCATTGCTTTTAATTGTCTGGCAGTGTCGATCATGCTTCCGCCGGAGGAAATCATATCGTCAATGATGATGACATCCTTTCCATCGATATTATCTCCCAGAAATTCATGGGCGACGATGGGGTTCTTGCCGTTTATGATGGTGGAGTAGTCCCGGCGCTTATAAAACATGCCGGTATCTACGCCGAGGACATTGGCGAAATAGACGGCACGGTCTAAAGCGCCTTCGTCGGGGCTTATTACAATCAGGTTGTCCTTGTCGATTAGAAGACTGTCGTCGGCGGCAAGGAGTGCACGGATGAACTGGTAAGGGGGCGTAAAATTGTCAAAGCCCCTTAATGGTTCTGCATTCTGTACCCTGGGATCATGGGCATCAAAGGTGATAAAATTGTTTACCCCCATATTGCTCAGTTCCTCGATGGCATAGGCACAGTCAAGGGACTCGCGCCCGGACCGTTTATGCTGGCGGCCTTCATAGAGGAAAGGCATGATGACGTTAATACGGTGGGCTTTTCCGTTGACCGCGGAAATAATCCTTTTTAGATCCTGATAATGGTCATCAGGGGATTTATAGTTGGTGTAGCCGTTCATTCTGTATGAGATGCTGTGATTGCAGACGTCCACAAGGATAAATAAGTCCTTGCCACGTATGGATTCATAGAGGACGGCTTTTCCTTCTCCGGAACCGAAGCGGTAACAGGAGGCATCCAAAATGTAATTGTCGGAGACGTACCCTTCAAAGGCAGGATCGTTTTTGGCTATATTTTTTACATCTCTTCTGAAATTTACAAGATGATTGTTGACTTTATTTCCCAACATAGTGGCGGAATCCATAACCACCAGCTTTAATGGCGCAACCGGAATGGCTGCTTCTAATTCATGTAGATTAGGCATAATGACCTCCAGAATGTAAATAGATTCTATATCACTTTATTTTATATCATTATGGTAGTGACACGTCAAGAAAATTCTAGTAAAATAGAAAGAAGCAAAAGAAGGTATCAAGCAGGTAGTATATGAAAAATAAAGCACAGAAAGGTCATGTGATCAAAGAGGTTCTTCCTGGCAGCATAGCCATGGAACTGGAAATTGAACCGGGGGATCGGCTTTTATCCATCGACCGGAATGAAATAGAAGATATTTTTGATTATCAATATTACGTAGAAAATGAGTATATTGAAATTCTCATCGAAAAACCGGACAAAGAGCAGTGGCTTTTGGAGGTAGATAAGGAGGAAGATGAGGATTTAGGAATTGTGTTCGAGAGCGGGCTTATGGATGATTATCGTTCCTGCCATAATAAGTGTATCTTCTGTTTCATAGACCAGATGCCCAAGGGAATGAGAGAAACCTTATACTTTAAGGATGACGATTCAAGGCTTTCCTTTCTGCAGGGCAATTATGTGACGCTGACCAATATGTCGGATCATGATGTGGACAGAATCATCCGGTATCACTTAGCGCCCATCAATATTTCCTTTCAGACCATGAATCCCCAGCTTAGATGCAAGATGCTGAATAACCGTTTCGCAGGGGAAGCACTAAAAAAGGTGGACAGGTTTTATGAGGCGGGCATTGCCATGAACGGGCAGATCGTTCTCTGTAAGGGGGTAAACGATGGGAGTGAACTGGAGTACAGCATCCGCAGGCTGATGGAGTATATTCCAGTGCTAGAGAGCGTTTCCGTAGTGCCGGTGGGGCTGTCTAAATATAGGGAAGGATTGTATCCGCTGGAACCGTTTACCAAGGCGGATGCGGAAAAGGTGCTGGATTTAATCCACGGGTTCCAGAAGGAAATCTATGCACAGCACGGCATTCACTTTATCCATGCCAGTGATGAATGGTATATTACGGCAGACCGGCAGCTCCCTAAAGGGGATACCTATGACGGATATCTCCAGCTGGAAAACGGCGTTGGGATGCTGCGGCTGTTGATGGATGAATTTGAGGATGGACTTAGGATGCTGGAAGCAAAGCGGCATGGGGAAACCTTCAAGGGGGAGATCTCTATGGTTACAGGGCAGATTGCCCACCCCTATATCTTGAAAATGGCGGCGCGGATGATGGAGCTGTTTCCGGGGCTTACTATCCATGTATATCCAATCATCAATCACTTTTTCGGGGAACAGATCACGGTCACAGGGCTTCTTACCGGACAGGATATGGTATCCCAGCTTAAGGGACAGAAACTGGGGGATTGGCTCCTGCTGCCCCAGAATACCTTAAGGAGCGGAGAGGAAGTCTTCTTAGACGATATGACGGTGACGGAGATGAAAAATGCTTTACAAGTAAAAATAGATATTGTAAAATCAAGCGGATATGACTTTATTGATGCCGTTTTAGGCAAAACGGTGTGCGGAAAGGACATGAACGGATAATGAGTAAAAAAAGAAGACCGATCGTGGCGGTGGTGGGAAGACCAAATGTGGGAAAATCCACACTGTTCAATGCGTTGGCGGGACAGAGGATTTCAATCGTAAAAGATACGCCGGGAATCACCAGAGACAGAATCTATGCGGATGTGACGTGGCTGGATAAGGCATTTACCCTGATCGATACCGGAGGCATCGAGCCGGACAGTCAGGATGTGATTCTTTCCCAGATGCGTGAACAGGCGCAGATCGCTATGGATACGGCAGATGTGATTATTTTTATGGTGGATGTAAAGCAGGGGCTGGTAGATGCCGACGGAAAGGTGGCAGACATGCTCCGGCGTTCTCATAAGCCGGTCATTCTTGCCGTCAACAAAGTGGACAATTTTGAAAAATATATGGCAGATACCTATGAGTTCTATAATTTAGGAATTGGAGAGCCGCATCCGGTATCTGCGGCGAATCAGCTGGGAATCGGGGACATGCTGGATGAAGTGGTCAGCCACTTTCCGGATGCCGATAATGCAGATGAAGAAGACGAGCGGATTAAAGTTGCCATCGTGGGAAAGCCCAATGTAGGGAAATCTTCTCTGATCAATAAAATGATCGGAGAAAACAGGCTGATCGTTTCAGACATTGCAGGCACCACCAGAGATGCGGTGGACACGCCGGTCACTTACCACGGCAAAGAATATGTTTTCATTGACACGGCAGGGCTTCGGCGTAAAAATAAGATAAAAGAAGAATTGGAACGTTATATGATCGTCCGCACGGTGAGCGCCGTGGAGCGGGCGGATGTGGTGATCTTGATGATCGATGCCAATGAGGGCGTCACCGGACAGGATGCAAAAATCGCCGGAATCGCCCACGAAAGAGGCAAGGCGGTAATCATTGCCGTGAACAAATGGGATGCCATCGAAAAGGACAATAAGACGGTCAACCAATATACTTCAAAGATCAGAGAAATCTTATCCTATATGCCCTATGCGGAAATTACCTTTATATCCGCCCTGACTGGTCAGCGTCTTAGCAAGTTATATGAACTGATCGATACGGTGAGCGAGAACCACGCCATGCGTGTATCCACCGGTGTGCTCAATGAAATCATGAGCGAAGCCGTGGCGCTTCAGCAGCCGCCTTCCGATAAGGGGAAACGGTTAAGGCTTTATTACATCACACAGGTTTCGGTCAAGCCGCCGACCTTTGTCATTTTTGTGAACGACAAAGAGCTGATGCATTTTTCCTATACAAGATACATTGAGAATAAAATACGGGAAGCCTTTGGTTTTAAGGGGACGCCGCTTAAGTTCATAATCAGGGAAAGAAAGGAAAACAAATAAAGTGGAACGAATTATCTGTATTGCTATTGGATATGTTTTTGGAATGTTTCAGACGGCTTTCATCTATGGAAAACTTCACGGAATAGATATCAGAGAGCATGGGAGCGGAAATGCGGGAACTACCAACACGCTCCGCGTCTTAGGGACGAAAGCGGGGCTCATCGTATTGGCGGGGGATATCATTAAATGTATACTTGCCATCGTAATCTGCGGCGCACTGTTCGACAAATCCCACCCGGAAGAATTGTATCTGCTGAAATTGTATGCAGCAGCCGGTGCGATTTTGGGTCACAATTTTCCTTTTTACCTGAAATTTAAAGGGGGAAAGGGAATTGCTGCCACAGCAGGTCTTATCCTGTCCTTCCATCCTGCGTTTGTACCTATGGGAGTCATTATATTCTTCGGAACTTTTTTCCTGACCCATTATGTGTCGCTGGGGTCTCTCCTGGTCTATGCCGGACTGCTTATAGAGATGGTGGCAGTAGGACAGATGGGGATGTTCGGCGCGCCTAAGGAAATATTGATAGAGATGTATATCCTCACGGCAGTGCTCACGATTCTTGCCTATTACAAGCATCGGGAGAATATTGTCCGCCTTGTGAAAGGGCAGGAGCGGAAGACCTATCTGACCAAAAAAAATAAAGAATAAGAGGATTGGAGAAAAAGCATGGCAAATATAGGAATCATAGGGGCGGGAAGCTGGGGATGTGCCTTAGCTCTTCTTCTTCACAATAATGGGCATCAGGTTACGGTGTGGTCCATTATGGAAGATGAAATTGAAATGTTAAAGAAGGAGCATGAACACAAGGACAAACTGCCAGGCGTCCTCCTTCCGGAGCAGATGGTGTTTACCACAGACCTTGAGAAGGCAGTCAGCGGCAGAGACGTGCTCGTCATGGCGGTTCCGTCTCCTTTCACCAGAAGCACATCCGCCAAAATGGCGCCTTTCATCAAGGATGGTCAAAAAATTATCAATGTAGCCAAGGGAATTGAAGAATCCACCCTTATGACGCTTTCAGAAATCATCGAGGAGGAAATCCCGGGGGCAGAAGTGGCAGTGCTTTCCGGTCCTTCCCATGCAGAGGAAGTGGGAAAGGGGATTCCCACCACCATCGTTGTGGGAACAAAGGATAAGGAGACAGCAGAATATCTGCAGAACCTGTTCATGAGCAAGGTATTCCGTGTATATACCAGTTCCGATGTGCTGGGAATCGAGTTAGGAGCCGCCCTTAAAAATGTGGTTGCCCTTGCCGCCGGAATGGCGGACGGTCTGGGGTATGGGGATAATACCAAGGCAGCCCTTATCACAAGAGGGATTGCGGAAATTGCCAGATTGGGCATCAGCATGGGAGGCAGGATCGAAACTTTTTATGGGCTCACCGGAATCGGGGATCTGATTGTCACCTGTGCGTCCATGCATTCCAGGAACCGGCGCGCCGGCATCCTGATCGGAAAGGGTGCATCCATGGAAGAGGCGATGGCGGAAGTAAAAATGGTGGTGGAAGGCGTTTACTCTGCAAAGGCAGGATATGCGCTGGCACAAAAATATAACGTGCCTGTCCCGATCATCGAGCAGGTAAATAAGATTTTATTTGAAGGCAGATCTGCGAGGGATGCCGTGAGCGAACTGATGCTCAGGGATAAAAAGGTAGAAAACATCGATTTAAGACAATTGTATCAAAACAGTGTGGAAATACCGTGGTAGAGTAAAAGGAAAGGCACTTAGGTGCGGAAACGAGGTTATCATGAACGGACAGCAATTTAACAGTACCAGTGAATATGTGGCATCCGAGCAGCTTATGGCAAGCGTCAATGTGGCAATCGCCCTTCAGAAACCGCTGCTTATAAAGGGAGAACCGGGAACAGGCAAGACCATGCTCGCAGAGGCTGTTGCCAAATCTTTAGGCAAAAAACTGATTATCTGGAATATTAAATCCACCACCAAAGCTCAGGACGGTCTTTATATGTATGACACCATTCAGAGATTATATGATGGACAGTTCGGGGAAGAGGGCGTGGATGACATTGCCCACTACATCAAGTTAGGAAAGTTAGGAGAGGCGTTCGAGGCGGAGGAGCAGGTGATTCTGCTCATCGACGAGATCGACAAGGCAGATCTGGAATTTCCCAACGATCTATTATGGGAGTTAGACCAGATGGAGTTTTATATCCATGAGACCAAAAGGACCGTGAAGGCAAAGCACAGACCCATTGTGATCATTACATCCAACGCGGAGAAGGAACTTCCGGATGCTTTCCTTAGAAGATGTATTTTCCATTACATTGACTTTCCGGATGAGGCGCTGATGGAGGAGATTGTCAGGACCCATTATCCTGATGTGGAGGAGCACCTTTTGAAAAACGCCATGGATGTGTTCTACAGCATCAGGGCTTTGCGGGATATCCGCAAAAAACCCAGCACCTCGGAGCTGATTGACTGGATCAACGCCATGCAGATCGGCGGAATCTCCGCAGAGGAGATAAGAGCAAAACTTCCGTTTATCGGAGTGGTGGTGAAAAAGGATGAGGATCTTGAAACGGTAAGGACGAAACTGGATTAAGGGCGCCGGAGGAAAGAGGTAGATGCATGTTTTCAACGTTCTTTTACACCTGCAAGGCGAAGGGGCTGAACGTCACCTTGAGCGAGTGGCTTACCTTGCAGGAAGCATTGGATAAAGGGCTTTGCAACAGCAGCCTGACGGAATTTTATTATCTGGCAAGGATGATACTGGTCAAAAGCGAAACGGATTTTGACAAGTTTGATATGGCTTTTGAGGAGACTTTCAAGGGAATCCAGTCGGAGAATGAGATTTCCAAAAACATGATGAAGTGGCTGGATAAGTCGGAACTGATCGACATGGTGGACGAGGAAGAACGCTACCGCATGAATGAGCAGGACGGCATCCAGTTTATCGATAAGGATGAGGTGGAAGCCAAATTCAAGGAAAGACTGCGGGATCAGGACAGCGAACACAATGGAGGGAGTTTCTGGATCGGCAGTATGGGCAAGACAGCTTTTGGAAATATGGGCGGATTTATGGGCGGCATCCGAGTGGGCGGAACCACAGGCTACCAGAGTGCCTTTCAGGTAATCGGCGCCCGCAAGTACAGGGACTTTCGGGATGACAGGATGTTGGATAACCGCCAATTTCAGCTGGCATTCCGAAAGCTGCGCCAGTTTTCCACGAAATTGGATATTCCAAAGACGGAGCTTGACATAGACGGGACCATAGATAAGACCTGCAACAACGGCGGGTGCCTTCAGATCGTCATGGATAAGCCCCGCAAAAATGCGGTGAAGCTTCTGCTTCTTATGGATTCCGGGGGAACCATGATTCCGTTCAGTTCCCTGCTCAATGAACTGTTCCAGGCAGTACACAAATCCAATCATTATAAAGATGTGAAAACCTATTATTTTCATAATTGCATTTATTCCAAACTTTATAAGACGCCGGAATGCGAGAACGGCGACTGGATCGACACGGAATGGATGTTCCGCAATTTAGACAGTGATTACAAGGTAATCGTGGTGGGAGATGCGGCAATGGCGCCGGAGGAACTGTATTCCACCAGCGGAAATTACAGGGGACCAAACGGCGGACTCTCCGGCTGGGAATGGCTGCAGCTTCTAAAGCGGCATTACAAAAAGGTGGTATGGATGAATCCTAAGATGGCGCCGGGACATGCACCCTGGAGGGAGGCGGAGACGGCAATCAAAGGGCTGTTCCCGATGTATAAGCTGACGGTGGATGGCTTGAACCAGGCGATGATCAAGCTAATGCTGAATAAATAAACAGGAATCTTAAAGATAGAAGGAAAGGCGTGGAAGAAAAATGACGATTTTTGATGAACTAAAGGCAAGAGGGCTTTTGGCACAGCTGACAGATGAGGAAGAGATAAAGGAACTGATCAACAATGGAAAGGCAACCTTTTACATTGGATTTGATCCCACCGCAGATTCGCTGCATGTGGGACACTTTATGGCGCTGTGCCTGATGAAGCGTCTGCAGATGGCAGGAAATAAGCCCATCGCCCTTATTGGGGGAGGCACAGGCATGGTTGGGGATCCGTCGGGAAGAAGCGATATGCGTTCCATGATGACCAAAGAGACCATCGATCACAACTGTGAATGCTTCAAAAAGCAGATGAGCCGATTCATTGATTTTTCAGAGGGGAAAGCCCTGATGGTGAACAATGCGGAATGGCTTCTTGATCTGAACTATATTGAATTTTTACGGGAGATCGGTCCTCACTTTTCCGTGAACCGCATGCTCACGGCTGAGTGCTATAAGCAGAGAATGGAAAAGGGACTCAGCTTCCTTGAATTTAATTATATGTTGATGCAGAGCTATGATTTTTATGAGTTATTCCAGAGATATGGATGCAATATGCAGTTCGGCGGAGACGATCAGTGGAGCAACATGTTAGGCGGAACGGAGCTGATCAGAAGGAAACTTGGAAAGGATGCCTATGCCATGACCATCACCCTTCTTCTTAATTCAGAGGGTAAAAAGATGGGAAAGACACAAAAAGGCGCCGTATGGCTGGATCCTGATAAGACCAGCCCCTTTGAATTTTATCAGTATTGGAGAAATGTGGCGGATGCAGACGTGCTCAAGTGCCTCCGTATGCTGACCTTCCTTCCTCTTGCACAGATTGAGGAGATGGATCATTGGGAAGGCAGCCAGCTCAACCAGGCAAAGGAGATTCTTGCCTATGAACTTACCAGCCTTGTACATGGACAGGAAGAGGCGCAAAAGGCACAGGAAAGCGCCAGGGCATTGTTCAGCAAAGGGGTTGCGGCGGATATGCCTACCGCAGAACTTACACAGGAGGATTTTACGGAGGGAACCATCGATATGATTTCCGTGCTGTGCAAATCCGGTCTGGTGCAGAGCCGTTCGGAGGGAAGACGCGCCATCGAGCAGGGCGGTGTCATGCTTGAAGGTGAAAAAGTAACGGATATCAAAGCAGTCTTTGGAAAAGATGTTTTTGCCGGCGAGGGCGCCGTTGTAAAGAGAGGCAAAAAGAATTTCCGCAAGGTGGTGCTCAAATGAGTAAAGATGGAAATCCCTATGAGCGGTTAGCGTTAGAAACCGGCGATCAACTCAGTTATCTTGGAAAAAAGAGAATACTGACGGTGATCAGGGACGACAGAAAGTCTGCAAAGGTGAAAGGCGTTTCGGATCGGATCATCTTGTGGGTTCCTTATAATGCAGACTATGTAATGAAGCGGGAGCAGTTGGAAAAATGGTATCGAAAGGAAGCACTCTTGGTTTTTACAAAGAAAGCTTCTGCTTATGCTGAAATTTTGAGTGTAAGCTTCAATGAAATCCGGATTAAAGACCAGAGGAGCTGCTGGGGAAGCTGCAGCGGCAGGAAGAACTTGAACTTTAACTGGCGTATCCTTATGGCGCCGGAGCCGGTCTGCGATTATATTATTCTCCATGAAGTGTGCCACCTCATACATATGGATCATTCGCCTGCATTCTGGGAACTGGTGGCGCACTATTGTCCGGATTACGCAAAGCATAAAAAATGGCTCAAGGATTATACAGAGCAGCTTTATTTGTTTTAAATCTTCAAAAAATTTCAAATTGTAATAAATGACAGCCTCTTCACATACATTTAACTAAGTATGGAAGGGGCTGATTGCATGGATTTGAACGGAAAGAAAGAATATGATTTATACAAGGATATCCAGTTAAGATGCGGCGGAGAAATCTATATAGGTGTGGTGGGACCGGTAAGGACCGGTAAATCCACTTTCATTAAGCGATTTATGGATCTTATGGTCCTGCCAAATATGACAGAATCCTATGAAAAGGAGCGCGTGGTGGATGAACTTCCCCAGAGCGCCGGAGGAAAGACCATCACCACCACGGAACCTAAATTTATTCCGAAAGAGGCGGCTCGCCTTACCTTAGGGGATGGCGTAGAGGCTAGGGTAAGGCTGATAGACTGTGTAGGCTACATGGTGGACGGCGCCAGCGGGCACATGGAAAATGAGGCGGAGCGCATGGTGAAGACGCCCTGGTCGGCGGAAGAGATTCCCTTTACCCAGGCGGCGGAGATCGGAACAAGAAAGGTCATCAACGACCATTCCACTATCGGCATTGTGGTCACCTGTGATGGCAGTTTCGGGGATATCAAGAGAGAAAACTATGTGGCGGCGGAAGAGCGGACCATAAAGGAACTGAAAAGATTAAGAAAGCCTTTCGTGGTGCTCTTAAATACGGCAAAGCCTTACGGGGAGGATGCGGCAAGGCTGGTTGAAGAGATTGGGAACAAATATGAAGTATCAGTGATGCCGGTCAACTGCGAACAGCTAAAGAAGGAGGACATCAACCAGATTCTTGAAAACATTCTGTATGAGTTTCCGCTTACCATGATTGAGTTTTATATGCCCAAGTGGGTGGAGATGCTGCCTGCCAATCACAAGATGAAGGTGGATCTGATCGAGCGTGTAAAAGAGCTTATGAATCAGTACAACTGCATCCGGGATGTCAAGAACCATCCGGTTTCCATGGAGGGACCATTCATCAAAAAATGCAAAATGGACAGCATCGACATGGCAGACGGATGTGTCAGAGTGTGGCTTGAGGTGGATGATGCCTACTACTATGAGATGCTCAGCGATATGGTGGGTGAGACCATAGACAATGAATACCATCTTTTGTCTGTGCTGAAAGAAATGGCAAAGATGAAACGGGAATATGTCAAGGTCCTTCACGCGGTTGACGCAGTCAGGCAAAAGGGCTACGGTGTGGTGACACCGGAGCGGAGCGAGATCAGACTTGATAAACCGGAAGTGATCAGGCATGGCAATAAATTCGGCGTGAAAATCAGGGCAGAAAGTCCCAGCATTCACATGATACGCGCCAATATCGAGACGGAAATCTCACCCATTGTGGGTTCGGAAGAACAGGCACAGGATCTGATCCGCTTTATTTCCGATTCCAGCCAGAGTGAATCAGGGATTTGGGAAACCAATATTTTCGGTAAATCGGTGGAGCAGCTGGTGAATGACGGAATCACAAGCAAGCTCACCATGATTGGGGATGAAAGCCAGTTAAAGCTGCAGGAAACCATGCAGAAAATCGTCAACGATTCAAACGGAGGCATGGTCTGCATCATTATCTGATTTATTGAGGGATGGAACGATATAAAAGGAATCTCTTTGTGTTTTTCAGGCAAAGAGGTTCCTTTTTTGCAGTCATTTATCATTACGGCATAAATCTAAAAAAAATTCGGCGGATGGGGTGAGGAATTTTTGTTTATGGTAGATGATGTGGAATTTCCGATGGAAGGACAGACCTTTGACACAAATTTTTCTGACAAGCCCCTGTCGGAGCGCCGCACTTACCATTCGGCAGGGCAATACGGCAATCCCCAGACCGTTAGCCACGGCATTTACCAGTGCGGCGGTGCTGGTGGATTCCCAGATAGGGGTAATGGAAAAGCCGGCTTCTTCCGTTACCCGGTCGAAGGTTTCGCGGGTTCCGCTTCCGTGTTCCCGCAAAAGAAATTTCTGACGGCGGAATGTTTCAATGGAAATTTCCGGTTCTGAACAAAGTGGGCTGTCAGGGGGACAGATGACGCTTAAGCCATCTTCCATGTATTCCTCCGTGATAATAGACGTGTGGTTATAGGGGGATTGGAGGACAAATGCCACGCATTAGAAAAACACAGAACCAACCCACTATAAGCCGTATTGTATGGAGGATTGCTGTCTACATAAGACTATCCAAAGACGACGGGAACGACGAAAGTTTGAGCGTAACCAACCAAAGAAAAATCATCACGGAGTATATCGAGGAATTTTTCGAGGGCGAGTATATCATTGTTGATGTTTACGCAGACGACGGGCTGACCGGGACGGACTACGAACGCCCCGAATTTCAACGGCTGATACATGACGTGGAAGCCGGGACGGTCAACTGTATCATCTGCAAGACATTATCAAGGGCTTTCCGTAACTATTCCGATCAAGGTTATTTTTTGGAAAAGGTATTCCCCTTATACGGAGTACGCTTTATCAGCATTGGCGACCCGTCACTTGACACATTCAAGAACCCGGACGCAGTACAGGGAATGGAAGTACCCATTACCGGGCTGATGAATGACCGCTACGCTGCAAGGACTTCCAACGACATACGCCGGACGTTCAACACCAAGCGCAGGAAAGGCGAATTTATCGGCGCATTTGCCCCCTACGGGTACATGAAAGACCCGGAGGACAAAAACGCATTTGTAGTTGATGAAGAAGCCGCCGAGGTAGTGAGGAATATTTTTCACTGGTTCGTTGACGAGGGCATGAGCAAGTTAGGCATTACCAAGAGGCTAACCGAAATGGGAGTACCCACACCCACCGAATACAAGCACAGCAAGGGCTTGAATTTGCAGACACCGAGAATAAGCAGGAATGACGGTATGTGGGGAATTACCACCGTCTGTACTATCCTTAAAAATGAAATGTATATAGGGAACATGGTACAGGGGAAGCAACGGGTAATCAGCTACAAAGTGCATGAGAAGATTGCACCGCCGAAAGAAGAATGGTTCATTGTGGAAAACACCCACGAAGCAATCATTGACCGGGAAACATTCGACAAGGCACAGCGGTTACAGGAACGAGACACACGCACCGCACCGGGCAAGAAACAGCTTTATCTTTTCTCCGGGCTGATAAAGTGCGCTGACTGTCAACGCTCCATGACAAGAAAGACGTGCCACAAGCCAAACAAGACCTATGTTTATTATGTTTGCAGTACATACGTCTTTAAGTCAAAGGACAAATGCACCCGGCACGTCATAAAGGAAGAAGTCTTACACGAAGCAGTATTGAAAGCCGTACAAGCGCAAATCTCCCTTGTGGGGGATATGGCAGAGGTAGTAAAAGAGATCAACAACACTTCTACCGTCTGCACCCAATCAAAGCGGTTACAGCAGCTTTTGAAAGACCGCAGCAAGGAGCTTGAAAAACTTACCTGCGTTACAGATAACCTTTATATGGACTGGAAATGTGGGGACATAACCCGTGCTGAATACGTTAGAATGAAAGCCAAGTTTGAACAGCAGGCAGAGCAGGTAAAAGGCATAATCGCCAACCTGCAAACGGAAATTCAGCTATCAGAAAAGGGCGTAGGAAACGACAACCCTTATCTGACAACATTCTTGAAACATGAGAATGTAAAAAGCCTTGACCGTGGGCTTTTGGTAGAATTGATTGATACTATATACGTCCACGAAAACAACGAGATTACAATTCAATTTAACTTTGCCGACCAACACAAGCGTATTGTTGAGTTTATCGAAAACAACCAACATAACCTTGAACTGATAAAGTCCAACAACGCCGTGTAACGATTAGCGGCGTGTTGGTATCAAATCTTTAGGCAAAGTTGTCTATAAATCTATGCACCTTTCGGACCTAAGAAGCCAAATGCTTCTCCTTGATTCAGATGGAAAGATATATCAAATATTCCTTTTCCATCTCCATAGTCACGTACAAGATTTTCGATTTTTATGACACTCATAAATTGTTCTCCTTATATGCAATTTTCTTAAATATATCAGTCTAATTTGCAAGAATTTTTTTGTTTCGTTTAAACCGATTAATCTAAATATACCTGTTTGGCTCAAAATTGCAAGCCCTTACGAAATATGCACTCCATTCTTTAAGGGTGTGATTTGGCAATAAGTACTCCTTTTCATTGCAGGCACATGAAATCTGTGTTACTATTATAAATAAAACAAAAGGGAGGGATTTACATGAACCAGGTGTACGAAAAGGTTGTAAAATGTTATGAAAGTATCAAGGACAGGATCCCCTTTAAGCCTAAGGTCGCGTTAGTCTTAGGATCGGGGCTTGGCAATTATGCGGATACCATGGATGTGAAGGCGGAAATCGATTACAGCAAGATCGAACAGTTCCCCGTTTCCACAGTCCCGGGACATGCCGGAAAGTTCATATTTGGATATGTCAAGGATGTACCTGTAGTCTGTATGAAAGGGAGGGTACATTATTATGAAGGATATCCCATCTCGGATGTAGTGCTCCCCACCCGTCTGATGAAGATGATGGGAGCTGAAATCTTATTTCTCACCAATGCTTCAGGGGGAATCAACCCGTCTTATGGCGCAGGAAGCTTTATGCTGATCAAAGACCACATTTCTTGTTTCGCACCCAACCCTTTGATTGGAGAAAACATAGAAGAATTTGGATGCCGTTTCCCTGATATGAGTACGGTTTATGATAAGGAACTGCAGTCTGCCATCAGGAAAAAGGCAGAAGAGTGCGGTATTCCTCTTGCAGAAGGCATTTATGTCCAGCTTACGGGACCGTCCTTTGAATCGCCGGCGGAAATACAATTGCTCCGTACCCTTGGCGCAGACGCAGTGGGAATGAGCACGGTTGTGGAGGCGATTGCTGCAAATCATATGGGAATGAGAATTTGCGGCATTTCCTGTGTGGCAAACTTAGCGGCAGGCATGACAGACCAGCCCCTTACCCACGAAGAGGTACAGGAGGCTTCCAATAAGGCGGCGCCGATGTTCCGCCAGCTGGTGACAGAATCGATAGCATCATTTTGATTAAGGGATGGTGCCCGGAAGGAGAGAAACATGGTGGGAATGGAAGAGATACCGGTAAAAGAGCTGATCCGTTCAGCGATAGAAGCAAGAAAGAAGGCATATGTCCCGTACTCAGGGTATATGGTAGGAGCTGCGGTACTCACCAATGAACTGCGGATTTATACCGGATGCAATATCGAAAACGCATCTTATACGCCGACAATTTGTGCGGAGAGGACGGCAATCTGTAAGGCAGTCAGCGAAGGCAGGAGGAAGTTTCTGGCAATTGCCGTTGTGGGGAGCCCGAAGGGGGATGAGATTACCCAGTATTCCTATCCCTGCGGTGTGTGCAGGCAGGTAATCCGGGAATTTGCCGATCCTGAGCAGTTTGTGGTGATCGTGGCAAAAAGCGAAGAGGAGTACAAACTGTATCGCTTAAAGGAGCTGCTTCCCGAAAGTTTCGGACCGGAAAACTTAAACGTCAAAATGGTCTAACATTTGAAAGGACTTAACACATGAATATAAGACTATATAATGCCAGAATCCTGACGATGGAGGAAGGGCAGGAGTTATTTGAAGGAGAAATCTGGATTCAGGGGGATAGGATCGTTTATGTCGGAGACGGAACCAGACAGGATGAAATCTATGGCAATCTGCCAGGGGAATGCATTTTGTGGGACAGGGAAATAGACTGTATGGGTAATTTGCTGATGCCTGGATTTAAAAATGCCCACACCCATTCGGGGATGACGCTTTTAAGATCCTATGCCGATGATCTTCCTCTGGATGAGTGGCTTAATCACAAAATTTTCCCGGTGGAAGCGCAGATGACGGCGGAGGATATCAAGGAACTGTCCAAGCTGGCGATTTTAGAATACCTGACCAGCGGGGTTACGGCAGTATTTGACATGTATCTGACGCCGGAGGCGATTGCGGAAGCCTTTGACGATATGGGAATGAGATGTGTGCAGGTAGGGGCTGTGAATAATTTCAGCCAGTCCCCTGCCATGGTGGAGGAGATGTACCAGAAACTGAACCATGCAGGTCCCCTTCAATCTTATGTGATTGGTTTCCACGCGGAATATACCTGTTCAAGAGAACTGCTGGAGGAAATTGCCAAGATAGCGCATAAATACAAAGCGCCTGTTTTTACGCACTTGGCGGAAACCGAAAAGGAAGTTGCGCAGTGCATAGAGCGCTACGGAAAGACGCCCATGGCATTCCTGGATTCTTTGGGAATGTTCGATTACGGCGGCGGAGGGTATCATTGTGTACATATGACGCCCCAGGATATTGAAATCATGAAAAATAAGGGATTGTATGCAGTTACCAATCCCGGTTCCAATGTAAAGCTTGCCAGCGGGACGGCACCCATTACCCAGTTCCTTGAGGCGGGCGTTAAGGTTGCGGTGGGTACAGACGGACCTGCCAGCAACAATTGTCTTGACATGTTCCGTGAAATGTTTCTTGTGACGGGGCTTGCCAAGTTAAAAGAAAAAGATGCGTCTGCCGTGGATGCCATGGAAGTCTTGAAAATGGCGACCGTCAACGGCGCCCATGCAATGGGGCTTAAGGACGCAGATGTATTGAAGGCTGGGAAACTGGCAGATATCATTATGATTGATCTGAATCAACCCAATATGAGACCCCTTCATAATATTCCCAAAAATCTGGTATACAGCGGAAGTAAACAGAATGTCATCATGACCATGGTTGGCGGAAAGATTCTTTATGAAAAAGGAGAATTTCATACAAAGGATAGACCCGGAGAAATCTATCAAAAAGCGGATGAGATTGTTAATAGAATCATGCGCAGATAAAAAGGAGAACGAC
This sequence comes from uncultured Lachnospiraceae bacterium, assembly GCA_949878435.1. Lineage (GTDB taxonomy): Bacteria > Bacillota > Clostridia > Lachnospirales > Lachnospiraceae > Suilimivivens. The sequence continues at coordinate 81,484 of CATLAK010000009.1, forward strand.
CATGGAAAAGAAAAACAAAGTATCGGCTTTAAGCTCTATCAAAACAAAAATTATTTTACTGATTATCTTATCGGTTCTTGCAACTACCACCCTATGTATTTCAAGGGTTATTTCCGTAGTCAAAGACAGCCAGACCACAGTAGTCAAAAATTATATGAAAGATATTGTGCTGGTAGCAGGAGAAGGGATAGACAGGGAACTTGGATTTGTGGATGCCGCAACCGTTCTGACTGCAGAGGAACTTGGGAATATCATAGGTGGACTTCGCGTGGAGGGGATGGATTCAAGTTATGCATACGTGGTATCCAATGACGGAACCATGCTTTACCATCCAACCCCGGATAAAATTGGGCAGCCGGTTGAAAATGATGCGGTAAAGCAGCTTCTTGCAGAAATCAGCAAGGGAAACAGACCGGAATCAGATGTGATCACTTACGAATTTAAAGGCGTTATGAAATATGCTTCCTTCTATATTGGCAAAAATATGGATTATATCGTGGTGGTGACGGCGGATGAAGAAGAAGCGCTTGAAAGCATCAATGTTATCTTGAAAGATAGTGTGCTGGCTTCGCTGATTACGCTGGTACTGTGTTCCGTTGTGGGTCTTTTGGTGGCAATCAGGATTGTAAAGCCGATTGAGAGAATAACACAAATGACGGCATCCTTATCGGAACTGGATTTTACCAGAAGCGAACATCAGGGTTATGTGGAAAAGAGAAAAGATGAGACAGGAGTCATGGGAAGGTCCATGAGCGTGCTTAGGGACAAGCTGACATCGACAATCAAGTCTATCGCCGCACACAGCAGCCATTTGTATGATGCGTCTACAGCAATGAATAACAGTGCGGAGGAAACGGCGCTTGCTATTGAACAGGTAGAAAAGGCAATTTCGGAGATTGCACAGGGGGCAACCTCACAGGCACAGGAGACACAGACGGCGACAGAAAATGTAATTCTCATGGGTAATATGATTGAAGAGACCAATGAAGAAGTGGAAACCTTACGGGACAATGCAAGAAAAATGCGTGATGCCGGAAATAAGGCAATCGAAATCATAGCCGACTTGAACAGTGTCAATCAGAGAACAAAAGAGGCAATCCAGATTATTTACGAGCAGACCAATACCACAAATATTTCTGCCATGAAGATCAGGGAAGCTACGGACATGATCAGCGATATTGCTGAGGAGACCAATCTTTTATCCCTGAATGCGTCCATTGAGGCGGCAAGGGCAGGAGAACAGGGAAGAGGATTTGCCGTGGTGGCATCTCAGATTCAGAAGCTTGCGGAGCAGTCCAATGAATCTGCAAGACAGATTGATGAAATCATTAATTCCCTGATCGCTGATTCAGAAAAATCTGTTGATACAATGGAAGATGTAAAAGAAGTCATTGAGAAGCAGAATGAAAATGTAATGAATACAGAGGGTGCGTTCCATGAAGTGAAGGATGGCATCGATAAATCTATTGAAGGAATCCGTGCTATAGCGGCAAGGACAAAGAAATTGGACGAAGCAAGGATACGTGTGGTGGATGTTGTCCAGAATCTGACTGCGATTGCCCAGGAAAATGCAGCAAGCACCGAAGAAACCTCTGCGTCCGCTGCTGAGGTGGGATCGATTATAAGCAGTATCGCTGAAAATGCAAAACAGCTGAATGAGATCGCAAACGAAATGGAAGAAAATATTAAATTATTTATTGTGGAGTGAGCCTTAGATGGAATATATTATTTTTGCGGCAGTAATGGCGTGCATAGTCATACTATTTATGGCTAAGGGAATCTATGATTATAAGCAGTCTGAAAAGAAATTTATCAGGAAACGTTATAGTGATTACGGCGTTCTGCCGCAAAGAGAGTATAAACCTGAACAATTTGAATCGATATCCCACTATTACCAGAAACATGCAGACGGATTTTGTATTGATGATATCACATGGAATGATCTGAATATGGATGAAATTTTTAAAAAGATGAATTTTACCTATTCAGCAGCCGGTGAAGAGTACCTTTATTATGTTTTGAGAAGACCCTGCATGGAGGATGAGGAACTCTTACACAGGGAGGAAATCATCCGTTTTTTTCAGGAACATGCAGATGAAAGGGTAGCATACCAGGTCATGTATCACAGACTGGGGAGGACCGGAAAATTTTCCATCTATGATTATCTGGACTATCTGGACGGGCTGGGCAGGCGCAGCAATATGCCCCATTATCTTGCCCTTATTTTACTTGCTGTGAGTATTGGAGTCTTATTTACAGATGTTGCTTTTGGAATCTTGATGCTGGTCTGTGTCCTGGCTTTTAACAACGTGAGTTATTTTAAGGTAAAAGGTGAAATCGACCCGTATATTGTCAGTTTTGCGTATGTGTTCCGTCTTTTGGATGCCGTTAAGAATTTAAAATCAAAAGTCCGGAAGACGGAGAGCCTTAAGGAAGAATTTGAAATTTTAAGAAAGAGCAGCGCCTCCATGGGAGGATTTAAGAGAGGATCTTTTATCCTTATGTCAAGCGGGAGAATGTCCGGTTCAGGCAACCCTCTCGATATGCTGTTAGATTTTATACGGATGGGATTTCATCTGGATCTGATCAAGTTTAACCAGATGCTGTCGGAGACTAGAAAGCATGTTTCTGATATTGACAGCATGATCACCACCTTGGGGAAAATCGAAGCCATGATTGCAATCGGGGAATACAGGGCATCTTTGGAAGAATACTGTATTCCGGAGTTTGCAGACAAGAGGGGGCTTCATGCAGAAGAATTATATCATCCGCTGATTGATGAACCGGTAAAGAATACCATCGCTACATCTTCCAGTGTGTTGATAACAGGTTCTAATGCTTCAGGAAAATCCACCTTTTTAAAGACGGTTGCAATCAACAGCCTTTTTGCCCAGACCATTCATACCTGCCTTGCAAAGCGGTACGAAACGCCAATATTCCGCATGGTATCATCCATGAGCCTTAAGGATGATGTACAGGGCGGAGATAGTTACTATATGGTGGAGATCAAATCCATCAAACGCATATTGGACCTTACTTTGTCGGGGGAAGCGCCGGTGCTGTGCTTTGTGGATGAAGTGCTGAGAGGAACGAATACGGTGGAGCGTATCGCGGCATCTACCCAGATTCTCAAAAGTCTGTGCAGGAATAACTGCATATGCTTTGCCGCAACCCATGATATTGAACTGACGCATCTTCTGGAAGGAATTTTTGACAACTATCATTTTTCAGAGAAAATTGAGGAAAATGATATTTCTTTCACATACAAGATTATGGAAGGAAGGGCGTCCTCCCGCAATGCCATAAAGCTTCTCGGCATTATGGGATATGAACCTGCAATCATAGCGGAAGCGGAAAAAATGGCGGCTGATTTTTTGGCATCGGGAGTATGGCACAGGCTTGACTATCAGGGTGCACAATGATATGATAATTTAATGAAAACAGGAAAGGGCTTGAGAGCAAATGGAAAAATTAATTTTATTTTTTAATTCCTTTTTATCTTATCTGCTGGTAATGGCTGTAATCGTGGTATTAGCTGGAATTGCAATTTTTATTGGTATTAAAATGCGCAAGCGCAAAAATGAACAGCTTGAAAAAGAAGGCAATACTGCAAAGGCTTAAGCGGCAGAATCTGTTTGAAGAATATAGAAACAATTTCATAACACCGGACGCTCATGGGCTTTACAGACTGGCGTTTGGAAATGGAGCGCAAAGTCTGCTTTGCGCTTTTTGAATTTATTTTTGGTCTAATGGAGGCGGTATGGGCAGATTTGAAATTATTCTCTGGGATATTGACCAGACGCTGCTGGATTTTAAAAAGTCACAGGAATATGCGCTGCAGCATAGCTTTATGCAGTTTGGAAGAAAAATTGATGATACAGTTAAGGCACAGTATGACGCGATTAATCATACGTATTGGAAGCAATATGAACTTGGCAAAGTTACCAAAAGTGAACTGCTCACAGGAAGGTTTGCCACTTTGTTCAGTCAGCTCGGCATGAAAGATATTCCGGTGGAGGAATTTCAGGCATTTTACCAGGATGCGCTTGGATCGGTTTATTATTTCAGAGATGATGCCTATCAGCTGTGCAGCAAATTAAAGGGGAAGGTCCGTCAGTACGCCGTGACAAACGGGGTATCTTCTACACAGCGCAAGAAACTTCGCCTGTCAGGTCTTGATCAGCTTTTTGATGATATCTTTGTTTCAGAGGAAATGGGAGTTCCGAAACCCCAGCTTTCCTATTTTGAAAAATGTTTTGAGCAAATAGAAGATTTCCAAAAGGAGAAGACCTTGATCGTGGGGGATTCCCTTTCCAGCGATATGCAGGGCGGAAACAATGCGGGAATCGCGTGCTGTTGGTATAACCCATATAAATCCGAAAATGATACCGGACTTAAAATCGATTATGAAATACAAAATTTATGGGAAGTGGAGGAAATCATAGCATGGCAAAATCCGTGAACCAGAAAATGAAGCTGTTATACATACTTAAAATTCTTACGGAAAAGACGGATGAATCGCATTGCCTTCCTGCCCAGGAGATTATCACGCTGCTTGCCGGCTATGGCATTACGGCGGAGAGAAAAAGTATCTATGATGATATTGAATGCCTGAATCATTTCGGCTATGATATCGTCAACGTGAAGTCCCGCAGGGGCGGGGGCTACTATTTGGCAAGCAGAGAATTTGAACTGCCGGAATTAAAGCTCTTGGTAGATGCTGTACAGGCGTCCCGTTTTATTACCCAAAAGAAATCCAGAGAGTTGATTTCTAAAATTGAAAAGCTGGCAGGACCCTATGAGGGAAAACAGCTGCAAAGGCAGGTGTTCGTGGCAGGCAGGGTAAAGACCGAAAACGAGAGCATTTATTACAATGTGGACCGCATCCATAAGGCGATACAGGACAATACGCCTGTAACATTTCTTTATCTCGCATGGAATGTGAAAAAAGAATTAGTTCCCAGACATGAGGGGAAGAAGTACCGCATCAGCCCATGGGCACTTACCTGGCAGGATGAAAATTATTATCTCATCGCTTATGACGATGAGGAAGAGCGCATCAAGCATTTCCGGGTGGATAAGATGAGCAATATCACGCAGCTTCCCAATGAAATCCGCAAGGGGGTGGAGGCTTTTAAGGAGTTTGATATTGCCCAGTACACCAACAGGACCTTCGGGATGTTCGGCGGTGAACCGGAGACGGTGTCCTTGCAGTTGCCGGAGCACATGATCGGAATCATTTTTGACCGCTTTGGAAAAGAAATCGATCTGCGCAGGCTGACGGATGGGAATGTAGGCGTAAGAGTCAAAGCGGCGGTAAGCGGACAGTTTTATGGGTGGCTCACGGGTCTTGGAAAGGATGTGCTTCTCTTAGGACCTGAGCATGTGAAGGATGGGTATGTTGCTTTTATCAAAAATATAATGAATCAATATGAGCAGTAAGTGCTCTTGAATGGAGGAACAATGAAACTACAAGTTGCAGACAGAATGAAGGATTATGAAGAAGGCGTTTTTCAGCTTTTAAACGAAAAGAAGGAGGAGGTAGAAAAGACTGGCAGAAAGGTATACAACCTGTCTGTGGGAACTCCTGATTTTCCGACGGATGGGCATATCATGAAAGCAGTGGTGGAGGCAGCGCATAATTCAGACAACTACAAATATGCGCTTAAGCTGCTTCCGGAACTATCACAGGCAGTGATCCGCCGTTTTAAGGAACGTTATCATGTAACGCTCACAGAAGAGGAAGTGACAGATGTCTATGGGTCTCAGGAAGGAATCGCCCACATTGGTCTGACCCTTTGTGATCCGGGGGATGTGGTGTTGGTGCCGGATCCCGGTTATCCAATCTTTTCAATCGGTCCTTCTTTGGCGATGGCAGATGTGAGGACATATGAATTGAGACCAGAAAATGATTATCTTCCCGATTTAGAAGGGATTGACGAGGAGACTTGCCGGAAGACCAAGTTCATGATCGTCTCTTATCCCCTTAATCCAATCTGCAAGATCGCGCCGGATTCTTTTTATGAAAAACTGATTCCGTGGGCACAGGCGCATGAGATTATCATTGTCCACGACAATGCATATTCTGACATCATTTATGACGGACGTGTGGGAAAGTCTATTCTGCAGTTTGAGGGGGCAAAGGAAAACTGCATAGAGTTTTATTCTTTGTCGAAAAGCTATAATTATACCGGGGCAAGGGCTGGATTTCTGGTAGGAAATCAATACCTGGTGCAGAATCTCAAAAAGCTGCGTTCCCAGATTGATTACGGAACCTTCCTTCCGGTTCAGTATGGTGCGATCGCTGCGCTTACGGGACCGGATGAGGGGGTCAGAGAGCGGTGCGCGCAGTATCAACTGCGAAGAGATGCACTCTGCGGCGGACTGCGGCGGATTGGCTGGGACATCCCTGACAGCCAGGGGACGATGTTTGCCTGGGGGAAGATTCCGGAAGGGTATACGGATGATGTAGCCTTCGTGATGGAGCTGCTTCAAAAATCAGGGGTGCTCTGTACGCCGGGAAGCAGTTTCGGAAAAGGAGGGAAAGGACATGTACGCTTCGCCCTTACTCTTCCGGTAGAGGAAATCCATCTTGCGGTAGCTGCCATAGAGGCTTCTGGCATGATACATAAATATGACTAAAGTACTATGAAAAATAATAGACAATTCTTGATTGCTTTTTTTGGCATATTTTATGAGGTTTATCAAGTTGACATCTGTATAGGGTTTCATTATACTAGTTACTAGTACAATATCTTGACTGATATACGATGAAATCACTATATTTAGTGCTTTGACATTGCGGACGAGAGGAAAGTGGAGGAAATGAAATGAATGATATGCAGGAAAAAACTGCAGAATACGGCGCATTATTTAAGCCGGAGAGAGTAGTCAAAGTGATTAAAAAGGACGGAAGCCTGGAAGCATTCAATGTCCAGAAAGTAATTGATGCTGTGGGGAAAAGTGCTTACAGGGCTTTGACGAAATTTACCGACGAGGAAAAGAAACACATCTGCCAATATGTTGTGGATAAGGTGAATGAATTAGAGCAGGATGAGATACCCATCCCAATTATGCATAACATTGTAGAGAGCGCGCTTGAGGATGTAAAGCCCATCGTGGCAAAGAGCTACCGTGATTACCGCAATTATAAGCAGGATTTTGTCCGCATGATGGATGACGTCTACAAAAAAAGCCAGTCTATCATGTATGTCGGCGACAAGGAAAATGCCAACACGGACAGCGCCCTTGTGTCAACGAAGAGAAGTCTGATTTTCAATCAGTTTAATAAAGAGTTATATCAAAAGTTTTTTATGACTACGGAAGAAATACAGGCGTGCAGGGACGGGTATATCTATGTGCATGATATGTCTGCAAGGCGGGATACCATGAACTGCTGTCTTTTTGACGTTTCCAATGTGCTTACAGGCGGTTTTGAGATGGGGAATATCTGGTATAATGAGCCTAAGACGCTGGATGTGGCTTTTGACGTAATCGGAGATATCGTCCTAAGTGCGGCAAGCCAGCAGTACGGCGGTTTCACCGTTCCGGAGGTGGACAAGATCTTAGAGCCTTATGCAGAAAAAACTTATCAGAGGAGCCTTAAGAGATATGCCAATTTAGGAATCGATGAAGAGACGGCGCAGGCAGAGGCTTATGCAGATGTAAAGCGTGAGTTTGAGCAGGGCTTCCAGGGATGGGAATACAAATTCAATACAGTTGCCTCCAGCCGCGGCGATTATCCGTTTATCACCGTGACAGCTGGCATCGGTACCGGACGTTTTGCGCAGCTTGCCACCATTTCTCTTTTGAATGTGAGAAGAAAAGGACAGGGAAAGAAGGACTGCAAGAAACCGGTGCTTTTCCCTAAGATTGTATTTTTGTATGATGAAAATCTGCATGGTCCCGGCAAAGAACTTGAGAATGTTTTTGAAGCCGGCGTGAAGTGTTCAGCCAAGACCATGTATCCTGACTGGCTTTCCCTGACGGGAAAAGGTTATATTGCCAGCATGTATAAGCAGTATGGCAAGGTGATTTCGCCTATGGGATGCCGTGCGTTTCTTTCCCCTTGGTATGAAAGGGGCGGCATGCATCCGGCAGATGAAAATGATAAGCCTATCTTTGTAGGACGCTTTAACATTGGCGCAGTTTCGCTTCATCTGCCTATGATTCTTGCAAAATCAAGGCAGGAAAATAAAGACTTTTTTGAAGTGCTGGATTATTATTTGAATTTGATCCGCCAGCTTCATATAAGGACTTACGCGTATCTGGGAGAAATGCGTGCCTCCACCAATCCACTTGCATATTGTGAAGGCGGATTTTTGGGCGGAAATTTAAAACTGACGGACAAGATCAAGCCGATTTTAAAATCTGCCACGGCAAGCTTCGGTATTACGGCATTCAACGAACTGCAGGAGCTTTATAACGGAAAGTCGCTGGTGGAAGATGGCGAATTTGCGCTGGAAGTGCTAGAGCACATCAACCAGAAGGTAAATGAATTTAAGGAAGCGGACGGCAACCTCTATGCCATTTACGGAACGCCTGCGGAGAGTCTCTGCGGTCTTCAGGTAAAGCAGTTCCGCGCCAAATATGGAATCGTGGAAGGGGTTTCCGACAGGGAGTACGTGTCGAATAGTTTTCACTGCCATGTTTCCGAGGAGATTACGCCTATCCAGAAACAGGACTTGGAGTATCGATTCTGGGAACTTTCAAACGGCGGAAAGATACAATATGTAAAATATCCCATTGACTATAATGTAGAGGCAATCAAGACTTTGATTCGCAGGGCGATGGATATGGGCTTTTATGAAGGCGTCAATTTATCCCTTGCGTACTGCGACGACTGCGGTCATCAGGAGCTGGAGATGGATGTCTGTCCGGTATGCGGAAGCAAGAATCTGACGAAGATAGAGCGTATGAACGGTTATCTGTCTTACTCCAGAGTACATGGAGATACCAGGCTGAACGAAGCGAAGATGGCAGAAATTGCAGAAAGGAAGAGCATGTGAGTAAATGAGATATCACAATATTACAAAGGACGATATGTTAAACGGCGACGGACTGCGTGTGGTGCTATGGGTTTCGGGATGCTCTCACTGCTGTAAGGAATGCCATAATCCCATCACATGGGATCCTGCCGGCGGAATCTTGTTCGATGACAGCGCCAAACAGGAGATTTTTGAACAGCTTGATAAGCCTTATATTTCCGGCATTACGTTTTCAGGCGGCGATCCGCTCCACGCAGCCAATCGCTTAGATGTAAGGAATTTTATCACGGAGATCAAAGAAAAATACCCGGATAAGACGATATGGCTGTATACGGGGGACAGCTGGGAAAATATCATGCACTATTCCATCATGCCTTATATCGATGTGCTGGTGGATGGCGAGTTCCAGATTGACAAGAAGGACAATAAGCTCCTCTGGAAGGGAAGCAGCAACCAGAGAGTGATCGACGTCAAAAAAACGCTCAGGCAGACGGATCCTTCCGTTCCCGTTCTGCATTGTGCAGATTATGCATAGAAAGGATTTTCTGAATCATGGAGACGATCAGGATCAAATACTTTACAGACAAGATTGAAAAGCTTACTTACATAGACGGTAAGTCTGACTGGATCGATCTGCGCGCTGCCCAGGATATAGATTTAAAACAAGGAGATTTTGCCTTGATTCCCTTAGGCGTCGCTATGGAGCTTCCAAAAGGGTATGAGGCGCATATTGTGCCCAGAAGTTCTACTTTCAAGAATTTCGGTATCATCCAGACCAACCATCAGGGCGTTGTGGACTGCTCCTACTGCGGGGATAACGATCAGTGGTTCATGCCGGTATATGCCATGCGGGATACGCATATTTCCTGTAATGATAGGATCTGCCAGTTTAGAATCGTCGAAAATCAGCCGAAAATCGTTTTTGAGGAAGTGAATGCCTTAGGCGCGGCAGACAGAGGCGGTTTTGGAAGTACCGGAAAGCAGTAGCTGCGAAATATTTTTATTCTGTATAAAATAACTCCTTTTGCCACATAATGCTAAGAGAATGCATAAGTGCGCGGAAGGAGTTTTTTATGGATAACAGTAAAATGAGTTCTTCACTTTCTGAAAATATGAAGTATTTAAATAATTATCTTGCTGTTGATACAAATTTTGATATCGTATACCGGGTTATACGAATCGGCGGAAAAGAAGCATGCATGTATTTCATCGACGGTTTTTGCAAGGATGAGTTGATGCAGAAGATGCTTCAGTATTTTATGGATATCAAAGAGGAGGAAATGCCGGAAGATGCCCATGGAATGTCAAAGTCCAACCTGCCATATGTGGAGGTGGACTTGAAGGATGATTGGGATCAGATTACTTATTTTATCATGTCAGGGGTGTTTGCACTTTTTATTGACGGATATGATAAGTGCCTGCTCATTGATTCAAGGACTTATCCGGCAAGAAGTGTGGGAGAGCCGGAGAAGGACAAGGTGCTGCGCGGATCTAAAGATGGATTTGTAGAAACCATTGTATTTAATACTGCGCTGATCCGCCGCAGGATCAGAAGTCCGCAGCTGCATATGGAGATGCTTCACGCCGGGAACAGTTCACAGACGGATATCGTGCTTTGCTATATGGACGACAGAGTGGATCATGGTTTTTTAAGTCAGATTAAAGAACGTATCAATCATATACAGGTGGATGCGCTTACCATGAACCAGGAGAGTCTGGCAGAGTGTCTTTACAAAAAGAAGTGGTACAATCCTTTCCCTAAATTTAAATTTACAGAAAGACCAGACACCGCCTCCGCCCAGATTCTGGAAGGGGATATCGTCATTTTGGTGGATAATTCCCCGTCTGCCATGATTACGCCCACCTCAATCTTTGACGTGGTGGAGGAGGCTGATGACTATTATTTTCCTCCAATTACCGGAACGTATCTCAGGCTGTCCAGATTCTTGATTGCTATTTTGACGTATTTTATGACACCCACCTTCCTGCTTTTGATGCAAAGACCGGAGTGGATCCCATCTGGATTTGAGTTTATCATGGTCAAGGAGACCACTAATATTCCGCTGATCTGGCAATTTTTACTTTTGGAACTTGCCATAGACGGGCTCCGGCTTGCGGCAGTGAATACGCCCAATATGCTGAGCACGCCGCTTAGTGTCATGGCTGCGCTGGTGCTGGGGGAATTTTCCGTGAACAGCGGATGGTTCAATTCAGAGGTCATGTTGTACATGGCGTTCGTGGCAATTGCAAATTACACTCAGGCAAGCTATGAATTAAGTTACGCAATTAAGTTCATGCGTATCATCAACTTGATTCTTACCGCGATCTTTGGCGTGTGGGGATATATTGTGGCAGTCATATTGCTTATTCTTGCAATCGGCACGAACAGGACGGTGTCAGGAAAGAGTTATGTTTACCCTTTGATTCCCTTTAATTTAAAACAACTTTCCAAGAGGCTGTTCCGATACAGGCTGCCCGGATCGCGCGAGTAGGGCACGCATCTGGACAAGATTATTGCAGCAGGCGCGTAACCTACAAGCGGGAACCGGCAGGTTTCAGCCTATAGGAAGTCTGCGCGCCTGTTACGATGCCCTTACAGGATAAAGAGATTCCTGTCACATTAAAATTTTGCGAATATTGTTTGTAAAGTTTTGGCAATAATGTTAAAATACAAGCATTATGAATTATAAGCATAAGGAGCAAGAGAGGATGGAAGGATTTAAGATTATTACGAATACCACAGCAGATTTGCCTATGGATTACATAAAAGAAAAGCAGCTTGGGCTGGTTTATTTCAATTATATTATGGACGGCATTTCTTACGGGAAGGATAAGGAGCTGGACTGGAGGGAGTTTTACCGTCTGATGCGCGAGGAGGGAAAGATGCCTACCACTTCCCAGGTGAATCCTCAGCAGTACAGGGAATATTTTGAAGGGTTTCTTGAAGAGGATAAGAATCTTCTTTATCTTTCTTTTTCTTCCGGATTAAGCGGTTCCTGCGGCAATGCACTGCTTGCGGCAGAAGAATTGATGGAGGAGAGGAAGGACTGCCGGATCATCGTGGTGGATTCTAAGTGTGCTTCTATGGGGGAAGGGCTGTTTGTCCATAAGGCAGTCAGGATGAAAGAACAGGGCAAGACCATGGAGGAGACGGCAGAATATCTGAAGGAATTGGTGCCTCATCTTACACATGTTTTTACGGTGGATGATTTGAATCATTTATACAGGGGAGGGCGTGTCAGCAAGGCGGCTGCTGTGGTTGGAACGATAGCGGGCATTAAGCCGATTCTTCATGTGGATGATGAAGGACATCTGGTACCGATCAGCAAGGTGAGAGGGCGTAAGAAGTCCCTAAATGCATTGGTTGATTATATGGAGGAAAAGACAAAAGAAGGATATCTGGATAAAAACGACATCGTATTCATCAGCCACGGGGATGTGATGGCGGATGCAGAGTATGTGAAAGCGGAGATTGAAAGGCGTTTTGGCATTACAGAGTTTATGATCAATCATATCGGTCCTACCATTGGTGCACATTCAGGTCCGGGGACGATTGCTCTGTTTTTTGAAGGAATGAACAGATAAAAAGCAGGAGACAGGTTGGAAATCTGTCTCCTTAAATTTTGGCTATTCAGTTGTTGAAAATTGAAGGATTTTTTCCAGATCTGCAATCAGTTCCCGGGAATATACTTCAGCACTGTAATAAATCTGCTCAGCTTTTGAGTAATCGCCACTCCGAAGAGCAGAAATTACTTCTCCGCCGAACTTGTGGAAACGCTGGTGCTTGCTTCCAAGTGCCTCCCATATGGGACGGACAGCAGGAATCTGGGGCGTCATGGAATAGTAAAAATGACCGAATCCACATTTGGAGGAATCCAGCTGCAACGGGATGATATTGCGCTCTGTAACCATCTTTTCCAGATTCTTAAGCCAGGACTGGTGTGCTGTAACTGCATTGCGTACCTGCTTGGAAAACTCTGAATTTTCCAGATGGAAAAAAGCATCTTCGGTCATAGAGCCCATTTGTTTTACCGTGTCATCCAGGGTCTTTTCAATATCAACTACAGGTTCTGTCGCTTTTTTGAGTTCCTGGCTTACAGTCATCATAAATTCGGTACTGTCACGGAGCTGATTTTCCATTTCGTTCATGGAACTGCTGAGTTCTTCGCTGACGGCAGCGATGGAACTGATGGAGTCGCTGACCATGGATACGTGGGCTTGGTTTTCACTGTTCAATTCCCAGACATTTCCAATTCGATCGGTCATGGCGCCGAGGGCATCTATGGTGCCGGCAGCACTTTCAACACTTTGCTGGGATGCAACCTTCATTTGTTCTACAAATTCACTCATATTTCCGGTCAGCTTCTGTGTTTCTTCCGCTAATTGCCTGATTTCTGCTGCCACCACAGCAAAACCGCGTCCGGCTTCGCCGGCTCTGGCAGCTTCGATGGAAGCGTTTAACGCCAGAAGATTGGTCTGCATGGATATGGTGTCAATGCCCGAAATGACTTCATTCATGGAATTGATTACTTCTAACAGATGATCCATATCTTTCTGCATTTGATGGGAACTCTCAATCGTCTGTGCAGAGAGATCTTTGATGGAGGTAAGCTCATTCTGACATGCGTCGATTTTGCTGTAAACTTCCTCAGCTTCTGAGGCAACCTTGACGATGGTGTTGGTCAGTTCTTCATGCTGGTTGTCTGCATTGCCCGTAGTGTACGAATTTCCGGTTGAGGACCCAAAAATGGTTTCGGCTGCTTTTGCCACATTATGGGATATATCAACAATTTTCTGTGTTTCGTACTGCATCGTAAGATCAAGGGAGCTGATCTGCATCACTGCTTTGAGATTCATTTCAAAGATTTCTGCAAACTGCTTTCTTGCACGGAACAGCCGTTGGTAGATATTGCTTAGTTCGGGCTCACGGGAGTAATCCTCAGCCCTGAGTTGGGATACTGCTTTCATAAGTACTGTTGTTTTCTTATTTCCTGCCATTTAGCACCTCTTCCTTAGATATGTATATGTTTTTAATACTTTAGAACATACATTTAGTGTCATGACAAAATGACCATTTATATAAGTTTATAATAAAAAAAATTAGATATATTTGCAACCTTTTTAAGATATATTTTTTGTTTTCAAATATTTTAACAAATATTGTTGCTATTTTTGGCTTTTTTTGTAAGCTGTTAGTAGTATATTTTATTAATTTTTTATTAATTTATGTCACGCTGAAAGGAGCGGTCAAAATGAAAAGGGCAATCAAGCAGTCTCTTCTTATCTTTGTGTTAAACGGAATTTCCATTATTTCACTGATATTTATGGTGGTTTCTTTATTCTCCTACAGCAGCGTAAGCAGCCAGCTGAATGAAGCCAGTGAGGAGAGGTTCTTATTGACATACAATGCAAATCGTTTTATGAATGGTTCTGCTTATCTGACAAACGAAGTGCGGGCTTTTGCTGCCACTGGAATCCAGGAACATTATGATAATTATTGGAATGAGATCAATAACCTAAAGAACAGGGATTTAGGCGTAGCAGCCATGCAGGAAATTGGAATTACACCTAAAGAACAGGAAATGATCGACGATATGTCGGCGCTTTCAAATAAACTGGTGCCTCTTGAAGAGGAGGCGATGAAGAATGTGCAGGAGGGAAAGACAAAAGAAGCGCTTGATTATGTTTATGGAGAAGAATACAGCACGTCCATTGCGCAGATCAATTTATTAAAAGAGCAGTTTCTGCAGGATTTGGATGCACGAACGCTGGCACAGGTAAATGAATTGGCGGCTTTGAATCCATCAAGACGTCCATGTTCTTTGCACTTGCGTTGGTTGCGGTTTTGCAGATTGTTGTTATGTTCATTACAAGGAGAAAGATCCTGCATCCTGTGATTTTAGTCCGGGATCAGATGAAAGAAATCTCCGATGGAAATCTGTCGGCAGAATTTCCGCTTAAGCCCAATACTTCTGAAATTGGAATGCTGGTCGCATCGATTCATGAGACGAAGCGTGAACTTAAGAAATATATTTATGATATAGATTCTAAACTTGCACAGATGGCACAGGGGAATATGGATCTTTTTATTGAGATTGATTATCGGGGGGAATTTCTTCCTATTCATGATGCCATGTGCCAGATTCTGGATTCTTTAAATAAAGCGCTCTTCCAGATAAATCTTACGGCTGATCAGGTATCCCTTGAGTCCAACAGAATGGCGGCTGATGCGCAGGTTCTTTCGAGCGGTGCTGTAGAGCAGGCAGCGGCAGTCCAGCAGCTCTCCTCAAGTGTTCAGGAAATATCCAATCAGGTAGATCGAACCTCGAAGGATGCAGATCATGCCAGAGACTTTTCAATCAGTGCTACGACACAGCTGGAAATCAGTACGCAGAAGATGAAAGACCTCACGGAAGCGATTGAGAATATCTCTATAGCATCCAGGCAGATTGGCGGAATTATCAAAACCATTGAAGATATTTCATTCCAAACCAATATTCTTGCGCTGAATGCTTCTGTTGAAGCGGCGCGTGCAGGGGAGGCTGGCAAGGGATTTGCAGTGGTGGCAGATGAAGTACAGAGTCTTGCTAATAAGAGCGCTGCGGCAGCAAAGAATATCACGGAACTGATAGAAAATTCCATAAAACTGGTAGGACAGGGAAGCGCTTTGTCAGCAGATACCACGCAGGCGCTTGCGGCGGGTGTTGCAGAATCTCATAAGGCAACTGAACTTGTGGAACGGATTGCAGAGTCTGCAGTTCAGCAGGTACAGTCGCTGAAGCAGCTGACACAGGGAATGGAACAGATTGCAGAAGTGGTGCAGGCCAATGCCGTTACAGCAGAAAAATCAGCGGCATCAGCTGAAAAGCTGAACAGTCAGGCGGAGGAATTGAAGATTTCCGTACATAGATTCACACTTCGTAAAAAATAATTATAGGTAAAGTAAATAAGACTTGAAAGGCGAAAGCGGTTTGCCGCTTTCGCTCTTTCTTATGCGTAAAGGTATTTCAATTTTTACATTTGTCAAATTCGGGATTGAATGCGTAGAAGTTTTTGGAATCAAGTTTATCCTGTACAATACGCAGGGCTTCGCCGAAACGGGAGGATTGAAGTAAATTTATCTGTTGATTTTCTGCATTTTCTTTATAATCGACTGCCAATACATGCGGTCTTTCAAGACCCGGATTACCGTAATGGTGGAATCCTCCACAACAAAGAAGATTAAATATGTACTGTAAGGCTTGAAATAAATGCTCAATCCCTCAATTACATATCCCGTAGCTTCATAGCCTTTGGGAAAGGAATCCAGCTCTTTGATAGCCTTCTTTATCTTCTTTGAAAAGTTTTCCGCGTATTCTCGATATTTGAAGGTGTCGAGAATATACTTTTTTGTTGATTTAATATCTAAAAGCGCGTCCTTGGATATTAAGATTTTATATTTCTTTGGTTTGTCCGGCATTATATCTTGTCAATTTCCTCCCAAGCTTCATCGAGTGTATAAACATCGCCCTTTTTCATACTGTTTATTCCTTTGGAGAGTTCGTCATATAACGCGCCTATGGCTGCTTTTTCGGAATATTCAGTTTTTAGGATTTCCTGATTTCTGATTGCCCGTGCTGCAGGTGCCATAGTATCACTTCCTTTCGATTGTTGATTTTATTATACGGTATTTAGTATTGGTTTATCAACAGATTTTTAGTAATTTTCCTCAAAACTGTATGTCTTAGACTTTCATGGTTCATGGTTAAATGTTCCAAGTGATTTCAATGTTTCCGTCTGCAATGCGAATAACTTTGATGAGCGTATCAACTACCGCCTGTCTGTCATTGAAAGAGAGCGTTTCCCATGTTTTTACATGATTGGTTATCTGCTTCAATCTGCCCTCTGTATCTGTGACTTTTGCCGTAATGATTTCTTCCTGCAAGACTTTACGCTCTGCATCCAGTTCTGATATTTTTTCGTCTATGTACTTCATCAGAACGCCGCTTGCCCCGGACACTTTGGAGAGAAGTTCTTCGATTTCTTCCTCAATCTGTGTCAGACGGATTTTTTTCGTCATGTTTGCGTGTTCCTCCCCTGTGTCAGATATACAGGAAAGTTTCTGAAACTCCGACAGTCTTTCTTTGATTGCACCAAGCATATATTCTTCCAAAACGTCTGCATAAACCGTACAGCCTGCCCCTGTGCAGTTGCTTCCCCTGCTTCCCGACTGGCTGCAAACAAAGTATCGTCCCCACTTTGTTTTTGCCTTGCGGATTGTCAGAGCATAACCACAGTTGCCGCATTTTACCTTGCCTACAAGCCATGAGTTTTTGGGTTTACAGGTCTTTGTGGACTGTCGGTTGTTCAGACACCGTATGCGGCACGCCAACCATGTCTTAGAGGGGATAAAACCCTTATGCGGCGCAAGCACAATCTCTTTGTTGGACAGGTCACTTTGCTTTCTTGAAGTGGAAACAGTACCTTTGTAGAGATAGCAGGCATTGTAACCAGTGAAATCACTTGCCGGATTATAGATGTTTGCACCTTGGCTTTGGAAAAACTGATACACATCAATGTCAGCTTCGACATATACGGGATTACGGAGCATTTCACTGATACGGGCGGTGTTCCAGTTTGCACCACGCAGATTTTTAATCTGGTGTTCATTTAAATACCGCACAATATCTCCGAGGGAATTGTCCGTGTCCGCATACATGGAGTAAATCAGCTTTAACTGTTCGCTTTCTTCCGGGACTTCCTCATACATGGAAGTGCGGATATTGTCAATGACCGTGTTCGTCAGACGGTAGCCGTAGGGAATACGCCCACCCATGTAGAAGCCGCGCTTGCACCGTGCATAATAAGCGTCCGTTACCCGCTTTTGTATGGTTTCCCGTTCCAGTTGGGCGAACACGATACAGATATTCAACATAGCCCTGCCAATCGGCGTGGACGTATCAAATTTTTCCGTGGAAGAAACAAACTCAACATGATATTTCTGAAATATTTCCATCATGTTTGCAAAGTCCAGAATGGAACGGCTGATACGGTCAAGTTTGTAGACAATGACACGCTTTATTTTGCCTGTGCGGATATCATTCATCATATTTTCAAAGCCGGGACGGTTAGTGTCCTTGCCCGAAAATCCTCTGTCCGTATATTCGATACAGGATTCCCCGTGGGTTTCGTATCTGCAATACTCAAGCTGACTTTCTACGGATATGCTGTCCTTTTTTTCGATTGACTGTCTTGCATATAATGCGTCATACATTCTATCTACCTCCTAAAACGTAAGACGCATATCCACAAAATGATCATATCGTTTCCATGATTGTTTTGCAAGGGACTTACGCATATTTTTTGAAAATCTGATAGAGCCGCGCTCCGATTTCCTGTCGTGTTTCCTGTTCTGATTTTTTTTGAAAGGCGGGGTAGATGTTTGTAACGGTCAGCCTCATTTTATCTATGGAAAGACTTTCCATGCGCATTTGAGTATCGGGTGTAGGAGAGTTATTAGTTTTTGGCATAAACGTTCTCCTTTGACGGTTTCTCTAAATTTTATGAGGAGCGGCAAGTACACTATACGGGAATAGCGTAAACTCCCCCTCTACTACTTACTACGCACGGGAGGTAAAAAATGGCAAAGTTTTCGGAAAATTTTATAAAAAGTTTAGAATAGCTGAATAGCAAGCATAGGGATTGAGTACTCAATCCCAAAAAATTCTATATCCTTTTAAGAAGTGGCGTATAGAATTTTTATTTGTTGGGAAATTCCCCAACCCTTACAGGAATATGAATACGGAAAACAAATACAGACAGTTAGAACGTGAGCAGGAAGCGTTTTAAGGGCATTTCATGGGCGTTTTGTAGTGCAACAAGGGAATTACCATTGCCGCCCGAATAAGGGCTTCTAAACGTCCACAAGGGCAGAAAAAGACACCGGGAAATGACAATGTATCAATCATCATTCCCCGGTGTTTATCCGCTGAATTTATAGCCGACACCTAACACGGTTTTTATGTAGGTCGGGTTTTTGCTGTCCGGCTCTATCTTTTTCCGTAAATTATAAATCACGTTGACAACGCTTGCATGGCAGCTATCGCTGTCCATGTTCCATACGGTTTCAAAAATTTGTGTCTGTGTAAGGACAATGCCGGGATTGGAAGCAAGGAATACAAGGGTATTATATTCAAGGCGGGTAAGGTTTATTCCCCCGTTCATAAATACCCGGTGTTGGGTCTGCCTTATTTCCAGTCCCGGAAAAAATAACACGGAAGCGGGTGTAATTTCCATAGGTTCAAGTTGTATATAATCGGATATTGCCGCTATGATTTTGTCAATTATTTTTTTCTTCCTGTTCATTAAGTGTCAGCAATAATATTTTCCCATGTTACCACCTCCCGGTATGCGGTTGTCTTTCTAATTACATTTTATTGTTCTGTGATAAATAAAAAATGAAATAATTGCGGTAATAAATTCAGCCACCCAAAAAGCATTCCATACGCCGACTGCGCCA
>CATLAK010000010.1 GCA_949878435.1 uncultured Lachnospiraceae bacterium
TACATAAGAATAAACGATTGTTCCATTTGTCAAGGTACGGATAAAATCATCACAGTGATACTTCTTAATCTTCCGGGCAGGGATTTTTCCAAAGCTGCTATCTTTCACATAATTTACATATGCCCTGCAATATCTGCTATGTGTCTGCTTCTTGAGATCCCCTTTGGCAAATTCCAGAAACATTTCTACCACCTGTGCCACCGTATCATTTTTATGCTTCTCTAAATCCACCTGACCTGTTATTGTCCTTCTTGCTTCCTTACGAAATTTCTTCTTTACTTCGTCCTCTGAAACTCCTGTAATCTGGTGGCATTTTCCCTAGACTGCTTTACCCGTTCTTCTTCGCTTCCAGCACTGACGCGCCAATAAGAGCAGCGCCGCACAGCCCAAGGGCAGCAAGAAAAGCAAAGGGTGGCGCATAGCCGGTCTAGATGACCGGTTGATGGTTTCTATATGTTTGATGGGATCTCTTTTGTAGATTGATACAGCTTTTATTCCTCTAATAAACCTCTGCTTTTGTATGAATCATTTCAGGCTGGCTTCATAGTACATGGAAATATCCGGGTAAAAATATTTCCATGAAAAAACACACCTAAAAGCTATATTTAAGTGTGTTTTAATCCTCTTATACTTTCATGAGTTTCCGCTTTTTCATAACTTCCAGAAGGTCTGCGGCCCCGTCCCTCGTGTCTGCCACAATCTCTGCCGGTGTCATATGCTCGTACCTTGCCGCATTGTATGTCCGTATCTTCCTTATGTCCTCCAGGTCAAAGCGTTCACTGATCTCCGGTTCCTTTATCATCACTGCCATAGTCCTCGTCCTCCTCTCCCAATAATGCAGATGGCGGGTATATCATTAAATCCTTATATCCCTCATATGTGGTGATAGCCTTTATCCCACGGATGGTCTTTACGTTCACGATGTGCTTAAAATTCCATGAGATAATGAAATCGCATCCTGCAAGGATTGCCGCCGCTATATGCCGGCAGTCATCATAGCTTTTCCTCTTTAAAAATCCAAAGTCGATGAATTTCTCAGCCAGCTCCACTGTTCCTTCGTCTATCTCAATTATATTATACTCTATCCGGTCTAAATAATCCAACAGAGTTTTTCGTTTCTCCCCACTGCATTTGTTAATCTCATAGACCACAACATCAGAAATGTATATCTCATACAGGTCTTTTTTTAAAAGCTCCCATACCTCCTGCGTCTCCTTCATCTGCTCCGGTGCATCCTTCTGGTCAAGGTAGCTGATCACGGATGTATCCAGATATATTTTTATCTTATTCATAAGTTCTCCCTCCTTCCCTTATCCTGATAATGCCTATACCATTATTAAAACAAAAATTTTCTATTGTTTCATCCTGTAGCCCCTGTCAAACATCTGGCGTATCTCTTCCCTTGTGATCTCGCCACTCTTCTCCTTTTCCAGCAGTTCCTTCATCTCTGGCGTTGGCTCGATCCCTTCTACTTTTATCGAATCGGCATCATAAACCGGCCTGCTGCTTTCTTTGCCCGCCATACATCTTCCCCCTTTCGTATGCCCTGTTGTAAGCATAGCATAGTTCCCCTCATATTTCTATGATAAAATGTTGAATTATCATTTCTTTTTTATTATGCTTTCCAACCGGTTTTTTATCCGCTCTTTCCGTGCCTGTTTCTGTTTCTCTTTTACTTTCCTTACTGCCGCCCTATAAGCTGCTTTGCCATAAGCCCCATTGCCACGCTCTCCTGATATTTCTCTATGTCTTTGTTTATCTCAATAATCAATCTGTCTCCTTCCTACCGGGTGTGGCTGGATTCTGTATCCTTCTACCGCTTCCCGGTCTTATCCTATTTCGGTTTTTACAATCCCAATGCCCTGCCCGTCAGTGACTGTGCACCCTTACATGCCCCTACCGTTAATGCTATGGTAAAGGTAATCTCACAAAGGTAGGTGAGTACCTGCGCCCAATCCGCATCTCCGCTATCTGCCCTGCGTCCAGCTCCCCGGCTAGTTTCTCCATCAGACCCGGTTTCTTCCGGGTAAACGGAAGATGGAAGGTACTGAAAATATTTTGTTTTTCCGTACTTCCTTTTATCGTCCTTATTTCTGACTGGGTGGCATTTTCTACGGTCTGACAGGTTCCTATTCCCTGATTATTATTTGGTTCCCGATTCTGCCAAGTCAGATATTTTATTTTATACTTTTGCACTTATATATTTTTTCTCCAATCTGTCACAAACTGTGTTAAAATCTTTCGTCTTTCCTTCTCTCGTCTGTCTTACCCCATTCATCACACACTGCCTTACTCCTATCTGGTGTTGTTCCAAGGTTTCCGCATAATTTTTCTTAACTGTAGCTTCCATGCGATTTGCTCCTTTCAAATATAAAGAAACTCCGATTATTTCTTTTTGCGGTATTTGGGCTCAATACCTACTACATACGCTACCATAGCCACAATACTAATAAGCAGCGCGCCCAATATAGGTATAATGATCAAACCCGAATTCTGCCCATCTAATAAAGGCAATCCAATTATGATAAACAATACACCATACACGCACCACAATATGCCCAAAGCACGATTATACCCTTTCACATCTTCTATGGGTGCTGCTTCAGCATTTGCCCAAAAGCCAAAAGGTTTTGCTTTCTTGGAATTAAAATCATAAATGCCCATTACAATAAATAATACGCCCATTATTATCCAAATAATAAATGCTGCTAATCTTCCTTCCATATATGTATCCTTTCTTTGTTGGTCTGCCGACAGGAATTTATTCAAAAGTACGGGCAATCATCTATACTAATCTCATATACAAAAGTGGATACGGATTACCTTGCTCATCACACTCTGTTCTTTTATAAACTTCAAACCCCATGTGTTCATAGAAACCTTTTGCAAGAGGATTTTGTTCATTCACTGCCAAATCATTAACCGAATATTTATCTATCCCATATTTAAGCAATTCTTTGCCTAATCCTTTCCCCCTTTCTTCGTGAGAAAGAAAGAGCATTTCAAGATGCTGCTCTACAATCCCCATAAAACCGACAGGAATTTGGTTCTTGTCTTCTACAATGATTAAATAAGGTATTTCTTTTAACGCTTGCGGCACATACTTCTTAATGTTTTCTATTTCGTTCTCTGATAGAAAAAGATGTGTTGCTTTTACAGAACTTTCCCACACTTTTAATAATTGCTCTATCAGCGATGTGGTTCTTTCTTTCACTTCAAAGATTTTCAAATTTTGTCCTCCTACTTCTTATTCTTTTCCCTGACCATCACTTCCCCAGTGCATTCCATTACCGGATTCTCCCGAATGATCTCACCCTCACTGTCTGCCATAATCATTCCTGATTTTGGATTTTTTACTGAAATAATGTGCCCGCGTACATCAGCCTCCACATCAGAATATTCAAATGCCAGATCAGTATCTTCCATCCTACAGTTTATTAATTTCAGATTCTTGCAATAGCATAAAGGCTGCGTGCCGATAATCCTGCAATTAATCAAGGTCAGACCATCTGAAAACCATCCCAAGTATTCCCCCTTCACGATGCTATCCCTGACCGTCACATTTTTGCTATGCCAAAAAGCATCTTTTGTATCCAGTTCACTGTCTGTAATCTCCAGATTCTCCATATATTGAAAAGAATATTTGCCCTTCATTTTAACGCTGGTCAATTTCACATCCCGGCTGTCAAAAAAAGGATATTCGGAGACAATATCTGTATCTATCAGTGTAATGCCCTGCGACTTCCAGCCGAACTCCTGCGATTCCACATCACAACGTTCCATCCGGATACGGGAACATTCACGCACAGCTTTAATTCCTTCTAATTTACTGTCCGTAATGACGCCATCCTCTGCATACCAGATGGCGGCGCGCGTTTTCTCATCCATTGTGGAATCTGCCATGGTAAACCCCTTCACATGCCAAAGTGGATAGCGCAGTGAAAAGCTGCAATTGTGCAGACAAACATCCCTTGCCTCTTTTAGCGCCGACTCTCCGTCCGCGGGTCCTGCGAATACACACTGATTCACATCTGCCTGTTTCAGATTATACAATGCGCGCTCCTCGTCGAATTGCTTTCCTGTAATCAATTTTCTCATAACTTCTGTCCTCCATTTTTATGTTCAACACTTTTGATAATTTCCAAGGAAGAAAAACCGTTTCTACAGCCGCCCGGCATCATAGACATAAAAAAAACCATAAGATAAACACAAAACCTTTTCATCCGGAACGCCTTCCTTCTTATTGTTTGGTTAAGTTTAGTTTATCTCATGATTTTTTAAATAGCAAATACCTATGATGAATACATTCACATAGGCAATAGGAATACTTTCATTTAACATCCTCCTCCATTTCCTGTACAGCCATGCTTATCCTCTCCGCAAGGATGGTCTTCACCATGATGATGACCGTGATGATCACAATGAACATTTGGATCAAAAGTCAGGCTGTCAGCCATAAAAGCCTCTACCGCCTTATCCGCATCACCGGAAACGCCTCCATACAGCTTGATTCCTGCCTCTGCCAATGCCGTCTGAGCGCCGCCTCAAATTCCTCCGCAGATCAGCACATCTGCTTTCATTGCACTTAACATACCTGCTAATGCTCCATGACCGCTGCCGTTGGTATCCACAACTTCCGTGGATGTAATCTCACCATTCTCAATGTCATAAAACTTGAACTGTGCCGTATGTCCGAAATGCTGAAAAATTTCTCCATTCTCATAAGTAACTGCAACTCTCATAATCGCTTCTCCTTTCGATTTAACATAGATTTGACTAATGTTCGCTTAAATCCATAATGACCTGCCACTGTCCTTACATGTCCTATATTACAAATAATCCTTAATCCTCAGTACTGTCTGTTCCCCCTGCCTTTCACTCACAAGTTCAAAGAAATTTTCTTTCGTAGCAAACAGATTCTTCGGATTTCTGCCAATTATCAAATACTGATTCTTATCATCAAGTGCAATGTACTTTCTTGTGTCATCATCCAAAAGTATGTCCGCATTATCAATCACTATCAACTTTTTTTCTGAATTTCTAATAATATCACCAATATTCTTCTGATAATCTAAATAATTTAAACAGACAATATCGGGATTCAGTGCCATACACTCCTTTATAAATGAAAAAGATACCGTTTTTCCTGTTCCGGAATCTCCCGTCAATATTGTGATATTATTCGTAAATTCAAAATCTAAAATAAACGAGGTATGTTCTGTGGAAAAATGCTCAATTACGATTGGCTTACTCTTCATGACACCACCACTCCTTTAATTCTTCATAATCACATATTTCTTTCTTTCCCGAAGAAGTTTGCACACTCACTGCTGCCATTTCAAAAGGAATCAGCGCATAGTCACTATAAACATTACCTTCCTCGAGTTTATATAGCAACTCCAATGCATTGTTTCCACATTCCTTCAGGCAAAACACTTTGTCTGGATTATATAGTACATTTAGTACCGTTTTGCAGCCGGCTGATAACTTATCAACGTCCAAAACAATATCGTTAAATTTAGAGCATATTTTGTACTTGCTGATCAACTTCGCCTCATCAATTATTCCAATAACCTTTGGGGCTCTGTCGTCAAGCCTGCGTGCGGTATTTTGATTAAAATAAATATCGTTTAATTCTACATATTCAATATCCTGCGGAATATCATTTTTATTCTTAAAAATTGTTATCACAATACCACCTCCAAGCCAATATTTTGAAATTTCACTAAAAGACTTGTTCTCTTGCAAATATGCTGCATCTTTTCTTTAAGCTGTAGTCTACTTGCATCAAGACCGCAAATATCATCCGGCATACGTTGTCCCCATTCACAGCAAGATTTTATCCAGCATTCACCAATATTACTTTTTGATACTTCAAAACCGGTATTTCTTGTTAAATCAAACAAAATCTTTGCAGATAACTGCTCTACATTGTATCTATTGACATTTTCATTGTATTCTAAAATTTCACGAATATTTTTATAATTCACTTCTCCATTTTGAATTGTTTTTACAAGTTTTTCTCTTGCAATAATTACGTTTTTACGTTTTGTTAGAAATTCATCATCTGTTGCATAAATCCATTCTATCAAATCCTTGAACTCAAGTAAAATGTATTCAAAGCATATCATATCCAGCAGAAGAATATTGCTTCTATTTCTTGCATATTTTCTCAATAGTTTCTGCTCCATAACCACCTGCGGATTATCGAAAGAGTTATCAAATACTATGACATATCTATTCTCATTATCCTCTAACGCCTTAACTGCTTTCACCAGTTCACTATTATTTTTCTTGCTTTCTACTACTATTTCTGGACACAGCTGTCCCATAAATGTCTGCCAAAATATATAACTGGATTTCTCCTTTCTGTCTTCAATCCATAGATATGTTTTCATCAACGCACTTCCTTCCATGCCAGTTCTACTAAGTATATTATCAAATGATTTTCACAATAATATTAGTTAGAAAAATTCCTCTTGAAACAAATCATTATCATCCAGCTCAAAATCCGTATTAACTACAAGATTATCAATATACTCCTCAAATGAATCTGTTACAAATGTCTCCCATAAACCATATACTTTCATTTTTTCTGCAATCTTGCTTACAAGAACTCTTGTTGAAAAAGTATCATTAAAGAGCGAAGTTAAATTTTGTATTATCATATATGATACTGGCATTTCCATGGCATATGTTATGAGCTTTTACTATTCATTTGAACTGTCTATTCTTGCGATTAGCTTTCAACGCCTTTCTAATATTAACATAGGCGGCTTTTTACTGGTCTCCTCTCCGCTTCCGTTTACCTTATTCTCCCCAGCATAATTGGGAAATTGGCAATTTCATTTAATTATAGCACTTAAAGAACCACTAATCTATAAAATCTTCATTCATTTAGAGATTTTAGAGATTCTTTCATTGTATCACAGGTCAGAACTACCGGCTTAGCCGGCAGCCTGCTCTGCCCCTTCTAGGGGCTCTTTCAGTGCTTACCTCTTCCGGCGCAGCCCCATAAGGGATTTCTTGTTTTTCCTTACCGGCTCACCCGTAAACGGGTCGATATACTCTACCAAGGACATCTGGTCGTATTCTAAATCTTCTTTCAACTGGTTCTGGATATATGTTTTGATTGCAGCTGTGTTCTTCCCCACTGTATCTGCATAATATCCTCTGCACCAGAAACGCCTGTTCCCATACTTATATTTCAAGTTCGCATGCTTCTCAAATATCATTAGGGAACTTTTGCCCTTCAAATACCCTACTATTTCTGACACTGAGTATTTGGGTGGTATCCTTACCAGCATATGGATGTGGTCCGGGCAGTATTCTGCTTCTATAATTTCTATTCCTTTTTTCTGGGACAATGAGCCCAGTATCTGCCCTACACCTGCCTTGATGTCTTTGTATATTACCTGTCTGTGACACACCAAATCCCGGCTTCTTGTGCCGTAACACAAAAAACCGGGATCTGTCTAATCGTACCTTTATAAAGTTATTACCGCTTATTTCCGCTTACTTTTCCTCCACCAATTCTAATAGCTTTCCTGCGACATCCGCCATATTGGAAGATACCTGTTTCGTGTCTCTGGAAATCTGTACGTTCTTTTCCACCACATCAGATATCCTTCCCATTCTGTCTACCGCATCTGCCACAATATCTACGTTTCCTTTCACCATATCCGTGATCTCTTTCACATCCCTACTTGCCTTTTCCATGTTTTCCACAACAACGCCGAATGCTCTCACGGTCTGGTCAGTGATATCCTTTCCGTTCTCAACTGCATTGATCGAATTGGTAATCAGTTCGTTCGTCTCCTTTGCCGCCTGGGCGCTTCTGGCTGCCAATTCGCCCACCTGCGTTGCCACGACGGCAAATCCCTTGCCCACCTCTCCGGCTCTTGCCGCCTCGATGGATGCATTCAGCGACAACAGATTGGTCTGCTCCGCAATAGAATTGATTTCGCTGATGATTGTTCCGATTGCCATAGACATATCCGTAATTTTCTGCATAGACTCCTTAAGCAAATCCATCTGGGATTGGGTATCCATGATTTTGGCTACCATATTTTCGGTTTCCACCATCACATTTCCTGACACATCCGCACTGTTACTTAATTCTTTTGTAAGCCGGTTCATGATCTGCTTCAAATCCTGCACCGCTTCTTCCTGCTCTCCCGTTCCATGGTAAATGTTGTCAGCATTCGCCTGGGTTTCTCCCGATACCTGCTCTAAATCTGTACAGACTTTTCTTATATTTTGAATCAGCGTGCGGTTTACGTCCATATCCCTTTTCTGGCGCTCCAACAGTTCGTCATTCTCTGTCATGCTTTTGTTGATGCTTCCCACCATTTTGTTGATGCTGTCCGATAACTGGGAAAATTCAGGATTTTCCTGCTCATCTACAGAAATGGCAAAATTCCCGTTTGAAATATCTTTCATCGCATCGGAAATACGGTTGATTCCCTGCACAATCTTCCTGTCAACCAATCGATTTATCATAAATAGCAGTACGCCAAAAATAATGATCATGCTGACGGTAAACACGAAAGTCTGATTGCGGCGCTCTCCGTAATATTCCCCCGCCGGCATAAATGTGCCGATAATCTGTCCTTCACATTCTTCTGCCTGATAATACCCCTTCTCGCCATTGATTACAGCTTTTCCGCTTCCGACATAGTTTTGCGGAAATCCTGCTTCCACGGCAGACGTTCCTACCAGCGAGGCATCTTTATGTGCCAGTATTGTTCCATCGCCTGCATCTATGGCATAAACATATCCTGTCTCTCCAAAATCAACATCTCCCAAAACTTTATCAATTTCCGTACTGGCAAGCATATTTTCCAGAACTTCCGGCTGTACGCCAACCTGTACAAGTCCCTTGGCATCGGTTCTGGCAACTCCGATATACTGCACCACCACGCCTTCCGCCACATTTACCTGAGGCTCCTGTACGATTTCAATGGAAGGATCGTCAACGATTACCATGAACGCATTCGACTGTTCTCCGCTTGTCATATCAAATCCCACATAGGCATCTATGGTGCTGCTGGTGATAATTCCTTTTTCATCAATAATATGTAACTCATTTACCATCAGCCTGTCCTTGATCTCATTTAATTTACCTGTATCGCGTGCAATCGCCGGATCCTCCGCAAGCAGATCCGCAAACGCTCTCGTCTTGGCAAGATTATCCTCGCCAAGATTATCTGTCAGCCTCTTTACATTCTCCTCATTGCCCGCCAGTATTTCTTTTACAGCCACCAGTTTATCCTGACTGGATAGCGAATTGCTTCTTTGGATAATGACAGTCTGCAGTAAAAATATCGCCGCAATCGTTACAAAAAATGCCCCAAGCATATAAATGAATAACCGTTTTGTAAAAAGCTTTTCATCGTAAGTCTCCTTCTCCTATTCGCTATGATGCTTTTTCATTTTTTTGTACCATCACATCCAGTACGAAATATCCATTTTCTGTATAACAGAACATTTCTCCACCGCACCGCTTTGCTGCCTCCTGCACCGTCACAAGCCCAAAGCCATGATCATACCCATCCTTATCGGTGGCGGGCAGTATTCCTTTCTCTACATATAGCTCATCCCGGCAGCGGTTTCTAATTCTTATGACAAGATAATCCCGACTGTACTTCATCTGCAAGGAAATATCCCGCTCTTTTCTGTCAAGCGCTTTCAAAGCATCGCAGGCATTTTCCAATCCATTGGAGAGTATCTGGCAAAGTTCCATATAAGGCAGTTCCTCTTCTCCAATCTGTATATCCATCCTATACCCTGCCTCCAACTCCTGGAACTTCTGGGAAAAATGGACAAATACCGCATTGAGATACGGGTTCGCGCAAAATTCTCTCTGCAGGACATCCATCTCCATTTCCACGCCCTTCAGATACTCCTGCGCTTCTTTCATCTTTCCTGCCGCAAGCAGCCCTGAAAGGGTGAGTGTATGTCCCTTCATATCATGTTTCATCTTCCGAATACGCTGTTGATTCTCAAGCTGTGCTTCCAGCCTGTTCTTTTGCTCCTGCAAAATACGCTCGCTCTGCTGTTTGCGGTAGAGCAGCAGCTGCCTGTACAGGGCTGTAAAAATGACAGCATATGTCATAGGCATCAGAATAAGAATCAGAATAAAAGCAGGAAGTTCCTGTGCCCTTGCAGTAATGATCACCGGAAAATTTGCAAAAATAGCAAGAAGAAGATAATATAGGGCAGTCATCCCTGCAAAGACGCCCCAGCCGCTCGCCACAGATTCCTGAAGTTCCAGATATGGTTTTCTCAAGCGGCGGACGGCAATCCATTCTACAAGAGGAAATAACACCAGCCTCCCGAAGAACATCAGCAGATACATCTGACCACCAAAATAAAAATCAAGCACATTGGTCACTGCAATAATCCAATATGCCACCGTATCCGCCATACAGAAGGTAAAGAGAAATCTCCCCTTTTTGTCCTTTGAAATAAACCAGAAAAACAACAAACTCGGCAGAGTACAGGTCAGTATAAAAACCTTTCCCATAAACTCTACTCCATAAAGCGCCACTCCGGCTATGTTCAAAAGAATAAGCGGTCCCACAAAGATTCCCGTGAGAAAAAACGTCTTTTTTCTGGCATAACGGGATCGATACAGCAGCATAAACAGAATCAATATATGAAACAGGGACCACAGTACGGATAAATCCCTAAATAATGTCATCTCATCAATCCACCTCCTCAAACAGGATCTCCTGATATCGCTTTTTCACCTCGGCATAATAACGCCTTGACACAGGAATATAGTGCCCCGCAGCAATCAACTCCGCGCCTTTCAAATTATCTACATGGTACATGTTGACGAGAAAACTTTGGTGGCAGCGCATAAATACGCTGCCGCACACCTGCATTGCCAACTCATTCAGCCTCCCCTGGCATTCTTTCACCGTCCCATCCGTGCAATAAATATTAAGTGTATGCTCCCTGCTGCTGATATACAAAATCTTACTGTAGGGAATGCTTCCCGCCTGACCGCGGGATTGAAAAGAAAGCTTCTGCTCCCTGTTCCTTAACAGGTTCTTTGATACCTTATCGAGAAGCCGCCTAAGCGTCTCCTCTTTCACGGGCTTTAACAGATATTGGACTGCATAAAGGTCATAAGCCTCCCGATAAAAATCATCGCTGGTGGAAACAAAGCAGATGACCGCCTCTTCCTGCTCCTTGCGCAGCTCCTTTGCCAATTCAATTCCGTCTATAGATTTCCCCAGATAAATATCCAACAAATACAGATCATACCGCATGTTCTTATTTGCTATATCAATAAGAAGCTCCTCTGCACCGGAATACACCTTGACTTCATGCCCTCCCAAAAATTTCTTTAGGGACAATGCATCCTCCTGGCAGTCATCACAGACTGCTATTCTCATAAACATCATTCCTTTTGTGAAATTTCATATAATCCAGTTCATTATATCATATTGATCCTGCTTTTTCTTTGCTAATTTTGGTTCTAAATACGTCAATTTTGCAAGCCAAAAAAATCTTTCTATAATCTACGCACAGGTCGTCTTCTCTTTTTCCGTTCCGGCGGTTTTCTTCTTGCCCTGCGCCGCTTTTTCTTTCTTTTTCTCTTTCCGCTTGCAGGCACTTGATCCCTATTTCCGATAAAGAAGAGGATACCTCCTCCTATCAAAAGACCTGCCGCTAAGACTGCCCCGGCAATGATCAGCAGTTTTTTCGTCTTATTCCCTTGTGTATCTACTGCGCCGCCTTTTTCCTGATCCAGCACGATTTCTTCAACATTATCATCTTTTGCAGACGCTTCTCCTGCCGCCTCTCCCAAAAGGTCTTCTGGCTGGCTTCCTGCGAGAAACTCATTTTCTTCCTTGGATACAAGAATACTGGACGGACCATCCCAAGGCGCCACCACAGACACGTTCCCGCTTGTTTTTATCTGTCCGGCAGCCCCGCCGGATCCTGTCTTAATTGCAGCAGGCGCTTTCACCGTCAGGTCTGCCAGTTTCGTGTCAACATTACCCTTAACGATTTCGTTAGGAATTACCTGGGCGTCTGCAGGGTTGTTCACGAACTGGGTCGTCTCATCATACAACCCCTCATTGCGGTTATCATCATGGGAGCCTCCCTGCTGGCTGCCGCCCGGTTTGACGCTGGGATTTCCCGGACTGCCGCCTTCATTATCTCCCGGTTCTGTCCCCGGATGATTTCCCGGCGTATCTGTACCGGGAGTAGGCGTAGGCACTCCACTGCCCACCTGTATATTTACAGGTGTTACTTCTTTTTCCACCACCGGCGTCTTATCCCCATAGGAACCGTTTGCCGTCTGAAAAGAGTTGGGACAATAACTGATATCTGCCGAAACCGTTCTGTCTGCATCCACAGGCGTGACTTTGACTTTTCCTAAATTCAATTGTTCTTCTTGAAACAACTGGTCCGCCGAGGCTGCATAGATATCCAGCCTTCCTGTTTCCTCATTATACACAAAACCATGCTCTTTGCCGCTCAATTCGGGAGAAAACTCAAAATCCACATTCACTTTCTCCTGCCCCTGGGTGCTTACATTCAGCGAGATGGAAACAGCAGTTATCTTTTCTTCAACCGCATTGCTCATTTCAATAAAAACGCCTACATCAGACCCGTCCTGGCTTAAATCTACCAGGTCTTGTCCCGCCGCATATACCTGCGACGGGACGAGCAATCCCAGTACAGCCAATCCCATATATAATTTCTTCTGAATCCGCTTCACTTCCTATCACCTGCCATTTACTCGTATACTCTTGCGTCTCTCTATTTGCTTATCGTAATTTGTTCCAGCGTGTATGGAATCTGTAAAGGTAAAGTATCGCTTACAAGCCTCTGCCCCTCATTGGTAAGCGCATGGTCCACACGGTATAACTGTGCCCGAACTACGCTTCCTTTTAGGTCGTTCGGAATCCGATCCGGTTCGATCCAGTAGATCCATATTCCGTCGCTGACTTCTCCCAGCATTCCGTTTTCAGGTACCTTGGCAAGAATGATCTGCTCTGATTTCAACACATTTTCCTCATCCACGCCTCCCACGATATCGCCCTTTTCATCATAGAGAACCACCACATTATAGGCGGGATTTCCCTTATAGCTTCCAGTAAAGATTAAGGAATCTTTAGGGATTATTTTGCCCGGGGCATAGGTGTAATCCTCATTTAAAATTCCCACTGCCCCCTGTGTGCTGCCTTCCTTGATGCCAAAGGAAATGCTGTCACCGGAAGGTCCTAATAGATCCAGTTCTGCCATACACATACTCGTCTGCCCCGGCGCCTTCAGCCGCACGTAAGCCGCATCATAAGTACATACCCAGTGATCCTTTTGGGCATTTTCAAAATAAACCGTCTGGCTTCCAGCCGTATTTTCAAACTTTCCGGTCTTTACCGTAGTCCATGTACTTCCATCGGTACTCACTTCAATCACATAGTCGCCGATTGGCGCACCCGACTTGACGGTATACTTTAATCCGCATACCTGAAGCACCTGATTGGTCTGAATCAAAACATAAGCATCGCTTCCCGGCGTCAGCCCTTCGTAATCACTCTTATAATCATTGTCAATCACTTTATAAACCCCAGGCGTAGGAACAGGCGCACAAGGATCTTCTTCTGCTGCTTCTCCTTGTACATCGCTTACAGAAAGCATATTCGTTGTCAAAGTCCACATAGACTTGTCATGACTGCCGTCATGAGAAATTCTCACGTCGCCGATTTTCCGGCTGTTGGAGCGATAGCCAAACTGATCCACCGCCGTCACCTCATAAGTCATGACTCTGTTATTAATCGTGGAAATATGATCCACATAAGTCGTTCCCGTGGTAAATCCAACTACCTGCCGCACCGGCATGCCGTCTTCATAGTGATACCGCGCAATTTCATATCCCAACACCACCTCCGGGTTTGCCGTGCTCTTGATGGAGATCGTCACTTCATTGGGCACTCTGCCGTCTGTCTTTGCCGTGCTGTCGGAACCGATCACATCGCTTCCCTTGATGGAGCCCGTAACGCCATGCTCCATCTCATATACCCTTGCATTGTCCGTAAGGTAATACAGGGCTCTTTCTTCCTTCTCAAACTGGCTCGCATAGCTGATGGTGGTCTCATCGGGGACCAGACCCCATCGCACAAAGAACTCCGTCAGATCTTTTTCCGCCGCTGCGCAGGCAAGGCGCATGATGTTCTGGTCGCTTCCTCCGTCCAGCCTTAGATTGCCTCTTGCGCGGGAGGGATCTCTGCTATAAGAGTCTACTCTTGCATAGAACAGATTCGCCTGCTGCTGCTCATAGCTGTCGTAAGTCTTGTAATTATAGTCTCTGTCATAGGCCAGGTGCAGCTGCCAGTACATGGCAAGATGGGTGAACACATTGGACGGTTTTCCCACTGTGTTGGACGTCACCTTTTCATAGACCTTATCATAGCTGAACCGTACCGTATCGTTGCTGTCCTCAGACTTGGTCAGCTGGGCAAAGTAATTATTTGTCACCTCCGCTATGGCATAACTTCCCTGGTTAATGTTGTGTCCGATCTCGTGGCTGATTCCCCAGCCAAAATATCTGCCGCTTATGTATCTGCCCTTTTCATCCGCCTGCACAGGCACTGCCGAAGCCAGCCCCGACACAGAACCCCATTCGATTCCGATATGATTTCCGGCAGCATACATAAACGCCCCGGCAAACATCCTCATATAACGTATGTTCAGATGCTGTGCCGGCATCTGATCCGTCACTGGCACAGAAGAACCGCTCCCCAGCCCCTTGTGCTGATAGAACAGCGTCATCATATCCTCCATCGCCTGCAGAGACTCTGAAAGGCGCTGGACACGCTCCTCGGTGGAGCCTTTTCCAAGTCCTGCAAGAATCTGCTCCGCCGATACGGACAGCATCATCTGATCCAGCATAATATCCGTTGCACCGAGAATACAGTTCTGCTTATCAAAGCTGCGGTTCACTTTATTTCCTGCTTCTGTCCCTTCATGGATCTGCCCATGCTTTTCCTCCAGCGCTGCCACATGGTCTTCTAACTCTTTCACATAAGAGGTGATCAGCTCCATCCGCTTGGCAGAATCTGTGACACCGTAAAGATTAAGCACCGGTTCCTTTGCGCCGCCGCTTACCCGCACCGCATACCGGTCATTTGCATTATTGCCGGTGTACTGGACATAGAGGGCGCCTCCCCCTTCACAGGCAAGGCTCTGGATGGCAGGTATGGTGATTTCATTGCGCCCCACCTTTAAGCTTGCCACCTCCGTGGCAAACGCTCCTGCCTCCGC
Source organism: uncultured Lachnospiraceae bacterium (assembly GCA_949878435.1). Classification (GTDB taxonomy): domain Bacteria; phylum Bacillota; class Clostridia; order Lachnospirales; family Lachnospiraceae; genus Suilimivivens. Next base: position 15,292 of record CATLAK010000010.1, read on the forward strand.
ATGATACTGGGTGGCAATCAGCTTCAGCGCCGCGTTTGAGCCGGTCTTTAACTGATTGTGCCCCACATAAACCACGATCTGCTCTCCCTCATAGGCGGTGACCCCAAGCGGCTGCCACGCATTCAGACCGCCGAATCCCAAATGCCTGTCTTTTGCCGCGGTTATCTCTGCATGAATCTCCACCACGCCTTGAAATTCGGATGATAAAAGTCCTCTGGCATTATCCAGTTCTCTTTGGAGCATCTCCCTTTCAGGATGGTATTCCCCACTCTTTTCATCCTTCGTATCCAGACGCTTTTGCAGGGCGTCGATAGAAGCCTGCGTCACATCCGGTCTTAACATGGTGTGCAGGTCGTCTGCATACAGTGCAAGAATATCGTTTTCCAGACTGTCATAGTAATAGAAGTTCACTTCTGAGATTACAATGTCTCTCAGATTATTTCCCCTTGTGAATCCCAGTCTGACTTTGTTTGCAGTAATCGGCTGGGACAATTTGATCATATAATACTTTCTTCCGTTTACATCCGTCTTTTGTAAAAGGGAGAGATTCCGCGCAGCCACTCCGTCCGGGTGCTCCCGGTCGTAATAATAGACATATGCGCCGCTGTAGTAACCAATGTCCTCCACTTCTGCAAAGGCAATATAATTCATTTCATAATAATCATCAAAAGTAAACAGAAGTCCCTTGGTGGACGCCGGATAACTTGCCCCGTCGTCCCAGTCCAGAACCTGGTAGTAAGAAGCCGCGTCCTTATCCACCGTTCCCAGTGCGCTGTTTTTATCTGTATCCAAAGGACTGGACTCCATGGCGCCTCTTCCATGGGTCACACTTACAATATGTGCGCTCACTTTTCCTGTCCCGTTAGATACATTTATCAGCTTATAAGCAGGCATCTGCGCCGGCTTGATGGTGATCGTCCGCGCCTCTGAGTGAATGGATGGATTGCTTTCTCCCAATTCATTTACCCCTGTCACATAGATTTCATACCTGGTCTCATCCTTAAGGTCGGAAATCACATGGCGATTCTGAGTCACGCCCGTAATCTGACTGTAAGCCTCTTCTCCTTCTGCCCGATAATAAACATTGTACGAATCCGTATCTTCCATGTTCTTCCACGTAAGGGAAATGCGGCGGTATCCTCCCGTTGCTTTCAGATTATCCGGTGCGTCCGGCTTGCCTGAAATGACCGGACTAACCGTGGAAGAGGGACAAAATCCGCTGACCCAGGTGCCGTTTACAGACTGCACGCTTACCTCATAGATTTCCCCGTTTTTCAATCTTCCGCCCAAAAAGGATTTCACTTCTAAATGATTGGACGCTGCGCGCCGTATCTCGCTTTGCCCTTCATAACTAATCTTTACCTCATAACCGGTCACATTTACCTGGCCATTCCACGCCACTTCAAAGGACTTGTTCGCCCCTGTCAAAGTCAGCCCATCCGGTATATTCATAGTGGGCGCCGGAATCCGGCTTTCTAAGTCATTTAAAAATTCCACCTTGGAAATCTCAGCCAGATTTCCGCCATGCTTCAATCCTGTGATGACCAGCGTCACCTTTTTGACCGCCGTCTGCCCTCCCAAATCAATGGTCAGAACGCCTTCTTGCTCTTCCTTTCGTGCAGCCATCATGCGGCTTTTCGCCTCTACCCTGCCGTCTCTGATCTCCAACTGCACAGGATCGGATTCATCCGCCGTCGTCACCATGAGCACACCGCTCTCAATGGCATTCTCACCCATGGCAACCGTAATCTGCTCTACGCTCTGGGACTGACCATCTTCGCTGGTAAGATTAAAACCGATCTCCACCGGTGAAGTTTCTGAAATATCTGATCCGTCTATACTCTTCAGTCTTACCAGACTGTCATTATCCTTCAAAAGGTCCGCCACATCCCCTATAATCTGGGTGCTGCCGGTATTGACATTTACCTGTACAGCGCCGGGAGAAACCCTGCTGCATAAAGAGGCTGCCGTATCTGCCCCCTCGTTCATCCTTGCCCTGCTGTTGGTATAGTACTGCAGGTCCACAAGGTCCGTTTTGCCATCTTTATTTAAGTCTGTCAGATTCTGTGCGGGATCTCCTGCAAGCGCACCGTTCGTTCCCCTGCTTATAGCTTCCATGATAGCGTCCTTATCAGACGCATCAATCTTTCCGTCCCGGTTGACATCCCCAATCAGCATGACACCGGGGTGGGGTGCATCCTTTGTATAGGCAACACCGTCCAGTTCCACAAATCCTGTATAAATCTCTGCCGTCCTGATCTCTCCTTTGATTTCGATATCCTGTTCATAGGTAAGGAAACCAAAGCCGGGCTGACTGCTTTCATTCTCGGATATTTTCAGATGATAAGTTCCGGGCAGAAGATCATCAAAGGAAACCAAGTGCTTTTGTGCATTGCGCTCAAGCACCACTTCCCTTTCGTCTTCATTTTCTAATGTCACCGTCAGCGTAATCCTGCTGCCTTCATCAATAGGAAGGGCATTCATCAGAATGACCTCGATGCCGCCTCTCACATCCCCTGAAACCTGCCTGTCATTCCAGCTTCCGTCAACCGCAGAGAACGGCGTTGCCATCGGTGATGCTGTGGGTGTTGCCGAGGGCGATGCAGAAGGCGTCATCATCGGCGCTGCCGAGGACGTTGCCATTGGCGTTGCCGAAGTCATCACCTCTGGAGTCGCCGAAGTCATCACCCCTGGAGTCGCCGAAGCGGATGCCATTGGCGTTGTCTCTGGCGTTGCCTCAGTAACCGCCTGGGGTGTTGCCATTGGTGTTGCCATTGGCGTTGCCATTGGCGTTGCCAAAGCGGATGGCTGAGGTCCTGTCTCTGCTGTAGCCTGAGCCCCCTCCTTTGGTCCCGAATCACTTTCTCCATTATTTTCCTGCCCATTTCCCTCCGGCAGGTTCCAGACAGAAGGACTGGTGCCTGCCATGCGGTCCTCTTCCCCCTGGGTCCTTGTCTCTTGGTTGTTCTCATTCTGCTGGCTGTCTGCATCTGCATTATTCTGTGTTGTTCCAAATAAATCCGTTCCGCTCGTCTCTGCTGCCCGAACCGGAAGGATGCACGTTGCGATCAGACAAAATGCCACCATCCATGCCATCATTCGTTTCATACATCTTCTCCTTTTCTTTAGCCGCTTTTGTTTATCTATCATTTCCACAGGAGGAAAGCAGCTGCTCCTTGATAATCTGCAGTTCTGTCTTTAGCTCCTTCGGTGAAATATCGGTTCCTGTTATTCCGAATACGGCAAACATGGCAGATGCTGCCTGTATCATGGGGTTCTCCGCAACCAGTTCTCCGGTTTTCGCTCCCTCTTCCAAGAGTGCCGCCAGTTCTTCCGCCTGCCGGTAGAAGTTCTTAAGACGCATCTGATCCAACAAAAACCTTGTTTCTGCTGCATTTTCCTTGTATTGCCCAGTTTCTTCCCTCTCATTTACAATGTATTCCTCACACAGCGCAAACATCTTATCGATGCGCTTTATAACCGGTATCTCGTGCTGCGTTACAAGGGATGTAAGGAGCGGCGCAAGTGCTTCCTTATCGTCCTCCAGCACCGCCTCCATCAGATGTTCTTTGTTCTTGTAGTGGTACAGAATCGTTCCTCGGACAACACCTTCCTCTTTGGCGATGTCATCTATGGTAGCTCCCTGAAAACCCTTTTCTAAAAAGACCTTTCGGGCAGATTTAAGGATCTGCTGTTTCCGCAGTTTGGTGTCGTTGATTCTTTTCGGCATGTTATTTCCTTCTTTCACAGCTGGTTACAGCTAATTTTATTATAATGCTTACTGACTTTTTGTCAATAAGAATAGAATTGAGAGATAAAGTTATGTGGGCAGGAGAGAGGGAACGTGTGGAGGGAGAAGGGACTGGAGGCTATGACTGCGCAGGCGGACAACATATATGGTTCAAGTCTCCTCTCAAAATCGGATTTCACTAACAGAATGTATATAGATTTTTCAATGCGGTCGGGTCGGAGCCAGGCGGCATCCGTGCCGCTTGGCTCCTAAAATCGCCATCCATGGCGATTTTGCCCTATGCTTTCTCACATTCTGTAAGTGAAATTGCCGATTTTTCGCAAAGACTTGAACCATATATGTTGTCCACCTGCGCAGTCATAGCCTCCAGTCCCTCCTCCCTCCACACGTTCCCTCTCCCCTGCTGGTGCTTTTCCTCACTTAACTGGTATCACTCGCCAAAAAAACGGCGTTCTCTTTATCCCGAAGGGATTTAAAGAAACGCCGTTTTTTAAGGTCTTTTTTATTATTTTTGTATGATTAGATTCTGTCCGGGGGAAATTTGGTTTGGGTTATTTCCTATGATTTCCTGGTTTTTCTCATAGATTAGGAGCCAGGATGAGCCGTTTCCATAATATTGTTCTGCAAGGGTCCACAGGCAGTCGCCTTCTTTTACTATGTAAGTTTCTGGTTTCTGTTCCTCTGGAGCATTTTCCTGGGTTTTTGCGAGGTAGGCTTTTCTGTCTGCACACATTGCCTGGAAAATGGATTTCTTTTCTTCATCATAGCCTGTGTGGAAATCTAAGAGGTAAGCGGGGTAATATGCGTGGTTTACCTCAAGCCATTTTTTATAGCCCTCTATATCCATCTGTTCGGTGCAGTAGGTCATATATTGCTGATACCACCGTGGGTTTTCAAAATCTTCTTCTGTTTTTCCCTGCTTTAGCTGGTTAAATGCATAGGTGTCAAACTCAGCTCCGAAGCGGACTTTCTGGCTCAAGTCTCCCGGCACCTTTTCCTGCCATATGTGCATTTTTTCGCAGGCATCTCGAAACACTGCTTCCAGCTTTCTATCATCGGAATCGGAGACCATAACCATGTCTTCTCCCAAAAGTTCATATAAAGGGCACATTTCCATCCACTGTTCGGAAGGGAAAAGCCCGACTAAACGACTTTCATCCTCTTCATAAGCTTTCACGGAACATTCCCACAGAATATGCCGGAATAGTTTTTGGGAAAAGTCTGTTTCCAGTTCCACACCATGCTGCGTCTTTTTCACCCACACAAAAAAAATAAACTTTCCGTCATATTCTCCTGCCCGCCGCGGACAATCCAAGTGGAAGAAGATCATATCTGCATCCTGAGGATCCTTATTGACCTTATAATACATCGTACAGGCATACACATAAAGAAACGGCTCGCTCAGCCTTCTTCCCCTGTACCATTCGTCACTATACAGTTCATGTGCCTTGCTTCTCGTGTTAAACTCATAGTATACCTCATCCGTCATCATCCCCTGAAGCATATCCTGTGCCAGATGCCAATATAAATCGGACGCTTCGGGTGCCATATCGATTCCTTCCATAAACATATACTTTAGATCTTCTTCTGCTTCCTCCTTTCGTTCCTCTCCGGCTTCTGGCTCCTGCACTTTTCTAAAACAGCTTAAACCAATCAGGCAGCAAATCACTCCTCCCGCGATACATGTCAAAACTACCGACCTTTTCATCTTTCCTTTTCCCCCAGCCACCCATAAGACTTTCTTTTGTTACTTTTCTTCCAATAACTATAGCAGACATAATTCTGTTTGTCACGGGACAATAGACAGATTGCACTGAACCGATATTACACTTCCTACCTCTCTCGTACTGACACCAAACTATTCAAAACCATTCCTCCTATGACAAATAAGATTCCTACAAAAGAAATTGCATCAGGCATACTGTCATTCAAAAGTAAAACGCCTAAAATCAATGTAAAAATTACCTCTCCTGACTGCGTCGCTTCTATCACAGCAAGTTGATTAGGATCTCCTTTTACCAGTTCTGTCGCCCTAAAGAACAGAACGGTCGCAATAACTCCTGAAAACAGCGCTACCCCTACAGATTGTATAATCTGCCCTTCGCTCGGAAAACCTACGCGTAAATATGCTGCCACTGTGACTAAAATCCAAAATGGCATACTGCAAAGTGTCATTCCGAATATTCTTTGTATTACAGATAATTTGTTCTCACACACTTCCATCATTTTTCGATTTCCAAGGGGATACGCAAATGCGGCAATCAAAATAATCAAAAACGGTAATACCAGTTTCTCCCATCTACTCTGCTGCATCTTCGGAACCTGCATAATGAAAATCCCAATAAGTATTATAGAAGAAAACAGTAGATTCTTTACAGGTATTTTCATTCTAAATAACGGGGTAAGCAATACTCCTGCCACAATGGTCACCTGCCAGGCAGATGCCGTAAACCAGCTTTCCGCATAAACGGATGCCGCTGACAGCATCGTATAGAACAAGCCAAATCCCACCGTACTCCATAATATCCATTGCATAGGTTTTCTTTTTATATCCGTAAAAACCGGTCGATATTCATGCCCCCTGATCAATAGAACAAAAAGGATGGGAAAAGAAAATAAATAGCGCAGTGCAGCACTCCAAAGCCAGTGTCCTCCTGAAAGATTCATACTCCGATTTAATATGAAAGTAAACGCGAAAAAAAAGGATCCCATGATACCTAAAGCCAGAGCCTTCTTCATTACAAATCACCTCCTGCTCAAAATTCGATAAGACCGCAGCAAAACCCCATCCGCACAGAAATGCGTACGGACGGGGTCTGCTCAACACACTCTTAGCCTTGTTTTGTTAGAATCCTATTGCGCCATATACTCGGAAATATTTTCAAAGGTAATAAGGCTCACCTCTGCTCCTACTTCTTCCTCGACTGTTTCACCCTTTAGAACCTTATATGCGTTTTCCAGTCCCAGACGTCCGATTACCTTTGGTTCCTGTGCGATGGTTCCAATCAGCGGACTTTCCCCAGAAGCGATCTTTTCAAGCATGGCTTCATCTGCATCATAACCCATGACCTTTATCTCTCCGAACCGCTCTATATTCATCTCGATTGCTGCCAGCGCACCATTGGTGACGTCACTGTAACCTGTAATAATCACATCATAATTGGGATTTGCATTCAATGCATTTTCAACGGTTTCTGAATATCCCTCCACACCGTTTTGTCCATCGTCCATCACTTCCGTGATCTTGATATTGGGGTATTTCTCGAGTCCTGTATGAAACCCATTATTCCGCTCCACCATGGTAACATTTCCCGGCTCCGATGTGATGATAAGTACTTCTCCCTCTCCATTTAAGTACTGACCGATAAAATCGCCGGACAGAATGCCACCTTCGGTGTTATCGGAAGCAACCCAGCAGTCCACCTGTGTGTTGACTCTGCCGTCAATGGCAACCACAACGATTCCTGCCTCCTTTGCCGCCTCTACAGAGGGCGCAAATGCCTCTGAATCGATAGCCTGCATCACGATGGCATCCACTTTCTGATTGATAAAGTTCTGAATGATCTCGCTTCCTTTGTTGGCATCAATATCATATACACCTTCAATAATCTGTACGCCGTTTTCAGCTGCCGCTTCGTTTACACCTTCCTGCATTCCCTTGCAAAAGTCAATGCTTAAGGTTGCATAGAGCGAACCGACCTTGAATGTACCCTCTTCCTCTCCGGCAGCGTCACCGCTTGTTTCATCCATGGAATCGCTTGCCTCTCCCCCTGCCTCATTGACAGTTTCTGCCTCGTTGTTTTCCCCTGCTCCGCTCTCTGCTGCCTTTCCTCCGCAGGCTGCAAGCGATAAAACACATATAACTGTAAGTACAATACCGATCATCTTTTTCATTCTATTTCCTCCTTATTTTCCTGATTGTCAGGGCACCTTTCTTTTTATAAATATCAAAAATAACTGCAATCACTATCACGATTCCCTTCACCACCATCTGCCAATATGATGCCAGCCCGATCATGATCATTCCATTGTCGATCACGCCTAAGACCAATGCACCTAAAAGAATCCCTGCAATGGAACCGACTCCTCCTGTTAAGCTCATTCCGCCTATGACCGCAACCGATATGGCTTCCATTTCATAGCTGTTCCCCAAGGTAGGCTGGACAGCCGACAGTTTCGCTGCAAGCACGGTTCCCGCCATTGCCGCTGTCACGCCGCATATCATATAGCAGAGTATAGTGATTTTCCGGTTGTTGATGCCGGAATACTTAGCTGCCAGCGGATTGCCGCCTGCCACATAGACGCTTCTTCCAAAGGTCGTTCTGTTTAAGATAACCCACGCGATAATCAGTGTTGCAAAAAAGATAATGATTGCAATGGGAATCCCCATAATATTGTTTCTGCCTATCGCAAGAAAAGCTTTGGGCAGATTGGAAATCGTCTTTCCGTCTGTGACCAGATAAATGATTCCCCTGTAGACGGTCGTCATCGCCAATGTAAAAATGAATGCGGGGATGCCCGTGTAAGTGATGACCGCCCCGTTAAAGGCGCCGATTGCGCCGCCTGCTGCCAGTGTCAGCAGAACAGACAGCCATATAGGCAGATTGGCAGCCGTCATCAGGTATGCCACCGTCACACCGCATATCCCAATCATACTTCCCACCGTCAGGTCCAGATAACCGTTCAGTATCAGAAATCCCATACCTATTCCCACGATGCCGTAGATGGAAAGCTGCCTTAAAATTGCGATTACATTGTCAAAGGTCAGAAACAATGGATTCTTCGCCTGAAATATGATGCATATAATCACAAGAATAATGACAAGCCCCGAATATTGACTGATTCCCGACCATCCCATCTTAACTTTCTTCATGCTGTACCTCCCTTCAATGCCAGATTGATCAATGTATGTTCAGAAAAATCACTTCTGTCGACAATCCCGGCACACGTTCCTTCTCTCATGACAAGTATCCTGTCAGACATAGCGATCAGTTCTGGCATTTCTGACGAAATCATAATGATTCCGATTCCGCCTCTGACCAGTTCACCGATAATGGAGTAGATTTCTGCTTTTGCCCCCACATCGATTCCTCTGGTCGGTTCATCCAAAATCAATACTCTGGGCGTTTTAGTAAGCCATTTTGCGAATACCACTTTTTGCTGATTCCCTCCGCTTAAATTATCCACAATCTGATAGGCGGACGGCGTCTTGACGTTCAATCTTTCTATCAAATCGGATACCGTTTTTTCCTCATCCCTTTGCATCAGGAACCCCCATTTGTGATGATACCGCATGTCCACTGCGCCGATGTTCTTCCTGATATCCAAAATACGCACCAGTCCCTGGCTCTTGCGGTCTTCGGGAACCAGCACGATTCCCTTGCTGATTGCCTCATCCGGGGATGAAATGTGAATTGCTTTCTGATCCAGAATCATTTCTCCTTTATAAGAATCGATTCCGAACAAAGCCCGCGCCACCTCCGTCCGACCGGCACCCACAAGCCCTGAAAGACCTAAAATTTCACCTTCCCTTAGGCTGAAAGAAACATCCTTCACATAATCTGAGGTCAGGTTTTTAACCTCTAAAACTTTCTTGCCCGGCTGAATTTCAATTTTGGGATATAATTGCCCCATATTCCTTCCGACCATATTGCGAATCAGCTCCTCCTGGCTGATTTTATCGATTCTCCCCTCAAAAACGTTCCTGCCGTCACGCAGAACCGCTGCCTCCTGACATAAATCATAGATTTCCTTCATCCGGTGGGAAACATAAATAATCGTAATCCCTCTCTCATGCAGCATGCGGATAATCTCATATAATGTTTTTGTCTCTTCCTTCGTCAGGGAAGAAGTAGGTTCATCGAAAATGACGACCTTTGCATCATAAGAAATTGCCTTTAAGATTTCCACCAGCTGGCGCTGTGCTATGCTCAGTTCACTCAGTAGCTGATCCGGATCCAGCCTGATATTGATCTTTTCCATCAATTCACTGGTCTGTCTGCGCAATTTCCGGTAATCCACCATTCCCAGCTTGTTTTTGGGCAGCCGCCCGGCATAGATATTTTCTGCCACGCTGATTGCCATGACCTGCATAGGCTCCTGATGAACCGTGCTGATACCGTAATGCTGAGCAGTCAATGGATTGGATATCTTTATTTCTTTTCCGTCTATCAGAATTTCCCCGCCTGTAGGCTGTTCGATTCCTGATAAAATTTTTATCAAAGTCGATTTCCCCGCTCCGTTTTCTCCCAGAAGCGCACACACTTTTCCCTTTTCAAAGGACAGATTTATGCTCTTTAACGCGTGAACTCCGCCGTAACGCTTATCCAAATTTCGCACTTCAATCGCCGCAGTCCCCAATATCACTCCTCCTCTCTGTTACATATTTTGCAGACTTCATCTAAGGATGGATACAAAAATTCATATCCTGACGCACCTTTTTGCTGACAGGTTTCTGCGGCGAACCGGGCTGCTTTTTCTAATGCAGAAGTGATTGCATCTCCATGATTTATGCCATCTCCCAGCGCCTGCCTGTGATTTAACAGAAATGACGTCAAAAAGGAGTCGCCAGCCCCCATAGTGTCAATGACCCTGACCGGAACAGCTTCCTGAAAATACCATCTTCTTCCGTCGTACAGTACTGCCCCCTGTGCTCCCATGGTCGCAATATTATAGGGACACCCCAGCGCATATGCCTGCCGCAGCCTGGTCTTTGCCTGATTCCTATTTTCACAGGAGAAAAAACTATAGGTCAGATATACGCCTATTGCAGGGAGCATTTCAGGCTCCTCAGAGGAAAAATCATAGGCAACCGGGCGCCCTGCTTCACACAGACGAATGACTTCTTCCACTTTCATCCTTCCAAAGCGGCTTGTGGTCACCACATCAAAAGATTCTATGTAGGGAATGTCCTCTTCCTGAATGGATATCGGATATGCTCCCGTCACCCCACCGTTATTTCCTCCCGCAAATACTCTGTCATTCTCAATCAGACGCACAAATGCCACTCCTGTCTCTCCCTGCCTGCTCCGGCAACGGCTCAGATCCACCTTTTCGGTCTTAAGTACCTTTCTGATACAAGATGCCATGGCATCGTCCCCGAAAACGCCGAGGAAACCGCTGTTAAATCCCAGCCTGCGGGCATAAACAGCTACATTGACCTCATTACCTCCGGGATACATCCGTCCTTCCTCCACATAAATGTCCGCCATGTTCAAACCTACTGCCAAAATATGATTCATTTGTAGACCTCTTGCTTCTTATTTTTTGCGATATGATGATATAGTGATGTTGCTGTTGAATACATGATATAATATGTGCATACATTAGCATACATCATGTACTAAATCAAAGTTATCACATAAATCCTTTCTTGTAAAGTACTAAAAATTTCAAACTTGAATTTAAATTTGTGATGTATTATGATGTATTTATCTAAAAGAAAGCAAGAGGTGTTACATATGTCTGATTTATGTGCAAATTCCAGTGTCCCCTTATATTGTCAGCTTGCATCAAAAATACAGGAGGATATCTACAGCGGCATACTAAAACCGGACGAACAGATTCCTCCTGAATTTGATCTAAGCGAAATGTATCAGGTCAGCCGCAGCACCGTCAGAAAAGCCATTGCCAAGCTTGTCTCGGACGATCTGCTGATCAAAATCCACGGGAAAGGCACCTTTGTGGCGCCCCCCAGAATCAAAAGAAAAGCCGTATTCGCAAGCTCTACCAAGGAATGGCAGCAATCGGGCAAGAAATTGACCAACCGTGTATTGGAAACAACAATTATAGAGCCCAACTCATCGGAATATGCCTTTTTTGAACTGACCTCCAAAAATGACCGTTTGATTTCCATGCACCGCACAAGATCCCTCTCGGGCGAGCCCATCTGTGTTGAAACGATTCTGTTTTCCACCCGTCACGCCTTTATGATGAATGAGGATATCAGCGGTTCTCTATATGAATTGCTTGAAAAGAAATACCAACTCTACCCCAGCACCGGATACAGAACTTTTGAAATCTGTTATGCCACCAAGGAGGAGGCTGACTTCTTCAGCGTTCCAAGGGGCTCTTCTCTCATGCTGATTCGCGATTATGTAAAAGACCAGAACGGCGTTCCTCTCCACATTTCCAAAAATGTGTACCTTGGCAACAAAGGAACGGAGGGCATCGAACCCGTCCAGATTCAATTTGTCTAAAAGAAATCTTTTTTTGAACACCATGCGTCCCCGCGGCGCCTGGTGTTTTTTATTTGACAAGATATATCCTTTGTGATATTATCTCCATAGTGATGTATGGTGATGTATGCTTACAATTCAAACAAAGAAAGGAGACGAAACTTGTACAACGATACTGAATATCAAAGGCTGATTGCCGCTTTAGAATCCGACCAAACCTCTTTGTCTAAAGATGGCTATAAACTGATTCTCAAGGCAATTCCTGATTCTGCCATAGATGGCGACATTGATCCCCGCGTTCTGGAACTGCTTCTAAAACTCCAAAAGGATCCTGGACCGGAAACCATCGATTTAACCGATCTGGCACCTTTAAGAGCGTGCATGAATTGGAAGAGTCTGGATATTACCACGATGCTTTTAAACACGGTTCACTCCTCCTTTACAGGACGGGACGGAAATAAAATCAAGCTGCGGATCTACTCTCCCGCCGAACTTTCCCAAAAGCTGCCCTGCATTTTGTATTTTCACGGCGGCGGATGGATTGGCGGGCAGATGGATTATGTAGAAAATATCTGCAAATACCTGGCTGAAAAAATACAGGGCGTGGTCGTCTCAGTTGATTATCGGCTGGCGCCCGAAGATCCTTTTCCCAAAGGATTCCATGATTGTGTAGATGCCATCAGCTTTGTGTGCGAAAACAGTAACGCCTTTTCCATCGATTCCAATCGAATCGGCGTATGCGGCGATTCCGCCGGCGGAAACCTGGCAGCTGCCTGTGCCCTGTATGACCGAGACCACAAAGAGCATAAAATTGCCTGTCAGGCACTTCTTTATCCTTGTGTCAATCCGTTTTCCCTTGAAAATCCCTATTACACTTGGGATGAGAACGAATACGAGGTAAAAGCCCATGTATCAGAAATCAGAAATCTGTGTATACACGAACTGCCTGTAAAGCGCTGTATGGCAGTTGTCCGAAACGCCTATCTTTCCGACGAAAAGAACCTTAAAAATCCTTATGCTTCGCCCTTGTTTGCACAGGATCTTGCAAATAGCGCGCCTGCCATAATCATCACGCCGGAATATGACCATCTGCGCCTTGAAGGCGAAGCCTATGCACGCCGTCTTGCCAAGGCAGGCGTCCCCACCACGGTGGTACGCTATAGAGGCATTAATCATGGATTTACAGAAAAGGTAGGACAATACCCGCAATCCCAAGACAGCTTGAACGAGATTGCCAAATATTTTAATCATATTACTGCAAACGAATGCATCATTTGAATTGGAGGTACATCATGAATTTTATAGAAATTGGAACGGATATCAAAAAGAAATTCCCTGAAATTTCTTCCGTATTATTCGTAGGATGCGGTGCATCCATGGCGGAGCTTTATCCCGGCAAATATCTGATTGAGCATAACGCCCAAAAACTCCGCACCGGCTTATATACTGCAGAGGAATTTTCCTTATCTACCCCTTCCTGTGTGGGTCCTGGGTGTATAGTCATTACTTGTTCCTTAAGCGGCGGCACTCCCGAAACGGTTAAAGCCTCCGCCCATGCCATGAGCCTTGGCGCCACCGTGATCTCTGTCACCAAAGAGGCGGATTCTGCCCTTGCCCAAAACAGCCACTACCAGATTATCCACGGATTTGAAAAGAATTACGCTGCAAAGCTGGAGAAAATGACGAACGTGCTAGGGCTTGCCTGTGAATTGCTGAACCAGTACGAAGGATATGAATATTATGATGAATTGATAAGCGGTACAGAAAACATATACGATCTCATTGAAAGTGCTGTCGCCTTCTGTCTGCCTCAGGCAAAAAAGTTTGCCGAAAGCCATAAAGATATGGAGCATATTTCCATTATGAGCAGCGGCGCATCTGAAAAGGTGGCTTACGGCTTTGCCATGTTCCTGCTTATGGAAATGCAGTGGATCAAAGCCTCTTATTTCAGTGACGGTGAATTTTTCCACGGTCCTTTCGAACTGGCTGAAAAATCGGTTCCCTACATTTTATTGATGAATGACGGTCCCACCAGATCCATGGATTCCAGGGCATTGACATTCTTAAACCGCTTCGATACGGATGTAACCGTCCTCGATTCCAAAGATTTCGGTCTCTCATCCAAAATCAGTCCACATGTAATGGAATACTTCAACCCCATGCTCCACAGCGGCATTTTAAGAGTTTATGCAGAACAGCTCGCCATTGCAAGAAACCATCCTCTGACCCAGCGGAGATATATGTGGAAACTTGAGTATTAAACAAACACTGTCTGCGTCTGACACGATACCTGTGCCAGTATGCAGACAGTGTTTTCTTTTATCACCTATCTTACTCTCTCATTGATTATTCTGCAAGAATCACCTTATCCTCCACGAAATCCGCCATAAATTGTTCCAGTGGATAAGGCTTTCCAAAATAGAATCCCTGTATGTAATCCGGTCCCATCTCACAGATGTCATTTAGTTCCTGCCTCGTCTCTATCCCCTCCACACAAAGCTTTAAGTCAATGCTGTGGGTCATGTCGATCATATGCTGCAGCAGATTGCGTTCATAGGAATTGCTGAGCGCTTTCAGGGTAAAGGAACGGTCGATCTTGATTGTACTGGGATTTAGATTGTACAGATAATGGAAATTGGAATACCCTGTTCCAAAGTCATCTAATGCCAGCGGTATGCCATTTTGCCTAAGTCCCTCACAGAAATTCAGGAAAAAGCTGTTGGACTCCAGAAATCCGCTTTCCGTCAGTTCAATCAATATACTGCCTTCCTTCAGCTGATATTTCTTGATTCCTGCTAAAATGTCTTCCAGTATATTGCTCTTTAAAACCTGAATATAAGATAAATTCACCGAAACTCTAAAGTCCGGTATCTTCTTTTGAATGATGCTGCACGCTTCCATTGCCTTATACAATACCCATTTGCCTACCGGAATAATAAGATTGCTCTCTTCAAGGAGCGGAATAAATTCGCTTGGCGCAATCACTCCCGTCTCCGGCGTCCTGAACCGCAGCAGCGTTTCTGCGCTGAAAAGGCGGTTTCTGCCTATATCCACAATAGGCTGGAAATATGCCTCGAACCCCTCAAAATCATGATTGACTGCCTGCCGCATGATATGAATCAGATCCTTTTTGCGCTGGAACAAATCGTAATCTGTCTGCAGATATACATAGCTCTTATTCCTGCCGCCATTTTTCGCCTCATTCAGTGCAAATTCTGCATACCTCATCAGATGATAATAGGAATGATCTTCAACAGCAGCAAGATCCAATATTCCTGCTGAAATCGTATAGAACACTTCATACAGATTCTCTTCAATAAATTGATCGATTCTGCTTTGAATGTTCTTATAGAGCTGCAATGCATCGTCTACACTGCGCCCCTCTAAATCAATGACCACAAATTCATCTGCCACGATTCTGTACAGCTTCTGTCCTTTAAGAATGGCTTCCTGAATACATTCTGCCGTCCGCTTTAGAATCATATCCCCGTAATCCATTCCTCTGTTTTCATTGATTTCCTTGAAATTATCAATACCGAGCCGAAGCAGGAACCCGCTCATATGCTCATCTTTCCTAATCAATAGTTCATTGCGCAGGCTGGATTCTCCCAGAAGTCCGCTTACATTGTCCGCCTTCTGCTTGCGGCCGATTTCATTGATACAGCCTACCAAAAATTCCGGTTCCCCTTCCGGATCATTCAGCACCTTTCCCCTGCAGTTGATCCACAGCGGCTCGCCCTTCTTATCCAGCCACCGATATTGAAGGTTGTGGAAATCCTTCTCCCCGCTTAGAATCTGCTCCACATCCTTTACCAAAAGATCAAAATCAGACGGATAGACTATTTTTTGCAGGCTTTCCACAACATGATAAAATTGATTCTCAGACAAATCGAAACGTTCTACTGCATTAGGGGAAATATAGTAAAAATCATTCTTGATATCCATGATGTAAAGGTAGTCGTCTATGCAGGGATTAAAAATGTTGATTACTTCCTGAAACTTATCAATTGAAACGTGCTTATTATTATCCATATTGCCCTCCCCTTACACAGACCAGAAACGATTCCATTTTCCTATCGGTTCTTCTTTCATCTCCAACAGAAAAAATGTGACTTACTACATGGAAAATTATAGCATAACCAAAGTGCAGATTCAACAAAACTGTAACTAATTTACTATTTTTTTTAGTGAAATTCAACAATCAGGATTTGTATTTTATTTCTTTTATTTTTGTGGTACAATGTACCATGAACTTTGCGAAAAAACCTTTGAAATCGCATATCAGACTTAACTAATAGAAGGACTCTATCTTTTTATGAATAAAATCTGCATTTCTACACCCGCGATAGACATCATTCCTGACGAACAATTTAAAACCCAAATGAATCGGAAGGTTCTGCCCTATCTGCAGTCCATCTGTCAGCACGGCTATCTTCCCATAGGCGGCAGCGGCGCCCTCTATTATGAATCCTACCGCCCCTTATCGCCCATAGGCGCCGTCGTTATCAGTCACGGTTACTGCGAATCCGCCGAAAAATATAAAGAAGTCATCTATTATTTCACCCAGGCGGGCTACGAGGTATATATCCCAGAACATCGCGGCCACGGACGCTCCTTCCGGGAAACCGCCCATCCTAATATGGTTCATGTTTCCGACTTCAACAATTACGTGACGGATCTTCACACCTTTATAAACACGATTGTCAGACCGTGCGCTGGCGACTTGCCTCTCTATCTGTTTGCCCATTCCATGGGCGGCGCAATCGGAGCCCTGTACCTTGAAACTTATCCCGGCACCTTTGTCCGGGCAGTCTTAAGTGCGCCCATGCTTGCCCTATCCATGAAGCCCCTTCCTATTCCCTGTGCAATCGCATTAGGACGCATTATGATCTGCCTGCACCGGGACGGAACATATGCCCCCGGTCAGCATGCCTTTTCCCCTGGAAGAAATTTTGAAAAAAGCGGCTGCTCCTGTCCTGAACGCTTCTATTTTTATCAGGAAAAAAAAGAATCCTTCCCTTGTTTTCAAAACTCTGGTTCCAGTTATGGATGGGCGTATCACTCCTTAACTGCCTGCCGCCGCATAACGCAAAAAAGGAACTGTGACAAGATCACAGCCCCCGTTCTGGTATTCCGCTCCCTTGATGACGGCGTTGTGGAGCCTTCCGGCATCCTGCGCTTTGTTAGAAACACGCCCTCGTCAAGACAGATCGATTTTAAAGGAAGCAGGCATGAGATTTATAACAGTCCCGCACATGTATTAAAAAGCTATTATCAGGATATTTTTAAATTTCTAACAGAAACTTAATAAAAGAAGCCTTACTTCTGTGTTATAATATAGCATAAATATCTTCTTAAAGGAGTCTTTTATGAAGCGCAAACCCAAACAGATTGCGGCAATCATCTGCATTATACTGCTTGTTCTTTTATACGTAGCCACCCTGGTGGTATCTCTTCTGGACTTTCCCGGTTCAGATGAACTGTTCGCAGCATGCCTGATGGCGACCATCGGTCTTCCGATTCTCTTGTGGATCTTCATCTGGTGTTACGGCAAATTAACCGGCAAGTAAATTTTCAAGTTCTTCTTTTACCTGTTCAAGCGTATGGAAGGTAATCCCTTTCATGCCTTCTTTGACTGCCGCCTCTACATTTTTTACCGTATCGTCGATAAAGACACATTCCTCCGCCTTCAGCTCATATCTGCTACACAAAAGCTGATATATAAGAGGCGAAGGCTTGATCAGCTTAACCCGGTAGGATAAGATGCCTCCATCCATTTCTTCTAAGAAGTCAAGTGCATCCCCACATTCTTCATATGCCTTGCGGGCAAAATTAGATATATAATATACGCCGTACCCCCTGCTCTTTAATTCCTTAATCCACGGAATTGCATAGTCATACCGCCGCATAATGTTTTTGATATTCCGAAACACTTCCCGGATTTCCTTTTCAATGGACGGATCGTTTTGAACAAATCCTTCCAAAAGCTGATCGTCGCTTAATTTCCCTCTGTCCATCTCATTCCATAAATCACTCCTGACGGTGGCGTCTGCCAGTTTCTCAAAGATTTCCTCCGAAAACCCGAAGCTGCGATAATACTCCTGCCACACAAAACCCGCCAATACATTACCAATATCAAATACAATATTCTTAATCATTCTCTCCTCCAAAGCCTTTTTCTTCATTGCGAAGCGTTTTAAGTAGTTCTTCTGCCGCTTTTGACAGCGGTCCTCCTGCATCCGTCACAATGCAGATTTCCCTTTTGGGAATCATTTTATTAAAGCGCAGCTCAAACAATGTTCCATCCTCCAAATATTCAGCGGCAAAATCTCTCACCACGCTTCCCACGCCTAAGCTGCGCAGCGCGAACTGCACGATCATATCACTGGTTGCCAGTTCAAACTCCGGGTGAAGCTCCACACCGTTTTGTTTCAGGAATGCATCCATATAAGCTTTCGTGCTGGTATTTCCCTCTAAGGATATGATGGGGAGCCTTTCCAATTCCTTAAAATCCAGCATGCGGTTCTTGTACTGGATAAATTTCCTTCCTGCCACAAATACATCCTCTATTTCCCGCACCGGCATCACATGAAATTCCGGTCCCCTACAAGAGGGCGTGCTTACCACCCCAAAATCAATCTTTCCCTGCCGTAACAATTTCAAAGTCTCCGGTGTAGGGGCATTCATGACCGTAACCTTGATTCCCGGAAATTGCTCATGAAACTTTTGCAGAAAGGGAAGCAGATAATATTTAAGGGTCATATCGCTGGCTCCAATCTTCAGCTCGCCGTATTCAAGCTGCAGCATGGAGGCTAGTTTCCTTTCCCCTGCCATGATCTGCTCATAGCCTTCCTTCACATATTCATATAAGACCTCTCCCTCCAGCGTCAGCCTGATTCCCCGCGATGCCCGCACAAACAGCTTTGCGGACAAAGCATTTTCAAGCTGCTTGAGCGCCTGGCTTACCGCAGGCTGGGAAATCGACAGTTCTGCCGCCGCTGCTGTCAGACTCCCATACTTTGCAGTATAATAAAATATCTTATAATATTCAAGATTTTCTGCCATTCAAATCACCCTTTACAATTCATCTCCCCTTCTCCATCTTCTGTCTATGTCATTTTGACATAGGAAAAGGCTCTTCCTGCCAAGAAAGGGATTCATATTTCTTTTTACTTCCCCTCTGTCCCGAATCTTAAGATCCTCTGCCCCAAGAACAATGATCAACTTTGATCTTGCATGAAGAAGCTTTAATTTAGCTGCTAATACATCCAGACATTTATCCTCTTTAATTTCCGAATAGTCTTCAAAGCAGCTGCTCATCTGCAAAAAGGAAATCGGGATGACACGATTTTCAAATTTCTCATCACTCTCCCAGTATAACAGATTCAGCCTCACATTGCGAAAGATTTCACTGTGGGCGCGCAGCGTCCCTGCTATATCCGCCGCCATGGCTGTCACATAGTCCTTATCCAGTTCGCAGTCAATGACCAGCGTCATTTCAAGGATTCCTCCTGTATAATTTCCCGGCACATGCAATACACGCTCGACTCCATTTTTCAAGTTCATCTTAAGCAGCGCTTCCATATTTCCTCACTCCCTTTATTCCTGCCTTTATTTACCCAAAAAGAGCCGCTGCGCCGGTAAACGATCGTTTACTTTTGCAGCCGCCCCTCTTTTAACAGCCGTTAAGCTCTTACTCAATCTTAAATATTTTTACAGAATTATCCAAATCTTCCGCACCATCCTGCAGTCTGACTACGGCATCACTTAATTCCTGTGCCGCATTCATCAGCCGCTGGCTGCTGTTGCCCAATTCGGAAGACGCCGCTTCTGTCTCATTGGATGTGGCAGAAATGCTCTCGATAGCAGCCATCGTATCCTCTTTCGCATCCTCGATGCCGTTTACACTGTAGACGATATGGGTAATATTCTCGCCAAGTTCCTGTATCTGCTCATTGATATTGTTAAATACGTTGATCGTACTTCCCAGTGCCGCCGACTGCGTTACTACGATATCGCCTGCTTTTTGCGCTGTCTTGATGGTGGTTGCCATTCTCTCCTGAATATGATTGATGATCTCAGCAATCTGCATGCCTGCATTTCCAGACTGATCTGCCAGCTTTCTGATCTCCGAGGAAACCACTGCAAATCCTCTTCCTGCCTCGCCTACTCTTGCCGCCTCGATAGAAGCGTTAAGCGACAATAAGTTGGTCTCATCCGCAATTTCGTTGATGGTCTCGATAATGCTGCCGATTGCAGAAGATTCCTTGCTCAGCTCATCGATCTCGGCGATGATGGCTCTTGTAATCTCCGTCGAACTGTCCACCTTCTCCTCCAGATTTTTGACGATGACCATTCCTTCATTGACTGCATTCTTCGCCTCTTCTGTAAGTTCATTTACCTGCGTGGCTCTCTTATGCACCTCTTCAATCTTATTGGAAAGATCCTCCATCTGACTTGCACATTGTTCCGTATCGATCGTCTGCTGCACGATTCCGCCGTTGATATCCATAACGGCACCGTTCATCTGATTGGCAACTTCCAGCAATACCTGTGAGTTTCCACGGACTGCTTCTGCCGAACTTGACACAAAGCTACTCACATTGGTCATCTTTTTGATCAGCCCCTTCATGCTCTTGATCATCTCGGCAATGTTGGATGTCAGCGCACGGAATTCATCCTTGCGCTTTGTCGCGATCTGACCTGTCAGATCCCCATCTGCCGTCTTCTTAAGTGCCCTGTTGGCACTGTTGAGCGCCTTGGAAATGCTGCCTGATATAATGATACCCAGAAGGATTGCTGCCAGTGCGCAAAGCACTACCGAGATAACGGCATATTGTAAAATCCGCTGTGCCCCTGCCATGATTTCTTCCTTGGGCATCACTGCGCACACCATCATATTGTTTTCCAGCTTACGGTAGGTAAATAAAATCTCCCTGCCATTGTAAACGACATATTCTCTTCCCTGGTCTTCCTCCAGAGATGCCGCCTTTTGATAAAATTCCGTCTCCGAAAAGGCAATCTGCTCATTTCCGCTTACAATCTGGGCACCCTCCCCCATCACCAGTCCCTGTACGCTCTGATCACTGATTTTAGCATTGTCAAGGATGTTCTGCAGGAAGTCTCTTTTCACATCTATAATGATATATCCCACCGGTTTATTGTTGGTACTTCTAAGAATCCTTACATAGGACATACCATATAAATCGGTCCCTTTTCCTGTAAATTCATCAATAGAGGGGTGGGATTCTATCCACATATCCTCCACAATATTTTCCTGGACATATTTTCCTTCTTCTGACTCGCAAAATGCCGTGTAGACGTCATCATTGATTGGTCCTTTGTCCGTACATGCCTTCCCTGTCTGGGCAATTACCACGATCTGGCTTATGTATTCATCCGCAACCAGTTCGCCGTTGATGACCAACTTGGTGTTCATGAGCATAGACTCCGTCTGCTTGCCACCGCCAGAATAATAATCCGTAAGTGTTTCATTTACAGAAAGTCTGGTGGACATCAGCTTCACATTTTCAAATACCAGATCATAATACTTTCCGAGTGTCACCACGCTGCTGTTTGCCGCATCCTCATATGCCTCTTCGAGAGTCGTGCTGCTCACGGAGTAAATCAGTGCGATTGTCAGAATAAACAAAAAGATGGGAGCAAAAAAAGCAATGATCAGCTTCGTCCTAAGGTGCTGGGATTGCCCGGGAACCTTTTCTATTTTTATCTTTTCCGGCTTTTGCTTATCTGTAATTCTTTTCTCCGTTTTTTGCTTTTCAGACTTCTTCTTTTCCGGCTTGATTTTCTCTGGCTTTTTCTTTTCCGGTTTCACTTTTTCCTTTTTTATCTTCTCCGGTTTTATCTTTTCCGGTTTTTTTATTTCAGTTTTTTTCTTTTCTTTTAACTGGTTATCCGGCATCTTTTTCCTTGCCATATTCTTACCTCGCTTTTCATCCCATGATAGATGTCTTGGAACCGCAAAAGTCATCCTCTGTAAATGCCCATCCCCAAAACAGAACAATTGCCTAGCACTTATTACTATAATTTTCAATATATTCATTCATATTTTATCAATGTTTAACAATATTTACAATAAAAAAATAAGATTTTCCGGCATATGGTTCGGATAAAACAAACGCCCCGCTCTACGCGTGCCATCGTTTGTATAGACTTTGCGGACGGAATATACTACCATATTCCGTCCGCCACAATGGAAGTAACAAATATTGCATAATTGGATTTGTCTAAATGATTTAACCCTTTACTGCTCCTGCCACAACCCCTTCAATAATGTATTTCTGGCATGCCAGATAGAAAATGACGATGGGGATAATTGCCAGAACCAGCATTGCCATCATCTGCCCCATCTCAACTGCGCCATAACCGCCCTTTAAATACTGGACAGCAATAGGAATCGTCTTCCACTTTCTCTGGTCAAGTACCAGATATGGAAGCAGGTAGTCATTCCAGATCCACATTGCCTGAAGGATTGCAACTGTGATCATGGTAGGCTTCATAATCGGAAGAACCACTCCAAAAAAGGTCTGCAGAGGATTACATCCGTCAATCATAGCCGCCTCTTCTATCTCAAGCGGTATAGATTTAACGAAACCAACAAACATGAAGATTGCCAGCCCTGCACCAAATCCTAAGTAAACGAAAATAATACCGAAAGGATTAGAGCAATGCAGCATATTTGCAATCTTGGATAATGTAAACATTACCATCTGGAAGGGTACAATCATAGAGAACGCACACAACATATAAAAGGTTCTCGAAAAAGCACTGTTTACACGTGCTATATACCATGCACACATAGATGTGCAAAGGCAGATCAAAAGTACGGATATAACCGTAATGAAAAGTGAAACAACAAAGGCTCCGAAGAAATTGGTCTTCTCAATACCCTTTGTGTAGTTCAAAAACTCCACAAACGACTTTTCATTGGGAAGTGCAAAGGGAGTCTTGTTAATCCAGACTTTACTTTTAAAAGAGTTATATACAACAATGACAATGGGGAGAATATACACTACAGATAAAATCGTGAAAAAGAGTGTAAGCGCCCACCCATGTTTTGCTTTTCTAGCATTTTCCATTATTGCTGCACCTCCTTCGATCTTGTTGCGCGGAGCTGAATAATCGCAATCACTGCAACCAAAATAAAGAATACAACCGCTTTTGCCTGTCCAACACCTTCCCATCCATTTCTGCCATAGAAGGTATTGTAAATATTAAGGGCAAGCAATTCTGACCTGTCTGACGGTGCACCTGCTGTCAACGCCAAGTTCTGGTCATATAACTTGAATGCATTCGTCAACGTTAAGAAGGTACAAATCGTTATAGAAGGCATTACCATTGGAATCGTAACACTCTTAAGTGTCTGAAACTTCGTTGCTCCGTCAATTTTCGCTGCTTCAATCAGATCCCCCGGGACATTCTGGATACCTGCAATATAGATGATCATCATATAACCAATCTGCTGCCAGTTAAGCAAAATAACTAAGCCCCAGAAACCATATTTTTCACTGAACGTTAAGGTCAGATCATATCTTGCCAGAATACCATTAAGAATCAGCTGCCAAATATAACCAAGTACGATGCCGCCGATCAGATTTGGCATAAAAAACACTGTCCTGAAAACGTTCGTTCCCTTAATTCCCTTGGTAAGAAGAAGGGCAACTGCAAATGCCAGAACATTGATCGATATAACCGCAACCAATGAAAACAAAGCTGTATACCATAATGCATGAACAAAAGTAGGATCGCCCCAAATTTTAGCATAATTGCTGAACCCTATCAATTTCGCATCTTTTACCGTCGTAAAACTGCAGAATGATAAATATACACCCATAATAAAGGGGATTATAAAAAATACCGTAAATGCCGCCGCTGTAGGCAATGCAAATATAGGGAAATATTTTTTTATAGTTTTCTCCATGATATCCTCTCTCCTAATCCAAGAGGGTGAACGAAAAATCGTTCACCCTCTTATATGTCCTTAGGGCCTTTAACTATATCATTATCAATTAGTTATTAGCTGCCTGATATTCTGTAGCCCAACCATCAACGAATGCTGTTACAACTGCATCCCATTCGCCAGTTCCTGCTGCATATTCTGTAAGTGCAGAACCAACGCCATCCTTCCATGTCTCTGAAGGGATTGTAGGGAAGCACCAAGCTACGGATGTCTTTCCACCTGCAATGTACTCATCTGCTGCTTTGATCAGAGCGTTCTCTGCAACATATCCATCGTCAAATGTTGAGAAAGGTGTTAAGAATCCCATTGTGTTAGCCATTGCATCTCTACCTTCGTCAGATGTGATAACCCATGCTAAGAAATCAAGTGTTGCCTGGATATCAGCTTCTGATGCCTGGCTGTTTACACACCAGTAGTTTTCAGAACCTGTACAAAGTCCCTGGTTCTCTTCGCCTTCAGCGCCGATGAAGATCGGAAGCATTCCAAGATCATCGTCTGTCATTCCAGCGTTGATCAGGTTACCATACTCCCATGTACCATTCTGGAAGAATACAGCCTCACCTAAAGCAAATTCAGCTTCTGCTTCATCACCAGTCTTGCTGGAAAGAAGGGTAGGTGCGCATGTAGAATTGTTGATGTAAAGATCCCAGATTGCTTTGTAGTTGTCAAGGTATGTACCTTCGATAGCTGCAACTGAGCTGTAGCCGTTTCCTTCAAACTCATAGTAGATAGGAAGGTTAGCAAGGTGTGTCTTAAATCTCCAGTCAGAGGATGAATCCATACCAGCTGAAGTGAACGCGCCTTCAACGCCTAAATCTTCTTTGTTAGCCTGAATGCTTTCAGCAACTGCCTTTAACTGATCGAAGCTGTTGATTTCAGCTACGTCAGAAATTACAGCGTAATCCTTTGTAAGGTAGTCAGCCATGATTGTCTTGTTGTAGATGATACCGTAAGTTTCGATAACGTAAGCAATACCGGTTACTGCATCGCCCTCTTTGAGTACGAAGTCATCGCTCTTTACATTCTTGTAAAGTTCGCTGCCTGATAAATCATAGCAGTAGTCTTTCCATGTAGCCATACCTACAGGTCCGTTTACCTGGAACAGTGTAGGAGCTTCTGTCTTAGCGATTTCTGACTTCAGGGTTGATTCGTATGTACTTGATGCTGCTGTAACAACGTCAACCTGAACGCCTGTCTGCTCTGTGTACTTAGCTGCTAATGCAACCCAGTCATCTGCCTGCTCAGGTTTGAAGTTCAGGTAGTATACAGAACCACCTTCTGCGCTTGCTGCTGCATCATCTGCAGGTGCCTCTGCTTCAGCGTCAGCTGCTGCATCGTCTGCAGGTGCTTCTGCTTCTGTCTCAGCTGCTGCGTCATCTGCAGGTGCCGGTGTTGTTGTGTCGTCGGAACCGCCGCAGCCAATCAGCATGCTGGATACCATTGCAACACAAAGTAATGCACTAATTACTTTCTTTTTCATAATAATACCTTTCCTCTCCTTTATTAAATTATTATGTTTCACGGAAGCATTTTGGAAACGTTTCCGCGTTTATATTTAAGATAACATTTATGACAGAATTTTGCAAGACTTGTTTCGCATTTTAGGAGATTATCCAAATAATTTCGTCGCTTTTGCAGATTTATCACCTCTTTTTTTGTATAATTTGTACATGTTTTATTTTTGTTTTTCAGCATATCGCCATCAAACAAACACTGCCACGCTCCGCGAGACAGCTTATTGTAATAAAAGGCAGGGAGTTTTTTCCCTGCCTGATTTTTAAATTGAAGCAATGTCTATCAATGTAAACTGATCGTTTGCATTTTCAAGGCTGGTCACCAGCGCCCTCGCCGTATCCATTGCCGTGATACAGTTCACGCCGGTTTCAATGGAAGTCCTCCTGATCAGGAATCCATCCCTGGACTTGTCCCGCCCCTGGGTAGGGGTATCGATCACCAGATCGATTCTGTGTCCTAAAATCAAATCCATGACGGTAGGGGATTCCTGGGAAATCTTATTTACCTTGCGGGCTTTCACACCGGCTTCATTTAAAGCTGCCGCCGTGCTTCTGGTGGCATAGATGGTATAGCCAAGCTTTTCAAACCTCCGCCCGATTTCCACTGCCTCGCCTTTATCCGCATCCTTGACCGTGATGATCATCTGCTTATGCTTCGGCAGATCCACCCCGGCTCCTAAGAACGCTTTGTAAAGCGCCTCATTAAAGGTTCTGGCAATCCCAAGGCATTCCCCTGTAGACTTCATTTCCGGTCCAAGACTTATTTCCGCACCTCTGATCTTCTCAAAAGAAAATACCGGCATCTTGATTGCAAAATAATCCGCCTCCGGCTGCAATCCCGGTTCATATCCAAGCTCCCTGATGGTCTTGCCAATGATTACCCATGTGGCGAGATCCACAATAGGAATCCCCGTCACTTTACTGATATAAGGAACCGTCCGTGAAGACCGGGGATTGACTTCTATTACATAGACTTCCTCCCCTATGGCAATGAACTGGATGTTAATCAATCCCTTCACATGGAGCGCCTTGGCAAGTCTTCTGGTGTATTCTGCAATCTTTTCTTTGACTGTATCCGAAATCGTAGGCGCCGGATAGACGGAAATACTGTCGCCTGAATGGACCCCTGTCCTTTCGATATGCTCCATGATACCCGGTATCAGGATATCTGTGCCGTCACAGACCGCATCCACCTCTATCTCCTTGCCCTGCAGATATTTGTCCACAAGGATGGGGTGATCCTGGGCAATCCTGTTGATTATGTTCATGAACTCTTCTATTTCTTCATCAGAGATGGCAATCTGCATTCCCTGACCGCCAAGCACGTAGGAAGGTCTCACAAGCACCGGATATCCCAGCCTGTTTGCCACTTCTTTTGCTTCCTGCGCGGTGTAGACCGTTCCTCCTGCCGCCCTTGGAATCTTAGTCTGTTCCAGAATCTTGTCAAACAGCTCACGATCCTCTGCGGCATCCACATCTTCCGCTTTTGTCCCAAGAATGGGAACTCCCATTTTCATAAGGCTTTCCGTCAGCTTGATTGCCGTCTGCCCGCCGAACTGCACCACTGCCCCGTCGGGCTTTTCTATATTTACAATGCTTTCCACATCCTCGGGAGTAAGAGGTTCAAAATACAGCTTATCCGCAATATCAAAATCGGTGCTCACCGTCTCCGGGTTGTTGTTTATAATGATTGTCTCATACCCGGCTTTTGCAAATGCCCATGTAGCATGGACAGAGCAGTAGTCAAATTCGATCCCCTGCCCGATCCTGATAGGACCAGAGCCAAGCACCAGCACTTTCTTAGGCGGATTGGTCTTGACCGCTTCATTCTCGCCGCCGTATACCGAATAATAATAGGGGGTGCTCGCCTCAAATTCAGCGGCACAGGTATCTACCATTTTATAGACGGCTACGATTCCGTTGTCGTAACGCATCTTCTTGATTTCTTCTTCTGCTATGCCGGTCAGCCTGCCGATCACGTTATCCGGAAATTCCAGCCGCTTTGCCTCCCTCAATAGTTCCACGCTTAAAGGCTTTGTCTTAAGGGTCTGTTCCATTTCCACCAGGATTGCAATCTTGTCGATGAACCAATGGTCGATCATGGTGATTGCATGGATGGTGTCATAGTCGATTCCTTTGCGCAGCGCCTCGGCAATCACATAAATCCGCTGATCGTCCACCACATGCAGCCTCTCTTCCAATTCCTCTTTGGAAAGAGCGCTGAAATCATAGCTGAGCAGGCAGTCCACATGCTGCTCTAAGGAACGGATTGCCTTCATGAGCGCCCCCTCAAAGCTGTTACAGATGCTCATGACCTCTCCGGTGGCCTTCATCTGGGTGGTCAGCGTCCGCTTTGCCGTAATAAATTTGTCAAAAGGAAGTCTCGGCAGCTTCACCACGCAGTAGTCTAAGGTCGGTTCAAAACTTGCATAAGTCTTTCCGGTAATGGCGTTTTTGATTTCATCCAGTGTATAGCCCAGCGCGATCTTGGCGGCGACCTTTGCGATCGGGTACCCCGTCGCCTTGCTTGCAAGCGCCGAAGAACGGCTCACGCGGGGATTGACCTCAATCACGCAATATTCAAAGCTGGTGGGATGGAGGGCAAACTGCACATTACATCCGCCTGTGATTTTCAGTTCGTTTATAATATTAAGCGCAGAGGTACGGAGCATCTGATATTCCTTATCCCCCAGCGTCTGGGAAGGAGCCACTACAATGCTGTCCCCTGTATGAACGCCCACGGGATCGATGTTTTCCATATTACACACGGTAATGCAATTGCCTGCGCTGTCGCGCATCACTTCATACTCGATTTCCTTCCATCCCGCAATGCAGCGTTCCACCAGGACCTGCCCCACACGGGAAAGACGAAGACCGTTTTCCAAAATGCTTTCCAGTTCTTCCTGATTGTGGGCGATGCCGCCGCCGGAGCCTCCCAGCGTATAAGCAGGACGCAGTACCACAGGATAGCCGATGGACTTGGTAAAGATAACGCCGTCCTCCACCGTCTCCACCACCTTAGAAGCAGCGCAGGGTTCGCCGATCTTTTCCATGGTGTCTTTAAACTCCTGCCGGTCTTCCGCCTTCTTGATGGTAGCCGCCGTGGTTCCCAGCAGTCTGACATGATGGGACGCCAAAAATCCGGATTCTTCTAACTCCATTCCGAGATTCAGCCCTGCCTGTCCGCCCAAGGTAGGCAGAATACTGTCGGGCTTTTCTTTTTCGATGATCTGCTCTAAGACCTTTGCATTCAAAGGCTCTATGTACACCTTGTCCGCGATATCCTTATCCGTCATGATCGTGGCAGGATTCGAGTTGACCAGGATTACCTCCACCCCTTCTTCCTTAAGGGAGCGGCACGCCTGCGTCCCTGCATAGTCAAATTCTGCTGCCTGTCCGATTACGATAGGACCGGAACCGATTACCATTACTCTTTTTACGTCTGGATTCTTAGGCATTTTTCCCCACCTCCATCATCTTGATAAATCTGTCGAAGAGATAACCGGAATCCTGCGGTCCCGGGCATGCCTCCGGATGAAACTGAACCGTAAAAATATTTTTGCCTACATAGGAAAGCCCCTCATTGGTTCCGTCATTCACATTCACAAACGCCGGAACTGCCGTCTTCGGATCCAGCTTGTCCATATCCACTACGTAGCCATGGTTCTGCGAGGAAATATAGACCCGCCCGGTGGCAAGGTCCTTTACCGGATGATTGCCTCCCCGGTGCCCGTATTTCATCTTAAAAGTATCCGCCCCTGTGGCAAGCGCCATCAGCTGGTGCCCTAAGCAGATTGCAAAAATAGGTGTATCCGATTCATAAAGTTTTCTGATCTCTTCTATAACATCAGTGCACTCCTTCGGATCCCCCGGTCCGTTGCTCAACATGATACCGTCAGGGCAATCTGCCAGAATCTCTTCCGCCTTGGCAAAAGCCGGATAAACCGTCACATCACAGCCCCGCTGTGCCAGGGACAAGGCGATATTGCCCTTAGCCCCCAAATCCAGCAGCGCCACCTTTTTCCCAAGCCCGCTTAGCATTCTTACAAGGCTGGGACGCATTTCACGCACGCCGGCGGCCAAGTCTTCCGGCACAAACTTAGCGCTCCCTGATAGGGGACCGTTTTCTGCAAGCGTTTTTGCGCCTTTTATTTCATATTTCTGGGAACAGGTTACTTTTTCCACCACTTTACCGGTGGTATATGCTTTTAATTTAGGGAGAATTGTATCAAGATCGTAGGCTTCATTGGTGGTAATCATACCATTCATGGTACCTTTTTCACGAAGAATTTTAGTGAGGGCACGTGTATCGATGCCTGCTATACCCGGAATGTCCTGCCAGATGAGAAATTCCTGAATCGTCATGTCTTTTCGGAAATTGCTGGGTAAGCGCGACAGCTCTCTCACAATGAAGCCATCCGGCCACGCCCTTTTCGATTCCATATCTTCTTTGCAGATTCCGTAGTTGCCTATCAGCGGATAGGTCATGCAGACTGCCTGCCCCGCATAGGAGGGATCCGTCAGCACTTCCAGATAGCCTGCCATGGAAGTGTTAAATACGATTTCACTGATGATTTCCTTCTCGGCGCCGATATGCATTCCTGTAAATACGGTGCCATCTTCCAGAATTAAAAATGCTTTCATGTAGTCCCTGCTCCCTTTCTCTCATATTCTTTTGCAAATCGTTTCATTATAGCACAAGAGTAATTTCTCTTCAACTGGGAAATTTGCTTTTATTCAAGTTTTATTCGAGACCTACAGTCAAATCCAAAGCCGATCTGAGAATCAGATTATGTGCTCACTGCTTTGGCTGACAAACATGCCCCCTAAGGAAACTGCCGCCACATTGATTGCCAAACCGATTTTCAGTCTCCTTTTGTGGATTCCCAGAACCGACAATTCTTTCTTTTTTACAATAAGAATATAGAAATCATCATGAAACCGCAAAGGATTCCGAATACATTCTCCTTATCAATTTCAAAATTCAACCACTTATTCTTCATGCTTTTCCTCCTCCTGATAAATAATACTATATATAGTACTACGATACAGTAGTATACCACGCCAAAGAGTGAAAGCATTTTTTCACCAAAAAAGGACTATAACGATTACTATCATAGTCCTGAAAGATTGATACATAATCCTGCGCCAAACGTATTGCAGGGTATTTGCAGCCCCAGACGCAGCTCCATTCTATAATGCAGATATTTATAGAACATTTTCATTATCATATTTTGGGAACAATTTTCATAATATTCGTGCTTACGCAAAATAATTTCAAATTTCCAGATATCATCACCATGAATCACCTCATTTTCATCATCGATTTGTATAGCTACTTTGCATTATTTTATCCATTTATGGTTTATCACAAATAAGTATAACCCACGTATGAACCGCCAGGGACCCAAGATGAGCCTTGCAGCGAGCAGATATCTTTTGGATGGATTTACATGCCATTCCGCCCTTCCCCAGAAGGAGTAGCAGCCTCCTTTATATCCGCTGTTCCAGGGTTTCTGGGGACCAATATAGTGCATAATCCTACAAGTCGATTTCTTCTGTGCCCGAGGCATCAAATATTCCTTCAGGTAAAGAACATTGACATGCAAATTATAACCGTCTTTTACATATTTTATTTTGCCTTCCCACATGATATTGATCAAATCCTGATCCGGAAACAAAAGTTCCTCCTCCCGCGCACGCAAAACATGCCAAAGCTCTTCTATATCCATCTCTTCCCGCATTTTCTTTAAATCCATAAGCAGAACGCCTGAGTTGATATAAACGGTATCTGGCTTTAGTCCAAGTCTTTTTATATCGTCCATTCCAGTGCATCGTTCTCTTACTGCCGCAATCGCAGCACCTGCAAGATCCATGTGGTAAAATTCGCTCAGGGAATCATTAATGATTGTGTCCGGGTCTAAATACAGCACCCTTTCCTCCTCGGGCAAAATCCACGGGCAGAGCAGCCGATAATACATTTCCTTCGTAAAATGCTGCATAATAGGCGCTTTGTCAAAAAGTTCATCAGAGACCGGAATCTCTGCAAGCAGCGCTCCATAAGAACTGCAGAACGCCTTCAGCATTTCCACATTTTTTGCCGAAATGCTGGAATGTATCAAGAAAACTGTAACCGGCTCCTTCTGGGTGGCAAAAAGGCTGTAAAGCATCACCTTAAGAGGATAAATATAATTTTCATTGATTGTCACTGCCACTTTCATTCCATCCATGCTTTTTTTCTCCTGCTCATTTTTATGACTATACAAACCACAGCCATGGTTAAAAATGCAGCTGCGATTGAAATAGCGATTCTGTCGGTTCTGACTACTGTCCTCACCGCTGCCAGCGCAGATACGCTTTCCACACAAAGAGTCTCCCCCTCGGCAGCTACCGCAAGGCACTGTGTCCCTGCGCTCTGATCGTCTACATAAATTTCCCATGTACCGGAGAGCGGAACAAATTCCACTGCTTCCTGCGTCGGGTTAAATAAGAGACAGATCTGGCGATCCGTAAATAAATTTATCGGTTCTCTCGCATAATAACCCAAAACATTTTCCGGAAGATTCTCGATGAGAACAAGATTTTTATTCAGCTGCTTTTGCGTCACATAGCGAAGCCCTCTGTGTTCCTTGCGAAAAGCAATCAACCCTTTATAGTACTCCAGCACATCCTTATTTTCCGTCCTATTCTTCCATTCAAGACCATTCACTCCATCCCCCGCTATATAAGAGCCTCCATATATGACATCCGGATTGGTGGGGGAAGCTTTGGTCCGCAAAAATTCTTCACCGCTGTGCAAAAACGGCGTACCCTGACACAGGAGCACACAGGCGGCTCCAAACCTGTCTCTTCGCTTTAAGAGCGATAACTCCTCCTCTGGACAGCTTAAAGAAATCAAATCCCACAGCGTATAGCCGTCGTGGCAGGAGGCATAGTTGATGCACTGCAGAGGGTTCGCCGTCCATATTCCCATCCGTGCTGTCGTGTCCGAATAATCGCCTGCGCCTGCAAACCCAAACTTTACTCCCAGAAGGGTGCTTTCTTCCTCCAGAAAGCCGCAGATATAGTTCTGCACCGCCCTGCGGAACACATTGTTGAAAGTTCCGATTTTGGGGGCAAGGTAAGCATTAAAGGACTCCATCCGATTCCCTTCGTAAATGGTCTCGCCGGCATCCCATCCTTCTCCATACAAAACAGCGTGGGGATTGATACGGTACACTTCCTTTTCAATTTCCTGCATGGTCTCCACATCAATCAGCCCCATCAGATCGAACCGGAAGCCGTCTACATGATATTCCCGCATCCAATACTTTACAGCATCGACTACATATTTCCTCACCATCGCCCGCTCTGTCGCAAGTTCATTTCCGCATTTTGAACCGTTTGAAAAACTCCCGTCCTCTTTGATGCGATGATAATATCCGGGAACAATGCGGTTAAAATTGGAATCTGCGCTGTAATAGGTGTGATTGTATACCGCATCCATAATCACTCCGATTCCCTGTCCGTGAAGACTTTGTATCATCTTCCTCAATTCCTGCACTCTCACTTCGCCGTGATAAGGGTCCGTAGCATAAGACCCCTCAGGCACAAAATAATTCACAGGATTATAGCCCCAATTATAGGATTCCCACGGCTCTTTTTCATCCACCCCGTAAAAATCCTGGATTGGAAGAAAATGCACATGAGTGACCCCTAAACTGGCAAGATAAGAAAGCCCTGTGCTGTCCCCTGCAGAATTGACTGTATTTTCCTCGGTAAGTCCCAAAAACTTTCCCTTGTGATAAACACCGGAATCAGCGTCGGAAGTATAATCCCTGACGCTCACCTCATACAAAATCACATCTTCTCTTTTTATATTCCGAATAAAGGTATCTTCTTCAAATCCCTCCGGCATCCCTGCACCTGTCGCCAGAATCATTCCCCGCTCTCCATTGACACCGGTACTTTTCGCATAAGGGTCCACTACCTCCCATTCGCTCCCCTGTACATTCACCAGATAAGTATAGTATTGATTTGCATAGTCCCCTGAAAGGGTTACGCCGAAAACGCCTTTTTCCATATAGGAAAGCGGTTCTGACCTTAACAAGTTATCCCCGTCTCCTTCCTCATAAAGCAGCAGGGTGACGCTCTCTGCCATTGGTGCCCATAACTTGAAAACACTTTTATCTTTCTCATATACGACCCCCAGATCATCCCCATCGTACACAAAATTGTCCGTAAACAGACGGGTATCGTAGATTCCTCCGAACCGGATGACCTCCCTGACATCCTCCATCACCAGATAAAAAGTGTTCGGCAAAGGTACCGCCTCCTTTAAAGTTAACTTCCCCGACAGCAGATTATCATCCCACACCACTTCCTGTGCTTCCAATTCATATTCATTTCCGTGATAATCCACTACCTGAAAAGAAGCGCCAGAAGGCACAAGTCCCCGGAAGAAAATCTCCGTCTCCGATTCCAGGCACGCATCAAAAATATGGGCTGCCTCTCCTTTTTCTCCATAGGTAACAGCCTCCTCTCCCTGCCACAGCCACACAGAAAGATGACCGTCCTTCGCCTGGCTCAAGTCAAGGAACCGGTCTTCCGCTATATCCTTTTCCTCCCAATCTCCTTTTCTGATCAGAATACCAATCCGGGTATTTTCATCCACACCGGCTAAGGCGATCTCGCTATAGCCCCCTTCTTCATCTACTTGAAAAGGATATGCCTGCCCCTCCTGCCCTTCCTGCCAAAGCCAGAGATTCCATCCCTCATAGTCATCCTCCTGACGAATATAATGGATTTCCAGTGTCAGGGGTTCTTTTTCCTTCCCCTGCACCCACTTTGAAGTTCCCAGCCAGCATAAAAAAAACATCCCTACAAAAAATGCAGCTCTCTTTCCCATCTTCCTATACCCCTATGCCCTATCCGGCTTCCCCTTTTAAACGTTCCAATGCCTTGCGCTGTCTGCACATGATGTCCACCGTCATCTCAGGCTCATTTACTGCCCTTTGTATCCCTTCCACGATAGCCTGCGGCTCCAGCTTTGTCAGTATCCCTGTTCCATAATAGGAAAGCTGCTCCGCGTTTCCTCCACAATCGGAAGCTACCACTCTTTTGCCCAAAATCACTGCTTCCGTGATGGAAGTGCAAAAGCCTTCAAAGCGGGTCTCCTGCAAGTAAATATCGCAGGCGGCAATATAGGGATAAGGATTTTCTCTTGCCCCCAGCAGAAAAAAGCAATCGTCCACACCTTCCTCTTTAATCTCTTTCTCCAATTGATTGTGAAGCGCGCCTTCTCCTATCACATACCATACTGCCTTGATCCCTTTTCGCTTCATAAGCGCCATCGTCTGTATCGCCACATCAAACGCCTTTACATACTCCAGCCTTGCTGCCGTAAGGAGGCACAAAACGCCCTCCTGTCTCTTGATTTCAGGCGCGGTTCCTTCCTTCGCCCTTTCTCTGATCCAGTCTGCATCCGTGAAGTTATAAAAAGTTTCGATTTTATCTTCACAGGTAGGAAAAATCTTTTTCAATTCCTCCGTTATATGATTGGACACGCAGTAGATTCTGTCAGCTTTCTCATAATAAGGGCGGTCCATCAAAGGGCAATAGCCGCTCAGATCATATTCATTGTGGAGGAAGACTATTTTTCTTTTTGCCTTCACATGATCCAACGTATAATAAGTAGCTGCTCCCTGTATATATCCTACTGCCAGATCAAATTCTTCTGCAAGATGAGGCGCCGCGTCCGAAATCAATTTCCAGCACAGCCGCTTCCTGCTTACCTTTTTTTCTTTTACCTGCCACAAAAAAAGACGCAGGGTTATAAAGAAATTTCTAACCAGATTCCCCCTTCTGAACAATCCCTTTAGGATTTCCTTCGCAAAATTCTTCCTCGCCTTATAGTCGAACACCGACACTGCCTGCGGCGATTCATTCAAGATCCGCACAAAGGAAGGCACTTCCAGAAACAATTCCCCTCTTCCCAACACAGAAAAAAGAGAAATCTCATAGGTTTCATCCTCCCACGCTTTGAGCAGGTGCAAAAGGCATCTCTCCGCCCCAGCCCTGCCCATTGTATTGATTACAAACAGTACCTTTTTTCTCATAGTCTCCGTAAAACTCCCGCTTCTTTATTCTTCTTCCTGTCCGCGCTTTTGTGCCAGCATCCGGTCATACGCTTCCTCAGATATCACATTATATCCATAATCCACCGCCAGATTATTGAGTGCATATTCATTCTGCTCAAGGCGGTACACAATACAATCCTCTGATTCTCTGTACACAGACATCTGATCCGGAAACATTTCCGAATAAACCTTTATCCATGCTGCCAGTTTGGCTTCTATTGCCCTTCTGTTTTCATCCAGATTATAATATTTCATAGAACCTGTGTTGGAAATTCCCAGCATCTCCCGGGTCACCACCTGGTCCGCATCTGCTATATCGATTGGTCTGTCTTCATATTGCTGCCCCATAATCCTATAGGCATTGTACATAACAGGCTTTTTTTCCAAAACAAAAAACACATATTTCGTGGGCAGTTCCAGATATCGGTCCGGCGCATAACATTCCATATTCTCAATAAATTCCCACAATTCATAATGATACCCCCGTCCCCTAATCAAAGATACTTCCTCCACTGGAGATACCACAGTCCATGTATTCTTCTTGTATTCCTTCGAGATATCCACACACACTTTTGCCGCCATAGAGGTTTCAAGATAAAAGTAGGACTGCATCGGAATATTTCCCAGACCATAAGTAACATAGAAACAGGCTGCTGCCGCAGCGATTCCAGACAGCTGCGAAATCCTTTTTCCCCATTTTCCGAAATAAACTGCCAGTGTTTCAAAGGGAAGCGTCAAAAGAACCGGGCTCAAATATCCGATGAACATTCTGACCCTTTCTTCCTTCATAAGCCGGGGTATTCCGAGAATCCAATACCCCATCACGATCACGCAAAAAACCAGCGTCAGCCAGACTGCAAAAAACTGCTTGTTCTGCCACTCCTTCCGCTTTTTGCCTATGACCAGAAAGTAAACGCCTGCATACAGGATTCCTCCCCAAAATACATAGCCCCAGACCACATACATTTGATCCGCCATCATATGAAAGAACTGGTACAGGACATTTTGATTTTTTCCCGAATCCTCTTCTTCCTGTTGGCCTTCAACCGTCTCCATCTCCTCATCTAAATCCAGCGAATCAGCCGATTCAGACGTCTGCATCACGCTTAACGCCCATGTCATCGATCCCTGCCAGTTTTTTCCTTCCAATTTTCCAATCAGAAAAGGCGTCAATGAAAGACAGCAGATAAGGATCAGGCAGCGAAACAAAGGCAGGATCATCTTTTCCTCCCATATTTTCCGAAGATAGACCAGCACCAGACTGCCGCAGAGCACCACCGCAAAGATCACAGTAAAGAAATGCGTCGATAAAGCCAGAGAGGAGGCAAGCGCAAAATAAATACCGTCCTCTTTCTTCTTCTCCTCCAGAAATCTTCCTAAAAGCAAAAGACCAATGAGCAAAAAGGGCATTGCAAATTCCTGGGGCAGGGTAAATGCCATACGATACGCAAAGGGATTTCCCACGAAGTCCGTCACCCCATAAAGCACCAGATAAATCAGAACGGCTGCACGGCTACGTCCTGCACGGCGTAAAAAGAAGACCGCTGCCGCTGCCACAAGAATGCTATTTAGCGCGCCGTAATAGCGCATAATCTGATTGATGTGGAGTCCGCTCAAAAAATGCAGGGCGGACAGCATATTATGCATGCCAAACGGATAAATACCGTCATAAAAGATATCTCCTGCCTCCATGAAGTTGATCCATTCATTGTGCACATACATATCAGAAGTCCTGTACGCATAGGTTCCAAAAAAAGCCGGCAGTCTGCGCTGCATCAAGATTACGAAAGCAATCAGGCAAACTGAAAAATAAACGATCCGCCCAAAGGTGATACTTCTGAAAAATTCTTTGATCCCTGCCTTTAAGGATTTCCACCCCTTCCGCATCCAATCTTTGATAAAGATCTCCGCACGGTACTGTCCGCCTCCAAGAAGCGCCATTACCTTAAAGGTATCCATAATGATCTTCCTGTAGTTTACCTTTTTGATAAAGCCATATACAATCAAAGTAAGCACAAGCGCCAGCACAAGGGTATATCTATTGTAAATATGAAGAAGCGCCAACGCATACACCCAGCTGATACATACGGTGTAGCTGACCAGCAATGCCTTGACCACACTGTCCGCTGCCTGTCTCTTCCCAAAAGGAAGCCGCAGCACTTTTGCCGGCAAAAACACCATCAGCACCAAATACAAGATTATAAAATATGCAATACTGCCTGCTTCCTGCATGAGCGTTCCTCCTTTATCTTTTCATCCAGTAGCGCATGATATCCAGTCCCTTACGCGAAAGCGCCAGACCGGAACCCGCCAATTCTTTCAGGCACCTGTAAAAATCCTCTTCCTTGCCCAAATGGTATTTTATATACAAAACATTTAAATATGACTGTTCGGCATCCGGCCATCTCTCTATGGAATATTCCGCCCATTTTTCTGCTTCCTGGCTTTTGCCTTCTTTGTAAAGAGCAGTCACCATCATCGCGCACTGTTCGCCTGTGACAGCCGCCGAATGATGTTTGGCAAGATTCTCAACCAGTCCCGTATAAATGTAGAGGTACATCATTTCTTCCACCCCCAGCAGAGCGCCGCTGCCTAAGATTCGCAGCACTGCATCTATATATTCTTCGTTTGCCTCCCTGTTGGTCCTGTCTTCATCATAAACTGCCTGCAGACGATTCACTTCTGCTGTAAACTTGCTCATAATGTCTGTCAGCGCAGAAGCTGCATAGTGAACCGTCTCCGGATCCTCATTATCGATTGCCTTACGGATCAATCCCATGCTGTCGCTGACGTCCGTTTTAAGCAGGTTGATCATCGCCTCTCTTCTGTCCTTTGCAGTGGAGACGGTAAGCACTTCCTCTATTGGAAGACTTTTCATCTCCGTCTCCTTGTCGATTTCCTGCTCAAATTCTTTCTTTGTCTTATCCAGGCTTAAGCTGGCATAGTCAACTTCTTCCTCCTTGGAAAGCCGCCCCAGAATGTAGCTGAAAAAATAACAGCATGGTGCCGTAACGGGGCAAAGCGCCATAATCGTACCCCGCACAAATACAAAACGCATTTTTGTCCTTAAATACATCACTGCCATGTAAGCCACCGCTATTATGAAATTAACAATCAACACCAGCCATACGACCGTCGCTCCATTAATCTTCATCTTTCGTTACCACCCTACACCGGAAGCCTTCCCTCGTAAGCTTCCGCACTACGAATTCTGCTCCATCATAATTTGTATGCGCAAGTATATAGATATAATCACTTCCCTCTTTCAGATATCCGATTCTGTCGCTGTCCCTTAAGATACCGCTCAATTCCATGTTAAGCTGCGTCCGGTCTCTTCCCTCTGTGGCCACGCAGACCAAAGTATATTCCGCCTCTTCCTGGGGTACTCCTTTAAGCTGTTCTTCCACTCTATTTCGGAATGCTTCTGGCAGCATGATGTTGGTATCCTCATAGTACTCTTGATTACGTCCAACCTTTTCATACTGGTATCCCTTTTCCAGACTAGAGGTAATGATCTTCACAAGGACCAAAAACAAATTCTTCTTGTAAAGGTTGACCTCGTCAAATTCCATATTCCAGAGCATAATAATATAAATCAATTTATTTCCTGAATAAATCGGCGCCGCCATACGCGGAAGTTCCCCGCCGATCTCATGATTGATAAATACATCGCCCTCCATCAAAGCTTTGCCCAGCTCCTTGTACTCGCTAAGCAGGATGGTCCTAAGCCCACCCGTTTCTTTTGTGGTAGCGCCCACAAAGTGGAAATACTGGTCCGTGCCGGCATAATAAATCGACACATCTTTCACCGACATAATTTTGCTGACCACCCGGAGTGATGCCATGATCACCTTATCCACTTCAAGTACATCCAATTCCGAAACCACATTGTAAATCTTACCGATACTGTCTCCATAGTTGATCAGTCTGTCCTCGAAGGTCTTCTTAATTTCCACATTTGTCCGGTTGATATCGATAATCCTTGTATATTCCTCCTCCAGTTCCCTAAGCTGATCCATCCGCTCTTTCAGTTTGGTCCGGTGGAGCAGGAAAGAGTAGGAAACCCCTATAGCAATTATAAAATAGAATAAGACCTGAAGGACAAATTGGTACTGGGACAACACGCCGCTTACCGTTCCCCCGTCTAAAATTTCCATCCACAAATTTGCGCAGGAGGCAAGCAGAACTGCCAGAATGCTCTCCCCAACGCCTCGCTTTAAGGCGATTATCACGATATACAAAAGCAGAAAATCCACATACACAAATGCGTCCATACTTCCCTTTAAGAAATATTGGGCAGCAAAAGCTACCGCAAACACAAGAAGATTTTCCAGTACATGCACGACATATGTCATGCCCTGTCTGATCTGGGCTTTTGCCGACTGGCTTTTTTCATACAATTCTTCCTGTAGTTTTGTCCTGCGTATCTGGGCAATCTTCTTATGATTCTTACTTAAGAAGTTCTCGATTCTTTCCAATCCGGTTTTTATATCTATTCTAGGGGTATAACCAAAATCCTCGTTGAAGGTTCTGTCGCTTGAAGCTGCTGTATCCGTAATAAACATTGTCCCTAATGCCTTTGGCGCGCTTTTTTCATAAAGCCTTTCTATATGAGATGCGAACGTTTCCCCGTCTATGCGCTCTTTTCCCCCCACTTCGTAGCAGGAAAAAGGATCCTTATCCAACCCTTCTTTGCCCACACGGTAGACAGCGTCTGCCAGATCAGTGACATAGATCAGTTCAGTTTCTGACGCTAAAAGCTGATAATCCGCCCCGCCTCTTGCCAGAAAACATTGCTCGGAAATCAAGTCCAATGTATCCTCGGCGCATAAACAGGCGCCATATACATAAGGAACCCGCAGCGCTGTGACTCCAAATCCCGGCTCCGCATAAGTTTCACAAATCCGCTCTCCATCCCTTACAATCTTTCCCCTGGCGCCTTTTTCTGTTCCCGCATCCATACAGGAGAGATAGCAGACCTTCGGTATTTTGTATTCCTTTGCCCAGCTTAAGATATTAACCAGAGCACTGCTGAACGCCGATGCACATTCTTCTTTTTCCCACTCATAATTCTCATCCCACGCGCCGGTGAAGATGAGATAATCGGGCATGATTCCCGAAATGACATACTTAAGATCTGCTGAATCTTCCTGAAAGAAAAACGCAATATGCCTGGGCATGCCTTTCCTCTTATCTGTTTTTCTTTTTCCCGTCAGGACATATACATCGCATTTTTCCCTGTGCAGCCTGGCAATCAGATTTCCTACAATCAGTCCATAACTTCCTATAATCAATACTTTCATAGTGCTGCTCCTTTTTATTGCTCATGAAAAGAATAAATCACAACCTTTTCCGGCTTTATGTTTTTCCTTCCCTTCAATTGCTTTTTCGTTTGTATGCCTGAAATATTCCCTCTGCAATAAATGTGCTCATCCAAATGGATCAACTTGTGCCTGATGCGGAAAAAGGCTGTTGTAAACCCTGAGAACGCGCCAAACAGCACACCGGCGCCGGCAAAAACCGGCGTAAATCTTACAGACAGAAGACTCCCTGCCGCCGTTCCTAACAGGAACAACATACTTGCAAGCAGCGCCCCCGGCGCATCATCCAAATAAAACTGGAAGATCATCAGGCTCTGCAGCAGATAGATAATCATATATGCCACAGACATGACCGGATACATAGTAAGAATCCTTCCTGCGATGCCTAAGTTTGACGCAAACGCGATTACCAGCACGAACACACATATATTGATGATCATCTGCGTTTGTATAATATACAAAAGTTCCCGACGGAGTACTTCTATCATTTTATTTTTTGCTTTAATGATATCCTTTCCTGCCGCACCGATGATAGATTCACAATACGCCTTATAGGCGGTATGGAATTTTGTCTCTACATTGACGACAAAAATTACCAGAATAGACAGATTGCTCAGCATTGCCAAATAAGTCACTACATCGTAGACCGGCGCCGTCCAAAAGACCTTCGCCACAATCACCTGATAGGGCGATAAAAGCCAGAAAATGAAATTGTGAGAATAAATTCCCAGCGTGTAGAACAGATTTGCCATAAAAAGCTTCCAATACTTTTTAAAGTATGTCAGCACTTCCCGGTTACTTGTATTATGTTTATTAAAGGTCCTTCTAAGCCTCGCCATCAAAAATACAGCAATCAGGTTAAAGCTTAATGCAAGACCACAAAGAATCCCATTGACCACAGAAAAATTCCACCAAAATACGGCTGCCCAGGAAAACCCAATACCGAGCATCAGGCTGAAAAGAAAGCTGTACGTAATCTTCCTGTACTCTTTCAAAAGCGTAATAAAAGTCATGCAGTAAAAGGTGAACACCAGTCCTGTATAAAACAGATAGGAAACCAGAATGTAGCCTGCTGAAAATCCTCCCTTAAAATACATGGCAATACCAAACGGTACTCCTGTAACTACCGTAAGCACCGCCAGAATCAGATTCCCCATATCCAGCGCCGGAAGAATACTTTCAAATTCCTCCATGTAGATCTTATCCGCGCAAAAACGGGAAAGAATAATATTGACCGGGGAAGAGACAATGAGTGAAAAAATAAATACATAAAGGATGGTGGAAGAGAGCACCTCTCTCTGCATCCAGGCAATCTTTACATACGGCAGAAGAAAGTACATCAGGTTGATGGTCAGGATCACCATAATCGTCGGTCCAATCGTGACCACCGTTGCATACAATCCTGCAAAAACAGAATGAATGATCCCATCTTTATTAAATAATCGTTTCAGTTCAAATCCAATACCTGCCATCCTTTATCACCGCCTCATGCCAAAGAATTGTACAAATTCCTGTATTTGCGCACTACCTCTTCATTCCGGTAAAACTCGCAGACTCTTGCCTTTCCGCTCTTTCCCATCTGCATGCGCATCTTTCTATTTCTTGCCAGCAGAACCATTGCTTCCGCTGCTTTATCTACATTCATAGTAGGAATGATAAGTCCGCTGCGTCCGAAGTAATCCTGCTCGCCGCCATAAAGAAGTTCCTTACATCCCCCTACGTCCGTTGCAATACATGGTTTCTCTGCCGCCATTGCTTCCAGAAGGCATAAAGGCTGCCCTTCTGAAATGCTGGTCAGCATAATCATATCCATCTTCCCCATATAATCCTTTACATTGATTCTCCCGGTAAAGATCACATCCGGAATCCGGAAGCCATTTACAAGATCCAGACATTCTTTATAATACTTTTCATTCTCATCCGTAGGTCCCATCAGATAAAGACGAAGAGAAGGGACTTCCTCTTTTGCCAACCGATAGGCATTAATCATGGTTTTCACATCTTTAATGGGAACAATCCTTATAACCGCCCCTATATTGATTCTGCCATCCTCTTTCCTTGTGGAAAGATTTTCCATCTCCTTTGCAAATACACCGTTGGATATCACTCTCGTCTTTTCCCTAGGGCATCCAATCTCTGTCTGTATCTGTCTTGCCGTCTGGAACAGAGAAATCACATAATCGGCTTCATTATAAATGCATTGCGAGAGCATATAAAAATAGTTTATCCAAAGATTCTTATAAATTCCCTGGGTCCAGTCAGCCTTAATAATCTCCTCTTCCCGCTCTCTCGTGTAGATTCCATGCTCCGTTAAAATCAGCGGTTTATGATACCTATATTTTGCCTTACATGCTATAATTCCCGCGTATCCCGTGGAAATCGCGTGGAAGCAGTCCGCCTCTTCCACCGGTATCATCAGCACCCGGAACAAAGGCAGATATAACGAACGAATGCTCCACAAAAAATCAGTAAACACACAATTGGGATATTTTTCAATGTAAAGCCGTCTTGTCAGCTCCATGAAATCCTTGCTCATAAGGAGATCATTGACAGAATACTCCGTTTGATCAAAAAAATCGAACACGCCTCCCCAGTCAATGTGTTCACCGAGCAGAAGCGACCACAGGCTTTCCCGCTCCTTATTCTTTAAGATTACCTTTTTCTTTCTTTCCACATACCCGCTTCCATTCAGGTAAGATTCTCTGATTTCGCG
The DNA here is from genome assembly GCA_949878435.1 of uncultured Lachnospiraceae bacterium. Classification (GTDB taxonomy): domain Bacteria; phylum Bacillota; class Clostridia; order Lachnospirales; family Lachnospiraceae; genus Suilimivivens. The sequence goes on from CATLAK010000010.1 coordinate 58,866, forward strand.
CACATTAGAAGGGATCTGATACTTAAATTTTCCTCCATCCTCTCTTGTGGGCACCAGCGTATAGATGACAAATTCTTTTTCTTTCAATTCCTCTGTGAGCATTTGCACCCATCCGGACACGCCCCCCGCCACATACGGATAACTTCCTTCTGCAAACATTGCTATTTTCATAAGCACATAACTCCTGCCTTACTGCATCGGTATGCGGATCTCCTGCTGTCTGATTTCCAGCAGATAGGCCTGTTCACCGACTTTCTGTATTTCATATCCCTGACCATGCTTTAAATCCCTTCCGGTCCTTACCATGCAATACCACACGTCCACAAATCCATCCGCCCGAATCTGTATATGATCGTCTGAAATCTCAATTGCAGGCTGAATCCTTTCATACCGCTTAAGCCGCTCCTGGGCTTCTAACCAGTCTACCGACTCCAAAAAATGGTTCTTCCCATAAAGATTATGCATATTCTTGGTCAGCTCAAGAGAATATGCCGCCCACTCAAACGATTCCTGCTCTCCCTTACTTCCCATGATTTCCCGCATATCCAGATAACAGCTGGCAAGCCCACACCCGGAAGATGCGCTGTCCATGCGAAACCGCTTTTCATCCGCCTGCGTATGTCCCTCGCTTATCACTGGAAGAAAATCCCCTTCATCTGCCTCCATTACAATGCCTTTGTTCCTCTGCATCTGCCGCTGCGTATCATAAAACTCTTCGTCCTTATCCTGCATATGGGTTCTTCCCGAAATGACCAGCCCTTCTTCATGACCAATCTTCTCCATTGCAGGCCAGACCACATCCCTTATATATGCAGCCGGTTCCCTGCTGTAAAGTCTGTAAATAAGTTCCCTGTCCGCATGCTCCGTATCGGGATAATAATCCAAAAGCACGGCACTGCTGTTCACAACCGGATATAAGAATGTCTCCTCCATATCAGCAAAAATACCGGTTAAAATCCCTATTCCCGATTCCTCCTCAAAAAAAGGCGCATTACAGACATATATTTTCCCTTTTCCCCACTGCTTCTTCCACAATAGCGGAATCAGTTCTCTTTGCTCCTTAAACTCTTTGCTCTGTTCCTGAATCAATTTCGTACAGGCAGCATCCAATGAAAGATCCCCTACCGTCATTGGCAAATCTGCATAGTTGACCATTCCCTGCGCAAGGATGCCCTCAAAAATCATCATCCCATCTATTTGGGTTTTCCCCCGGCTTTCCAAGATACCAAGCTCTTTCTCGTATTCGCCGCTTTCATCTGGCAGATTTGTATAAAGCAAATACTTGCCATCCGCCTTTACCAGTTCCAAGAGCATATGCTGCGCATCGGCTTCCTCTAAACTATCTGTTGTGATAATAAATATGTCTGCCGTTTCTTTTTGCTCCTCTGTCAGCTGGGCAGCCGTTTCTTTTGCAATATAAAATTTTTTCATACGTTCCAGCATCTGCATGACCTGGGAAGTCGACCTGCTTTCTTCCTCATTTCCATACAGAACCACATACCGGGCTGTTTCGGGCTGCACCCTTTCTCCTGCCTCTTCCTGTTCGATCACCGGCAGCCTGCTCTCCGTCCCATAATCTATCCGCAGATTTCCCGAAAAGATAAGGTAAAAAACAAGAAGCCCTAAAAAGCCGGCTGTAATCGCCAGATAATCTGATATTTTCAGCATTTCCTTTCCCCCTGTCATTTGGGATATATGTAACGTTGTTCATATACCTGCTTACAGATCTTACTGATTTGATCCGACAGAACGCCGAAGCAGATCAGTTGGAATCCAAATATGACCAAAATCGATGCAAGTATGGGAATGCCATTGGACCATTGAAGGGCACGGAATATTCCATAGATTCCTCCCGCCACGCACATGATGATACCGGCTTTCCCCAGAATGCGCATAGGCTGGAACAATAAGATAACCTGGAGGATCAGCACAATTGTCCGGAATCCATCCCGAATCTGCTTCACGGAGCTTTTGCCCTTTCGTTTCAATGCGGTAATGCTCACTTCCCCACCATTATATTCCTGTTCCAACATCAAAAGCGTCGTTACCGTAGAGGCGCCAAAAGTATTTGGCAAAAGCGGAAGATAGGGGAGAATGACTTCTTTCCGAAAGCCTCTCATTCCCGAATTAAAATCCTTAAGTTCCTCCCTTATAATCAGATTCAGAATGCATTTCAGAATCTTTTTTCCAAGGCGTCTGCTCTTTTCTTCATAAGAATCCTTATCCCTTATTCCAATGCAATAATCCAGATTCTCTGCCTTCATTTTCGAGATAACTTTCCGAAGGTCTTCCGGTCTATGCTGTCCATCTGCATCGTACCATGCAATAATATCCCCATGGGCTTCCTTGATGCCTGTCTTTAATGCCGCGCCATATCCTTTATTTCTTCGATGATTGATCAGCCTGACCCCTTCTATATTGTCTACAATTTTTGCTGTTTCATCGCTGCTCCCATCATTTACCACAACAATTTCTACCATTTCCTCTTCCCATTTGGCAGTTTCCAAAAGGAGCTCCTTAAGCACCATCTCAATTGCCTCCGCTTCATTATAAGCAGGAATAATAATGGATACTCTATCATTATTCATAATTCGTTCCTCCCATTTTGCAAAGTATCGCTTTTAATAAATACCTTCCAATCACGAAATAACGTATGATCCATTCCCCTTTTACATTCATGCTTAAATCCGGATTTTTCTTTAAATAACGCCGATACTCCCCGCCGAACTTGCCGTAATAAGCAAGGTTCCACGGCTTTACCGGTCCCATAAAATGCACGATTACAGGATATTTCTTTTCTTTCAGGAACCCTCCTGCCATGTACCTGAACATACCGGCAATGCTTCCATAGCCGGTGTTATAATTGTATTTTCTTTCCACCACCTTAATCTTTTCCCTAAAAAGAAGATTGATGATGTCCTGATCCGGGTATTTAAGAAGCTCGCCCTTTTCTTCTACCACGCGCTTAATATCCTCTAAAATGGAACATTTCCGCATTTCATCCAGATCAAATAATAGTACGCCTGAATTAATATACTGCTCCTCCTGCCCAAATCCCAATTTCGTCTTGTGGTCAGACAAGATTGTATTCACAGAAATATCCCCGATTCCCGCCATCACATTTCCCTCAAGCGGCGTCTCATACAAGGGCAAAAGCGAACCCCTTATCAAAATATCCGGGTCTAAATAGAGCATCCTTTTTTCTTTTGTAAAAATCATCCCTGACAAAAGCCGATAATACATTTCCTTTGTAAAATACCCGATTACCGGCACGCCCGACAGAATGCTTTCCTCCACTCTGACAGGGCAGAAACGGCTCCCATTCCTTTCAATCAACTGCCGCAGCTCTCCAAGCTCTATTTCTTTTACATTGCTGTATAACAGATAAATCGTATTCTCCTTATCATGAAACCGAAAGAAAGAAGTCAACATTACTTTTAAGGGGCATACATAATTGCTGTCTACCGTCACCAGAATATTCATTTTCCTTCACTCCTGCCTGCTTATCATGTCTTGTAATAACTGGTCCCACTCGTCTAAAATCTGTTCCCTGCAAAATCGCCTTGTAGATTTTCTTGCCTTTTCCCCCATCTTTCTGCGCTTATGCTCATCCTGCATAAGACTCTCCATCTTGCGGGCAAACGTCTCTATTTCACCCGGCACGACCAAAAAGCCATTTTCTCCGTCTTCTATAATTTCTCTAGGTCCTGCCTTGCAGGAATAACCCACTGCCGGAAGTGAAAAAGCCATTGCTTCCAGCAGAACCATGCCAAATCCCTCATCCCGTGAAGGCAGGACAAATAGCTCCGCTTTTTTGTAATACTCCTCGATCCGGTCTGTATTCCCGACCAGAAAGAAACGTCTGATTCCTGACGTTTCTATTTCTTTTTCCAGTTTTTTTCTGTCTGCCCCTTCACCTGCGACCAGCACCTTCCACTCCGGATATCTATCCTCAAGCAGCTTCCAGCTCTTTATGAGGAGATCGAATCCCTTCACCCTCGTCAGCCTTCCGGCGGCAAAGATGATCGGCTCTCCTTCCTGCTTAGGCGCCTTATCCTCATAGGGGTTGGGATTGTAGATACGAATAATCCTGCACCTTAAATTCAGCCTTTCTTTATAATATGCTTTGTCTTCTTCCGACAAGACGATCAGACATTCCGAATAACGTCCGACCAGCCTTCTTGCAATACTGCGGAGAAAATGATTTTTTTTGAAATGATAATAAAAATTGAAATGTTCCCAGGAAATCCAGTGTACTTGCGGCGTAAACCTTTTCAGAAACAAAGAATAGAAACAAAGAATAATATCTACATCGACTAGAAAATCTATGTTCTCGTGATTCAAAAAGACCGCAAGTGATTGAATTTTCTTTATGATGCCTGCTTTGGGAACCTCTTTTTCAAGCCAGTAAAACTTGATTGCATCCGATACCGGGAAGAAAACGCTGCCTTTTCCCTTAAGGCTCATAATGTAAACATGATGCCCTCTCTCCGACAGCCCATTAGCAATTACAGAAAGCACCCTCTCCGTTCCCCCGGAGCTTTCCATATTTCCAATAAAAAAAGCAATGCGAAATTTTTCTCTGTCCATACCTAAATTCCTCCCTCATCTCTATACTATGCAGTCGTAAGTCACTTGGAAAGAATACATGCGGAATTTGTAGGTTGTAAAACTGTACTTTTCCGTACCTATAATTTTGATATGTAACACTATCATTTTACTACAAAAAAAATATTTTACAAGAAAATATTTGACAAAAATCTACAAAAAGGAAACTTAAAAGATTTTTCCGATAAAGTACACTATTCCGGACTTATAAGCAATATTACTGTTCTAATTGCTTTGCTTTATCAAAAAAGGTACTTTTTGCCAAATTGCATGTTTTAGCCGCCTGCTGAAGCGTTATTTTTTTTGCTTTCCACGCTCCACACACTTCGTCAAAATTTTCCGGCAGCGGTACAGGCGGTCTCCCGAATTTCACTCCTCTTGCTTTCGCCGCCGCAATGCCCTCCGCCTGTCTTTGGCGGATATTGATTCGCTCATTTTCCGCAACGTAACTAAGAAGTGCTAAGACGATATCACTGATAAATGTTCCAAGCAGATTTTTTTCCCTTCTGGTGTCCAAAATCGGCATATCGATCACCACAATATCCGCTCTTTTTTCTTTCGTTATGATTCTCCACTGCTCATTCAAATCCGCGTAATTTCTTCCAAGACGGTCGATAGATTTTATATATAAAACGGAATTATCATCCAGCTTCCTGAGCAATCGCTTATACTGGGGTCTTTCAAAATCCTTTCCCGAAAGCTTATCCATGAAGATCCGGTTGTCAGGCACCCCCATATCGCGCAGCGCAATTCTTTGCCTGTCCTCATTTTGTTCCCTTGTTGATACCCTGATATAACCATACATTTTTAATTTTTCCATATTATGCCATTCCTTTCTCTATCCAAACGTTTCCGCGCCTCGCGCGCAGCTCATTGTAACAAAAATCCCATCACTCTTTACATAGTAATGGGATTTTTAAAGCAAAATATCCTCTTTCATTTTTCGTCACTTGATATATTTAGGAATCCTGCTATCATATTAATAGAATAACGTGCTGGGGGCTGATTTCATGCGTACAAAGTTATTTATAAAAAATAGTATTGTCATACTGGTAACTAAGATTCTGTGCTACCTTACCGAATTTGTCGCGCGTACCGTGCTCATCCATACGCTTTCCATGGAATACGTAGGCGTCACGGGACTTTTTACGAATATTCTCACTGTCCTTTGTCTGTCGGAACTTGGTTTCGGCACAGTTCTCGTCTACAGCATGTATGTCCCTATCGTGCAAAATGACAAAGAAAAACTTCTTGCTCTTACAAACTTCTATAGAAAAGTATACGGCATCGTCGCCCTACTGATGGGTGTCATCGGAGGCGCGGTCACACCGTTTCTGCCCTACATCATAAAGGATTGCCCTGACCTGCCCGGATTATCCATATTCTATCTGCTTTATCTGGCGAACACTGTGCTTTCCTATACCTTTACCTCCCGGCAGTCACTGTTTCTTGCCGACCAAAAGATGTATATCACCGATTTCTACTCCAACCTGCTCCATATCATAAGGACCATTGTCCAGATTATTCTTTTGGTTACGCTACATAGCTTTACCCTTTATGTATTGATTCAGCTGCCTTTTACCTTATGCACTAACCTCCTCCTTTCTTATAAAGCAAAAAAGGCATATTCATTCCTAAATTCCAAGAAACGTCCCACGCTTTCCCCAGATGAAAAGAGGTCCATCTTTAAGAATGTATATGCCATGTTCTATCACCGTATTGGGAGCACCGTTGCAAATTCCACAGACAATCTGCTGATCAGCATCTTTCTGGGTCTTACCGCGGTTTCCAAAAACAGCTGCTATACCCTGTTGGTGACTTTTTTTAAATCTGTTATCAATCCTTTGTTTTCCTCGCTCAATTCCGGCGTCGGAAACTATTATGCGTCCAAGACCAAAGAAGAAACTTATTCTTTGTTTCATCTGCTGTATTTTGCAGGGTTCTGGTTTTATACCTTCTGCACGACCAGCTTCTTTTTATTAGTCAATCCATTTATTTCTTTCGTTTGGGGCGATGCGTTTCTTTTTCCCCTTCCCGCCGTTTTACTGATTGCTGCCAATTTTTTTGTTGCAGGCGTGCGCATGGTTACAGTCACCTTCAAAGAAGCATTGGGAATCCTTTACCAGGATCGATACTGCCCCGTTGCAGAGTCTCTCATAAACTTAATTCTCTCCATTCTTCTCGTACATTTTTGGGGCATCAGCGGTATTTTTGCGGGAACTTTAATCAGTATGCTTTCTACTTCTCTCTGGATAGAAGTCCGCGTTCTGTTCCGCTACGGCTTTCAAAAATCCCCAAAGTCCTTCTGGCTGAAAAACATCAAATATCTTTCAGCAGGCATTTTTTGTTTTGCCCTGACTTTCCTGTGCTGCCTTCCCTTTGACCTGCCGCCGCTTGCGCTGATGGGCACACGTATCCTTCTGTGCCTTACGGTCCCCAACCTATTCTTTTTGCTGATTTTTCACCGAAGCGCAGAATTTCGCAATTTGATTTATATTTTAAAGGATGTCATCCGAAAATAAGATTACTGCTCCGCTATCCACATTCCCATGCGGGATTCTATAATATAAAAAGGGGCTGGACCTGTTCTTAAGATAAAATCATGAAATTCCTTTATATCAAAATCCTCTCCCAGTTCCTCCATTGCCTCCTCACGCAATTCAAGGAATTCCAGATATCCGGCAAAATAACTCAAATAACCTGCGGGATCATAAAGAACCGCTTCATATACCCCATCAAGCGTCTCTTGATCTACATCCATGAACATGCTTAAGACTTCCTTCACGTCTTCCTTGTCCCATCCTTCATAGTGTATTCCCAAATCGATATAAGCGTAAAGTGCCAGTGATACCGCAGAATTTCTCGCATAAAGATCTACCGCCGCTTCGCTGTGGTCTTCCGCTGCATATGGGTATCCATATTCAAATTCTACATAGGTCGCCCATCCTTCTGTATAACCCTTGTAGGAAATCAGATTGCGAATTAGCGGAAGATCACAAGACACGGTATAGGCATTCTGATACAAGTGTCCAGGATAACCTTCGTGCGCCAGCGTAGTATATAGATCTCCGCTATCCTCTGCGCCGTTTTTCGTGTACTTTCCATTGATATAAATAGAATTATTTTTTATATCATCGATAGGCGTGGTCAGATAAAAAGCCGGGCTAAGATGATCCTGCATAGACGGATGCACATACTTGACTGTAAAATCCACCTGCGGCGGCTCGGGGAAATCCTCTTCCATCTTAATTAACAAATCCTGCAGCCCTTCCTCAGGTTCCATATCCGGTAAAGAGAAATTCATGATTTCCTCATACACTTCCGGAGACTCTATCGCAGCGTCGTATAGATCCTGCATGAAATCGTCTATATATCGTTCGATCTTTTTCTCTAATCTTTTCACGGAGTCGTCCGCACCCACCTCAGAGTGGATGAGATATTCATAGTATTCCTTTCCGTATTCATAGTAGCACAGCCCCAGTTCATTTGTGCCGCTTCCCTTAAGCGCGCGCATACCGTCAATCAAGGTCTGATAAGCATCCACCACCTCGGTAGTGACGATCTCATCATGCCTTTCCTTGTATTGTTCTCTTTCTGCCTCGGAGAGACCTTCAAAAGAATCGATCTTGTCATTGAAGACCTCGATCATGTAATTATTTTCAGGCTCCTGAATAAATTCCTCGCACTGCTCGATAACCATATCTGCCGCATTGTCAGACATAAACAGCCCCGCTTCTGCCTTTTTCTCTTCATACGCAATAATCTGTGCGTAATATTCATCCATCTGCGAAAGCAACGTCAGATAGTCCTCGATATCCTGCTCTTTTCGAAATGTATATTCCGCAAGAATAATCGGCAATTCCGCCTGGTATCCGTAAGTCGGCTCTAAAAGCTCGTCATAAAATTCCAAATGCGCCACCGACTTCTCCGTCTCTATGTAATCCATCAATATCGTATATGTAAGCTCCTGCTCCGGTGAAAGATCTGCTTCATAAAAGGAATGGATCACCTCCTCCATTTCCTTCAGTTCGTCCGCACTTCTTTGCAGATTCTCAACAGAAACATCCCCCAGCGTGACCGGATAGTCCGTAATCCCGTAATTCTCCGGGTACGCAAGGGTATAGTGGAGATTTATAGTATTCTGCACTACCAGTTCTTTAAACATTTCATCCATACAAGCGTCAAAGGCTTCCGGATCATCCTGCCTATTATCTATGAGGATTCCAATAATCGCCATAACTCCACATATTGTCAGACAAATCGCTACAACTGCAATTATGACCGCCATCCATGCACTGGGCCGCTTTTTCGTTTCATTCTCCATTTAAAAATTCCTCCTTGGCAATATCGTTTCGTAATATTCATTGTACCATATCTTTGCAGGTCTGCGAAGATATGGTACAATAAATATCATGGATAATTGGGAGGAATCGAACATGTATCTTTTTACGGATGACTGTCTGCTGGGCGTGCCCGAAATCGACAGCGAACATGAAAGACTTTTTGAAATCATAAACGAAATTCACGCTCTGTTAGGTGACGACGCCAAGAGCGACCGATACGACCATATATATGAATTGATTGAACGTTTAAAGCAATATGCCAAAGAACATTTTCAGCATGAGGAAGCTTATATGGAACGTATCCATCATCCTGAGCTGGAACTGCAAAGGCACCAGCATGCCGTCTTCTGCGACAAAATAAACGAGGCAGACATCCTGCTTTCCGGCAGCGATCAGACACGCTTTCTGGACGATCTTTTAAAGTATCTTATCACTTGGCTTTACCGGCACATTATCGGCTGCGATCTGATGATCGGTAAGATGCCTCCTGCAGACACTGGGAAAAAAGTTCCGGTCTTCACAAACGAGTACCTGACCGGAATCGGCTTAATTGACGATGAGCACAAAGAATTATTCCGTATTATAGGAGAAGTCCACCGTATCATCCATGATGAATTTATCGCTGACAAATATGACGAAATCGTTTATCTGCTGGAGGAGTTAAAAAACTATACAAAATTCCACTTTGCAGATGAAGAAAAATATATGCAGAGCATTCAATATGAAGGACTTGCCGCACAGCAGCGCGCCCACGACGCCTTTGTTGCACGGCTGGAAGAAATGGACTTTCAGCAGATCGAAGGGCATCAGCAGGAAACCTTGGAAGAAATTCTGGAATTTCTCACCGACTGGCTGATCAACCATATTTTAAACAGCGACAAAAAAATCGGAACGCCGGTATCATGACAAAACAAGTTCCATTTCATCCTTCATTTTCGTAAAGCCGAATTTCTCGTATAAGGGGCGTCCCATGTCTGTTGCTTCGAGGGAAATCGATGTAATTTCCCTTGATTTTATATCTTCGACCAACAGTTCCAGCGTCCTATATGCAATCCCTTTTCTTCTATAATCGGGATGCGTGTACATATTCATAATATATGCCTTATTTCCGCTGGGGTTGTGATAGGTAGGCATGACTTGAAAATAGCTTACCCCTCCTGCCCCAACAAACCGGCTTCCATCATATACAAGATAGGCAGTATGGGTTCCGTTTGACAGCGCATTCTGATAATAAAGCCAGGACTGTCTCGAAACCTCTGACATGTCTGTATCTGCCTCCAGCTTATTGGCAGCACGCAAAACTTCTATTCTTGTCCTTACCAGCACTTCTAAGTCTTCTAAAGTTGCTTTTCTATAATGTATGTTCATAACATTCCTCTTTATCTGTAATGTATATAGTTTTCTTTGGTATAACGGCTTTTATAAGTATTATGCAGAAGGGAGGACTCCTTTTGCTAAAATGAATATAACTAAAGCTAATACCATACTCGCCAATGTTCCTACTAAATATTTATTTCTAAAATCAGGTTCCTTTAAGTCGTTAGTTCTCGCCCATGTTTTAACCGTTATTATAATGGCAATTGCGGCAAAATCCTCGAAATAAGCAAATATTATTACTAAAAATCTTTCAAGGATTCCAATAATCGAGCCAACATCAAATACTTTCACATCAATTGTCTCTGGATATAAATCTTCAAATAATTTGTTTATTAAAACTGAACACGGCACTATCAGCGTTAAAACTGTAAAAACAGTTCGGACTGCAATAGAATATTCATCAAATAATGCATATAAAACAAATAATTTCGAAATCAAAAATAACACACCTACATGCAAAATTTGATCAATAATAAACACTATCGTTTGTTTCGTACGTTTATTAAAAAAACAAGATAACACATCAATAATGCCATGCGAAGCAAAAAGAATAGCAATTATTATTAAGGCATTCACCCAATCCGCCATAAAAAACAACATAATAAAGGGAATATTATAAATTATAATGTGGATAAATATGTATTTATAATTCAGCTTTGAACCATCCTTGCACTGCGTGCATCCATTACATTCCAAACCCACTTTTGCGTTCTTACATCTAGCTATTCTTGATGTTTGAAAATAAAAATCTCCTAACAAGTGTAAAATTATTAAGATTACAAAATTTACCATATCTCTTCTCCTAACAATTCATATATGGCTTTATCCATTGTCCTGCTTTCTTTTATTTTTCCCAAATTAACATATCTGTCTATGTTTTGGCGTGTTGAATTCATGATCTGTGCAATATATGTTGACATCCCATGCGTCCAAAACTCCTTCATACAAAACCCACTTTCAAAGGCAGTTTTATCTTCTAACAATTGTTTTATCTCCAAAAGAAATTCAAAATTAATACTTAAAGGCTCATTATACTTAAAATTTCCTTTCATTCCATTCCATTTTTCTAGTTCAATCAATCTAATTCTATTTTCTAAAATAAACTGATAAAAACTTATATTTTCATCGGTGGAAACTATTGGAAAAATAAAATCAGCAATGAGTTCAATTAGCCAAGCCATTTGAGACTGCTTTGTTTTTATTGTAGTATTAGACAAGCAAAATACATTTAAGTATTTATCGTATTTTGATTCTGTATTAAAACATATAACATTGTTTTTCCTTTTAGATATAGAATTAATAGCATCACGGCACAAATAGTATGCTTCACCATCGAGTGCTGATGACGTCCATTCTTCTACATCATATTTTATTTCACCATATCCTATCGCACATCTTATTTTTATTGGATAGATTATCAATTGAAGCTTTCTGGCGTATAAAAACGCAGTTTGAAGATCTAAAAATAAGCCCTGAAATTCATCACCTGCGCTAGATATTACCTCCTTTTTCAATGCATAACTATAGATTGAGTTTAAATACGAAATACTGCTCATCAAAATATTTTGAACCTCATATCTTGTATGATAATGTCTTGATTCTATAATATCAATCATTATAGTGGCGTACTTCATATTTGCGTATCTCCTTTTTTTATAAAAACCAAAAAGCAATTGTTATTCATTGCATTTGCAAAACGCAACTAAATAGAGTTGCTTTTTGCAAATGCCACTCGATTTAATTGCTTCTTTACTCTAATCATATAAGAAAAATTAAGACAAGTCCAATATCTTGACAAATTACTTATAAGAAAAAGCACTATTATCATTCAAACCGTGAGGTCTAAATTCAATAGTGCTTTCATCAAATGCGGAAGATGGGACTTGAACCCACACGAGCGCAATGCTCACAAGATCCTTAGTCTTGCTCGTCTGCCAGTTCCGACACTTCCGCTTGACTCACGCCACAAATGATATAATACCATTTTGGACATCATAAGTCAATACCTATTTTCATTTTTTCTTTTTCTCATTCACTGCTTTTTTCAGTTCTTCTAAAGCCTCTCCAAAGTATTTAGACCGCATCGTAGGGTTGCCCCTAAGAAGTGCCCTCTGATAAAAGTCCTTAAGTCTTCTGAATTGAAGCCTGTGCTCCTTTTCAAACATATATTTACTGGTCAGTTCGGCGATTTCATCTCTCACCTCATCTACAAACTCCGCAGGGTGAACTTTAACGCGTTCCTTGAGGGCGCCAAGTTTTGATTCGATGCTTTCCATAAGTTCATCGGCACGCATGGTCTTCTCCTGTCTGCGAGCCGCGCGTTCATCGTTGACCACGGCGATAATGACATCAAGCCGTTTCTGGATGCGCTCCATCTCCTCTTTCGCCTTTTCCAGGCCAACCAGGATATCCCGCAGATCCATAGCTGCCTTGAAGGAAAGGGTAAAATCAACGATGATATATACCGTCAGAATCACCGTTACGACCGTTACAACCGCGTAGGGAATGGCGAATACTGCCTTTTCAACGCCTCTATGGACAACCTCCGTCATCAGGATGGTCAAAAATCCCCATGCAATCGTCGACGAAAGGCAGATATGCCCTTTATAATTGAACTTCTGATTAGAGTAGTCCCAATATCTTACCTTAAACAGTGCTTCCATCATCACGCCCGTCACCAGTTCCAACGCGGTAGCGCCGATACAGCCTGCTATATAAGTAAGAAAAATGTTGTCCTGAAAGGGCATAGATACAACCAGCATCATGATGGCGCCGCTCCCGTAAATTGGAAGGAACGGTCCCCGCATGAAACCCCGGTTTACAAATTTCTTACTTTTAATCGAAACAAAAGTGGACTCAAAAATCCATCCAAAAAAGCAATAAAAGTAGAAGAAGAACAGCCACTGAATCGCTGAATAATGATACATAATGAAACTCCCTCTCTTACATTCCTTTGTATGTTACATAAAACTGATAATCTCTTCCTTAGGCGGTTTTACCTGTTCAACCAAAGATGCTTTGAGCACCGGACCTTCACCGCCGTAATCCGCAAAGTATTCCTTCGCCACCTGTGCCGTCACCTGCACCCACTGCTTATCTGTAAGTTCATGCGCCTTGTCATATTCGCAGGCAAATCCTAAGAATGCCATATCCTCCGCACAACAGGTCATTGCCATGCGCCCCGGCACAAAGTATCCGCTTGGGAAGTCTGCCGGCTTTAATACCATCGCGGTAAAGCGAATCGTCTTTCCAATATATCGTTCCAGATTTTCCAGACTATCCAGATACCAGATTCCATACCCTTCATTGTCCAGTTCGATTACCGGATCGTCCAGATTATAAGGAAGATCCTCCTCAAAAATCTGATTCACTTCTCCTTCTTCATCCTCGAAAATGATATCCGCCTGCTGATTGATTGCTTTCACGTTCCTTTTATACACGTTCAAATCCTCTATGCCGTCACAGCGGTTAAAAATAATCATCTCTGATTTCCGCAGCATTTCCGCAAGCAAGGATTTCATGTTGGTAAAATACATGGGAAAGGTGGATGCATCAATCATCGTAATCTGCTGTTCGATGGACCAGTGAAACGGCAGCTTCATATTTTTAAAATTCCACATGCCGTTGTATTCGATGATGATACGTTCCGGTTTATACTTCTTTTCCAACTCAACTAGATGGGCAGTCGTAAAGTCCTCCTCATCCTCAATCATTATAAGATCCGTGCGGCTCCTTTTTAAAAGCTTTTCGTCATACTCGTCTTCCCCTTCCTCGCAGACGATCAGAAGCGTCCTTCCTTTGATCTGAAAATAAGGCTGATCCAGGGTATAGCAGATAAAGCCTGTCTTTCCGCTTTCAAGAAAACCATTTATCATATAAACTGGTTTCATTTCGATCCTTCTTTCTTTTTATTTTTCAAAAAGCGATTTCAGCTTGTCTTCTCGCAGCTTTGATCCGATTACACAGAATTTGCCGGTCACATCCGGTTTTCCTCCGCGCACATTGCTCTCGCCGGGCACATAATCGAAATATACCCATCCCCCCTCTGTTCCGGGAACCATTCCTTTTGCACGCAGCACAAATCCGTATTCCTTTTCGTCTTCAAGAGCTTCCAGAATGTGCTCGATATCTTCTTTGCTGTACGCCAAATGAGTTTCCATTCCCCAGCTGGTAAATATCTCATCCGCATGATGATGCCCTTCATGGTGATGGTCATGATCGTGGCACCCACAGGTACAGTCCGGTCCATGATCGTGATGATGCTCATGTGCGCACTCCTCTTCATGGTGGTGATGGTGTTCATGATCACACTCTTCTCCGTGATGATGTTCGTGTCCGCATTCTTCCCCATGGTGGTGCTCATGCCCGCACCCTTCTCCATGGTGATGGTGGTGATGTTCATGCTCCTCTTCTCTGTTTCTGCGCGCCTCCAGCTCCGCCATCATTTCTGCTTCCAGATCTTTGGCGCCTTCGATGGTAAGCAGGATATCCTTGCCGTCCAGTTCCTCCCAAGGAGTCGTGATGATGGTCGCCTGTCCGTTATGCTCTCTGATCAGTTCTATGCACCTGTTCAGCTTGTCTTCTGAAATATTGCCCGTACGACTTAAGATAATGGTTCCTGCATGGGCAATCTGATTGATAAAAAACTCCCCGAAGTTCTTAATATACATCTTGCACTTGGCAGCGTCCACCACGGCAACCGCACTGTTTAAGACCACTTCTTTCGTATCAATCACATCCTGCACTGCCTTCATGACATCAGAAAGCTTTCCCACGCCCGAGGGTTCGATCAGGATTCTTTCAGGCGCATATGTTTTCATAACCTCCTTTAAGGAAGCGCCGAAATCTCCCACCAGCGAGCAACAGATGCAGCCGGAATTCATCTCTTTAATCTCGATACCTGCTTCCTTCAAAAATCCTCCGTCAATGCCGATCTCTCCAAACTCATTTTCAATCAGAACCACCTTGGTATCACCAAGCGCCTCTGCAAGCAGTTTCTTGATCAACGTAGTTTTTCCTGCTCCCAAAAAACCCGATACAATATCAATTTTCGTCATTTCCATTCCTTCTTTCTGTAACTCCCCTTTTATCATACCATTATAATGACTTGAATTTCATAAGTCAAATGTGTTCCTTCCACTGTTCCTCTTTAAAACCGGGGCAGACATAATCCTCCGTTATTAGAAGCGGGCGCTTTACCAGCATGCCGTCTGTTGCAAGCAGGCGGAGCTGTTCTTCCTCCGACATATCTGCCAGCCGGTCTTTCAGCTTTAGCTCCTTGTACAGATTTCCGCTGGTATTGAAAAAACGCTTTAAGGGAAGACCGCTTCTTTTATGCCATTCCCGCAGTTCCTCTTCCGTAGGATGCTCCTCCTTGATGGGGCGCTCCTCAAATGCGATATGATTTTCTTCCAGCCACTTTAATGCTTTCTGGCAAGTGCTGCATTTCCTATAAACAAGTACCAATGGTTTCATCTTTCCTTCTCCTTTTTCTTTTATTTTTCCATCAAATCATAGTAAAATATGTATTGCTGCAGCGTTCCTGCGTATCTCCCATACTTTTCAAAGGGGAACCCGCCGGGATACTGCCGGCAGAGTACTTTATTGATATGGGTGTCGATGGGAAACGCCTCTGTCTTGTGAAGCCCGAACAGGCAGATGCACTCCGCCACTTTAACACCTACCCCGCACAACCTTAAAAGCTCTTCTTTTGCGCTTTCATAATCCATTGTTTTTAACGCTTCAAGGTCAATTTCTCCTTCAAAGACGCTGACTGCGGTATTATGGATATAACGGCTGCGATAGCCCAGATTACAGGCATACAGTTCTTCTAACGGCGCCGCTGCGAGCGCGTCCGGCTTTGGAAAATCGTAATACCGTATGCCTGATGGCGTCTGCTTTTCTTCCCCGTACCTGCTGCATAAGAAACTGATACATTTTCTAATGCGCCTCAAATTGTTCTGCTGGGAAACGATAAAGGAAATAATCATTTCCCATAAGTCCTGCTTCAGTATCCTGATTCCGCTCCCGTAAGAGGCTGCCTTTGCAAGGTAACTGTCTTCCCTATCTATGAGCCCGATTATCCTGCCATAGTCTTCCTCTAAATCAAAATAGCTCTTCCAGATCTGGTCAAATTCTTCCTGCGTACAGAAAAAGGAGATTTCATCCGCCGCCTGCTTTATTTCCAGATATCTACCAAGCGCCGTCAGCGCATATCTTTCTTTTTCCTCTACGCCCTCTTTCTCTGCAAGCTTTTCAAGCCGGAAGCACTGTCCCGAATCACAAATCTGTCCTATAGAGAAATGATCTTTCTTAATCGTAACCATGTTATCAGCTTTCCCCTATTTCTTTCCTGATTCTCTCTATCTCCTGCTTGTGCCCTGCATCGTCTAAGGGCGTCTCAAGATAAAACGGCAGTTCTTTCAGCGCGGGGTGCTGTATAACCTCCATAAGTGCCTTGCACCCGATCATGCCGTCTCCAATCGTGGCATGACGATCTTTGCGGGAGGCAAAGGGCATCATACTGTCATTAAAATGAATGGCGCGTAATAGTTTAAGCCCCAGCACCCGGTCAAATTCTGCAAGGACACCGTCTAAGTCGTGGACGATATCGTACCCTGCCGCAAACACATGGCAGGTGTCTAAGCAGATGCCGATTCTCTCCGGATGCTTCACCCCGTCCCGGATTGCCTTTAGCTCCTCGAAACTTGCCCCTATTTCCGTTCCTTTTCCTGACATCGTCTCCAGGAGCACCGTAATCTGCTCCTGCCCTGTAATCGCCTGGTCAAGACCTGCAATGATATTCTCAATGCCCTTCTTTACACCGATGCCGGTATGACTTCCCGGATGGAACACGAGCATCTCTATTCCAAGATCGTCCATTCTGGCAATGTCTTCTCTTATCACCATGCAGGCAAAGGTATAGACCTCTTCCTTTTCGCTTGCCAGATTCATGGTGTAGGGCGCATGTGCCAGGAGCGGTCCAAACCGATGAGAGCTCCTTATCTCCTGAAAGGCATCCATTTCCTTCCGGCTATAAGTCTTATAGCCGGATCCCCTTGGATTCCGGCTGAATATCTGCATGGTATTTGCCTCCATGGACACTACATTTTCTGCCGCTTTTGCAATGCCGCCGGCTATGGACATATGGGTTCCTATAGTCAACATATCTCATCTTCCTTTTCCGGACGCCATGCCTGACCGAATTTCACATCCTTGAATAAGGCAGTCAGCCCTGTAATCTGCTTTAGACGCAGCACTTCGTCCCTGTCCATGCCAAGATGCTTGCATATCCATGCGTCAGAGCGTCCCAGCTCGTTTAATTCTTTTACAATGTTGCTCATCAGATCTACGCTGTGACTTCCTCTTGCCCGGTTATGGCGCACAGTGCTCGCCATACGTTTATCAATCGACTTTTTAATGACAGAAACCGGAAGAAGCCCCTTTTCCCTCTCATAGATATCCCGGTGCTCCATCATGATTCTATAGCGGTGGAATCCGTCAACAATCACATAAATATCCTTCTCATGATTATAATAGCAGACAATAGGCATTGTATATCCATCTTCTTTGATACTCTCATAAAGAAGTTTCATCTCCGGCGGCGCCACGGCATTGGGATTGTAGGTATTAGGTTTAATCTTTTCAATAGGAACAGCAATCACTTCGTAAGCAGGACTTTTATACTCCATATTCTACCTCCTCTAAGCTTTTGTATTTTAGTCTTATAAGGTCCACTTTCTTCTGCTGCTGCCTGCTCATGCCAAATCCCATGAACTTGCATAAATGGTCGTTTTTCAAAATGCAAAAACACATCCGCTTCCAGCTTGGAATATCTTTCGTGGTCTTAATGTCGTCCGTGTCATCGGGAATCCTCCCTATGAACACGATTCTCGTCTTTTTGCTCAAAGTATAATTCGATACACCATTGCGCCGGATCTGATATCCATGCTTTTCTAATTCTTGAATCGTCTCTTCGTCCAGCCCTCCTCCTGTGGTATGCCAAAATTCTATTGACGTCTTAAACTTTTTCACATAATTGTTGCGCAGCCTTGCCGGCAGCGTGTCAAGCAAAAACAGGGTGTAAGACTTCCATGTATGCCCTTCCGGCAATGTGATGCTGCGATATCCCATGGCTTTCGTCCTGCCGTAAATATTCGTAAAGTTCGCCCCCTGCACCCTGCCTACCAGTTTGACCCAGATTTCCGGATCGATGACACGGTACAGATTCAAGGCATCCTTCGAGTAATCATTAAAAGGCGATGCCACACGCATCTGGGAAATCTTAAGTCCCGCCATATGATAGAGATTATATAATTCATTGTAATCGTATTGGAAAAGATAATTTGCATGCCAGACATCTTTGGAAGACCAGTCATAAAGAGGCGAAGCGCACCAGACATCTTTAAATTGTTTGGTAATCCAGCATTCGCCTTCATACCCATATTTTTTGTGCAGGAAGCCATAATACCGCTGCAGGGATTCATCCGCCCGCATGCCAAGCAGACATACGGTTTTTTGATTCCCGTGGGACTTTCTGTACCAGCGCCCGAATTGCTTTGCCAGATCTTCCTGATGCATGCGATACCTGTAGGTCGTGATCGGATTGTTTTCCATATTGATCACGTACTCCTTATTCGGCATCTTTCTGACCCAGAGTTCCTTTTTGGTGTCATCCCACGGATACCAGTACATCTCATAACTGCTTAAGGCTGTGCGTGTCGCCATGGGCAGGCATACCCAGTAAGGTTCCACTTCGTCTTTGATCCTTTCAAAGGTCCGCTCCACATATTCCGTAGTCACCGTATACTGTGCCTCAAAATCTTGGTGAAAAACGCCAATCTTCCTATTGGGATAGTATTTCTTCTGAAAATCAAGAACCACATTCAACAAAAGTCCGCTGTCCTTTCCTCCCGAAAAAGAGACGTAAATATTCGCAAACTCCTGAAAAAGAAAGTGCAGCCGCTCCTGTAATGCCTCATATACATTTTGTTCCAAATACTTTCTTATCATCATAAATTCACCCGCATCCGTTTTTCCATTTTTTGGAAATTCCGTTACTAGTGAATTTAGCACAGAAAAGAAGTTAATTCAACAAATTATGACAATATTTTATAAAGTATTTATCTCTTTTACCCTTTTTAAACAAAGGATTCCCACTGTATCTGCAAGGAACCAGCCGATTGGTATCGCCCACCAGATTCCTGAGACGCCAATCTGCGGCAGCGGCGCCAACAGATAAGCAAGCAGCACTCTGGTTCCAAGAGAGAGGATCGTAAGTACTAAAGACATCTCCGGTTTTTCCACTCCCCTGTAAAATCCATACAGCAGGAACAATAATCCTATTCCGCAATAAAATACTCCTTCTATCCGCAGATATTCCACTCCTGCCTGAATGATCTGCACTTCCTTGGCATCAATAAAAATCCCCATCAGCCCGGGCGCCAATACAAAAATCCCCGCAGAGATGACACTGCAGAAAGCCATGGAGACGGCTGCTGCCTTTTTCATCCCCTCCTTTATGCGGTTTTTCGCTCCCGCTCCGTAATTTTGAGAAATGAACAGGGAAAAGGCGTTCCCAAATTCCTGGGCTGGCATATAGGCAAAGGAATCGATCTTTACCGCCGCGGCAAAGGCTGCCATCACCACCGTTCCGAAACTGTTCACAAGCCCCTGGATCATCAGTATTCCAAAATTCATCACCGACTGCTGTATGCACGCAGCGGCAGAATTGTGCACCACCTCCGAAATCGTCTTCTTATCAGGCAGAAATTCCTCCTTAAGGGGGTGCAGTTCCGGCTCTTTCATCCATGTATAAATGCCGATTCCTACCCCCGATACCGCCTGCGACAGCACCGTTGCAAATGCAGCGCCTCCGGCTCCCATATGAAAATAAACCACGAATAAGATATCCAGGAAAATATTGAGGACTGCAGCCACCCCCAAAAAGCACAGTGGAATCAATGAATTTCCAAGCGCCCTAAGAAGAAATGCAAAATAATTATAGAGAAAGACAAAGACAATGCCAAAAAAGATCACCCATACATATTCATACATCAGTCCATAAATCGTTTCCGGTACCTGCAGAATATGAAGAATCGGATGAATAGCGGCGAAAACCAGCCCGGTCAGAAGAATCGTCACCAGCGCAATAAAGCAAAAAGACGTCAGCATACTCTTTTTCATCTGCTCCATCTCTTTTTTTCCATAATAAACAGAAATGACCGCCCCGCTCCCCATACATAAACCGATAATAATGGAAGTCAGAAAAGTCATAAGCGTATAGGCGCTTCCCACCGCCGCCAGCGCCGGAGCCCCTAAGTATCTGCCGACAATCAAGGTGTCGGCTATATTGTAACACTGCTGAAGCAGATTTCCCAAAATCATGGGACCAGCAAATAAAAGCATGGTCCCAGTCACATTTCCCTGTGTCAGATCCTTTTTCATAACAACATCATAAGGTCTTTATAAAACGTTCAAAGGCTTCCTGCCCCTGCTCTGTCCTTTTGAAGACACCGGCATCGGAGAGCACCTGCATGAACACAAGACCGATTTCCTTTTCTACAATCTCGTCTATATTAGACCTGTCTATTTTATCATATTTTGTAGCAAATTGCTCCGCCCAGTCTGCATGCTTTGCAAGCACTTCGTCGCTTCGCAAATCCCTGCCTGCAAGAATCGCCTCCTTAAGCGCTTCCATTTCCTTCTTCAATCTGGCAGGCAGCACAGCAAGCCCCATCACCTCAATCAATCCGATATTTTCTTTCTTGATATGGTGAAGCTCGGCATGAGGATGATAAACGCCCAGGGGATGCTCCTTCGTGGTAATGTTATTCCGAAGCACCAGATCCAATTCGTACTTGTCGTTTCGTTTTCTGGCTATGGGGGTAATGGTGTTGTGCGCCTCTCCATCCGTCTGGGCAAAGATGAAAGCTTCTTCATCCGTATATGCCCTCCATTTGTCCAGGATCACATCTGCCAGCGCAATGATCCTGTCCGTGTCTGTGCCGGTCAGCCGGATCACTGACATGGGCCATTTCACAATTCCCGCTTCCACGTCCGCAAATCCATCCACTTGGAAGGTTTTCTCCACAGGCGCTTTTGCCATGGCAAACTCATAGTGCCCGCCCTGGAAATGGTCATGGCTTAAAATAGAACCGCCCACAATCGGCAGATCCGCATTGGAACCCACAAAATAATGGGGGAACTGCTTTACAAAGTCAAATAATTTACAGAAGGTATTATGTTCTATCTTCATGGGCACATGTTTTCCGTTAAATACAATGCAGTGCTCATTGTAATACACATAGGGAGAATACTGAAGTCCCCACCGGTCATTCTGAATGGTCACAGGAATAATGCGGTGATTCTGCCGGGCAGGATGGTTCAGGCGCCCTGCATACCCTTCGTTTTCCCTGCAGAGCAGACATTTGGGATACCCGGAAGCCTTGGCTGTCTTTGCCGCTGCAATGGCTTTGGGATCCTTTTCCGGCTTGGACAGATTGATGGTAATGTCAAGATCTCCGTATTCTGTAAAAGCCACCCACTTTATGTCCTTTTTAATCCTGTATCTGCGGATATAATCCGAGTCACAGCTGAACTTATAATAATAATCGGTCGCCTTTTGCGGACTCTCTTTATAAAGCTCATAAAATCTGCGGATTACCTCGCTTGGTCTTGGAAGCAGGGTGCTCATGATCTTTGTATCCATTAAGTCCCTGTATGCCACCGTATTTTCTTCCATCATGCCTGCTTCATAGGCATGATCCAACATTCTTTGCAGGATTCCCTCTAAGTCTGTCTCGCAGACCTGCACCGGTTCTGCCGCATCCTCTATCTCGTCTTCCCCGAATAAGGCGAGAAGACTGTTTACGGTATAAATCTCATCTTCCTTTGGCACCAGTCCGGTCAGGATGCCATAGGCCGTCAGTTTTCTGATTTCTTCCTGAATCATCACATATACCTTCTTTCTTCTATCTTCACCGATGGGCTTAAAGAACCGCCGGTCCGCCGCCGATTTCCACTACATAAAAATCTGCTCCATAACCAATCTTCGCCTGATATGCTTCCCCTACCTGCTTTACAAAGCAATCGATTGCGTCTTCTTTTACAATGCTGACCGTGCAGCCGCCAAAGCCAGCCCCGGTCATCCTTGAACCAATCACGCCTTCTACCTTCCAGGCTTCCTCCACCAGCGTATCCAGCTCAATTCCCGTCACCTCATAATCATCCCGCAAAGAAACATGAGAAGCATTCATCAACTGACCGAACAAAGCAATATCATTCTCCTTTAACGCCGCAACCGCCTTCAGCGTTCTCTGGTTTTCATAGACTGCATGCTTTGCCCTTCTTACCCGCACTTCATCTTTGATTGCAGCTTTATACTTTTCAAATTCCTCTTCCGTCAGCTCGCCCAGGCTCTTAATGTCCACCACTTGCTGAAGTTCGCTAAGCGCCGTCTCGCACTCCGACCTTCTCTCATTGTATTTAGAGTCTCCCAGCCCTCTTTTCTTGTTGCTGCAGGCAATGACGATTTTGGCGCCTTCCAGCTTTACAGGGGCATAGGTGTAAGATAAGTCCGCCGTGTCCAAAAAGATGGCATGGTCCTTTTTGCCCATGGCAATGGCAAACTGATCCATAATGCCGCAGTTGACGCCGTTGAACTTATTCTCGGAATACTGCCCGATGAGCGCTAAATCCTGATTGCTCACATCAAACCCAAAGAAATCCCTTAAAATCGCTCCCGTCACCACTTCCACCGATGCGGAAGAGGACAGTCCCGAACCATTGGGAATATTTCCATTCAGCAGGATATCCATTCCCTTGGGAACCGGAAAGCCTTTTTCCCCAAATGCCCACATGACCCCTTTGGGATAGTTGGTCCAGCCGGCTTCCTCCATGGGCTTAAGGTCTTCAATGCTGGACTCGATTACCCCTAAGGATTCAAAATTCATGGAGTAAAAACGAAGCATGTTGTCTTCCCTCACTCTTGCCGCCGCATAAGTCCCGATGGTAAGCGCGCAGGGAAACACATGACCGCCGTTATAGTCCGTATGCTCTCCAATAAGGTTCACCCGCCCCGGCGCGAAGAACACCTTGACGCCCTGTACATCCCCAAATACCTCTTCAAACTTCTTTAATACAATCTCTTTCATCTGACCATTTACCTCCATAATGAAATTCCCGTCCTTTTTTCTTATTATAAAAAAACAGCCTTCGGACTGCCATATCAGATTGTTGCATAAACCTGTCAAAATGTTAACTATTTAGACGATTGACCTGATTGATAAAATCTTCCACCTGTTTTAAATATTCCTTATTTCTTCTTGTTTCCCCCTTCTGCATTTCTTTCCTGTAGGCGGAAGGCGACATCTTCTTTATCTGCCTGAATGATTTACTGAAAACAAGCGGGTCTGTATATCCGCAGGATAAGGCAATGCTTTCTACCGAAAGCGAAGTCAGCTGCAGAAGCTCCGTTGCCTTTGTAATGCGGAAGACCGTCAGAAACTGCTGGGGCGACATCCCCGTAGCATTATGAAAAAGGGTATAAAGGTAACTTCTGTTAATGCACACGTAGTCCGCCACATCCGTCACTTTGATGGGATTGCAGTAGTTGCTTTGAATAAACTCCACCGCCTGCCTGACATAATGATCCGCCCTGCCCGTTCCCTTCGCTTCCTCTATCGCACCCTCTTCCGCAATCAGCGACAAAAATAGATGAAGCTGCCCGTTCCTCCTTAAATCATTTGCCACCCCGAAGGTATTGTGCTCCATCATATCCTTCACTGCCTGATACAGTTCCTCTTCCTTTTCAGACCGAAAAACAGGGTTGGTGATAGAAAGTCCCATTGAACTTACCAAATCAGCCGCAAGCGCCCCTTCAAATCCAACCCAGATATAGGTCCAAGGATCCTTTTCATCCGCCTGGTAGAAGGAAAGTTCCTCCGGCGGTATCAGAAAGCCATATCCCCGTTCCAAGGGATATTCTTTCCCCCCGATAGAAAATCTGCCTTTTCCGCTCAGTATAAAATGAATCAGATAATGGGGCTTGATTGCCGGTCCAAAGCTGTGCAGCGCCTCCGTCCTTGACAGACCGCAGCAGTTCACGGAAAGCCCCTCATCCTTTCCCTTGGTAAATTCCAGCTTATATGCTTTTTCCACCCTGCTTCCTCCCTAATATCTATGTAATCAATCACTTTCCTTTGCCTTCTGCGCCATAAACAGCATGATTCCCATGCCTGCTGCCGCAGAAACCGTAGCAAAGACAAGCATGCTGACCACCCCCATGCTATCAATCAAAGCACCGCCAATCAGCGCGCCCGCCACATTTCCCAAGGTATAGGTCATGGTCATATATGCCTGCCCCTTAATGGCATCCTCCTTTTCCATAATCGCATTCACATAGTAAACGGAAGAAACCGTAATAAGCGCCCAGCCCAACATCTGAAATACCTGTACGGCATAAAAGGAAAGGATATTCGGCGCCAGCAAAGTGCCGAGCGTCTTTAAGAAAAAGAAAATGCCGGAAATGCGGAACCAGATATCGCACCGTACTTTCTTCAACATAAATGCAAACAAAAACATGGTAGGCAGCTCAAACAGCGACGCCATCGCCATCGCTGTACCCATCTGTGCGCTTGTGCCGCCCTTTTCCTGCACAATCTGGAAGGTAAAGCTGTTAAGGAGGACATGGCTGATATACACCAGAACACAGCCTGCAAGAGTCGCACAAAATCTGGGATATTTTTTGAAAAAGAGAAGCGGATTTCCTTTCTCCTCCCGCGCCGGTTCAGACACGCGCCGAGACGTTTTCTTGAAAGGAAAAAGGAAAAGTCCGGCAAGAAGCAGGACCGACACCAAAAGCAGGGCAACAGGTATCGCCACCGCGCCTGCCTTTCCCGCTGCAATGCCCACCACATACACTACAAAAGCATACCCCAGAGAGCCCGTTCCCCGTGCCACACCAAAATTCAGCTTTTTCTTCTGGTTGATGCTCTCCATCCCAAGCGCGTTCACCAAAGGAATCAGCATCTGCATAATCATCAACGAAAAGCCATACAGTGCACCGGTAAAAAGGACCGACTTATGATAGGCGGTCAGAATCAATAGGTTCACCACCACCTGTATGACGAGAAATAAGATCAACAGAATTTTTAATGAGGGACTTTTTTCTTTATCCGCATACCCTGCCATCACCGGCTGCAGAATAGCTGAAAAAAATCCTGCTGCCGCTATCAGCATGCCAATCTGTGTGTTGGAAAATCCGCAGTCTAACAGATACATACTGACGAATCCAATCGCTCCTCCATACATCATCCAGAAAAAGCATTGAATGAACGCATAGCGTACTGTTAAATCTTCTTTATTTCTTCCCTCTCCCATCGATTCTTCCCCCTGCAAACAACGGACGCCCCGCTTCGCGAGGCATCCTTATAGTAAAACTGCAAAAATGGACCTGGAATTACCACTTTTGCAGTTTCTTATAATATTTTACTGCGTATCTCTGACTGCTTTCCTTACAGGAAGGATGCATCCCGGTGAAACAGATAATTCATCCAGTCCCATCTTTAAGAAGGTTTCCGTGAGCTCTAAGTCTGCTCCAAGTTCCCCGCAGATTCCTGCCCAGATTCCCACTTTATGTGCATTGTCGCAGACCATCTGGATAAAGCGCAGCACAGCAGGATGATGTGCATCATAGAAAGCATCCAGCTTTGCATTCTGCCGGTCAATCGCCAGCGTATACTGGGTCAAGTCATTGGTGCCGATGCTGAAGAAATCCACCTCTTTCGCAAGTTCATCGCTCATAAGCGCCGCCGCCGGAGTCTCGATCATAATGCCCTCTTCCACTTCGCCCACCGAAACGCCTTCCGCAAGCAGTTCTTCCTTCACGGATTTGGATATTTCCTTGATCTTTCGCACCTCATCCACCGATATGATCATTGGATACATAATCGCCAGATTGCCATATGCACTTGCACGGAACAAGGCGCGCAGCTGTGTACGGAAAATCTCAGGTCTGGTCAGGCAGATACGGATCGCACGATAGCCCAATGCCGGATTATCTTCCTTGTCCAGCTTGAAATAATCCACCTGTTTGTCGGCGCCGATATCCAATGTACGGATAATGACTTTCTTTCCTCCCATGGTCTCTACCACCTTGCGGTACGCCTGAAACTGCTCTTCCTCCGTGGGATAGTCTTCCGATTCAAGATATAGAAATTCACTGCGGAACAGACCAATGCCGCCTGCATCGTTTTCGATAACGGAAGCTAAATCTCCCGGGTTGCCGATATTGGCATAGAGGTTAATCTTCTGCCCCGATTTCGTCACATTCTCTTTTCCTTTCAGGGTAAGGAGGAGTTGTTTCTGTTCGTCATCCGCTTCTTTTTTCTTGAAATATGCCTCCAGTACGGGCATTTCCGGATCAATGATAAGCTTGCCCTCATATCCGTCTACAATGCCGATCTTTCCGTTCCAGCTCTCCTCCCGGTCCACGCCGATCAGGGCGGGGATCCCCATGGTCCTTGCAAGAATGGCTGTATGGGAGTTTGCAGAGCCAAGCCTTGTGACAAATGCCAGCAGCTTGCTCTTGTCCATCTGAACCGTCTCACTAGGAGCAAGGTCTTCCGCCACAATGATCACCGGTTCATCACCGATATCACTGTCTTCCGCCCCGCCGCACAGAATCGTGACCACGCGCTCTGTGATGTCCTTTACGTCCGCGCTGCGCGCCTTAAAATACTCATCCTCCATATTGGCGAACACTTCTGCAAAATTGTCTCCGGTGACCGCCGCCGCGTACTCCGCGTTTACGTTCTGCGTGGAAATGATGTTGTGGACAGATTCATTGTAATCATCATCCTCTAACATCATGGAATGCACATTGAAGATTTCTGCATTTGCCTCGCCGACCTCCACAAGCGCCTTTTCATACAACTGACCAAGCTGTTCGATTGCCTTTGCCTTTGCCTCTTCATATCGTTTGATTTCGGCATCCGCATCCTCAATTTTGGTACGCACCACCTTATTTTCCGCCTTGCCGTAAAGCTTAATCTTTCCTATGGCTATGCCGCCAAATATTTTTTTACCGCTTCGCTCTTCCACAGTTGTCCTCCTGTCAACGTAAAATTATAGATTCTTTTTGAAAAAGTCTTCCATCTTTGCTGCCACAGTTCCCTCGTCTCCGCCTTCTACAGACACGGTCACGGTATCGCCCTGCTTCACACCCAGGCTCATCAGCGCCATGAGCTTTTTGGCATCGGCACTCTTGCCGTCCTTGGCAATCATGATGGATGCGTCATACAACTTTGCTTCTTTCACAAGCAGTCCTGCCGGTCTTGCATGGATCCCTACGGGATCTGTAATGGTGTAATTGAATGATTTCATATTGCTTCCCTCCGTTTTTATTCACATTTAAATGATATTATAGTTAATTTTACCAAAACAATGCGGGATGTGCAATCATTATTCTGACAATTTGTGGATAAATCGTTCTGAACTGGAACGGGTAAATCCCATACAAATTGCTCCCTTTGGGCAGGACTCGGCGCATGCACCGCACCGGATACACTCTGGAGAATCAGGCTTCTTTACAGGATCCACTTCCATCTTACAGACCTTTGCACATTTTCCGCAGTTCACACATTGATTCTTGTCTATCTCCAAATGATATAAACTGATTTTATTCATCAAACCGTAAATTGCCCCCAGCGGACACATGGTTCTGCAGAAAAAGCGGTAAACCAGAACACAGCCACCCAGCGTAACAATCAACACAGCTGTTTTTAAGTAGAACAAAGAGCCTATGGTCTGCCTTAACTCCTGATGCGTAAGAAGCAGCGGGATTCCTCCCTCCAGCATCCCCGCCGGACAGATATACTGGCAAAAAGCCGGCTTCCCCATTCCCATGTAATTGGTCGCCGCCACCGGAAGAGTCAGCACAAATACAACGAGAATTACATACTTTATGTACAAGAAGCCTTTCTTTAACTTAAACTTAAGCGCAGGTATCTTGTGCATCAGCTCCTGCAGCAGCCCGAAAGGGCACAGCCACCCGCAGACAAATCTCCCAAGCAGTACACCTGCTGCCAGCAAAAAGCCAACCACATAAAAACTGAATTGGAAATTCATAGAGCCGCTCACCGCCTGCAGTGCCCCGATGGGACAGGCAAGACTCGCCGCCGGGCAGGAATAGCAGTTTAAGCCCGGGTTACAGAACTGTTTCCATTTGCCTTCATAAATCTTCCCGCCTTTAAAATTCAGCAAATGCACGTTTGAATAGCCAAAGGCAATTACCTGGAATAATTTTCTCTTGACAGAAACCTTTAAACCCATTACGACTCACCCCAATCCAATACATTCCAGACATATGTTGACTGCCTTATTCAAAACCACGGCGATCTCTCCTCTTGCTGCTCCATACCAGATGAACGCACAGGCAATTGCCAGGGTGATTCCGCTTACCAGCTTTTTCTTTTTACTGCCCACTTAAATATTCCTCCACAAACTGTTTATAACCATCTACATAAGCGCCTACCACCGGTTCCCCCACAAGATTGCCCTCCTTATCTACAAACAGCGTAGTGGGTACCCCCACCACCCCCTGCAAAATATCTGCAAAATCAATGTTTGCAATAATCTGCGGAAAAGCGGCGCCTGCCCTTTCTGTGATCGTAACCGCCATATCATGATGCTCCTTGTCATCCTCTCCGGCAATATCGATGATAAGCCCTACCATCTGCACATTATCCGGCATTTCCTCCGCCCACTCACCAAGCTCCGGCATCTCCTCTATACAAGGCGGACAAAAAGTCCCCCAGATATTCACCACGGTAAGATCCTTTTGGCTAAAAATATCCTCCGTGACGGTATTGCCCTCCAGATCCTTTGCCGTAAAGGAAGGCATCTGCCCCCATACATGAACATCACCTTCTGCTTCCACCGCTCCCTGCGCTTCCTCCGAAACCTCTGTGCTGCCTGCATCCAAAGAAACGCCGCTATTTTCCTCTCCACTTTCCTTTGCTGCCCCACATGCAGTCAGCAATACAGTTAACAAAACCATACCTATTATTTTTTTATTCATGCTCATTACCTCCGTTCCAAATCTATCCGTCGTTCTCCTGCAATCCGCAGAAAAAACACTTTTACATTTTAACATATTCCTTTCCATTTTGTCATCCATAAACAGCCTCACGGAACGTGACAGTTCAGCCCGCAAGGGCGGCACAGCAGAGGCAACTTATTGCAAAAGGGCAGACCCATTGTCTGCCCTAAAAATAACCTTATTTTACTTCGATTTCCGATTCAAACTGCAGCGTCTTATTTTTAAAGATACAGACCGTATATTCAACCGGTGTCTCCCTATGATTCATAATCCGGCGCACCCTGATGCAGGGATCGAAATCCAATATCTCAAGCGCCTTCTTTTCTTCCTCTGTAGGGATGCATGCCGTAAACCGCTCTGAACCTTTCAGATCTTCAATCCCGCATTCCTTAAAAAAATTGTACAATCCCGATTTCTCAACTTTTAAAAGATCAAAATGCGGAAAAAGCTTTTGGGGAATGTAAGTTTTCTCTATGAGTGCCGGATTTCCATCCAGATACCTTAAGCGGTTCAAATAAATAACGCTCTCGCCGGCTCCCAGCAGGAGCCTCTTTTTAACCTTATCCGTGGGCTCCATGATTTCCTGGTAGCACAGTATCTTGGTTGACGGATGAAATCCCTGCTCCTTCGCCATAGTGCTAAAGCTGCCGAAGGTGGTGACGTTCATCTTCACCTTAGGTTCTGCGATAAAGGTGCCTTTTCCGTGGAGTTTGACGAGTACGCCTGCATTCACCAGTTCCTGAATCGCCTGGCGCACAGTTGCCCTGCTCACCCCATATTTCCTGCTGATCTCAGGTTCTGTTATAATCTGATCCCCTGGAAGCAGCTTCTCGTCCGAAATGTACTTTACAAGTTCCTCGATCAGCTGTTGGTATAGCGGTATCTTTCCCAACATAGTTTCTCCCCAGATTTTTCCTACTGTTCAAATTCACAGTTCAATCTTCGAATATAATCTTTCGCATATTTATCTGATTTGGAGGAAACCACCGTATTAAATTCCTTCAACAGCGGGTGCTGCTCCAGACAATCCAAATATACAGTAATAGTATATACTATCATTTGGAAAAATGGCAAGCAGTAAATTGAAGACACCGACTGTTCTGCAGTTGTTTCCACCGTCAGGACATTTTGATCCTGTTTAAGACCGCCAAAGCAGGTGAGCATATACGCCCTGTCCGTCACCTTGCGGGTAGCGCGGTAAATGTCCCTCACTCTCTTTGAAGTCCCCGCGTCCGTGTCGAGGAAGAACACCGTATGCTCCGGCGCCAGCTGCAGATTA
The DNA here is from genome assembly GCA_949878435.1 of uncultured Lachnospiraceae bacterium. GTDB lineage: Bacteria > Bacillota > Clostridia > Lachnospirales > Lachnospiraceae > Suilimivivens. Next base: position 89,575 of record CATLAK010000010.1, read on the forward strand.
TATCCATGAATATACTCCTCCGTCTCCAAGGGAACGGCAAGAATCTTCATAAGTTCACTTGCTTTCAATGCCCCCTCGCACACAGCGCCGTATGCACCCCCTGCTGCACACAAAAAGGTCTTCTGCAAAGAACTTAATTCCTTAATATGGGCATGAATAAAATCGGGCACGGCGGCAAGCACCTTTTCATACGCGGCAAATGCCTCCTTAAGCTGCTGCTTTTCTGCATCATACTTTTCTTCTGGTAAATATCCCGTCCTTTTTCCTGCTTCTAAGGCAAACAGCATAAAGAACAGCGCAAGCAGCGTCACTCCCTTTGTCACATAAGGCTCCTTTTCCTCCACAACGCCATAATCGATCTCAACGTCAGCATAATCCTTAAAGTCATTTTCAAGGTTTGCAGTGATTCCGACTGCTGGCTTTCCCAACTCTTTTAACTTCTTAAGCGCATCGATGCTGTTGGTGCTGACGCCGCTTTGAGATACCACCACCACAAAATCATCTTTGACCAATTCATAATTATAGTGGGTGAAGGTAAAAGGCGGCATCAGCTCCACCGAAGCACCCATGTATCTTCTCATGAAATCTATCGCCGCTTCTGTACCGTTTCCGCTTGATCCGGAAGCCACGATACAGACAGATGTATAGTTTCCTTCTATATACATGTCCACCATGGGCTTCGTCAGTTCATAAGAATTTTCAATATTTTTTAATGCCTGTGCCGGTGCTTCCTGCACATATTCATCCATTAATAATTTCTTTTCTGCCATAGTTATGCTCCTTTTATTTGATCAGGACGTCATGATGTTTAAATCATACAATGCATGCATGATTTTGTCAATATGTACAATATAAATTTATTTTTCTAATTATTTATTGACACTTTGCTTGTTGTGTGATATTTTCTTTTTAAGAGATACGGACGTCATGACTAATTGAAGGAGGGTTACTATCAACATGGGAAATGTACCTAACATTGTTTTAACAAGAGTGGACAACCGCCTGATCCACGGTCAGGTTGCCACGAACTGGCTGAAAACATATAATGCGAACCTTTGTATCGTTGCGGATGACGGGGTTGCAGAAGATTCCATGCAGCAGACTTTATTAAAACTGGCCGCCGGAAATATGCAGATCAGATTCTTCACCATACAAAAAACCATCGACATTATTTATAAAGCAAGTCCTTCACAAAAAATTGCGATTATCTGCCGCACCCCCATTCAAGTGGCAAAGCTGGTTGCCGGAAATGTTCCAATCACAACCGTCAATATCGGCAATATGCATGATGAAGAGGGAAAGAAAAAGCTGCAAAGAACCGTATATGCAGATGCAGAAGAAATTGCAGCAATGAAAGAACTTATTGACAAAGACGTGACCGTAGAGTATAGAATGCTCCCCAAGGATCATTCTATAGATATGGCATCGCTTCTATAACACCAGGAGGGAGTAAACAAATGTCATTTGCACAAATTATTATTATCACAATCATCACCGGACTGGTCGGAATCGACTGTTATATGGAAGTATTCCAGACCTATCGTCCTCTTATCTTAGGAACTATCATCGGTCTTGTCATGGGTGATATCAAGACCGGTCTGATCATCGGCGCCACATTTGAAATGATGTGGATGGGGCTTATGCCAATCGGCGGCGCTGTGCCCCCCAACATGGTAATCGGCACTGTAATCGGCGTCGTTTTTGGTATCGCCAGCGGAAAAGGCGCTGACGTTGCCATCGGCTTCGGCGTTCCCTTTGCCGTACTAATGCAGGGAATCGTCATCCTGATGTACACCGGATTTTCCTACTTTAACACTTCTGCCACCAAATATATCCAGCACTGCATATTATCTAAAAAATTGAATAAAAAACAATACATATACATGAATTGGATAATAGACATAAAATAAATATTTCAAATTTTTACCCTTTTCTCCATTGTATAAAAGCATAAATGGAATTGCTAAACACATACACCATTGCATACTGACAAATAAAGAAAAAACATTGAAAAATACAGGCCTGAACCATCCAAGCTGCATAGTAAAAAAGCAGGAACCTGGTACTACCCAGCAAGCCAATGACAAAACTGCAAATACAGCGCAATTTATCATTTTGTTGTTGATAAAGTACCATGCAACACCAAGTAACACAAATAAAATAGAATAATCCACATTACATGGCGAAGGGAAAAATAATGATATAAAATACCATGCTGTACTATAACCCTGTTCTAGCAAAATGACGTTAAGCGCAAAAAATGTAAAGGGGATAACCAAACCGCAGACTCCAATACAAACCGATTTTATATGTCTCCAGTTATTGCAAATGTACTCTATGCTGAAAACAAATAGTGCCGTATAAAAAAATGTAGGCAAAGTATTTCCGAACTCAAACGCACCTGTTGCTTTTGATAGGATTCTGTTTATCATCTCAATCACTATACCTGCTATATACAGCCGCAGTATATACTTTGGTTTGCTACGAGTATAACGTAACCCTTCCACTACCATAAACAAAAACAATGGAGCCGCAATCCGGCCAACTACCCTTAACCCATCATTAATTTCTCGACTGAATGTAAATGTCTGATAGGCGCCAATATGATCTAGTGTCATGGTTATTAGAGCAATTATTTTAATTTGAAAAGCGTTAAACCGAACTATATGTTTTGAAAAGTTATCCATCCAACTCCTTCCTGTAGTTCCCCCACCATTATCCATTTCAATCACCTCTCTCTGTTTTGCCGGAACGCCGGGGATGCCGCCCTGTCCGTCCTCTGTGCCATATCGGTGATTATGCGTCTGCAGGCTTTATCTTTTTCCGAATAATTAACTTTGCAATAACCACCACTGCCAAAAGAATAAGCATAACTATACCATATACGAAAATGCTGGTATACCACGGTGCTGATTGCATGGCATATAAGCCGGGATGTGTCTTATACTCCCAAAACACATAAATTCCATGACCAATAGAAACTCCGATAAACGATCCAGCAACTATATTTAAAATATAATTCAGCTTTTTTAACACTGAAAACACCTCCATTTTCATCACACGAAAACAATCGGGGTCTCTATTCAAACTCACCAACAATACTACCTTTTTGGATGATATGTCTTTCAGCCTTTTTCAGAAAATATCTTTTCATAGAGTTGGCGCTTATATTTATTTCACAATCCAAAGAATAGACTGTAAAGCGGTAAGTATGCTTTTTCCCTTTCGGCGGCTTCGGCCCCGCATAACGGTGAAATCCATATCCTATCCCCTGGCGGGCATTCCCCAGCATTGGCACTGTCTTGCCAGCAGGGATATTTTTCTTTATTCTGTCAGCGGCAGGAATGTTCCATATAACCCAATGCGTAAAATCCTTAATTGGATGTGATAAATCTTCCAATGTAACAGCGAGGGTTTTCGCATTCGGTGACAGGTTCTTAATTATAAATTCCGGCGATATGTCCTGCCCACGCCCGGTATATTCGATGGGAAATTTGCTTCCGCCATCCATGCCAATGCACTCAAATTCCAAAACAGTATTATTCATAATCCCTCCAAGTTTGAGCAATTTATTTCTGCATTCCCGACAACCGCTGCTCCCCGATTCCCCAATCTGCCGGAACGCCGGAGAAGCCCACCCTGCCTTGTCAGACTGTGGCTTATCGGGGATATGAGTTTTATTTCCTTCTATGCTTTTGCGTCAAAGCTATTCTGCGGATTTTCCACCCCCACCGCTTCTTCACCCGCCAGCGGTATGCCCCTCTTGGCATTTCCCCATGCCTCGTTATATATCATGCACATTTCCGTCTGCCTGGCAGCCTCCGCATTGGTGGTGTACATCGTCCACCCATTATTGGAATAAGTCGCCACCATCTCCCCGTTCTTATCATAAAACTCTATGTAATCGCTGTTTCCTGATGGCAGTTTCTGATATTTCACTTTCCCTTCCAGCAGCGTTGCCACAAAATCTATAGGCTTAAGCACATTCTGCCTGTTCTTTGAAACAGCTTTCAGCCCGGAAGTGATGATCCCTTTTCTGTCCGGGGACACTTCCGATGTGTAACTTTTCATCAGCCTGTTAAACCCTTCGGATTTGTTCTGGAACTGCCCTTTTGCGAAATCCTCATATGCCTGCTCCCTGATCTGCTTCCGATATTCCTCATCGCTGATGCCACTTTTCTTCTTGGAAAAAACATATTTATCATTAAAGTCGGGCAGATGGATACCGCCTATGCTTCCTGTTCCTAGAAAATATCTGTTCTGCAATGAAACATTGGACGAATTGACCTGCATTATTTCACCCTCTCCCGTAAATTTCCTAATCGGTTGAGCATTTCATACATCTGGCTATTGCCAAACATATAATTATGCAAAACAAGCGGCTTCCCCGTCTGCCTGCTTTCCCGATGTAGCTTCATATAAGCGTCCCTCGCCTGATAGAATGCATCTTCCAATTCTTCCATCTCTTTTGTCGGCGTTTTAGGAATATTTCCCTGAAATGCCTGCCCTTGTGCTGCTATTCTGGCACAGGACTTCTGCCACTCTACTTCCTGCTCATACTGCATATCCAGCCACTCAATTTCTACTTCCTCTGTCAACGATGTCCCATCTGTCTCATAATACTGTTCATTTTTATGGCGCTGTTCGATTTCAGCATAGAGCCTTGCATAACTCAATCCACAGGCATTCACTACATCGGAATAAGCATACTGCCCTTTTTCTTCCCTGATTTCCTTTAATATTCCAGCTCTCATATCGCTGAGTGATGCCGCCGACTGCACCACCGTATGCTTAATTCTATCCATTAAGATTTCCCTGTTTTTCGATAATGGGGAAACTTCTAATGAATCTCTATCAAATACTTTCCGGCCTTCATTTTGACTTTCCTGAGATTTCAAACAATCCCTATCAAGTTTAAGGCCATCCTGCAAATATACAGGATAATTTGAAATGCTAATTGCCATACATTCTTCCTCCAATTTAAGATATCCGTCAAATAGTAAAATGCCAACTATAGATATCCGTACCGATATCTAAAATCCCCAAAACTTCGATGCCAGCTCCCGGTTTATGATAGGTGAGAGGAAATTGGGATTGCTGCTCTGGAACATTCTCAGGCTTTCAAAGAAAGTGGCCTTGCTTCCCGTCTTTAATCCTGCGAAAGTCTTATCCAGTTTCTGATTTTTCACATTCTTCTCCACATATTCCTCCGACTGCTTTTCGTAATTATCAACCATCGAAGGATTCTTCTTTACCGCGCCCGCATACCAGTTTGTAAGGTATTTCAACGAACTAAGCCCGCCGTCATCTTTTTCCCCCATCTTCTGGTACTCTGCGTATGCGTCTTTGTCCATCGTCCGCATCATGTCAAGCGCGTTTGTGGTCTGGACAAGATTGCTCCCATGCCCAAGATACCTGCCTTTCGCCACACCGTAATCCATGTTTCCGTTACTGTCCGCTTTTCCCGCGCTTGCCAGTTTCGCAATGGATTCCATTGCCTCCAGAAACGCATCCCTGCTGTCCTCCGGAATAAAGTTTTCCGCCGCATATTCCGCTTTCTTCATGCCGAGCGATATGTTCGCCTGCCGCTCTTCTTCCGTCATGGAGCCGCTGTTCCCGACAAGGAAATTCTGCCGGATGATGTCATACACAAATCCCTGCTCCTCTTTGCCGCAGTTCTCCAGTGCGGACGCAACCGCCTTGTCTGCGCCATACATCCCCGAATATGCCGGGAGATTATTTAAGGACTTGTCAACCTGCACGATATCCTTTTGGAATGCCGCATTTCTTGCCTCCACCGCTTCCTTATCTTCCGGCACCATCCAGCCCTTCCTGCCCTCCGCAAGGGCCGCCATGCCGTCTCCCGAAAATTCCACGATAACGCTGTCCCCATACTGTGAACGGATGTCCTTCATCGCCTGCAGGGTTTCCTCCCTCGACATTTTATCCATGACCTTGTTGCCATGTTCATCCGTGGTGTTGAACTCATATTTTACAAGGGTGTCCTTCTTATACGCACCGCTTCCATATGATGGGATATTTGTTGTCCCTCTGTAAAACTGGCTGTAATCGATATTCATGATCTTCATTCTCCTTTTCTACTTTATTTTGATTAAATCCCTTTATCATTCAGAGCCGCCCATGCACCCTTGCAGTCCGCAGAAGCAAAGGTTTATGCGCCTCTGCGGAATACGGTGTAAGGATTATATCTGTATATCCAGCCCTTCCGCCGTGCCGGATTTCCCGGATACCATCGATGTGATACTCTCGTCTGCAAAAATCTCATCCAGTACATCTGACGGGATTGGCTGACCATGCGTCCATCCGGGTACTTTTTCTTTCACGGCACTGGCCACCTTTCTCCCAATGCTTATTTCTAACTGCTGTAATGTCCATGATGCGGCTACCCGGTCTTCCTTCTTTAATGTCTTATAATAATTGTTTTTTGCCTGTGCCATTTCTTCCCACTCCGCCTCATTATCGCCGGACATTCCATTGTATTTGTAAAATGCATCTTTCACGCTGTTGAAAACACGCTGCTTCATTTCATCAGATACTTTGATGATTTTCCTTGCATTGGGATTGTTGGTAACGCACATTCCCTCCACGCCGTAGGAATTTTTTCTATGTCCGGTAAGCTGGTCTTCAAGCGTATTCCTGCCGCCTGCACCGGAACTTCTGCCAAAAGCGTTATTCCCGTTCATCCTTGAAAAGAGCTGCCAGATTCCCTGGCTGTTATTTCCTATACGCATGATAAAATCCCTCCTTCTATATGGTCAAACATCTCGCTTTCAGCCTTTATCCATAAACGCATCAAACGCGCTTAGAATTTTCTGATACGATGCATAGCCCGCAAGATTGTGACATTCATACTGCATCTTCATCATTTCTTCCGCAATGGCATAGAAATTCTTCTTTTCAGCAAAAGCGGTAGAAAAACTTTCCGTCCCCTTTTCCGCCCCTGCCCCTATCCTTAACGCAGATATGCTGTCCAGTTTCTTTTCGTCCACCAAGTATGCCGCCAGTGCATCTATTTCCGTTCTTGTCGCACTTGCCGGGTCTACCTTTGCCGGATCAACCAACTGCTCATACCCCTGCCCGTCCGCCGCCCTGGTGACAACCCGCATGATTGGATTTTCAGCACTATACCCTTCTGCCTTATAAACTGTGACACAGCCGCCATCGGCCAATCCTCTTGAACACAGGCCGCCCATTACGAGAGTATGTACTCCGTTAAAGCTGTTCTGGAAACCGGGTGCCGTGTTTCTCGTTTTAGGGCTTTCCCTTTTTTGAACGGGCATATAAGCGCCATTGTTTATTCCGTTTACATTCATTGACATCTGCCTTTCCTCCTTCAAAAAATCTTACCTGCGGCCCCTCTGTCATTCGGAGCTGCCCATGCCCCCTTACGGTAAGTCCGGGCATATCCTGTTTTACTTCAAAATGCCCGCCGCCTCATATGCGGCAATCGAAACCGCCTTGCTCTGGTAAAACCTCCTGTCCACTTCCTGCGCCAGCATTTTGCGTTTCAATGCGCTTTCCTCCGCCAGCCTCTCATATTCTGCGTGCTTTGCTTCTCTTGCTTTGCGGGCTTCAACAAATTCTGATGACGAAACAGTAATTGTTCCGGGGCTGGTTACACGATACTTGGAGATTTCTCCGTTTTCATCCAATTCAATCAGATAGGAACAACCCGGAGTCGCCGGATATGTGGCTATAAAATTCTCAACGGTGGCCATCACCTTCTCTGCAAGTTCAGGATTGCCCTGCATTTTCTGTTCCAAAGCAGGAGGTACAATGACTGCTTTCTTTCCAGCCGTTGCACTCCACCTTGACTGCACTTCCGGACTGTTAGCTGACGGTTCCGCTCCAGAAGAAGCCCAATTCAGGATAGATTCATCCACACTATCTGAAAAGAACCGCTCAAACGGAAAATCATTTCTATCCCATGCTCCTTGTGATATCTTTGAACCGTCCATCACATGGTAGTACGCACCCGGAAACCTCGCCTGCCACATATCCTTGAAACTCATTCCCGCCGCAGTTCCTTTCTCCACCGCCTTTGCAGCCGCAAGCTCCGCAAAACTCATGCCCTCGCTCTTGCCTGCCGCCCCATTCTTCTGGTACTGCTCTGCCAGATAGTACCCTCCTAATTTACCTGTTACTCCAAAATCCATCTTCACTTCTCCTTTCATTTTTCATCATCACCGACAGGATGAACACCCTGCCATTTACCTTGAAATCCATTGTCCCATGATATTTCTCCGCCGTGCTTTTGATATTGGCAAGCCCTATCCCGTGGTTCTCCCTGTCTGCTTTTTCCGTCATGGGGAATTCCTCCTGCCGTCTCCGCACCAGTTGCCCGTCAAAGCTGTTCTCCACTTTCAGGAAAAACAGTTCCCTCTTTTGGAATGAACTGATACGGATAAAGGCTTCCGCATCCGGCTCCTTCGCTTTCAGTTTCCGGCACGCCTCCATTGCATTATCCAGTGCGTTTCCTAAAATAATGCCGATATCATAACTCTGGATGAACAGTTTTTCAGGGAACTGCAGCCCCTCC
>CATLAK010000011.1 GCA_949878435.1 uncultured Lachnospiraceae bacterium
GAAGTGCAGTTCCCAAAAGTCTCTCCTTCGATGGACATAATAGGATCCGGCAGATATACCTTTTCCAACGAATCACAGCCCCAAAATGCACCTCTTCCCAAAGACTGGAGGGATTCGGGCAGGATTACCTCCTTCAGATTTTTACATTCACGAAATACTCTTTCACCCATGGTCTCAAGCTTATCGGGAAGGTCTATTCTCTGCAGGGAACTGCAGCCTTCAAACGCACTATCATCCATGGTCTCAAGGTCATCGGGAAGATCGATCCCCCGCAGGGAACTACAGCCTGAAAACGCACTTTTACCAATCGCCTGGATGGAATCAGGCATGGTCACTTTCCTCAGGGAAACACAGCCGCTGAACATATACGCGGGAATCGATTGTAATGACTCTGGTATGACCACCTGTGTCAGGGAAACGCAATCTTCGAATGTACCCCCATACACCAGCGAATCCGGCAGAGTTATCTGCTTTAAGGAACTGCAGCCTTCAAACGCACCGCTGCCAATCCATTCAAGGGAACCCGGGAAATCAGCCTGCTTCAGGCTTATGCAATCTTTAAATGCCCACGTATAAATCTCCCGGAGGGAATTAGAAGCAGAAAAATCCACTTCCGTTAAAGACTCACACCCACTAAATGCATCCTTACCGATACTCTGAAGCGAATCAGGCAGGTCTATCTCTGTTAAGGAATCACAGTCATAAAATGCAGAATAACCAATGCGTTGAATGGAATCCGCAAGAATTACTTCCGTCAGACCATCCCACCCTTCAAACGCCTCATCGGCAATGGACGTACATCCATCTTCAATCACTACCTTATACGCATCGCCCCGATAGAATCTGTCTCTGTCAGCAAAGATCATCTCCCCCGTGCCGCTGATGGTCAGCACACCTTCCTTAGAAGTCCAAGTCAGACCCGGTCCGCAGATGCCCGATCTCTCCTCTTCCTCCTGTGCACAGCCGGCAAGCAGGAATGCGGCAGCCAGACCCACTATAAGAATCCTGCATTTTTTCTTTATATCTTTTATTGTCATTCGGTCTCTCCTCCTTCTGCCTGGATTTCATCTTCTTTTTTATCCAATTCCCTTCTGATTATATCGCAGTTGAAGTAATTGAATTCTCCTATTTGATCTTTATAATCAGCCTGCAGATCCTCAATTGCCAGTTTTATTCTGTTAGGATCCATATCCGAAAGCGACTGTACCGGACAGAGATTCCCTTTCTCATCCTGATACGCTTCACCAGAAAATACCAAATACTGGTCGTATAAATCTGTTTTGCTCTCTCCGGAGCCGTAGTCAAAATTAATTATTTTATCTGTAATATCATCTTTTATTCCCTCTTTCTCTTTGTCAGTCAAATCAGCAACAGCCGCCAGTCCTCTTTCTTCCAGCACTTTCATCTTTATCAGCGCATTTGCATCATATTCACCTGTCAGTATCAGCACCGGATTTTGATTATCATGCCTGTCATCCATGTATATGACCTGTACCCCGCCAAGTGCCGCTCTTATTTCATTTTCTGCTTCTTCTGCTTCTTCATACGCCTCCTTAACTGAAACAAAGTTTCCCACCATATCCGCTGCCGTTGCTCCCCGATTTATCCACTTACTAAAATAAGTGGCTATTGTGATAACGCTGTCGGTTGCTGCCTTGGAAATCGCATGCTCTGCTGCCCTCGCCTTCTCATCAAAGTCTCTGGATGCAATTTGGCTGAATATATCACTCCCTGTCATTTTCCCGATTTTAACTGTCGCAATTATATTATTTATCTTTTCCTCATATAGTTTTGTGCAGTTTTTATCATCCCATCTAATTTCCTCCTTGTAAGAAAAAAGAACCCTGTTTAAATCTCCTTCCCGAGTTAAGCCATCCATACTATTACATAACCCCAACTCCGATATCCATCCATAACATTCCGCCCCATATGTTGAATGTGCAAATTCTCTGTCAGCCAATGCCGCATACAGGGATGTCATCTGTGCGCCCTGTGCAAAATACGTCAGCTGTGCCTTCATGGGCTCGATATCTATTTTCCCCTCTTCATCATATATGACCTCTAGCTGTTTTCTTGCTTCTTCCATCTGGATTTCCCCTAACGTCTGCAGCGCTTTAAGATATCCGTCTCGATGATTGACTGCAAATAGGCTTTCTCCTCCTGCCTTATACTCTTCATACGCCTTGTTAGAAGATTTTACATACAGCATCCCGTTAAGGAATTTTCTCATCTGATTGAGCTTCGGTTCTTCTCTAATCCTCATATTGTCATCATAGCTTACACCTTCGTCATACAAAGCAACAGCATAACCGTAAAGTTCCGCTAAGGTATATGGGCTGAGTGCCTGCGGGTCGCTCTGGAATACCTTCCTGTAATCCTTTTCCGTATACGCCTTTGACAGATTTCCTATAAAGATTATATCTTCATCCGTATAGATGCATGACATCAGCGTCTGTATCTGTTCAGGTGAAAAATGTATACCCTCTCTATGCAGATTGGCAATTCCTTCTGCTCCCACTACCTTATTCATATCCACGGAGGCAAGCTCTACTTTCCCATTTTCTGTATCGAACACCGCCACCAGTTTCCCGTCTACTGTCTTAAATGACAGTGCAACGGCATATTCCGGTTCTGAACAGCAGCTAGGCAATACTTTGCGCGTGCTTGTTGCATATTTGCTCCTGCGCTGAAGGGAATAATACGCCAATCCTTCTTCCTCCGGTTTCAATTCCTTTAGCATGCATTTTACTTTCCAACTATCCATCCATACTTCATAGCAATAGGTCGTCTCATACGTATCTCCCATTAAATCTGCGTTCTTCCAGATTAATTTTTCCCGTTTTAATTTGTTATAGATTTCCGATGCAATCTCCTCGTTACCTGTCTCTTCACTATGGACAAGGATTTTTGCTGCCACATAACTCTGCCCCGCACTCCATATGCCATTGCCCAGACTATCCACTATTTTTATAAGGTCATCTGTCGCTTCATTCTCGAACAGTCCGGCAAGTATGTCATCTATCGCCTTCCTATCTTCGTCTGTCAGGCTTCCGCTTGGCTTATTTATATACTCATAGAGCATCTCCATCTGAAATTCGGAAAGCTCGCTCTCCCTGTCCTGCACCTTCTTGATTCTTGCATCAATATTCCCATACGCCAGGCTGCTCCTCTGCGCGCTTTCCGGCGTCATGAAAGTATCATAGATTCCAGCAAGCGCCGCCGCCAGTTCCCTGTCCGTAGTCTCCACGAAATCCCCATAGTTCTCCAGATTCCTTCTGTGTGCTCCCAGCCGTTCGATCTTATCGCATTCCGCCCTCACTGCCAATGTATATGATTCCACATCGAAAGAAACCACCTCCAGATCCAGCACCCTTTCTATGGCGTAAGTGGACTGGCGGATGTCCTCCCCCAGATTTTCCGCCTCCGTGCACATATCCATTAGCCCCATCACCGCATCATAGTCGCAGAACAGATTCCCCGGAATTTCCTTGTTGTCATTTACTGCCCCGTTGGCGCCGCCTTCCAGCGCGTCCGGGAAGTGCTGGCAGTAATCCTTGCAGAATCTGGCATTCTCAAGTCCCTGCGCCAGTGCACGCTCCATTGCGCCTGCATTCCGGCAGATATCCCCTACCTTATCCTCCAGAAACTTTCCCATCTGCTCCTGCAGGGTATCTGCATCCTCCCCCATGTAATTGTCCTTAAGACCTGTCATGGTGGTCTTCACATCTTCTATCACGGCTTCCACATCCATTGCGGTTGCCTTGCAGGTCTCCACTGCTTCCTTCATCCTGTCCAGATTCATTTTGACCTGGCTATTATTCTGTCCCATTCTTATGCACCTTCCCCTTCCGACTGGCTCTGCATCCTGCGCATTCTCTCACGCTCGTGATGATCCCTGTCTCTTCTGTGATAATCTGCTTTCTTCTGCTGGGCTTCCCCGATCTTGCTCATAATGGCTGCCCCCAGCCTATCCCGGGCAGGTCTTAATTCAGCGTCCAGCTTATCCACTGCCGCCTCGATCTCATCTATATTGTTCGCTTCATAAGCAGCGCATTCCCTGCTCTTGATTGTCTGTATCTGGCTCTCCAGCGCGTCATTCGTCCCGTTCTTTCTCTCATTGATTCTGTATGCCTCTTCCAGCTTGGCAATATCCCTTTCGTACGCCCTGATCAGGCTGCAATAACATGGCATTTTCATTTCCTCCCTTTTTCAACTGATTTGCATCTTAGACTGTTATTTCTACTTTCTTTCCCACAAAGGCGTCTTTATCTTTGACAGATTGGTTCCTTCAATCAGGTAAGCGTCTCCCACTTCCAGATTCTTGGCATATTCCCGTCCCACGTTAGCCGGAATCTCCAATAACCTCTGCTCTCCGATATTCTGGAATATGAACACATTCATGCCGTCCCTCACCGTCTTGATTGTGAGCGGCATGTTGAAATTCAGGCTGACATTGGGCAGCTTCCCTAAAATCAGGGACATGCCCAGCCCCCGGTACTGACCCACCATCTTATTGTAAAGCCCCTGTGCCTTAAGATTCTCGCCCAGCAACTTATAAGCCTCCGCCGAGTTGATCAAAAGGACGAGCTGGTCTTTGGGTCCCTCCTGGGCTTTGCCATCCATCATCCTTTGGTATCGCTCTTCCAATATCTGAACCATTTCCGCCACATATTCCATCACCTGCGCCGGGTTATAGGAATACTGCACGATATCCGGGTATGCCCCCCACAGATCCAGCTTCCGGCTGATGTGGTCCACGATCCTGATCTGTACCGGCTCCTCTTTCGCATGATCCACAAGGGACTGGATTACATACTTCACAAAGTTGGTGCTTCCCACATGCTCTTTTTCAAGAATGCCCCATACATTATTTTCCAAAAGAGATATCCGCTTGATTTCAATACTCAGATAATCCACGCCCACGGCAATGGTATACGGCAGTCTCGTCTTGCCGTCCGTGCCTGCCAGCGCATCCTTGCTCCGCAGATATTCACCGGTAACGATTTCAGGAAGGACCTCCATTCTGGCGGCACTGCTTCCCTTGTACTTCTCGTTGACGGCGGCAATGAATCTGTCAATCTCCTCCATCTTTTCGTTTTCCTTCTCTGCTTCAAAGGCGGCAAAGCACTGCCCCTCATACACTTCTTTATCGATCTCGGTGATGAACCGTCCCGGCGTATTGTCCGGCTTGATTTTGCACCGGTCGAATACCTGACCATATACCGCCGCGTCTGTGGCGTACAGCGCCAGCCGCTTCCCAAAGTTGGCAATCATGCGCATCCCCATGGCATTTGCCTGCATGCTGGTCGCCACGATCGTGATTCCCACCGCGATTCCCTCCCGGCTGAGGGTGAGGAAGGCTTCCTCATACTTGGGAAAAAGTTCCCTAAATACAGCCATATTGTCCAGCATCAAAATGATCTGCGGCAGATCCTGGGTACCGCTTTCCCGGTACACAGAATAGGAGCCGAAACCTTTTTCCGACAGCAGGTCCTTACGCCGGTTCAGCTCCTCCATAATCATCTTCATGAAGCTCTTCATGGTATCATCTTCCCGCAGCGTGACCACGCCGCTCACATGGGCAAGCCGGTCGAACCGCTTTAACACCATGGAGGCAAAATCCAGAAGATAAAAATTGACGCTCTCCGGCGGATATAGTTCCGCAGCCGCCCTTAATATGACCTGTAGCACATTGGTCTTTCCTGACTGGGTGGCGCCCACCACCAGCACATTGCTCTGGGTCAGATTAAGTTCCGTGACTGCCTGCAGCTGCCTTGAAGGGTTGTCGTAATATCCCAGCGGGATGCACACGTCGCTTTCCGCCTTTTCATAACCGGACAGGGTAAAGGGAATATGCTCCGCAAGGGGCGGCAGACAGATATCCGGCAGTTTCTCGATCTTGCTTTTCCTGCAGAAATCCGCAATGTAATCCACCAGCGCGTCAAGCTGCGTCACATCCGAATCGCTTTCCGGTCTTTTCTGCTCAAAGACCGGCAGCCTGTTTCCGCAGATATCCACCCTGCTGATGGTAAACTCCTTGATATCCCCCACATTTTCCCTTGGAACGACCGCACCGCTGTAGCCGGACTGGAACAATAGGAAGAGTTCATTATTTCCCACCTGCAGATATGCCCGCCCGGGCTCCCTGATTTCCGCCGCAAGGGGCGATTTCAACACTTCGTTGCTGTCTTCCTTGGTCTGCACCCGCAGGCAGAGCTTGAAATTGGAATTGCTCCAGATCTGTTCGTTGACCACGCCCGCAGGCTTCTGGGTCGCCAGAATCAGATGCACCCCAAGGCTTCTGCCGATCCGCGCCGCACTGATCAGTTCCTTCATGAACTCCGGCTGCTCGCTCTTTAACTCTGCAAATTCGTCCACAATCAAAATCAGATGGGGCAGTGGCTTTTCCGCTTTGCCCGCCTTAAAGAGCTTGATATATTCGTCGATATGGTTCACCTCATGCTGGGCGAACAGTTCCTGTCTTTTTAAAAGTTCCGCACGGATGGACATGAGGGAGCGGTCGATCTGCTTCCCGTCGATGTTGGTGATCGCTCCGTTTAAGTGGGGCAGCGCTTTGAACTGGTTCACCATTCCGCCGCCTTTAAAGTCGATGATGATAAAGCCCACCTCATAAGGATGGAACAGAGTCGCCATGGACAAAATATAACTCTGCAGAATCTCACTCTTGCCCGATCCGGTAGTCCCTGCCACCAGACCGTGGGGACCGTGGAATTTCTCATGCAGATCCAGATACACTGTTTCATCACCGCTCTTGACCCCCAAAGGCGCTGCCATGGACTCATAAATCTTAGAACTGCTCCACCGTTTCCCAAGATTTAACTGTGTCACCGAAGAGATATGCATCAGTTCAAACAGGGTGATATTTTTGGTCAGCCTGCTTTCCAGATTGGTCTCCTCCACATACACGCAGCTCATTTTCAGAGCCGCCTCCTCTGCTTCCTTTGCCGTAATATGAGGATAAGAAAAGTGACGGATATCCTCGCCGTTTTTGGCATCCTGAATATAGCCGGTAAAGTTTCCGCTGCTTAAAAAGACCCTGGCTTCACATGCTTTATTTAAAAATTCCGGATATTCCTCAAAGAAAAGGAAGGTGAATCCCAGCTCTTTCGCCTGTTTAAAGTACTTATTGATGGGATGGTCGCCCAGCCCGCTGTCCCTGTATGCGAAAACCACATGGTGCGCCTCAAACCCTTTCCTTCCCTCTCTTGCAGACAATTCCGTGTAGAGATACTCAAGGAGCTGCCCGCTGCTCTTTTCATCACAGCCGATATTCCTTCTTTCCAGCCCCTCATTGTTCACATTCTGCAGCCACCTCACCCATTGAAAATAGGGGATATCCTCCTCATGTATAAAAAGGCTGAACTTCACATCATTGAAATAATGGGAAATGGACAAAGTCATCATGAGATTTTTCAGCATCTGGTAGAGCCTGCCCCGCTCCCCCACGATGCCCACCGCACTTTTATCCTTTAACTCCAGCATCACAGGCATATTTTCAGCATATCGATACTTGTCGTGAATCATCTCGGGATAGTCCATCAGCGGGTCTTCCACGTCCACATACTCCTGCTTCTTGAAATCCACCTGATTTTCTGCTCCCACCTTGCCGGTTCCCATATAACAGGACAAAAAATCTCCGTCCTCCGGGCGCCTTTCAAACAACCTGGCATCGAAATCGCTGACAAAGGATAGCTGTTCCGCCAAAGAAGGGCACTTCTGCCTTGCAATCCTTTGCTCCTTTTCCCGAAGACGGATGATTTTTTCCTCAGAACCTGCAATATATTGATTGTACTTTTCTACTCTGTTTTTCATGCGAAGCAAATACTCTTTGCCCTGATGCTTATAATTCCATACCGCCATCACGCCGCTGACCAGCATCATTCCCGCACTGTAGACCGCATAAATAGCGCTCCTGCCCATAAACAGGCGCATGACCATCATGAACATCATGGAGACCATCACCGGCATGATCGTCATCACCAGATTCTTACCGGGATTTCCGGTAAACTCCTTGGGCGGCAGCACCTCGATCTTCTCTGAGGGCATCTCATACATCTGCCGCACGCTCCTTATAAAGACCGGATAGGTCATATGATTCTTTGCGGTATGTACCACTTCCGCAAACAGACCGGTGCTCACCGGCATCTGCTCCGAAAAATAAAGCCAACCATCACAAAAATAAAAGCTGTGTCCATTCACGGAACAGAAGTCATGATTGTGAATCTGGATCTTTTCCTGCCTCACCTGACAGCCGTTTAAAGATACCCCCAGAAAACTTCCCTTAAGCCCGGCTTCGTATCCCTCCCCGCTCTGCGAAAGGATCACCTCCGTGTCCTTCACCGCAGGGTCCAGAATACGGATGGTGCTGGTGGCGCACCCGCCGATCCGAAAGGTGTTAATCTGGCGGCAGTCAATCCTTTTATTGTAATCACTTGCCGTTTCTTCAAAATAAAATCCGAAGTAAAGGGAGAAAAGCTCCTGCCCGCTCCTTGCATTGATCACCTTAAGGTCATCTCCGGGGCGGATGGTATCTGCTGCAAAAGTCCTTCCCGTTCCGTCCTGAAAGCAGATCTTTTCCGAACATGCAATCTTCCACGCTGCCTCTTCGGCAGACAATCTGATGGAAAAGTCCACTTCAAATTTCTCCTGCACGAACCGAAGCTGCGCATGCGCATCCGTGCCCATATGAAAATCTGAAGCAAACGCCCCTAAGAACGGTACCTCCTTGTACAGTCCTTTTCGGTAAATGATTATTTTGTTTTTCATCCCTGTAATCTTCCCCTCATACTTGACGCCAAAGCGCCTTTATCTTGTCGTTTCCATATTTTTCAAAAAACTATTTTCTATTCTACATTAAAGCGTACCGAATTGTCATGTACTTTTTTAAAATTGGTACTAATTTCTCTGTTTTTTAAATCTATTTTCTTACTTTTTGCATTAACATGTACAATTATTACTTTTTATATTACCTATAGGTATAATAAATTATCCTTTGATGGAACAAAAGTACACTTCTCCCCGTTACTCGCGGCAATCGCCAAGTGCCTGCAAACAGTCACTTAGCTCGTTTTTCACAGAAATAAAAAATCTGCGGAAACATCCTTGCCCAATGTCTCCACAGATTCTTATTCCTCTTCTATTATTCAACTACTGCAAATACGCTACTCTACAGTTGACAACGCCTCAATTCCAAAAATCACAGGCCGTATCCCGTCTGTACATCAGACAACCGTTTGCCCCTCCTTCTTATTCCATGGCGTAAATGAAGCTCCCGCAGAAACCGCGCTCACACTTTGATAGATATCAATCCATGCCCATGGGCAAAACCCTTCTGGCATTTCTGCATTCCCCTGAAAAATAAATTCATCCCCCGCTTCCAGCAATGGACAGGGACCAACTGCTTCTCCCTCTGTAAGGAAATGCTCCGCCAGCTCCGCATAAAATTCCTTCTTCAACACGGTAATTTTTACTTTTTTTGCCATACGCCCTCCATTATTTTCTGAAATCAAAGACGCCCCATCGTCTTCAAAAACAGATTCCTAATTGCATCCCCTGGGTAATTTCCGAGTTTCTCTACCTTGTCCTTGCGGATGAATCCGCCTGCCATAGCGGCATGTCCGCCTCCATTGCCCAGTCCCTCCAGCATTTGATTCAGGAGATTGCCTGCGTGAACATTCGAATCCTCCGAGCGGACCGACAGCTTGATTCCGTCCTCCCGATAGGAATACACCACTGCCACCTCTACCTCCACCAGCGCCAGAATAAAGTCTGCAAGAATGGCAATCAGCGCGTCCGGGCAGGAAAAGGGAATGCATGAAAATCCTGTCTTGTCATACAGCTCAATGCTCTCGATTGCCGCACCGTATGCCCTTAAATCCGAAAATTCCATATTATTGCGCTCCAGTTTCGCCAGCTTTTCCTTATTACAGAAAGGAAACAAGAAACGAAACATCTCAATATCTAAGTCTGTCACTCCCCTGGAAAACTGCAGCGTGTCCATCTTGATGCCGTAAAGCAACACCGTCGCCGTATCCTCATCCGGGCTCACCCCCAGCTTGGAATAGTACTCTGCAATCAGCGTCGCACAGGCGCCTGTAATGCGGATATCCTGATACTTATATTCCATGGGGACAAAGGTCGGATGATGGTCGATACATGCCACTTCATCCCCAACGAAATCCGTCACATTCCCGCCATTCTTCTGGGTATCCACACAGATGATATAATCGTCCTCCTTCATCTCCTTTAGCAGCTCCGCATATGGATATATCTGCATCTGAAATGTATCCAGCAGCTTTGAGGCACTCAGTTTGTCGATCCTTCCGTCATAACAGAGCTTCGACTCGATATCATAAAGCGCCAGAAGATTCCTTATTCCGTAGGCGGAAGCAATGGCATCCGGATCCGGGAAGTTGTGGGTCTGCACATAGACTCTGTGCCCCTGACATAATTCAACAAGTTCCTTGAAATCACTCATCTTTTTTCCCTTGCCTTTCCTCATAAGTTTTCCTGCTATTGTTCCTGTCAGCATTCTACCATAATCTGCTGCCGTCTACAATCTTCATGTTTTGAAACTCCCATTCTAATTATCATGACCAAATAACCACTCCCCAGACACCACGGATAATCCCTCTCCATAATGAATCACCAACTCCTGTTTTTCATCATCCCATGTAATCCCACTGCACGGATCAACGATTTCCGCCTGCCACACCTGCATCAGATAAGTGTCCTCATCAAATACATAAAGCTTTCCGTCATAATAAATCCCTTTATTATATGCTGCCATTGCATGCATAATCCCTTTTTCTCCTGCACATATATAATCTCCTCTGACAAATCCCTCTGCTTCCGGCTTCCCAACATTTATCCCTGCAACTCCCAAAATCCACCAAAGAAATCCTCCCAATAGAATCCCCTCTAAAACCACCCAAACCACCAATCCTTTAAACCCTTTTTTCATTCCGCCCTCCGTCCCAGATTCTTTCCCCCTCTGCCTCTTTCTTCACACCTTCCTCCTACAAAAAGGCATAAAATAAGAACGCAGAACCCTTTGATTCCACGTTCTCATTCTACACCACTCATGCATCAGAATTGCATCATATCCTTATACTACCTCCAGCTGCGTGCACATTCCCCGCAGCGTCCGCCGATAGACCAGATAATACACGAACGCCAGCCCTCCAAGGATCAGGAAGCATGCAATCAGTCCTCCAACCTCGCCGCCCGTCAGTTTTCCGTCGTTCATAATCATGAGCATAGCATATAACAGATACATAGCGCACATCCCCACTATAGCAGGAATCCTGAACACCGGACCCGCCTGCCCCTTGATTTCCTTGATCAAAAAGTCGGGCGACGCGCCAAGCCTTTTTAAGTCTTCAAAAACATACCGGTTGTTCAGGGCAATCGTCATACAGCGCGTATAACTGATGATCATTGCTGCCAGGGAACAGATGATGGCAATAAACAAGAACATCATCAGATACACCGAAAATGAATTAACGAAATCTCCCCTATCCAGCGCCCTGCTTTTCGGCATGTAAGTCCAGTACAACCTGAAATCACTGTCATCCGGTCTGGAATAGCTGATCTGGGTCATCCGGTCCGTATCTCCCCAATAAACCTCTCCCTTTAGCTCCTCATCGTATTTCTTCACACGGTCGTAGTAAATAGGCATTTCACATTCAGGTCCAAAGGAATCAACCAGCGTATAAAAGAAATCCTGTGCAAAGTCATAGCTGTCCTCCCCGTCCACGTTGAAAAAGGCGCATGTTCCCATCCATTCAGGCGTAAGTTCCTGCCCGATTCTCTCATAATCCTCATTGCTCACCACATAATATCCCATAGAATCCACCAGCATATCATAATGAGCATATCCGGCAAAACTTACCGGAATGTTTTGGAAGGTCGCCATATTGGTGAGCTTGGAACACCCCGCATTCAGATAATACAAAGCGGTCTCTTCCGTATTGGCAATTGCAAAATACTGCCCCGGCTCCACCGTGATCTCCTCCCCGGTAAGCATTTCAAAAGAAGCTTCTGAAAAGAACTTTGCCTCTTGCAAAAAATCGATATGCTCATAGTGGAATTTTCCTCCGCCGTCTTCCACCTCTGTGGTACCGTCCATCGCCAGCATCAGATAGGGCGCGCTTTTAAAATCTGCAATCCCAAGATCATACTTTCCGGCAAGATCAGAAATCTCCTCCTTGCCCGGAACCGTCTGGTCAGCACGGTAATGATAGAAATAATCATAAGCCCGATCCTTAACTTCCATCAGGTTTCCCACTGCCAACATAGGGATGTAAAAGATGGCAAAGGCGCTGCCCATGATCAGCACCGTGCTCACAAGCAGGTTATTGACCGTCTGCTTTCCCTGAAACTTCATCATACTTCTGGCAATCAGATTCTTGTAGGGCTGTTTCCGGCGTGCCCCCCAGCCATGCACCACCGTGTGGAGCATGATCATGTAAAGCCCGGGGAAAACCGGCAGATAGAACAAGTTGATCCACACCGGAGAATACGCGCTGAAAAGCGCCATATAAATAAAGGGAGCAACATAGCCAAGAACGGCTCCTACAAACACCAGAAGAATCCCCACCGGTCCACACCAAGTTCCCCACTCTTTTACCGGCTCATTCCTGTGTTCCTCATGCATCACTTCCATAATATTGGTCCGTTTCAGATACCGATAAGCCATCAAACAGGAGAACATAACCACGATGACAAAGAGAAGCGCCGATAAATACAGGCATTTTAAATCAATCTGCAGTTCCATCTGGGCACTGTCCGTAATAGCAAGCCGAAACCCGTTCCACAAAAGCCACACAAAAGGAAATCCCGCCAAGATCCCTGCAAAGGAGGACACGGAGCTAAGCAAAAGCACCTCCCGAAGAAGCCCGGGTAAAAGACGCTTTCCCGATGCGCCCAGCGCCATAAGGGTTCCCAGTTGCCTTGCCTTTTTTCTGAAGAAAAGGCTGGACGCATAGATGGTAAATACCACACACCCAAACAATGCCAGCACGAAGATTGCCGTCATCTGCTTGCGACTGTCTCCCCCTTCCGGCAGCACCTTGAGCACGGTGGGTGAAAACATCATGGCAGAATAGGCAGTGATCAATAATAAAGAGACAAAATTACAGAACAGATAAAGCGCCGCCTGTTTCCTGTCCGCCTTCTGCAATTTCTTCTCCAGACTTTTCATGGTCATCATTTTACATCCCTCCCGCTGTGTCTTTCTCTGATTCCGCATCCAGGCTGCTCATTTTCCGAATGGCGTCAAGCAGCCGGTCCTGGAATGCACTCCTTTTTTCTTCTCTGTGCCCCACTCCTGCTTCCAAGGTGTCATAGACTACGCCGTCCTTAAGAAGAATGACACGGTCACAGAAGGAAGCGGCAAAGCTGTCATGGGTCACCATAAATATAGAAGCGCCCAGTTTATTCCTGGCGCTTTCAAAAGATTCAATGACCGCCCGGCTGGACTTGCTGTCCAGATTTCCGGTAGGTTCATCCGCAAGAATCAAAAGGGGCTGATTAATCAGGCTTCTTGCCACTGCCGTCCGCTGCCGCTCCCCACCGGATATATCTGCAGGATATTTCCCTGCAATATGATTGATGCCGAACAGCGCCATTAATTGATCTGCAAGTTTTTCGGCTTCCCTTTCTACCTTTCCCTGAATGATTCTGGGCACCAGAATATTCTCCCTTACCGTCAGTCCGTCCAGAAGCATGAAATCCTGAAATACGAATCCCAGCTTTTCATTCCGGACCTTTGCCAACGCATTCTTATCAAGCCCTTTTAATTCCTTCCCTCCTAGGGTAATCGTTCCCTCCTCAAAGGGAATATAACAAGAAATACAGTTGAGCAGCGTACTCTTTCCGGATCCTGAAGGTCCCATAACTGCCACGAATTCCTGCTTTGCAACAGATAAATCAATTCCTTTGAGTACTGAATAGGATTTGCTTCCGCTTTGATATGATTTGTGTAGATTTTTTACATATAACATTTTTTGCACCTGCCTTTCATTGAAATCAGTATAACAGGAAATCAGGCATGCAAAATGCAGGGTGTCATTTTTGACAGCTCAGATGTCATCTTTGGAGCCGGATTGCAGATCATGTAATCTTTGGCAGGAATTTTGTAATCTTTCGCATGCGGAAAAAGATCTTAGACGAAGGCGGGATTGTTCGGCGGGAAAAATGATGGTAAGATATTGATAGCTTCCTTTATGCCGGAAGCCAAAGAATCAGCAGATACATTATCGCAGGTATGCCTGCGCATGCGGGAGGTAACGATATGCTTCGTATTGGAATATGTGATGATCAGCTTAATGCGCGGGATGCCCTGCGCTTTGAACTTGAAAAGATTCTCCGGGATGAATCGGAACAGATTGTTTACGAATTTTCCACAGGAGCGAGCGCCGTGCGCTGGCTGGAAAAGCACCCGGGAGAAATCGACCTTCTCTTTCTTGATGTGGAGATGGACGGGATAAGCGGCATGGACGCCGCCGCACAGATCAGAAATTTTGACAAAGAGATCTGCCTTGTATTTGTCACCGGATATACAGATTATGTGTTCGATGGTTACAAAGTAAACGCCCTTGATTATGTCATCAAACCGGCGTCAGCTAAGAAACTGCTTGACGTCCTTAAGCGGGTGCGGGAACAGCTTTCCGACAAATACGACAAAACCTTTTCCTTTAAGAACCCGGAGGGCACCTACCGTCTGCCGCTTTCTAATATTGCCTATTTTTATAGTGACAAAAGGAAAGTAAATATTGTATGTACCAGTCGTGAGCGCAGCTTGTCCTACTCTTTCTACGGGAAGCTGGATGAAGTGGAAGCCAAACTCTCCCATGCTTTCGTGCGGATTCATCAGCGGTATCTGGTAAACCCGGCACATGTGGAGCGTATCGGATCGGAAAATATTACCATTGCCGGCGCATGCCTTCCCATGAGCAGGGCGCTGAAAGAAAGCGCCGCCGTCAAACTTGCCAAAGCCATGCTGGAGGTTGAGCTGTCATGAACATCTTGGAATATATCAAAATGGTCTCCGGCGGCGCATTGGGCGTAATCGCTGCCTTTTTCATTTATTTTTCTTTATCCTGTCTGATCCAATTCAAGGATAAATGGCGTTATAAGATTCTCATGCAGTTTGGATGCTGGATTATAAGCACCGTCATCATCTTTATCGGCGACTGGGTCAACATGACCTATGCCCTTGTGTTTTTCCTTGCCGTCGTGTGGATCAGCTGCCTTGGATCAAAACTCAAAAAGTTTACCCTTGGGATGATATTTTCCTGTACGGTTTTTGCCTTCAATGCTTTATATGATAACTGCATCGCCTTCCTCGCTCATAATTATGACATGGACAGCTTTTACGGCAATATGTATCTGGTCGGAAGGTTATTCTTTTCAATACTTCTGTATATGTCCCTCCGCTTCCGCAAAGCAGATCGCAGCTTCGAACTTTCCGCACCTTTGTGGCGGCTTGTGCTTTCCCTGTCTCTTGCCCCGCTGGGAATTATGCTTTCCCTGATTCTGCTTCGAAATGCGGACTATCCTCTCCCATTACTTAACCAGACGCTTATTGCGGATTCCGTTTTGTTTCTGGTGGTTATGCTATCCTTTGCAGGACTTTTGCGGGCGCTCACCGTTCTTGAGAAACAGCAGCAGCTGGAACTGGAGAACGCACTGGTCCGCCAGAATAAAAGCTACTACGAAGCTATGGAAACCCAGCAGTTTGAAATCCGCAGACTGCGGCACGACATGACCAACCATCTTCAGACCCTGCTCATACTGCCGCCTCAGCAGCGTGACGATTATATTCGGGAAATGCTCGATGCACCAGCCCTCGTGCAGGTCTTTTCCTGGTGCGCCGACCCCACCGTCAATGCCGTACTCACCGCCAAGGAAAGTTTGATGCGCCAAAATAAAATTCCCTTTTCTGCCAAAGCAGCGATTGCCGATCCTCTACCCTTTGAAAAATCGGATATCTGCGCAATCTTCGCCAATGCGCTGGATAATGCGGCGGAAGCCTGCCTGAAACTGGACGAGTCCCTGCGCAGGGTCCATCTGGAAGCCAAAGCCGGGAAGGGCATTCTGGCAGTCAATATCAGCAATTCCTGCCAGAGCGCTCCCCCCACCCACAGGCTGCCAAAGACCACCAAAAAAGATACCCAAAATCACGGTCTGGGTCTGCGGAGCATTCAATCAATTGTGAAAAAGTACGGCGGAAGCATGGAGATCCGGCAGGAAGAAGAAATGTTTCATTTATTCCTGTATCTTCCTATGGATGCATGATGCTGCATCCTTATTTTTTCTGTTTATCCACGAAACAGATAGAGATATTCTTTTTATCATAAAATTTCCTTAGCGGCTTCTTTACGTTTATCATATGCTCTTTTTATATAGTTTAAGCTCTTCCATTCTATTCCTTTTTAAAAAATGAGGGAGCATTACTGCTCCCTGCAAGTTTATATTCTCCTTCCCTTAAGAAACAAAAATACACACACTTCTGGCTCCAATCGTAACCCTGTTTTCCGGCAGTCTGCTCATTCCCTGCTGTCCCGGTATAAAATTCCGCAAATATTTACCGCTGGTGTCAGCAGCCACATACCAGACTTTTCCCCCTTGCAGGGATGGCAGGAAGATTTCCTGATCCTCCCAGAAAACATTTACTGCAAGGCAGACAATATCATCATACCCATTCCCCCTGTCATCCGCCTCAACTCTTCCGGCATAGATCACACGAAGCACTTTGCTGCCACCATCAACGCCCATCACCTGGATTTCCGGCCATCCACACCAGCTGTTTCCTGAAAACTTGCGCAGCACAGGATGTGCATTCCGAAATGCAGTCATATATTTACAAAATTCAAAGTGGCTTTTATTTTTCTTTAAATCTTCCCAATTAAGCCAGGAGATTTCATTATCCTGACAATAAGCATTGTTATTGCCAAACTGACTGTTAAGGAACTCATCTCCGGCATAAAACATAGGCGTCCCGCGGCTGCACATCAGTACGGCAAAAGCATTCATAGCAAGACGTCTGCGAAGAGTAAGTACCTCCTCATTGTCGGTTTCCCCTTCCACACCGCAGTTCCAGCTTCGATTGTCATTACATCCATCCGTGTTGCCCCAGCCATTCGCTTCATTGTGCTTTTCATTATAAGAATATAAATCCCAAAGGGTAAACCCGTCATGACAGGTAAGAAAATTCACCGAGGCATTATTTCCTCTCCATATCGGATTGTAAATATCCTTTGAACCGGTAATCCTCTGCGCCGCAATCTCCCACATGCCAAAGTCCCCCTTCAGGAAATCACGCAGATCGTCCCGATACTTACCATTCCATTCTGCCCAGCGGCTCCAGGAAGGAAAGCTGCCCACCTGATAAAGACCTCCCGCATCCCATGCCTCTGCAATCAGTTTCACATTCCCTAAAATAGGATCAAAAGCAAGGCTCTGCAAAAGGGGCGGCTTACTCATAGGCGAACCGTCCTCGTTCCGCCCAAGAATCGCTGCCAGGTCAAACCGGAATCCATCCACATGATAAGCAGCTGTCCAATATCTCAAACACTCCAAAATCATCTGGTGCACAATCGGATGGTTGCAATTTAAGGTATTGCCGCAGCCGCTGAAATTGTAATACTTTCCATCCGGCGTGAGCATATAATAAATATTATTATCAAAACCTTTGAAAGAAAAGCAGGGACCGCACTCATTTCCCTCCGCTGTATGGTTAAATACCACATCCAGAATACATTCAATTCCATTTTCATGCAGCTCACTGATCAGCTCTTTTAATTCCGTACCTTCCTTATTGTATTCCGCCTTTGCAGTATAGCTGGTATTCGGTGCAAAAAAGGAAACCGTACTATATCCCCAATAATTCATAACCGGTTTTCCATCTATCACACGGTAATCCCGCATCTCATCAAACTCAAAGATTGGCATCAATTCCACTGCATTGATTCCAAGTTCCTTTAAATAAGGAATCTTTTCTTTCAATCCTGCAAAAGTTCCCGGATATGCGACACCTGAGGAGGAATGCTTTGTAAATCCCCTCACATGCATCTCATAAATAATCAAATCCTCCATGGGAATCAAAGGCTGTCCAAAAGTTTTCCAGTCAAAGTCATCCTTCACCACTCTGGCTCTGTAATAGTCGCCTTCCCTCCGGGGTTCGCCCCATATTCTCTGTCCCGTCACCGCCTTGGCATAAATATCCAAAAGAATATGCTCCTTATTGAACAAAAGCCCCATCTTCGGATCGTAAGGTCCATCCATCCGGTAGGCATATTCAAAATCATAAACGTTAAGCCCGAAAACAATCATAGAATATACCTTTCCGATTTTATAATTTTCCGGAAATTTGAGTACCGCGTATGGCTCCGCCTCTTCCCTTCTGAACAAAAGCAGTTCACAGGAAGTTGCGCCATAAGAATATACTGTAAAATTAACTCCGCACGGAATTGCCGTGGCGCCGTTAACTTCATACATTCCGGGGCGGACCTCAAACCCATTAATTACATCCATAGGTATCATATGGATTTTGCTGATGGGTGCGGAAAGCAGTTCATTATCCTTCATCTTGCGTTTCTCCTTGCCTAAAATTTATAATTAGATAGCCTCTTTCTCAATCATCTGCGACATATCATAGAGTACAATCTTTCCATCCTTTGATAATTCCCAATTCTGCATCAATTCATCCTAATGCAGAACGCACCATGGTAAAATCAATTTTAACTGCCTTACATGGTTACTCGTATTCCATAAAACAATGAAATTTCCGGCATTTCTCAAGCACTTTGTTAGTTACTTGTCACTTACCCACAGCACTTAATTCAACCCCATACAATCGCTTGGCTAAATGTTCTTGTTTTAATCTTCATATTAAATCACGTATGTATCGCACACCTGCTCCAGCAATTTAAAATCACAACAAAATTTTTTGACTTTTCCCGTGGTCACCTGGCTGCTATACAACCTATTAGCTTTCTTTATTAAATCTCCTGCAATTTTCAGACAAAAAGAGTATTCTTTATTCATTAAATCCTTATATTTTGCCACTTCCGGTGTATCAGCATTTTCTTTATTCAAATTTACTTCTTTATACACTCCTAATTTAACGGGAATCATTTTCTTAATATCTATCACCGCCATGATATGCTTTACCAAATTTCCCTCATCATATTGTACCCAAATATCTGCATCTCCCATTTTTGACTTCAAAGCATATTCATACACCAGATAACATTCCTGATTAATATTTTTCCAATTTTTATGCTTTTCTTTTGCAGAAGATAATGGAATATAGTTTGAATCTATGTTAATAAACTTTATATTCCCATCAAACTTAAACACTATTTTACCTCTTTTTCAAAAAATGTGGGAAGTTATACCAACTTCCCACTCGTTAATGTTCATCTCTTTACGGATTAATTACCGAAGGTTAATGGAGACCCTCTTTAATGTTCATCTCTTTATGGATTGGCTACCAAAGGTTAATGGAGACCTTCACTCTTTATTCTTACCGATGAAATTACAAAAACATTTGTATCTGCACCTTTTCTATAAATGCCGATATGCAGTCCCGACAGAATAATAAGAGGTTCAACCGAACTTCTTACTTATATTATACTCATTTTCTGATAAATATCTACTGGCATTTTGTACAAAAAGCTCCATGAATTATGCAATAGCCTCTTTCTCAATCATCTGCGGCATATCATAGAGTACAATCTTTCCATCTTCAAAATATACATATACGGAATAATCCCGCATTGGCACAACCTGCACCACTTTTGGAAACATACTCACACCTCCGTTACACCAATGGGTTAGTTCAGTATGAGTATATCATATCATCAAAAAACCCACAAACAAAATATCTCTGTGGGTTTTGCATATATATCTCCACTGCTTCCGTACGTTATCTGCGAACTGCTTATCTCTTTGATAGTTTCAGATCCTTATTTTTCGGCATTTTCAAAGCATTTGTTAGTTACCTGTCACTTATCTATACATTCCCTAACAATTCCACATTGTTTTTCTTATTTCTTTTCACTCATAAAATCTCCGCATAGTTTCTCTAAAGCTTTATACTCTAATGCAGCTTTTACATATCCTGCCGAGAAGTCATTTTCTGTTTTTTGCTTATATAACAATTTTGCATTAGCAAGAATTTTATCCTGGTTTTTACGAATAAATATCATTTCATTCTGTACCAAATCTTTATATGTACTGTCCGGCTCATTTTCGATATCATAAAGCTGTAGTTCTGAAGGCGGAACCTGTATCATATGACTAATTCGCAGAGTTCCCTTTAACTCCTTTTGTCCCTTTGAATTTTTTACCACGATCCGTATAATCGGAACAATACTCTTTTTAATTACCTTTTTCTCGCCAGCAATCTGATAATCTGTTTCTTTTGGCGAAGACATCGGTATATAGTAATGATAATTTTCCAAACATAACACTATACCAACATACTTTCAGGTATGAGTTCTCGCTGTTTCCTTATTTGAATATACATTTGGAAACACTTTCCGCAAATACTCTATGTATTCGTCTGACACACTATACAGTTTGAATTCTTCCATTCTATCCCTCTTAAAAAAAATGAGGGAGCATTACTGCTCCCTACGAGTTTAAAATCTTCCACTATCTGGCAGGAACTCTCCAAAGATAGTTTCCTATCTGTTTTTATTATATGCAATTATATCACAAAAATCAACAAAACCTAAAAAACAACCAAGTCTATATTTGATGTTTTGCTGCCTATCTCTGTTTGCTGGCTAACAGACATTATCGCGGCTTCCGGACGTTATCTGCGAACGCAAGCATAACCTCGATTCCGCTTCGCTTCATCTCGGTCATTCTTGCGTTCCTATGAACAGAGATATATAAAAACGCTCTGGAATGCAAGCATTCCAAAGCGTTTCCATATATCTCTGTTCGCAGATAACTGCTTATCTCTTTGAAAACTGTGGTGCACGGCGGGCTGCTTTGAGTCCGTATTTCTTTCTTTCTTTCATACGAGGATCTCTTGTAAGGAATCCTGCTTTCTTGAGGATTGGTCTGTAGTCTGCATCTACCTGGAGCAGCGCTCTTGCAATACCATGTCTGATTGCGCCTGCCTGACCTGTGTATCCGCCGCCGCGAACGTTAACCAGAACGTCGTACTTGTCAACGGTTTCTGTTGCAGCCAGGGGCTGACGAACGATAACTTTCAAGGTCTCTAATCCAAAATATTCATCTATAGGTCTTTTATTGATTACGATATCGCCTTTACCGGGCATTAAATATACTCTGGCAATTGATTTTTTCCTTCTACCTGTTCCGTAGAATCTTGCTGATTTAGCCATTTTACTCTTCTCCTTTCAGTCCCTCTTAAAATGTTAATACTTCGGGCTTCTGAGCCGCATGCTTGTGGTCAGGTCCTGCGTACACATGAAGCTTCGTATACATCTGTCTTCCTAAAGGTCCCTTGGGAAGCATTCCCTTAACAGCAAGCTCAACTACCTTCTCAGGCTTCTTTGCCATCATCTCACGCAGTGTAGCTTCCTTCATTCCGCCAACGTAATCTGAGTGATGGTAGTAAATCTTCTGGTCTAACTTTCTTCCTGTCACTTTAACCTTATCAGCGTTTACGACGATTACAAAATCGCCTGTATCCATATGCGGTGTAAAGATCGGTTTGTTCTTACCTCTTAAAACTTTAGCCACTTCTGAAGCTAAACGACCCAATGTCATATTTGCAGCGTCTACTACATACCATTTTCTTTCGATTGTAGCAGGACTAGCCATAAATGTTTTCATGATAATCCTCCATTCTTGCTTTAGCCCGCAAACCGGAGCTAAGAAATTAAGTTTCTCCTGATGTTTCTCCATACACCAGACGGATGTCCGGGCCGCCAGAGTGATTTCAAACCATTTCAGGTATTCTATTTATAATGCTTTACCTAGGGATATGACGAAGTTCCTACTGCCGATTATGTCAGAGGAATGCTCGTCAGGTCAAGCATTAACAAACGTTGCCACATTGAATAATTATATTATACGCTTCCGTGTGTGTCAATATAAAATTATAAAAACTCATATTTTATCAGCGTAAGCCCGCATGCCGGGGCAGTGGGACCTGCCGCCCCGCGGTCCCTTGCCGCCAGGATTTCTTTTATGTGCTCTGGCTCCATGCTTCCGCGTCCTGCTTCTATCAATGTTCCCGCTATGATTCTTACCATATTATATAAAAAGCCGTTGCCGCACACCCGTATGATAATCTCGTCTTCTTCCTTCGCCACTGCCAGCTGATAAATGGTCCTGACCGTGGACTCCACCGCTGCTGCCGGCGAACTAAAGCTCTTAAAATCATGTTCGCCTATTAGGTAAAGTGCTGCCTGCTTCATCCTGTCCACGTCAAGGGGCACATAGGTGAAATGCGCGTACAGTCTTTTGGTAGGTAAAGGAAAGGGCGCATTCAGTATCCTGTATTCATAGGTCTTCCGGCTGTCACAGTGCCTGGGATGAAAGCCCGGCACGGTTTCCTCTGACGCCTGAATCCGGATATCCTCCGGCAGCCTCTGATTCAGCGCATAGGCAATCTTTTCTGCCGGGATACGGGTATCTGTGTCAAACACTGCCACATTGCAAAGTGCATGGACTCCGGCATCCGTCCTGCTGGCTCCGATGACTTTGATCTCCTCTCCCAAAAGCGCCCCCAGCGCACGATTCAATTCTCCTTCTATAGTGGGCGCTCCGGGCTGAACCTGCCATCCGTGATAGGCTGTTCCGTCATAGGCGACCACCAGCTTTACTCTTTTCATAATAATATTCTTCCAAATACCACACAGAGCGCCAGATAACATACCACTGTGCCATATGCAAGTGCATCCCGCTTTTTGTAAATGAGAGGCTTCATCTTGGTACGGTGCTCCCCGCCCCTGTAGCATCTTGCTTCCATCGCCATCGCCAGATCATTAGCGCGCCTGAATGCCGATATGAACAGAGGAACCAGCAAGGGGACAAGGCTCTTTGCCTTCTTAATCAGATTCCCGCTTTCAAAGTCCGCGCCCCTGGCAATCTGTGCCTTCATGATCTTGTCCGTTTCTTCCAGCAAAATAGGGATAAACCGAAGTGCAATAGACATCATCATGGAAATTTCATGCACCGGCACCTTGAGCTTTTTCAAGGGTCCAAGCAGGCTTTCCATGCCGTCCGTCAGGTTGTTGGGCGTAGTCGTCAGCGTCATCACCGACGATCCCATAATCAGGAAAACAAGACGGATTGCCATAAACGCTGCCAACCGGATTCCCTCCCAGGTAATTTTTAGCTTCCAGAAGGCTACCGCCGTCTCCCCTGGCGTTAGAAATAAGTTAAATCCCACCGCTATAATCAATAGAAACACGATGGATTTCATTCCCCTGACCATGAATTTAACCGGCACCTTTGACAATTTGATAATCAGCGCCAAAAAAAGTCCCGCTATGATATAGCCTATAAAATTATCTACAATAAAAAGAGAAATAATATAACAGATGGTAGTCACAAGCTTGACCCTTGGATCTAACCTGTGTATCACCGAATCTGTCTGATAGTATTGTCCCAATGTAATATCTCTTAACATGATTCCTCGCTTCTTTTCTGCTGCATTATTGCCTTCCTATCGGTTCAGCGCTTGCAGAATCGCCGTTTTTGCCTCTTCAATGGTGGTAATGTCCGTGTCCACAGGAAGTCCGTTTTCTTTCAGTGCCTGCATGATGTAAGTTACCTGGGGCGCTGCCAGCCCCACCTCTTCCAGCTCTTTGTAATGACGAAACACTTCTTTCGGCACATCATCGAACATGACCTGTCCCTTGTTCATCACAATGATTCTGTCCACATACTTCGCCACATCTTCCATGCTGTGGGAAACCAGAATTACCGTCATACCGGTCTCCTCCCGCAGCTTTGCAATCTGATCTAAAATCTCATCTCTCCCCTTGGGGTCAAGACCCGCCGTAGGCTCATCTAAAATCAATACCTCCGGCTTCATTGCCAGCACGCCTGCAATCGCCACCCGCCTCTTTTGCCCGCCTGAGAGGTCAAAAGGTGATTGATAAAAGAAGTCATCTTCAAGCCCCACCTGCTTCAATGCTGCATAAGCCCGAAGCTCCGTTTCCTTTTTATCCAGCCCTAAGTTCTTGGGACCGTAGCAGACATCGGAAAAAACATCAATCTCGAACAGCTGGTGCTCGGGATATTGAAAGACCAGCCCCACCTTGCTGCGCAGTTCCTTCCTATTATAATCACTGTCATGAATATCTGCTCCATTATAGTACACATTGCCGCTGGTGGGCGCCAAAAGCCCATTCAGGTGCTGCACCAAAGTGGACTTGCCGGAGCCGGTATGACCAATCAGACCGATGAACTGCCCGTCAGGTATGGTAAGGCAGACGTCCTTAAGCGCCGCGTACTCCATGGCTGTCCCCGCTTCATATATATAATTTACATGATCCAAAATGATTGACATCTTATCCTCATTTCCGCCTATTGCCTATGGCTATCTTTTACCCAGCCCCAGCGCTGCCACCAGTTCCTCCCGGGTCAGAATCCCTTCCGGTATGGCAACGCCGCTCTTTCGCAATTCATGTGCAAGGAGCGTGACCTGGGGCACATCCAGCCGCAGGGATTTTAATTTGTCCACCTGGCTGAAGATTTCCTTTGGCGTCCCCTCCATGGCAACCTTTCCTTTATCCATAACAAATACCTTGTTTGCATGAATGATTTCTTCCATATAATGGGTAATCAGAATCACCGTAATTTCTTCCACATCGTTTAGCGCCCGTGTCGCGCGGATGACCTCTTTCCTCCCGTTGGGATCCAGCATTGCCGTAGGCTCATCTAACACGATGCATTTGGGATGCATGGCGATTACGCCTGCAATGGAGACCCTCTGCTTCTGTCCGCCGGAGAGCTTGTTGGGAGAATGCTTGCGGAACTCATACATACCCACGGCTTTAAGGCTTTCTTTCACCCTCTCCCAGATTTCTTCCGTAGGCACGCCTAAGTTTTCCGGTCCAAACCCCACATCTTCCTCCACTACCTGACCGATGATCTGGTTATCCGGGTTCTGGAAGACCATCCCTGCTTTCTGGCGCACTTCCCATAGATTGGCGTCATCAGAGGTGTCCTTTCCGTCTACCCACACCGTTCCCTCCGTGGGGTAAAGGATTGCATTGATATGCTTGGCGAGAGTGGATTTCCCAGAACCATTGTGCCCTAAGATTGCAATAAAATCTCCCTGGTTCACATTCAGATTCACCCCATCCACCGCGCGGGTGATTCCCTCCACGTTACCTTCCTCATCCCGCCTTATATATTCAAATACCAAATCCTTGGTTTCTATGATTCCCATGCTGTTTTCCCTTTTATTTCTGCATATATATTCCGTAATATTTGATTCGTCCTATATTGTACAGGATATTGTTTTCATTTGCAATAGATTGTGTTTTATCGTATGATAAATAGTGGCAGCCCTTCATCTAAGCAGTTACGAAATGCAATATAAATGTAGGAGGATTTTCCATATGAATAAATGGCTGAAACCGGCTTTATTTCTTATTTTTATTGTTTTTGTCTGTTCGGTGCTGAGCAGAGTGCTTACCAGCGGAGAAACGCTTTCTGAGTATGCTGAACATAATCCAGAAACTGCTTATGCCGCGCCGGAGGCGTCTGCTGCGTCTGCTGCGCCTTCTGCTTCTCTGGCAGCTCTGCCAACCGCTTCACCTGATGCATCCCCATCGCCGGTGCCTTCCGCCTCGCCTGCTCCTGCCTTTTCACCTTTAGCAGAGGAAACGGAAGACAGCGTCCACTATGAGGACGGATTTTTTTATCAGCCTCTGACGGCGGCTGTGACGGCTCGGATTACGGGGCTTTCTTACCCGGTCACTGAATCGGTAGCTCCTGCGCTGTCGCTCCAGGCGGTCAATGTCGTACCAGATGATGCTGTTCTTGCCATCTCTTATGACGATCTGCGTTATTTAAATGTCCTTTATTATGATTTTGACGGGAAAGTACAGGTGGGGGAAATGATCTGCAACAAAGGGATTGCACAGGATCTAGTGGAGATTTTTTATGAACTGTATCTGAACGAATATCAGATTGAAAAGATAAGGCTGATTGACGAATACGGCGGCGACGACACGGCTTCCATGCTAGATAACAACACTTCCTGCTTTAATTATCGGGTGGTAGACGGCACAGACTCTCTCTCCAAGCATGCCCTTGGCTGTGCCATTGACATCAATCCGTTTTATAACCCTTATGTGGTCTTCAATAAAGACGGAAGCGGTGAAACCTACATCTCACCCAAAGGCAGTGAGATGTACGCCGACCGCTCCAACGACTTTCCTTATAAAATTGATGAATCCGATTTATGCTATCAGTTATTCAAGGCGCATGGATTTACCTGGGGCGGGAACTGGAATTCCAGCAAAGATTACCAACATTTCCAGAAGGTGGTAAATTAAATGCTTTTTTCTTCAAGTGCTGATTCTTCAGCACTTGTTTCTTTTACCATAAGGGTGTTTGGCGCAGCCTGACATCCGCTGTTTTCCTCTTCTGCTTTAGGAACTTCTTCCTCCTGCTTTTTCTCTGCTTTTCCTGCTCCCTCTTCCTTTATCGCTTGTCCATCCTGTCCGTTTTCCTCGACTTCTCCACAGAACCTGCCGCAAAATTCCTTTTCCAGAATCAACCTGCTTATTCTGCGGTATACTTCCTGCTTTTGATGGCAAATCATTACAATACATGCTGCCGCACAAGCCAGCAGCATAAAAATGAGTGCAAATATACGTACATCATTGCTCCCAGCACCGCTGACTACAATGCCCCCTGCCAGCACTAATGCGAGCACCGACAATACGATTGCATAAATCCCGGAATTTTGTTCCCTCACTCTGGCATAAAAGAAAAGATATTGATCTTTTCCGGTAATCTTCTCATTCAACTGGGTACGGATCTTCTCTACAAGTATTTCCTCCCCATTCTTGAAATCCAACGTGTTTTCGCCCCGCCACCTGATTTTCCATCCTGCTGTTTCATTATTTTTGCTGCCGCTGCTTTTCAACTCTGCGTATCTTTCCGATATGCGGGGGCGTAACTTCCCAATAAGGGAAGCTATCCCATTGATTAGCGCCGTAAACAGCTCAATGATTGCCACAAACAAATTCACAAAAGATTTTAAGAAGCTTTTAACCGCCTGATATACTCCATCCATGTATGTATTTCCTCTCCGTTTATGTATTTTTGCAAAATGCCGTTGCTAAAGAACGTAGCGTAACGGCATTTTATTGTTATCAGTATTCAATTTTTTTCAAGCATCTTATTGATATTAAATGCTGGCAAGACTACGCATTCCATACCGGGCTGCGCTGTTAAAAGCGAAACCTCACTCCTCATATATGGCATTAAAATTGCAATTCATTCCGGGTAACCCCTCCATCAACTTAAATCCACTCACGTCCGCATCTTTATAAAGCCACCAGCACACATGCTCATCTTTTGTAATATCCCTTTTTACACCTCTAGGACTTTTAGGCTTCCTACCCAATTCAAAATATGACTTAAAATCATTCAAAGTCACCTCACGATTATCATCAGCCTTTCGCTCTACAGCTCTGTATGCCAGCAACTTATCATAATTATATTTAACTGTATCCGGCAATTCTAATTCATGATTAAGCAATTTATCTCTTAAAACAGCAGGAAACCTCATATACAGTTCTTTATCCAGACACATGTACCCGCATCCACCTTTTGTATTCTGTCGCATTATCCTTTAATTTTCAAAATTTCCATTGCAAATCTAAGCATTTGCATGACTTTATATTAACATAAAATAAATGGTAAAGATAGTATGAATCCATATTATTTTTATTGGTATGCTGTAGATATATATTCCTTAGCATTTCCTTCTAATAGCATATTATTCGAGTGCTTTTATATTAAAGAAATCCCCGCATTTCCATGCGGGGATCCAATCTTACCTCTTATACTAACTCAAGCACTACTTCCATAGCGCCGTCGCCCTTACGCTGACCAATCTTGATGATTCTCGTGTAACCGCCGTTGCGGCTTGCGTATTTAGGACCGTACTCGTCGAACAGCTTAGCGACTAAGTCTGCTTCCTTCGTGCCTCTCTTCTTTCCTGCATTGGTTGTAGGAACTTCAGTCACAGGGTATAAAACCTTGAGCATCTGATGTCTTGCATGCAGTCTGGAAGGAAGGTCTTTCTTGATTTCCTTGTCCACTGTCTCGAACTTGGTAACTTTCTTTCCGTCAACTACTTCTTTTACTCTCTTTCCGTCTTTGTCCTTTACAGGAACCTTTGCGGAAACGGTAACTGTCTCATAATTGTCTTTTTCTTTTACTGCAAGTGCGATAAGACCGTCAACGATTTTCTGTACTTCCTTTGCCCTTGCCTGTGTGGTAACGATTTTGCCATTGTAGATAAGTGCTGTTACCTGGTTTCTAAGTAATGCTTTTCTCTGGTCAGATCTTTTGCCCAGCTTTCTGTATTTTGCCATTTTTCGGCTCCTTTCTCAATGGGTCTATGCCCTTCATGGTACATCCGGCAACGCTCTTTGGGCTTATTTACCGAATGCAGTTTTCTTCCATTTATGAGAACGCACAGCGAACTCTTTGGATTTACCGCTTTGCGCATCACACAACCTATTTATGAACAGAATTAAACCTCATCGCTTGGATTAAGCTGTAATCCTAATTCCTTCAGCTTTGCAAGAACCTCTTCCAATGACTTGCGTCCTAAGTTGCGGACCTTCATCATATCTTCTGAGGTCTTGTTCGTCAGTTCTTCCACCGTATTGATACCGGCTCTCTTTAAACAATTGTAGGAACGAACAGACAATTCTAACTCGTCAATGCTCATTTCCAATACTTTTTCCTTCTCATCCTCTTCCTTCTCTACCATAACCTCTGCAGTCTTGGCATTTTCGGATAAATCAATGAAAAGTCCTAAATGTTCGCTGAGTACTTTTGCAGCCAGGCTGACTGCCTCGTCAGGTACCAGTGTGCCGTTTGTATAGACGTCCAATGTCAGCTTATCAAAATCTGTAATCTGTCCGACACGTGTGTTTTCAACGGTTACATTCACTCTCTCAACAGGTGTATAGATGGAGTCAATCGCAATCACACCGATAGGAAGATCGTCGCTCTTATTCTTATCCGCACTTACATAACCTCTTCCTTTGGTAATGGTAAGTTCCATGTACAGCTTGGTACTCTTGCCGCTCAAGGTTGCGATCGTGAGTTCAGGATTCAGTATTTCGATGTCCTGATCACACTGAATGTCTGACGCCTTAACGACGCCCTCGCCCTCGTATTCGATGTATGCGGTTTTCGGTTCGTTTGTATCGCTGTTATTTCTGATTGCAAGGCTCTTGATGTTCATGATGATTTCAGTCACATCTTCTTTGACGCCTTCAATGGAACTGAACTCATGAAGCACGCCTTCAATCTTGACCT
The DNA here is from genome assembly GCA_949878435.1 of uncultured Lachnospiraceae bacterium. Lineage (GTDB taxonomy): Bacteria > Bacillota > Clostridia > Lachnospirales > Lachnospiraceae > Suilimivivens. The sequence continues at coordinate 29,548 of CATLAK010000011.1, forward strand.
GGCTTACAGCAGCGCCAGGAAGTGAAGAGAGCATAATTCTTCTAAGTGAATTACCAAGTGTAATACCGTAACCTCTTTCCAGAGGCTCTACGACAAATCTGCCATACTTTTCATCCTCAGAGATTTCTGCTACCTCAATATTTGGTCTTTCGAAATCAAACATTGCAAATACCCTCCTTTACGAACAATACAGATGCACTTAGACAGCGCATAACGCTGTCTAAAGCATCTTTTATAGGTTTATTTAGAATATAACTCGACGATAAGCATTTCATTTACGGGAACGTCAATCATCTCTCTTGTAGGAAGGTTCTTAACAGTACCCTTCAACGCTTCCTGGTCCACGTCTATCCATTCAGGAACCAGTCTTCCTGCTGTCACTTCAAGGATATCTTTATATCTCTGTAAGGATTTGGATTTTTCTCTGATTTCGATCACATCTCCTGCCTTAACCAAATAGGAAGGGATTTGAACCGGTTTGCCATTTACCAGCACATGCTGATGACCGACTACCTGTCTTGCCTCTCTTCTGGTTCTGGCAAATCCCATACGGAATATCACACTGTCAAGTCTGCTTTCCAGCATGACCATCAGGTTTTCACCTGTCATTCCTTTCATTCTATCAGCTTTCTTGTAATAATTTCTGAAAGGTTTCTCAAGCACGCCGTAGATGAATTTCGCTTTCTGCTTTTCGCGAAGCTGAAGACCATATTCACTTACTTTCTTGCCTGCTCTTGCATTTGTTCTGTTTGACTTCTTGTCATATCCCAAAAATACAGGATCAAGACCAAGCGATCTGCATCTTTTTAATACCGGAACTCTGTTTACTGCCATTTTATTTTCCTCCTGTTATTGTTTACAGCGCTAAGAGCGCCTTCTTCCAACGATTCCTTATTGATAACACTTTTGACTATACACGACGGCGCTTAGGCGGACGGCATCCATTGTGAGGAACGGGTGTCACGTCTCTGATGCTTGTTACTTCCAGTCCGCATGCAGAAAGTGCACGGATTGCTGCTTCACGTCCTGAACCAGGTCCCTTTACCATAACATCTACCGTCTTAAGACCATGTATCAGAGCTGCCTTGGTAGCTGTCTCAGCTGCCATCTGCGCTGCATATGGAGTAGATTTCCTTGAACCTCTGAATCCAAGACCGCCGGCACTTGCCCAGCTTAAAGCATTTCCTTCATTGTCTGTCAATGTAACAATCGTGTTGTTAAATGAAGACTGGATATGTGCCTGTCCATGTTCAACGTTTTTCTTGACACGTTTTTTTGTCACTTTTTTCGTAACTTTTTTTGCTGCCATTTAAACTAACCTACTTTCTTCAAAATCATTGTGAATTGTTTCAAAACTGCCTGCTTTTGACATCCGCCAAAAAACCTTCTATTGCTAAGATTATTTCTTCTTGTTAGCAACGGTTCTCTTAGGTCCTTTTCTTGTTCTTGCGTTTGTCTTTGTCTTCTGTCCACGTACAGGAAGACCTTTCCTATGGCGTATACCTCTGTAGCATCCGATTTCCTGAAGTCTCTTGATGTTCATGGCAACTTCTCTTCTCAAGTCACCTTCAACCATGTAACCAGCGTCAATCACTTCGCTGATTCTCTTGACTTCATCATCCGTCAGCTCTCTGACACGAGTATCAGGATTAACCTTTGCCTGTGCTAAAATCTTATTAGAACTTGCTCTTCCGATTCCATAAACATAGGTCAAACCAATTTCTACACGTTTTTCTCTGGGTAAGTCAACACCTGCAATACGAGCCATTTACATTTCCTCCATTTTCTTTTGCGCATATCTTATGCGCTGATACTAATTGATTGGGGTAATTTTAACCCAACCGGATTTCACCGATCTTACGCGAATACATTACATTCAGAATCTCTGCATGTAAATCCATCACGAACCAAGAAGTAATCACTAAGGCTCTTTTGTACAATTATATAAATCAGTACAGCTCCCGCTGCACTGCAGCCGCTTCATAATAATTGGACAAGAACCCTTCTGCTTTAGCAGTGGATTATCCTTGTCTCTGTTTGTGCTTCGGATTCTCACAGATTACTCTGATGCGTCCTTTTCTCTTGATGATTTTGCACTTTTCGCAAATCGGTTTTACTGATGATCTAACCTTCATGTTAAACCCTCCTTTCAAAAAAGACCGTTTTACATTATAGCATGATATATTTACAAATGCAAGTATTTTCTTACATTTGATATGCTTTCCGCAATTACTTATCTCTCCAGATGATTCTGCCTTTGCTTAAGTCATATGGTGATAATTCCAAAGTGACCTTATCGCCGGGAAGGATACGGATAAAATTCTGTCTTAACTTTCCGCTAATATGCGCTAACACCCTGTGTCCATTTTCAAGTTCCACCTGGAACATGGTGTTGGGGAGCTTCTCCACTACAGTTCCTTCAATTTCAATTACATCAGCTTTTGACATGCGTTACCTCCTTAACATAGGGCATCCTCCTGTTTTTGATACCCTTTTTCCATTCTTACTTTAATAGCATACTTGATCTCTTCATTATATATGATATTCTGGTTTCTTATTTTCTCCAGCAGGTTCTCATCAAGGTCTGTCTTTACCAGCTGCAGATGCTTCTTTTTCTTCTTTTTAGGGTTATCTGCCGTCCTTGCTTTTCCGTCTGCAAGATAGGCAAACTCTCCCTCTTCCCGAACGATTACATACATCTGCCCTTTATCATGCCCTGCCTTGGAGATGGCAAACATTCCTGTCATAGATTCCTCCATTTGCACAGACCTTAACCTGCATCAGATTAAAGTCTGATCTGGAAGCAGCGTTAAGATTTCCGGATCTCCTTCCGTAATGAGCACTGTATTTTCGTAGTGTGCAGAAAGGGAACCATCCTCTGTCACCACCGTCCAGTCATCATCCAGCCATTCCACATAGCAGCTTCCCATATTGATCATAGGCTCTATTGCAAGCGTCATACCGGGGCGGAGCCTTATTCCCTTCCTCCACTGACGGAAGTTAGGAATCTGCGGCTCCTCATGAAGGTGCGTGCCAATTCCATGACCCACCAGATCTCTCACGATACCATAGCCATATTGGCTGCAATAAGCATCAATAGCATTTGAAATATCATGCAGGTGACATCCTGCCCTGGCATATTTGATTCCTTCAAAGAAGCTCTGTTTCGTAACTTCGATCAGCTTTGCTGCCTGCGCGCTCACCCTGCCCACAGGGTAAGTGCGCGCAGCGTCAGAGTGATATCCCTTATAAATAAGCCCCGCATCCAGGCTGACGATATCGCCTTCCATAAGAATCCTTTCCTTGGATGGAATCCCGTGGACCACTTCATCATTTACAGAGACACATATAGATGCCGGATAACCGTTATAATTCAGAAAATTAGGCACACATCCGTAGCTGCGAATCAGGTTTTCTCCCAAATGATCGATTTCCCAAGTGGATATTCCCGGTTTAATTGCTTCTCCCAGCTTTAAATGAACCTCCGCAAGAATTTTGCAGGATTCACGCATCAGCTCAATTTCTCTTTCTGATTTAATCGTTACAGCCATTTGAAATCCTTGCCTTTCAACCTAAGATAGACACGATTGCTGCAAATACATCTTTCATATCTGCCGTGCCGTCTACCGTCTTTAAGATTCCCTTGGCGCTGTAAAAATCAATCAATGGCTGTGTCTGCTTATGGTAAACATCAAGGCGGTTTCCAACCGTTTCCGGCTTGTCATCATCCCGAAGCACCAGCTCCTTCCCGCAGGCATCACAGATTCCTTCCTTTTTCGGTGGAATATGTTCTACATGGTACGTAGCGCCGCAGCTTAAGCAGGCACGTCTGCCGCCCATTCTCTTAATGATATTTTCGTCCGGCACATCCACATTGATAGCGAAATCAATCTTATCATCAATCTCCTCCAATGCCTTGTCGAGAACCTGCGCCTGCGGAATCGTCCTCGGGAATCCGTCCAGCACATACCCATTCTGGCAGTCATCCTTTGCAACCCTGTCAAGCAGAATCTTCACCGTCAGCTCATCCGGCACCAAAAGCCCCTGATCCATATACTTTTTCGCTTCCATTCCAAGTTCCGTGCCATTTTTGATATTTGCCCTGAAAATATCACCTGTGGAAATATGCGGAACATGATATTTATCTGCAATCATTTTTGCCTGTGTGCCTTTACCGGCGCCAGGCGCACCTAACATAATTATTTTCATCCTTTCCTCCATCCCGAAGCGTTTTACGCTGAGGCGACGAGCGAAATATCAAATTTCGCTCTGCCATCACAGAATTTGTGACGCTTCGCCACAAATTCTTGGATGAATAAATTGCTATCAAGCAATTTATTCATCCTGATTTCCCTCTCATGCTAATATAGAGGCAAAAGAAAAGCTGCGCTCTATGCGCCCCGGCTTTTCTTTAACCTCTAATATATTTAGTACCAAACGACTCATTAGTCATTTAAGAATCCTTTATAATTACGTACCAGCATCTGTGATTCGATCTGCTTGATCGTCTCAAGTACTACACTGACGATAATGATCAGACTGGTTCCTCCAAAGGTAACCTGTGCGCCAAATATACCATTAAACAAAAATGGCACTACACATACGATCGTAAGACCTGCCGCTCCGATGAAGATAATGTAATTCAGGATCTTTGTCAAATATTCACTGGTTGGCTTACCGGGTCTGATACCGGGGATAAATCCACCCTGTTTTTTCATATTCTCTGCAATCTCTATTGGGTTGAACGTAATAGAGGTATAGAAATAAGCAAAGAAAATAACCAAAATGATATACACAAGTAAACCAATAGAATAAACAGGCTCTGACGGCTTACACCAGTTACCCGAATTTAATCCCTTAAGAATCTGTCCCCACACGCCGCCGCCATTGTAATTGAAAAAGCTGCTGACGATAATGGGCAGCTGCATCAGGGATGATGCAAAGATAATGGGAATAACGCCTGCAGTGTTGATCTTTAAGGGAATGGAAGAGGTCTGTCCTCCTACCATTTTTCTTCCCTGTACCTTTTTCGCATACTGCACAGGAATCTTGCGGACACCGTCATTCAAAATAATGACCATAATAACCATAGCCACTATAATGGCAAGAATAATAATTGCCGCTACGGCTCCTACCGCAATTGCCTTTCCGAACACGAATTGCTCAAACAGCTGATCGATATCCTGCGGTATCCTCGAAATGATATTGATAATCAACACGATGGAAATACCGTTTCCCACGCCCTTTTCCGTAATCCGCTCCCCTATCCACATAAGGAAAGCACTGCCTGCTGTAAGCGCTGTGATAACCGTAATCACGCTTAGAGCATTCTTCTCTTTGAGCATGTTTCCGCTCCAGAACGCTGCCGCCATTGCGGAAGCCTCTATCAAGGCAAGTCCCACAGTCACATAACGGGTGATGGAAGCAATCTTCTTTCTTCCGTCCTCGCCCTCCTTCTGCATCTCTTCCAGCTTCGGAATCGCAATCGTCAGAAGCTGCATGATAATGGAGGATGTGATATAGGGCGTAATGTTAAGGGCAAGAATGGACATTCTTTCAAATGATCCGCCTGTAAATGCGTTGAAAAAGCTGAAATCATCGCCCACCTTCTGGTTGAACCAGTTTAAAAATTCCTGCGTCCTTACACCCGGCACAGGCAGCTGTGATCCTAAGCGAATCACAACCAGCATGCCTAATGTGAACAATAGCTTGTTTCTTATTTCTTTGATTTTAAATGCGTTCTTTAGGGTTGTAAGCATATTACATCACCTCTACAGTTCCACCAGCAGCTTCAATTTTTTCTTTTGCGGATGCACTGAAAGCATTTGCCTTTACTGTAAGCTTCTTGGTAATTTCTCCATTTCCGAGGATCTTGACGCCGTCTTTCGGATTTTTAACGATACCGCTTTCCATCAACGCTTCAACGTCTACCACAGCACCGTCTTCAAATCTGTCATTGAGTACAGCCAAGTTAATACCAACGATATCCTTTGAGCTTGGGCAGGTAAACCCTCTCTTGGGGATTCTTCTGTATAAAGGCATCTGACCACCTTCAAAGCCCGGTCTCGGTGCTCCTGAACGAGCCTTCTGACCCTTGTGACCCTTACCGGCTGTCTTACCGTTTCCTGATCCGTGTCCACGACCTCTTCTAAAATTATCATTATGCTTAGAACCTTCTGCAGGTCTTAAAGTTGATAATTCAATACTCATTGCTGACACCTCCTTATCTTCATTAAACTTCTTCTACTTTAACTAAATGTCTGATCTGCTGGATCTGACCTCTTGTAGCTGCATTGTCAGGCAGCACGATCGACTTATTCAGCTTTCTAAGTCCCATAGAATTAACGGTAGCTTTATGCTTGGGAACTGCTCCGATAGGAGACTTAACTAAAGTAATCTTTAACATTTTCTGATCTGCCATCTTATCGTCCCCTCCTATGCCATAATCTCTTCTACAGATTTTCCGCGCTTTCTGGCTACTTCTTCAGGTGTCTTAAGCGCATTTAAACCTGCAATCGTTGCAAGTACAACGTTCTGCTTGTTGTTGGATCCCAGTGACTTCGTACGGATATTCTTGATGCCGGCAAGTTCACAGACAATACGCGCAGGACCGCCTGCGATGATACCTGTACCTTCGGGAGCCTTCTTTAAAAGAACGGAAGCAGAACCGAATTTTCCTGTGAAATCATGTGTGATACTCTTATTGTCATCAATTGCTACAGAAACCAGATGCTTGATGGCATCCTCTTTTCCTTTGCGGATTGCCTCAGGAATTTCTGTTGCCTTACCAAGACCAGCGCCTACATGACCGTTCATGTCTCCAACTACTACCAGGGCTGTAAAACGCATGTTGCGGCCTCCCTTAACAACCTTGGTTACTCGCTTGATGGAAACAACTTTTTCGGTTAATTCCATGCCGCTGACATCGATAATTGTATGTCTCATGTTAAGTTTCTCCCTTCCTAGAATTTAAGACCAGCTTCTCTGGCTGCGTCAGCTAATGCTGCAATCTTACCCTGGTATATAAAGCCGCCTCTGTCAAAGACTACGGTATCAATACCTTTTTCAAGTGCTCTCTTGGCAATAACTGTTCCTAAGTATGCTGCTGCATCAACGTTATTGGTCTTTTCCAGCTGCTCTTTTACTTCTTTTTCTACGGTAGAAGCTGCAGCTAAAGTATTTCCAACTGTATCGTCAATAATTTGAGCATACATATGATTATTACTTCTGAATACTGCAAGACGAGGTCTTTCAGCTGTACCGCTAAAGCGGTTACGTATTTTCATGTGCTTTTTAACACGAACTTTTTGTCTTGACTCTTTACTAACCATCTTTACACTCTCCTTATCTATTTCTTACCAGTCTTACCAACTTTACGTCTGATTGTTTCATCAGCATACTTGATACCCTTGCCCTTATAAGGTTCAGGTCTTCTCTTGTCTCTGATTTCAGCTGCGAATTGGCCAACTTTTTCTTTGTCAATACCCTTAACGATGATGATGTTCTGACCTTCCAGTACGGTTTCAATACCTTCAGGGTCGATCATCTCAACTGGGTGAGAATATCCTAAAGATAAGGTTAACTTGTTGCCGGATTTGGCTGCTCTATAACCAACACCATTTACTTCCAGTTTCTTTTCATAGCCATTTGTCACACCGACCACCATATTGTTGATCAATGTTCTCGTAAGTCCATGCAAAGATTTCATTTTCTTTAAATCATTGGGTCTGGAAACAAGTACCTCTGCTCCTTCAACCTTGATTTCCATTTCAGCCGGAAGCACTCTTTCCAGTGTTCCTTTAGGACCTTTTACAGTCACTTTGTTATTTTCTGCAATCTCTACAGTAACGCCTGCAGGAATCGCGATTGGCATTCTTCCTATACGTGACATGCCCGTACCTCCTATCAAATTTGCTAAGCTTTCATTTACCATACGTAAGCCAGCACTTCGCCGCCTACCTGTAATTCCCTTGCCTTCTTGTCAGTTACAACCCCCTGGTTGGTGGAGATGATTGCAATACCAAGTCCGCCAAGCACTCTGGGCAGTTCTTCCTTGCCGGCATAAATACGAAGACCCGGTTTGGAAATTCTCTTTAATCCATTGATGATCTTATCATTTCTGTCCACGCCATACTTCAGTGTGATGCGGATGGTCTTGAAACTTCCTTCATCAATCAGATCATATTTCTTAATATACCCTTCCTCTAAAAGAATGTCTGCAATAGCCAGTTTCATTTTGGAAGAGGGAACATCTACTGTATCATGTTTTGCAGTATTTGCATTACGGATTCTTGTAAGCATATCTGCAATAGGATCACTCATTGTCATTTTATTTCCTCCTATACGATTTACCAACTTGCCTTTTTTACGCCGGGAATCTGACCCTTGTAAGCTAATTCACGGAAGCAAATTCTGCAGATTCCGTATTTTCTAAGAACAGCATGCGGACGTCCACAAACTCTGCAGCGGGTGTACGCTCTGGTGGAGAATTTCGGTTTGCGCTGCTGTTTAATCTTCATTGATGTTTTAGCCATGAATTTACCTCCTTCTATTTTGCAAATGGCATATTAAACAATCTTAATAATTCACGTGCTTCTTCATCTGTCTTTGCTGTTGTAACAAAGATGACATCCATTCCTCTAACCTTATCTACCTTGTCATATTCGATTTCAGGGAAGATAAGCTGTTCTTTGATACCCATTGAATAATTGCCTCTTCCATCAAATGAGTTAGGGTTCACACCTCTGAAGTCACGCACACGGGGCAGTGCAAGATTTACGAGACGATCTAAGAAATCGTACATCTTCTCCCCACGTAAGGTAACTTTACATCCGATTGCCATACCTTCTCTGATCTTGAAGTTAGCAACGGACTTCTTTGCTTTGGTAAGTACCGCCTTCTGACCGGAGATAATCTCAAGGTCCTTTACAGCAGATTCCAATACTTTCGCATTGTCTTTTGCTTCGCCGACACCCATGTTGATAACAATCTTATCGATTTTCGGTACTTCCATAACATTCTTATATCCGAACTTTTTGATCATAGCATCTACGATCTCGTCATTATACATCGTTTTAAGTCTGCTCACGCTTCCAGTTCTCCTTTCTTAAGAATTAATCAATCACTTCACCTGTTGATTTTGCAAAACGCACTTTTTTGTCATTTTCAAACTTGAAACCTACTCTTGTAGGCTGTCCCTTGTGGACATACATTACGTTTGACACATCAATAGGCGCTTCTTTTTGAATAATTCCGCCATTCTGGTTCGCTGCTGAAGGTTTTGTATGTTTGGTAATCATGTTGACGCCTTCTACAACAACCCTGTGCTTTTTAATGTCAACAGATACTACCTTTCCTTCTGATCCTTTATCTTTGCCGGCAATCACCTTTACGGTATCGCCTTTCTTAATTTTTAAAGTTGCCATGCTACGCACCTCCTATAATACTTCCGGAGCCAGAGAAACAATCTTCATAAACTGTTTTTCACGAAGCTCTCTTGCTACCGGTCCAAAAATACGTGTTCCTCTGGGAGTCTTATCATCTTTAATGATAACAGCAGCATTTTCATCAAATCTAATATAAGAACCATCTTTGCGACGTGCGCCTTTAACAGTACGGACAACAACAGCCTTTACGACGTCACCTTTTTTTACAACGCCGCCTGGTGTTGCATCTTTGACCGTAGCAACAATCACATCACCGATACTTGCATATCTTCTTGTGGATCCACCCATAACTCTGATGCAAAGGATTTCTTTTGCACCTGTATTGTCAGCGACTTTCAGTCTGCTTTCCTGTTGAATCATGCCAATTCTCCTTCCAAAATATTTCTATTTAGCTTTTTCTACGATTTCTACAAGTCTCCATCTCTTGTCCTTGGACAAAGGTCTTGTTTCCATCACTTTAACGGTATCGCCGATGCCGCACTCGTTGTTCTCATCATGCGCTTTCAATTTGTAAGTACTCTTAACAACTTTCTTGTAAAGCGGATGTTTTACGTGCTCTTCGATTGCAACGACGATTGTCTTATCCATTTTATCACTGATAACTTTACCGGTACGTGTTTTTCTCAGATTTCTTTCTTCCACGACTTTTAGTCTCCTTTCTTTGACATTCCTGCAACTTGATTCCTAAGGCTTACGCCTCTTTCTGCTTCTGTGTGATTACTGTCTGAATCCTTGCGATATTTCTTCTGACTTCTTTGATTCTTGCGGTATTATCCAGCTGATTCGTTGCATTCTGGAATCTCAAATTGAAAAGTTCTTTCTTAGCAGCTACTAAATCCTCTGCCAGCGCTGCAGCTGATTTTGCCTGTAAATCTTCTACATACTTGTTAGTTTTCATTTGATGCACCACCTTCCAAGTCTGCCTTAGAAACGACCTTGCACTTGCAAGGAAGCTTATATGTTGCAAGACGCAACGCTTCTTTTGCGATTTCTTCGGAAACTCCTGCGATTTCAAACATAACACGTCCGGGCTTAACAACTGCTACCCAGTATTCCAATGTACCTTTACCGGAACCCATACGTGTTTCTGCGGGTTTTGCTGTTACTGGTTTGTCAGGGAAAATCTTAATCCAAACTTTACCGCCACGCTTGATATAACGAGTCATAGCAATACGGGCTGCCTCAATCTGGTTTGATTTAATCCAACATGGCTCTAATGCAACAATACCGTATTCACCGTAAGTAATTGTGTTGCCACGGGTTGCTTTTCCTCTCATGGTGCCACGGAACTGTTTACGACGTTTAACTCTTTTAGGCATTAACATTATTTATCGCTCCCTTCCTGCACTGTCTTTTCTTCATTCTTCTTGGTAGGAAGTACTTCACCCTTGTAGATCCATACTTTTACACCTACTTTACCATAGGTTGTATCAGCTTCAGCGAAACCGTATTCGATATCAGCACGCAATGTCTGAAGGGGAATCGTGCCTTCGCTGTAAAACTCTGTACGAGCCATATCCGCACCGCCCAGACGTCCGGAAACAGAAGCCTTGATACCCAGTGCGCCTGCCTTCATGGTTCTTCCCATGCAGGATTTCATGGCACGTCTGAAGGAAACACGGTTTTCAAGCTGCTGTGCAATGTTTTCTGCAACCAGCTGTGCATCCTTGTCAGGTCTCTTGATTTCTTTGATGTCAACCAGTACTTTCTTTCCTGTCATCTTGGAAAGTTCTTTCTTGGTCACTTCGATTTCAGCGCCGCCCTTGCCGATTACCACACCGGGCTTAGCTGTATAAATGATAACTTTTACTCTGTCGGAAGCTCTCTCGATTTCAATCTTGGAAACTCCGGCACTGTACAATTTCTTTTTCAGGAACTTTCTGATATCGTAGTCTTCTACAAGGAAATCAGCAAATTCTGCTTCTGCGTACCATTTAGAATCCCAATCCTTAATAATACCGACTCTTAAGCCGTGAGGATTAACTTTCTGTCCCATATAATTCTTTGCTCCTTTCTTTGTCCCGAAAATGCGAAGCATTTTCGTCAACCTGCTGTGTAGGTTGTTTCCTCCCTATCTTTCATCCAGCACAATTGTGATATGGCTCATTCTCTTTTCGATCCTGTAAGCTCTTCCTTGTGCCCTCGGTCTTACTCTTTTCATTGTAGGTCCCTTATTTGCATAACATTCTGCAATATAAAGGTGCTCCGGATTCGGATACTTTGTAGGGTCCTGGCTGTACAGATATTCAGCGTTTGCACGCGCGGACTCTAATAACTTCTTGATGATGCTGGAAGCATATCTGGGATTGTATTCCAAAATACCAAGTGCAGCTTCCACATCCTTGCCTCTGATGGCATCTAATACGAAACATGCTTTCTGAACAGACACTCTTGCGTAAGATAACTTAGCGGAAGGTCTTGTATCTTTCTGCGCATTTCTCTCTCTTTTAATTTGGGATCTATGTCCTTTTGCCATGATGAAACCTCCTATCTTACTTTAGACTTCTTTTCGTCTTTTCCGTGTCCTCTATAAGTTCTGGTTGCAACAAACTCGCCGAGCTTATGTCCAACCATATCTTCCGTCACATATACTGGCACATGCTTTCTTCCGTCATGCACTGCAAATGTGTGTCCCACAAAAGAGGGGAAGATTGTGGAACGACGGGACCAGGTCTTGATGACCTGCTTCTGTCCTGCTGCATTCATTGCATCTACTTTTTTCAGCAGACTTGCATCTGCAAAAGGTCCTTTTTTCAGTGATCTAGCCATTTTCTTCTCTCCTCCTTAATTATTTGATGGCTCTGCCGTCTCTTCTTCTTACGATCAACTTATTAGAGGCTTTTTTCTTCTTACGCGTCTTAAGTCCAAGAGCAGGCTTGCCCCAAGGTGTGCAGGGACCGGGACGTCCGATACCGGTCTTTCCTTCACCACCGCCGTGAGGATGGTCGTTGGGGTTCATTACAGAACCACGTACGGTAGGACGAATGCCCATGTGGCGCTTGCGTCCTGCTTTACCGATCTTAATCAGGCTGTGATCTACATTGCCAACAACACCAACGGTTGCGCGGCAGCTAATCGGTACCATTCTCATTTCGCCTGAAGGAAGACGAAGGGTTGCATATTTTCCTTCTTTCGCCATCAGCTGCGCGCTGTTTCCAGCGGAGCGAACCAGCTGACCGCCCTTGCCGGGATATAATTCAATGTTGTGTACCTGTGTACCAACGGGGATTGCTGATAAAGGAAGGCAGTTGCCCACTCTCACTTCAGCCTCAGGTCCGTTCATGACCTTCATGCCGTCTTTTAATCCTTCGGGAGCAATGATATATGCCTTTTCCCCGTCTGCATAGCAGATTAATGCAATGTTTGCAGTTCTGTTAGGATCATATTCGATTCCAATAACAGTTGCAGGGATTCCATCCTTGCTGTTTCTCTTGAAATCAATGATTCTGTATTTTCTCTTAGAACCGCCTCCGCGGTGTCTTACTGTAATTTTACCCTGATTGTTACGACCGGAATTTTTCTTTAAAGAAGTAACAAGTGATTTCTCAGGTGTTGTCTTAGTGATTTCTGAAAAATCAGAACCGGTCATATTTCTTCTGGAAGGTGTATATGGGTTATATGTCTTAATTCCCATGACTCTTTCTCCTTTCAAGTCCCATTTCATATCGCACTTTTTTGTGCATAGTTATTACTTATACTCTCTTCATCTTAGAGTCCAGCAAAAATTTCAATTTCTTTGCTGTCTTCCGTCAGCCATACGATTGCCTTTTTGGTCTTGGCTGTCTTGCCGTAGGTCATGCCGCGCCTCTTGGTCTTTCCATCCATGTTCATGGTGTTGACTCTTGCGACCTTTGTTCCTTCAAACATCTTTTCAACGGCTTCTTTGATCATTGTCTTGTTTGCTTCGGGATGAACCAGAAATGTATATTTCTTCTCGCTCATGCCTGCCATACTCTTTTCGGTAATAACCGGTTTAAGGATTACGTCATAATATTGAATTGCTGCCATTATGCATACACCTCCTCAATCTTGGCTACGGCATCCTTGGTGAGTACCAATGTATCACCTTTAAGGATATCGTAAACATTCATCATGTTAACCTGTGTTGTATCAACAGTGGGAAGGTTTCTTGCAGATAAAACGATCTTTTCGTCATTGTCGGCAATTACGACTAATGCCTTGCTTACTTTCAGATTGTCCATCACTGCTTTGAACTTCTTTGTCTTGATCTCGTCAAATTTCAGCTCATCTACCACGATCAGCTTTCCACCCTGTACTCTGCTTGTGAGAGCGGACTTGAGTGCTGCTCTTTTTTCTTTCTTATTCAATTTAAATGAATAGTCTCTCGGAACGGGTGCGAATACAACACCGCCGCCTTTCCACTGGGGAGATCTGGTTGAACCCTGTCTTGCATGACCGGTTCCTTTCTGTCTCCAAGGTTTTCTACCGCCGCCGGAAACTTCAGAACGTGTTTTTGCTTTCTGTGTTCCCTGACGCTTATTTGCAAGATGCTGCACAACTGCCATGTGTACCAGGTGCTCATTTACTTCAACACCAAATACCGCATCGTTTAATTCCATTGTGCCGACTTCTTTGCCTTCCATATTATAAACAGATACGTTTGCCATCTGAATGGTCCTCCTTTCATCAATCAGCTTAAGCCATAGCCTTAACAGTTTCTTTGATTGTAACTAAGGCTTTCCTCGGTCCGGGCACTGCACCCTTTACAAGAAGCAGATTCTTTTCAGCATCTACTCTTACCACCTCAAGGTTCTGCACGGTAACCTTTACGCAGCCCATGTGACCAGGCATTCCTTTGCCCTTGAATACGCGGCTCGGTGAAGAGCAGGCGCCGTTTGAACCCTGATGACGATGGAACTTGGAACCATGCGCCATGGGACCTCTGTGCTGACCATGTCTCTTGATTGCGCCCTGGAATCCTTTACCTTTGGAAATAGCAGACGCATCGATCTTATCGCCGACTTCAAACATATCCGCTTTGATTTCACTTCCAAGCGTGTATTCCCCGGCATTGTCAAACTTGAACTCTCTGACAAATCTCTTGCAGGAAACGCCTGCCTTGTCAAAGTGTCCCTTCATAGCCTTGTTAACGCCATGTCTGTGGATGACTTCTTTCTTTCCGCTCTTGTCTTTGTTCACGATTCTTTCCTTCTTGTCAACAAAGCCAACCTGTACTGCACTGTAACCGTCGTTTTCAACTGTCTTAATCTGTGTCACTACGCAGGGTCCAGCCTGAAGTACAGTTACCGGAATCAAGCTGCCGTCCTCACTAAAAATCTGAGTCATTCCGATTTTGGTAGCCAAAATACCTTTTTTCATTTCTTTACCTCCATTTGCTTCTACAGCGGGCCTCTATCGGGCCATTCTAGTGTAATGGTTCTTACTGGTTTTATTTGTTCTTCATCTTGATATCGATGTACACACCGGCGGGCATCTCCAGTCTCTGCAGAGCATCTACCGTCTTAGGTGTGGGTGTGATGATATCGATCAGTCTCTTATGGGTTCTCTGTTCAAACTGTTCCCTGGAATCTTTGTATTTGTGAACCGCTCTTAAGATTGTAACTACTTCCTTCTTAGTGGGAAGGGGTACCGGTCCGCTTACCTGTGATCCGTTCTTCTTGACTGTTTCGATGATTTTTTTGGCAGATGCATCAACCAGCTGATGATCATAAGCCTTGAGTGTGATTCTCATTACTTGACTTGCCATAAAAAAAGTCGCCTCCTTTTCGCACTTTTATAATGAATTAAGTACGACAAGCGGTGACTGTACACTCTCCCGTGCGTGTCCTGCCTTCCCATAAAGCAAAGCCCAGATTTCTCTGCGCACTTTGGTCGGCACGCTTAACGCCCGTGTTTCTGTCTTGTTCGACAGACTGTATGTTTGTACAGTGACTTGCCGTCAGGTTCTTAGGTCTGGTATTTGCCAGCCTCTTGACATTCGCTCCACGGAAAACCTGCCATGCCTTTCGGTAGGGCAGCAACCTCACGCTTCATCGCTATCATGCCACAGCAATTGATAGTATACATGATGTTTGTAAATCATGCAAGTGTTTTTTGAAAAAAATTTTTTTGAGTGGGGGGGGAACCGCCCGCAGGGGCAGTGGGGAAGGGGAGGCGGATGGGGCGGATTTATAGAAGGCGGATGGCGGCGCATAGTTAGGTTTCCAGGCTCGTCTGCAAATCGGATTTCACTAACAGAATGTATATAGGTGTTTCAAGGCGGTCGGGTCGGAGCCATGGCGGCATCCGTGCCGCTTGGCTCCTAAAATCGCCATCCGTGGCGATTTTGCCCTGCGGATTCCACATTCTGTAAGTGAAATTGCCGATTTTCGCCAGAGCCTGGAAACCTAACTATGCGCCGCCATCCGCCTTCTATAAATCCGCCCCATCCCGCCTCCCCTTCCCCACTGCCCCTGCGGGCGGCTCCTTCCTTTCTCCGGTATGTTTTTCAAAAGATACGAGGATAAACTTTCCTTTCTCCTAGAAAAGTTCTATGATTGCCAGCATAATCATGAGTGCGCTGAGCACTACCATGATTGCTCCGCATATTTTGATCGTCTTTGGCGATTTTAAATTTGGATTTTTTGCTTTTAATTTTTCATAGGGGACAAAAAGATAGTTTAATCCCATCGTTCCCACAACAATTCCCAATATACCTTTTGATAAAATTTTCAATAATTCATACATTGTCATTTTCCTCCTTTTACATATTTGCTTCATCATACCCGCATTTCTTTTGTCTGACATCTTCAAATTCTTCCAGCATCTCGGCGGTCGGGGCAGGTGTTATGAGGCTTACGATTATGATTGCAAGTACGCCTACAGCAAATCCGACTGCCAGTGAGTAGAGTCCGGTTGTGCTTCCGAGTGTTTGTCCATGAATGAGAGGAATGTAATCCCATATGAGCACGGTGAGCGCGCCGGAGGCGATTCCTGCTACTGCTCCCGAGAAGTTGGTGCGTTTCCAGTAGAGGGAAAGGAGCACTGTAGGTCCAAATGCTGCGCCAAGTCCTGCCCATGCGTTGGAGACAAGTCCCATGATGGAACTGCCAGGGTCAAGGGCGATCAGGTAGGCAAGCACTGCAATGACCAGCACGGTAATGCGGCTGATCCTGAATACGGTTTTTTCGGAAGCATCTTTTTTGATGATTCCCTTGACGATATCTTCCGCTACGCTGGATGCACTGACAAGGAGCTGGGAATCTGCCGTGGACATGATTGCCGCCAAAATACCACATAGGAAAATACCTGCAATAATCGGAAGCTTGATATCTTCTGTGAATATCTTAATAATCATGTTGATAAATACTTTTTCTTCTTCTCCGCCTGTGAGAACGGCAGGATATAAATATGCACGTCCTACTACGCCGATTACCCAGGCAAGCACAAGGGAGAGAAATACCCATATAATCGCAATCCCCTTGGATTTATTTAGTTCTTTTTCATTCTTGACAGCCATAAAGCGGACCAAGATATGGGGCATGCCGCAATAGCCAAGTCCCCAAGCAAGTCCCGATAGGATATCCACCGCGCGGTAAGGTTCCCCTCCATTGCTGAACAGACTTAAGAAGGCTTCTGAACCTCCGGCAACGCCGCTTGCTTCTATATTAGAAAGAATGTTGCCGGAGCCCACAATGCCGATTGCCACAAGCGGTACTGCTAAAAGCGCTACAAGCATGAGCGTCCCCTGAATAAAGTCTGTCGTACACACTGCCATGAAACCGCCCAGGAAAGTATAAACCAGAATAACGATTGCCCCTATAGTCAGAGCGATCTTATAATCCACATTAAATACAGAATTGAACAGCTTGCCTCCTGCTGCCAGCGCAGACGCCGTGTATACAAGAAAGAAGATTACAATCGTCACCGATGAAATGAAGAGCAGGATCCTCTTTTTATCATGAAATCTGTTTTCAAAGTAAGTGGGCAGCGTCAGTGCATTGTTGGCGCGGATCGTATACCTGCGCAGACGCCCTGCGATAAAAAGCCAGTTAAATACTGTTCCCACAAAAAGTCCGATGGCGATCCATGCCTGTCCTGTTCCCAATGCATAAACAGAACCCGGGAGTCCCATCAAAAGCCATCCACTCATATCTGAAGCCTGCGCAGATAATGCTGCCACCCATCCTCCAAGCTTTCGCCCTCCGAGGAAATAGTCCTCTGTACTGTTATTTTTCCTTGCATACATCGCCCCTACTCCGACCATGAGTAAAAGGTATAATGCAAACGCAACGATAATCCATCCTATTGAATCACTCATTTTTCTCCTCCATTCCAAAGCGCTTAATCCGCATCAGCGTTATTTGGCGCATTTCTTATATACTATATATGAGTCCTGCCCTATCAGTCAATCAAAAATTCTCCAAATAAAAATCCCCGCTGTTTTTTGCAGCGAGGATTTTTATTAGTCAATCCTTTAATCGGAATATTTTACGTCCCCTTTTGTGGTATGTTTGATCATATAAAGCACTTCATCTGCTTTTGATATTGTTTCTGCAATCGCATCATCTTCCGCGATTCCACTCATGGCAGCTATTCCAATTGAACAGGACAGTTCCTTCTCCTTTGGAATCATACCGCTGGGTGCCATTTTGCCTGCAATCATTCTGCTGCCAATCACGTCTTTGCCCGTCATTTGTGCAATAATATCTGCAAACCCATTTCTTTCTTTGATCATCTCAAGAATGCGCCTTCCAATTGCCAGCGCTTTTTCCTTATCCACAAACTTAAGGCTGATCAAAAATTCGTCACCGCCGTATCTAGCTGCAAATCCATTGCCCTCTGACACCTGACATAAAATGTCTGCTACTTCTTTTAGAACCCGGTCCCCTGCCGCATGACCAAAGGTATCATTGTAAAATTTAAAATTGTCCAGATCAATATATAAGAATGTAATATCCTGTGTAATATGTTCTTCCACCCAGCTTTTAATCGTCTGATAAAATCCATCCCTGTTGTAAAGCCCCGTCAGATAATCTGTAATCGCCAGCTTCTCCAGCCTGCTGTTGATACGCTTGATATGCTCCTCCTTTTCAAGCTTTTCTATTGCATTCTGCAGCTGCAGCAACACCAGATTGAAAAATTCTAAATCACTTTCATCCAGCATGAACTTTGTCCTAGGTGCATTCCAGTTATCCTTCATCAATATATACGCAATAAAAACGCCGTTCAGCTTTTCATCCGTATAATAAGGCAGACATACCATGGAACAGATCTGTGTGACCCCGAACAGCGAGATGATACGATTATATTCCATATAATTCTTCTTTAATTTAGAAGTGACGAATCCGGCGCGGTGATCGGAAAAATATTTGGTGATGGTTTCCACATCTGCTTCGCTTAAAATCACCTGTTTTGTGTCAAAACAGATTTGGGGACCTTCTTCCTTATATCTGATATACACCATGGCATCCATACTGAAATTCAGCATAAAGGTATCGAGCGCATTTTGAACCAATTCAACAAAGCTCTTTCCTGAAATGTCAATCATTTTCTGCCATGCAAGAATAAATTCCATTTGTTTTCTTAAAGCCGCGTAATCTTTAATGACTCCCGCCTGCTTTGTAGCAATAAGGATCTTCTGCAGTGTGATATCTGAAAGTTCTGATGTCCTTTTGTGATCCTGCTTATAGACGCTTCCTTCCCGCGCAGCCTCAATCATCGCCAGCTTCTCAGGAACACCGCACCGCTTCGCATAGCATTCTCCTTCATCAAGCGCTGCTTTTGCATCTTCTTCTCTGCCCATCATTCTAAGCAGCTGAGCGAGAGAAATCTTATACTGCACCATGCTGAAAAACTGGTATCCTGTACTTCTTTCCGCATAGGCGCCTGCGCTTTCCATGTAGGCAAGAGCTTCTTCAAGCCTCCCCCTGTCCATTTCCACCAAAGCGTTGACATAATAATATAAAAACAAATCGTCATCACAGGATGTATAAGACGCATCCAAATTTCTATTCTGAATCTGTTCCTCCATTGGGCGGCTCAAAATATGCCCCAAGAACTGAAGCGCATTATCCAGATAAATTCGTGTGTCAAATTTTCTCAAAACCCTGTGGGCACAAAGCGCCAAAAGACCAAAGAGCTTAGAGATATTGCAGACACGCAAATCATTCAAATGCATAATGTTGATGATCTTCATACAGCTGAGCAGATAATCATATGCGGTCCTATTTTCACCTGCCATCATGCAATTGGTCGCCATATTATACAGCGTCTCTCCAACACTCTCCACCATGCCCTGCTGATAATAAATCGTAAGTGCCTTATTATAATAATTGTTGGCATCCTCATACTTTTCTGCAGCACAACAGCTGTATCCAAGCCCGTTGTAAATAAACGCCAGTTTAGCCGGGTCTTTGTCTCCTACGATTTCCATACATTTATAATAGTAGTGATTTGCCACATGGAACAGTCCGAACAGGGATGACAACATGATATTTTTTCTGTATGCAATTAGAAGGAGATTTTCATTGCCAATTCTTTTCGCAATCTCTACCCCTTTCCTAAAACGAATCAGGAGCGATTCATCTGCACCGTTCTCTCCCATCAGCCTGACATCATTATCATATGCAAAAATATAGGTATAAGCCAGATGATTCTCGTATCCATACCTTTGTGCCTGTTCAAAAAACTCAGGTGCGACCTCAATATCCATAGAGCAAAAGAATATATTATGCCAGCCTGACATACGCACCATCACATCCAAAAGCTGTGCCATGAACTGATGATATTCATCCAGCTCTTCCTGTGCCATCCGTCGGCAGATGTCTGCACATTCTTTTGCCGCATTTAGATTTCCGCTGTACATCTGTATCTGACCAAAAATATACCTGTGCCGGAAAATGATTTCCCAGGGCTGATCTTTATCGAAGAACATCTGAATATTATCACATAAAAGCAGCGCCCTCGGCATATCAGAATACATCGATATCACCGCATAAAGCATATAAAGCCTAAAAACGCTTTCCTCGTCTACCGAAAGCTTCTCCACCTCAATCTTATGATAAATAATGGAAAGATAATACTGCGCCTGTGCATAATCCAGCAGGTAATACATATTTCGGAGTTTCGTCATGTATTCTTCCATGCAGCTGCTTTCAATGCTGAAATAACTGCTCTCCTCTTCCGCTTCGACTTCATCCCCGCCAATGGTTGCAATGCAGTTTTCATCTTCCAGTTTTTCTGTCCACTTTTCCCATGCCTGTGCCACATGGGGCAGCTGAGAATGAAGCTCGTTAAAGGTACCGTAGACGAAAATATTTCCTCTTGCATCTTCCTGTAATTTATGTAGAAGCAAAATGGTAGATTCAGATGCCATATTCAAATTATCTAATAAAAAGAGCATCGGGTACTTCTCTGACAATCCCGTAACAATCTCCGCCATGGAATTTAACATCTGCTGCTTTTCATAATCAATCTCATCCAGCAGGACTTCTTCCTTCCGCTTATACACCAGCTGGCTGATCATATTTTCAAAGATAGAGCGCTGCAGCGGATAGACCTGAAACTGCGCAATAAATTCCTCCGGTGTCTTATCCTGCTCATAAGTCTCATAAAGATATCTGATTCCATCCACAAAGGGCTCAAAAGCGCCTGTCATCTCAGACCCTTTAAAGCGCTTATAACAGACACAAAAATCAGGATGCTTTTCTTTTACGGTATCTGCATCCTCCTGTGTAATCGCAAATGTATGATAATGTTTTACAAGCGTGAACCTATTTACCTGTGTTCCTTCTATCAGACTTTCCATCGCCGGCGCTATGTATGTTTCGTAATAAATCCCCATGATACTGCACCTCCTGTAAAGACAGGCTTTGTCCCCCTGCAATTTGCCTATCAAATCTATCATATCATGAAAATTCACGAAATACCACAGGTATTATTCACTATTTCCGGTAACGTTTTCAGTGCCAGTTTCACTGCTCGACACGGTATTTTCTTCTACCTTTACAAACTCATTCTGATCATATATGTAGCGGAAAAATGTGACCGAATCCGCACTGTTAACGTTCTGTCCTCTGACACATTCCTGCTCTTTGTCCACCTCGTAATTGGGAATCCCCTCAAAGCTCCGCTCATATTCATAAATGCCGTCCCTATAAATATAGGCTGCAAAGATACAAGTACCGTGAACCCCTCCATGTCCTAAGGAAATCAGCAAGTCTTTATGCCCGTCAAAAGTCACATCCTCCAGATAAGCGTCAAAATCACACGCGTCCCACACGTATCTGTCCTTATCTATGTTTTCATAATCCTTTCCAGGATAATCCACATATAATACCTGTATCTGATCCCCCTCCAAAAAGAAAAAGTAATCCTCCTTGTGACGATACTCTCCCTCCGGCTTTTCCACATACTGCACCTTCACCCGCAGACACGTCTTTCCCTCATCCAGCCACTCATACGATTCCACTTCCGTTGCCTCGTCCAAAACTACGCTTTTCTCAACAACTTCCCTAAGCTCTCCTCCGTCCTCTTCTCCACATCCTGCTGCCATGCACACCACCATGACAGCTATCCTTAAAATCATCTTAATCATAAAATCACTTTTTCCTAGGAGAGCCTATGGATAAACAGTCCGCTGCGCAGTTTCGGCTCAAACCAAGTGGATTTAGGCGGCATGAGAAGTCCGGCGTCTGCAACAGAAAGCAGTTCGGATATGGACGTGGCATACATGGAAAAGGCAACTGCCATATCGGATGCAACCCGCCTCTCCAATTCTTTCAGTCCCCGGATGCCGCCCACAAAATCAATCCTTTTATCAGTCCTTGGGTCAGCTATACCCAGCAATGGACCCAATAGGTTATCCTGAAGAATAGACACATCCAGTCCCTTCACCGGATCGGAAGATAAAAGTGCATCATCCGCGCTGAGCAGGTACCAGCCGTCAGAAAGATACATGCCAAAACAGCCCTTCTTATTAGGCGAAACTGCCTCCATACCTTTGTATTCTACCGAAAACCCTGCACTCTTTACAGCAGATAAGAAGTCCTCCTTTGACCGTCCGTTCAAGTCCTTGACCACCCTGTTATATGGCATGATATAAAGCTGGTCGTCTGGAAAAAGGACAGATAGGAAGCGGTTAAATTCTTCTTCCCCGGTATAACCCGGATTGTCCTGCCGCCTTTTCAATCCCACCTTCACCGCAGATGCACAGCGATGATGACCGTCCGCTATGTAAGTACAAGGTATCCCGGCAAAAATCTCCTGCAGCTTTGCCGTCACTGCCCTGTCCGAAATACGCCACACCCTATGTGTAATGTCATCTACAGAAGTAAAGTCATAAAGAGGAGTCTGCTCTTTGCTTCGCGCAACGATATCATTGATTTCCTGCATGGAACGATATACCAGAAAAATAGGACCTGTCTGGGCATCCGTGACATCCACATGGCGGATACGGTCAAGCTCTTTGTCTTCTCTGGTATTTTCGTGTTTCTTGATCTTCTGATTCTGATAATCATCAACATCCGAACAGGCAACGATGCCCGTCTGAGAACGTCCCTCCATGGTCAGTTCATACAAGTAAAAGCAGGGCGCATCTTCTATGATAAAAGAGCCATCTTTTATCATGTCATCCAACAGTTCTTTTGCCTTGGCATATACTTTTGTATCATACATATCCACGTCATCGGGAAACTGCGTCTCGGCTCTGTCTATCCGCAAAAAAGAAAGCGGCTCCCTTTGAACCTCCGCCAATGCTTCCTCGCGGTTGTAAACATCATAGGGAAGCGCGGCAATCCGTGAAGCCAGCTCCGGCACCGGTCTGATACTTTGAAACGGGGTAACTTTAGGCATGTGATATCCTCCTTTGTCCTAAGTAATCGATGTATATTATTATACGTTGCACATTGTAAAAGTGGGACTGCTGCATTCATGCCTTGAACAAGGTTCCCACTTCTTTTCCTTCTAGGATTCTGCTGATGTTTACTACATCATCTCCGTTGGCGATTACCATGTCGACTCCGATTGCATTGGCAATCTCCGCTGCTGCAATCTTCGTTGCCATACCGCCGGTCCCGAAAGTTGTATCTGCCCCTTTTGCCATGGCATATAGCTTTTCATCTATCTTTTCCACACAATCAATAAATTCCGCTTTCTCATTGTTTCGGGGGTCATCTGTGTAGAGACCGTCTATGTCGGATAAGAGAATCAGCAAGTCCGCCTGAACCATTTCCGCCACGGTTGCTGAAAGGGTATCGTTATCTCCGAAATTCTCATCCAGAATCTGATCCGTTGAAACTGTGTCATTTTCATTGACAATTGGGATGACACCCATATTCAAAAGCTCCCGAAAGGTATTTTCAGCATTATGTCTGCTGATTTCATTGATCATGGTTCTCTTGGTGATCAATATCTGGGCAATGGTCTGGTTGTATTCCGAAAACAGCTTCTGGTAAATCATCATAAGCCTTGCCTGACCAACTGCCGCACATGCCTGCTTTTGAGACAGACGCCCTGGTTTTCCCATGATTCCCAGCGCCTTTCTCCCTGCTCCGATGGCACCTGACGAGACCAGTACAATTTCCTTATTTTGATTTTTGATATCCGTCAGCACTCTTGCCAGTTTCTCCATCTTAATCAAGTTCAAATGTCCTGTATCTACATGCGTGATTGTGGAAGTACCTATTTTCACCACAATACGCCTTTTGTCTTTCAAAAAATCCCTGTTCATTTTGTCAGCTTCCTCCTGCGTCAGCGTCGATTTCATTCTTTCCCATCATACCATGATTACTTAAAATTTCAATGGGAAATTCATGTGTTCCAGGAAGCGTTCTCGAAAAGCGTTTTCCTGCGCCAGTTCCACATGCACGAAGCTTTCTCTTTCCTCCGTCAGCGACTGCAGCGTTTCTTCGGAAAGCAATGCCATAGCAGCGCCTGTGCCTGCCAAATTTCCTGCCTGCACTATTTTTTCTACGGGTACCTCCGGGAACAGCCCGATTGCCTTTCCGCTTTCTATGCTGATATAGCAGCCAAATGCGCCCGCCAGATACACTTCGTCCAAATCCTTTGCCTGTATGCCCGCCTTTTCAAGCAAAAGCTCTATTCCGGTCCTGATCGCACTGATCGAAAGCTGGAACTGTCTTACATCGGACGGATACAGATAGACCGGATTTGCCTGATCTGTGAGAAGAAACCGTGCTGTGCCGTCTATCGTTTCGATTCTTCTGCCTATCCGATCCGGTACGCCTGCTTCCTTTGCCTCTTTCCCGCTGCGCATATATCCCGTCTGATCCAGGACACCGATCTTATAAAGCAGTGCAGCCGCATCCACCAGACCGGAACCGCAGATTCCGGCAGGCTTACCGCCGCCAATCACCCTGCACACGATATCCTGCATGGGAAACCTCCCATTTAAGGAAACCATATCCACAGCGCCTTTTGCCGCCCGCATCCCCTGACGCACAGCGCCGCCTTCTAACGCCGGTCCCGCCGCCGCGGAACAGGCATATCTTTGTTCTCCACACAAAAGAAGGATTTCTCCATTGGTTCCGATATCCACCGCCAGCGTTTTGCCTCCCTTTGCTTTTTGGTTTACATAACAATATACTGCCAGCGCATCCGCTCCCACATACCCTCCGATTGGCGGCAAAACAACCACTTCCGCATCTTTTAAAAACGAAAAGCCAAGTTCCCTGCCTTCTTTGCAGACAATTTCCTTATAATCCGGCGTAAACGGCGCCCGAAACAAACCTTCCGGTCTGATTCCCATTAAAATCTCGCACATTGCAGTATTGCCCGCGATAGTCACCTTCCGAATATCTTTCTCTTCCGTATATTCAGCGCGGGCAAGCCGCTCCACCATCATAACTGCCAGTTCGTCCAGCTTCTCTATAATCAGTGTCTGCATCTTTTCAAGCTTATCACTGCCTTCTGCAGCTGCCTGTATCCTGCTCACCACATCTGCGCCAAAAGCCGCCTGCGGATTGGATCGCGTTTCCGCATCCAAAAGTTTTCCCTTCTCTAAGTCCCACAGCATGCCCGCTAAAGTGGTCGTTCCCACATCAAAAGAAATGCCCAGCCCCCTGCCGGGCTGGGGGCTAAAACTCTCTGGGAAGTTTACTCTGATTTGCTTGTTGGTATTTAGTTTTTGAAAGATTCCGCAGTTGCTGCAATTGGTGCGCTTGCAGCCGGGGCATCTATTTACCTTGTTTTCCATAAGGGGCTCCTTTTTGTTTTGTGGAAGGCGGGGGCGTGTGGGTGAGGAGAAGGGGCGGGCGGCGGATAAGGTTTGCGGTCACAGTCCCATAAAAAGCGGTAAGAAGGACTAAGCATCCCTGGGAATCTATTCATTGAGGACGCAAACGGCGTATTGGTCCATCCATGGACCAAGCTACGCCTTCATCGGACCTCCTGTCCGCTGATTGCTGGGTATCAAAGGGATGCTAAGTCCTTCTAACTGCTTTTTCTAGGGACTGTGACCGCAAACCTTATCCGCCGCCCGCCCCTTCTCCCCACCCACACGCTTCCTACCCAGTAAAGTATTCATTCCTAAAATTATTTGATTTTTCATTATTTTTCAAGGGTACTTACAAAAGAATACCACAAAATCATTGCTTTTTTAACAAAATTTCTCTATTATCTAATGGAAAGATACCTGCAAAGTTACAACTTAGCACATCTCTCAACATGAAACAACCTCGTAGTGGGATAGAAGCAGTGCAGGGCGGGCAGGGATATGGGGTGCGGGAGCATCTGCGGCATCTGGCATTGCAATCGTTCTGCCGCAGTCCTTATGGAAAACGGTTAGAAGGACTTAGCATCCCTCACACAGCCAGCAATCATCGGACAGGAGGTCCGATGAAGGCGCAGCTTGCGTCCTCGATGAGCGCCTTTCCAGGGATGCTTAGCCCTTCTTACCGCTGGACATAGGACTGCGGCAGAACGATTGCAATGCCAGATGCCGCAGATGCTCCCGCACCCCATATCCCTGCCCGCCCTGCACTGCCCCCCGCCTCCCATACTGAAAGAAAGGACCCAATTTTATGTGGATAGCAGACAACTGGACCGATTATGAAGTAATAGACACCTCCTGCGGAGAAAAACTAGAACGTTGGGGCAAGTACATCCTCCTGCGCCCCGACCCCCAAGTCATCTGGAACACGCCAAAGCACACCAAAGAATGGAACCAGCTAAACGGTCATTACCACCGCAGTGCCAAAGGCGGCGGCGAATGGGAATTTTTTCACCTTCCCGATGAATGGAGCATCAAATACCGCGACCTCACCTTTCATTTAAAGCCCTTCAGCTTCAAGCACACCGGGCTCTTCCCCGAACAGGCAGTAAATTGGGATTGGTTTTCCCAGATTATCAAAGAATCTGCCCGCCCCGGCAAGACGCTCAAAGTGCTGAATCTGTTTGCCTACACCGGCGGCGCCACCCTTGCCGCTGCGAAAGCCGGCGCCAGCGTCACCCATGTGGACGCATCCAAGGGGATGGTCACCTGGGCAAAAGAAAATGCGGCAGCTTCCGGTCTTTCCGATGCCCCCATACGCTGGCTGGTGGATGACTGCGTAAAATTCGTAGAACGTGAGATCCGCCGGGGCAATACTTATAACGGCATCATCATGGATCCCCCCTCCTACGGGAGAGGACCCAAAGGGGAAATCTGGAAAATAGAAGACAGCATCTATCCTTTTATCGAACAGACCTGCCGCCTTCTCACCAAAGATTCCCTATTTTTCCTGATTAACTCCTACACCACAGGCTTGCAGCCCGCCGTACTTACTTATATGTTAAATACTGCCCTTGTTCCAAAACTGGGAGGACAGGCAGTTTCCTCTGAAATCGGTCTTCCGGTAAGCAGCAACGGTCTTATCCTGCCCTGCGGTGCATCCGGACGCTGGACCCCACTTTCTAATTAGTTAATAAATCCTGCAGCCCCCCTAACCTTCCTATACCGCAGCAGCCTGCCGGATTACATTCTCAGCAAAAACTATTTTCTATGACGCCGGGAAGCAGGGTATAAATGGAGCATCCGATTTCTTTTTCAAAATATGCTTTGATCTCCAGAATCTTCTTCCATCGGTCTATAGTTGCCGGATGCACGCCGTATCGGATCGTCACATCCACGAACCGCTTCTCCAACAGGCAAAAACCAGTGGGAACCGCCAGCGCGTCGCACAGCTGCACCAGACGGTCATAGTCATCATAGACTGCATTGGCAACAAATTCTTTCATAAACAGGTAATCTTCCTCACTTATATCAAATTTACCAATCGAAGTATTGATATCCTGTATCATAAACGCATGGGAAATGCAGATTTGCGCTGCCTTTTCCCACCCTCGTTCCATACAGTAACGGTAACCGTCTATCAAATGCTTTTCCTGGCTTACGCCGGCATAACGCCCAATATCATGCAATAGTCCCAAAATATAAGCCTGATCTGGGGATAGCCATTTACATTTTGAAGCAATATTCCGGCAGGCTTCCGCCACATAGCGGGAGTGATCCGTCCATGGTCCCGGATTGGATTCTGACGCTTCCTGCAGCGCCTGTTGTGCTGTCTGCTTATTTAATTCCATTTTTCCTCTCATTCCGCCGCGCAAGCGGCATTTTGGTCAACATCATCTGAGATAAAGCGCAAATGCTTTTCCTCCCAATTTATTATCTTAACACAAATCATTCCGTATCAGATACTCCATTTCTGCCGTCAAATATCACAATCCTGCCTTTTACATATGCAGAAGAATCGTAGCAGGATGCGCACTGGCTGTCAAAAGAATATATCGGGGATATGGCAGAATTGTGATATAAAACGGCAGAAATCGAATATTTATATCCCCAAAACTGCACTATAATGATACTTGTAAAGATAAGCAAACCAAGAAATGGAGGATAAAACATGCTGAAATTAAATATTCTGGATATGAAAAACTTTTTGGACACAGTCAATTCCTGTAAAGGGGCCGTTCATATGCTCTCTCCTGACGGAGGCAAAAAGGACATTAACGGGCAGGGCATGCTTCAGGCGCGGCTAAGCGAACAATACCGCCAAAACAAAAACTGCCTCCGGCTTACGCTGGAAATTCCTGATCCCAAGGATTACATGCGCATCGTCTCTTATTATGCCGGAGACTGCTAAGCCATTTACAAATATTTCATCATAAAGGGGCTGGCAGTCTAATCTGCCGCCCCTCCCCAAAAAGTCACTTTCTCACTAACAGATTCATTATCCACTCTCTATAACCGGGCATCCATCTGGCAGCAACATTGTTTTCCATATACGTATAAGGCGCTCTGTCCGGGAAATAAAGATACATTCGGTACCCGTAAACTGCCAGCATACCTATGACTACAATGCCAAGCGCAACGCCCATTCCCTTTACCTTACTGCCCTTTACATAGCGGAAGTATCCGCAGTACAGCGCCAAAAACAAAATAAGCAAAATGGAGGGGTTAATTGAAAGGGCGCGCCCGATCTGCCCTGTGGCAAGAAAAAGCGCCGCCCTGGTAAGCCCGCAGCCTGCGCAGGGAACCCCTGTCAAAATCAGCATCGGGCAGAATGCATCAAAGGCGGCATGCATCATCAGATAATAGAGGAAAACCGCGGGAAAGACCCAGCGGAATCCCTTTAAATCTGCCAAAATTCTATTTACGATTTTTCTTAATTTTTTCATGTTCAAAATTTGCAAGAAGCCGCTTCACGTCTTCAATCTGCCCAATCACCATCAAATGTTCTTTCGCATCAAACTCGTGATCCGCTATGGGCATCAGTCTGGTGCTGTCATTCTTTTTGATTCCGAGAATGCTCACCTTATATCTGGCACGGAAGTTTACCTCTTTGATGGTCTTTCCCACCCACTCCTGCGCCACCGGAATTTCAAAAATAGAATATTCAGAGTTTACGCTGATATAGTCAAACACATGGTTTGCGCTGTATCGTATCGCCGCTTTCTGGGCGATATCCCGGTCTGGATAGATGACCTCGTCCGCTCCGTTGCGGAGAAGGAACTTCGCCTGAATATCCCGGGTTGCCTTGCTGATGACGTATTTTGCTCCGTTTTCCTTGAGTAGGGAGGTCACCTCCAAGCTGCTCTGAAAATTCTTTCCGATACACACGAAACAGAGATCGAAATTATTGACGCCGATGCTTTTTAAGACCTCTTCATTAGTGCAGTCGCCAATCTGCGCATTGGTCACAATGGGCATCATGCTCTCCACCCTTTCCGCCTGTACATCCATGACCATCACTTCATTTTTAAGTTCTACCATCTTTTTACAAAGATGCTTGCCAAACTCACCCAGTCCGATAATTAATACTGATTTCATATTTACCCCATCCCTTATCCTATCATGATTTTTTCAACCGGGAACTGAACCGGCGCCACCTTTTTGCGCTCCGTAAAGGAAAGTGCAAAAGACATGCTTCCGATTCGTCCGCAGTACATAAGCAAAATAATAACGACCCGCGATGCCGTGGTCAGGCTTCTTGTAAGCCCTGTGCTCATTCCCACCGTTCCGATTGCCGAAAACACTTCAAACATCACATCCTCCACCGGCAGAGTGGGCTGCACAAAGCATATGAAAATCACTGCAAAAACCGCCATCAAAAGACTAATGACCACCACATTGCTGGCTTTTCTGATCACATCATCATCCAGCCTTCTGTGGAACATATGAACGCCTTTGCTGTCACGCAAGTTGGACCAGACATACGCCACCAGAACCAGCGTCGTCACCGTCTTGATGCCGCCTGCCGTGGAGCCCGGACTTCCTCCGATAAACATAAGAAGCATGGTCAGCAGTTTGGATGCATGGGTCAGCCCTCCTGTGTCGATGGTGTTGAACCCTGCCGTCCTTGCCGTCACAGAGCTGAAAGCGGCTGCAAGGAATTTATCCTTTCCGCTCATCCCCGCAAGAAGATTCTGATTTTCAAACACAAAATAAAGAACCGTTCCTGCCACAAGGAGCACCGCCGTGGTAAACAATGTGATCTTGGTGTGCAGCATATATTTCTTCCACCTAAGACCGTTTTTCTTTACATCGCTCCACACAAAAAATCCGATTCCGCCCAGAACCACCAGCGCCATCAATACAAGATTGATCAAAACATCGCCGTGAAATTCCACAAAGGAGGAATACTGCCCGGAATAAGTTCCCATCAAGTCAAATCCTCCATTACAAAATGCAGAAATGGAATGAAAGATACCAAAAAAGATACCTTTTGCGACACCGAAGACCGGAATGAACCGCACCGCCAGAAGTAATGCCCCCACGCCCTCAAACAATAATGTTCCCTTAAAGGTCGTCTTGACCAGGCGGATGACCCCGCCCATCTGCATATAGTTCATGCTTTCCTGCAAGATTCCCCTTGTCCGTAAGGAAATCCTTTTCCGAAGGAGGACCGCCATGAGCACTCCCATGGTCATAAAGCCAAGTCCTCCCACCTGTATCATAAGGAGGATCACCGTCTGTCCAAATAAGGTCCAATGGGTTGCCGTGTCCGCAACCACAAGCCCTGTCACACAGGTAGCGCTTGTAGCCGTAAAAAGTGCGGAGAGAAATCCGGTTTTCTCCCCCGCTGCGGTAGATACCGGCAGCATCAAAAGCCCTGTTCCCACAAGGATCACTGTCAGATATCCCACTGCGATAATGCGCACATAAGTAATTTTATCCTGTATCTTATTTAAAAATTTCATATCTGCTCCCGCTTCAAAAATATACCTGTTTCCCATTCTATACCAAATACCGCCATTGGTCAAAAAATTTTATAGGAAATTCTCATCTTATAGTGTATAATAATTCACAAGGGCATTTTGCCAGACAAACCGCATTCAAAGGAGAACCCATTATGCCAAAAATTATCTTAACCGGTGACAGACCTACCGGACGCCTTCATGTAGGACACTATGCAGGCTCTTTAAAGAGAAGAGTGGAACTGCAAAACTCCGGTATATACGATAAAATCTTTATTATGATCGCTGATGCGCAGGCGCTCACCGACAATGCAGAGCAGCCTGAAAAGGTGCGTCAGAACATTATCGAAGTGGCGCTGGATTATTTATCCTGCGGACTCGATCCTGAAAAATCCACGCTGCTGATCCAGTCACAGATTCCCGAGCTTTGTGAGCTTTCTTTTTACTATATGAACCTTGTGACCGTTTCAAGACTGCAGCGGAACCCTACGGTTAAATCCGAAATCCAGATGCGTAACTTTGAAGCCAGCATTCCCGTAGGTTTCTTTACTTATCCCATCAGCCAGGCGGCGGACATTACTGCATTTAAAGCTACCACTGTACCCGTTGGAGAGGATCAGCTTCCCATGTTAGAACAGACCAAGGAAATCGTGCGGAAGTTCAATTCCGTTTACGGCGATACCTTGGTGGAACCCGATGTGCTGCTCCCCGATAACAAAGCCTGCCTCCGCCTTCCGGGCATCGATGGCAAGGCAAAAATGAGCAAATCGCTGAACAACTGTATTTATCTTTCCGATACCGAAGAGGACGTGCGCAAAAAGGTCATGTCCATGTTCACCGACCCCAATCACCTGCAGGTTTCCGATCCCGGCAATGTGGAAGGCAATCCTGTCTTCATTTATCTGGACGCTTTCTGCAAGGAGGAAATGTTTGCGGAATACCTTCCTGAATATGCAAACTTGGAAGAGCTGAAAGCCCACTACACCAGAGGCGGATTGGGCGATGTGAAGGTCAAGAAATTTTTGAACAACGTGCTTGCGGAAGAATTATCTCCCATCCGAAGCAAACGGAAAGAATGGGAAAAAGACA
Organism: uncultured Lachnospiraceae bacterium; assembly: GCA_949878435.1. Classification (GTDB taxonomy): domain Bacteria; phylum Bacillota; class Clostridia; order Lachnospirales; family Lachnospiraceae; genus Suilimivivens. The sequence goes on from CATLAK010000011.1 coordinate 61,740, forward strand.
TCCCCGCCGTTTATGAAATCCTTCAAAAAGGCAGCATAGAGGCAAGAAAAGTCGCCGCCGACACCTTAGACGGCGTCAAAAAAGCCATGAAGATCAATTATTTTGACGATCCGGCGCTGATTGCAGAGCAGGCGCAAAAATATGGGAGTACTTCTTTATGAAAGCCTACCAAATTAAAGATGTAAAAAACTTTATGGGAAGGCTCCTTGGCAGTGATGCCTTTGACTCTTTTCTGCTGGCGGAAGCCTCCATTACCACCTATAACACCTTCGTGATAGACGGTCACATCGAAAAGGCATTTTTTACCGGCGATATCAATGACGACAACATCCTGCCGCCCTATGCCTTTTCTGAATGGAAAAATATGCGTTCCCTGTGCTTCGACCTGATCAAGGGGAAACGCACTCCCGTCGGCTTTAAGCTGGTGCTGCACCTAAAACCGGAAATCGTCCAGCAGATTCTGACACAGAAAAATGCGGACGTTTCTTCCTCTGACATCAAAGCATTTGTTCTGAATATAAAATACGATGGCAGTATGCTCACCTGCATCACTGCCACCGCTTTTTATACCTTTCTTCCCGACAAGACTCCCGATAGGCTCTGGGATGATTTTGTCACTCACTTTCTTTCGGATAAAGAGATTTCCTTTGAAGAAGCCTAATGGAAAGTCTATTTGCTGGTATCTACAGCCGCTCCCTTTAGGTCTTCTTCTAACAGTTTCATGTCGTCCATGATCTTCTTTACTTCTCTCTGCACATCTTCCATGGACTTTTCCGCTTCGACGGCAAGCTCGGTGGACGCCGCCACCTGTTCTGCGAACGCTTCCTGTTCTTCCTTGTCCTCTTTCCGCTTCTCGATCTTTTCCTCTTCTTCCTTTTCCTTCTCGGCTTTCTCTTCGGCTGCTTCCTTCTTCTCTTCCATCTCCTCGTCGATGTGATCCTTGGATTCGTCAACCAGCATGCCTATGATATCTTCCCTTGCCGCATCCATGAGATTGTCCGCCGCTTTCTGCGCCTTTATCATTGTCTTGGACTTTAAGGCTGCTCCCTTGAGAGAGGAAATCGTTCCGTTTTCCGCCTTTATCTGCCTCTGTGCTTCCGAAATTTCTTTCTCGTAAGGCGAGCCGCTGTTTAACAAAGCCATGGAACGCCTCTGATATTCTGTAAGCCCTTCCTCTTTAATCTGGGCGATACGTTCCTTTTCTTCCTCCGTGAGATGCACATTTGAATCAGGTTTGAAAGATTTCCTCTGTTTCTCAAGCAGTTTTAAATCCTGCTCTTCCTGAGAATCCTCTTCAATACCATAATGCGCTTTCAGCTCCTGCCTTGCCTCTTCAATCAGCCTCAGCTCATCATTTGCTTTGCTTATGGTCTCTTTGTGTTCTTTGATATTGTTTCTGCTTTGCGCAAGACCGTCCTCTATCTTCCGGTCGCTTTCCCTCGCATCGCCGATGATCTTCATCACCTGCTTTTTGGCTTCCTGCTGTCTCCTTGCGATTGGGTCCAGACTTCCATTTAAACCGCCTGCAAAGATATTTTTCTGCTCATTTGCACCCTCTTGTTCCAGTGAAATCTGCTGATTCCGTTCACTGCGGGTACTATCCCCCATAAAAATGGTCGTGTTCTGTATCTTCATCCCTTTCCTGCCTCCCGATTTTCAGATTCTATTTGACGGTGTCTACTGCTGCTCCCTTTAAATCTTCGTTTAGCAGCTTCATTTCATCCATGATTTTCTTGATTTCTTTCTGCACCTCGCCCATAGCGCTTTCCGCCTCCGTAATGAAATCTGTAGAATCTGCAATCTCCTGCGTAAAAGCTTCCTTTTCTTCCTTTTGCGCTTTTTGTTTCTCCAGCTTCTCCTGCTCTTCCTTTTCCTCTTCCGCCTTCTCTTCGGTAGCTTCCTTCTTTTCTTCCATTTCCTCGTCGATATGGTCCTTAGCCTCGCCTATCAGCATGCCGATGATTTCATCCTTGACCCCATCTTCAATTTCAGACGCCGCCTTTTCAGCCTTGGTCATCGCCTGAGATTTCAGATTCGCCTCCTTCATGCTGCGGATAGCGGCATTTTCCTGCTCGATCCCCTTCTTTGCATCCTCCAGTTTTTCCTCATTGGAGGTGCTTATTTTTTTCAGTTCAAGGCACCTTGTCTGATATTCTGTAAGTCCCTCCGCCTCAAGCTGCGCAATCTGCTCGCTTTCTTCTATTGTTAAGAATACGCCGGAACCTCGCCTTTTAGCATCAATCTCTTTTTCCAAAAGCTTTAAATCCTGCTCTTCCTTCGAGCCCTCTTCCACCTTGTAGCGTTCCTTCACTGCCTGTCTCTCTTCGCGGATCTGTTTCAGCTCTTCATTCGCTTCTCCAACGATCTTCTGATATCCTTTCAGATTATCTCTGCTCTCCTTAAGACTATCCTCCAGCTTGCGGTCACCTTCCCATGCATCGCCAACAATCTTCATGACCTGCTTTCTTGCCTGCTGCTGCCGCATCGCAATAAGATCCGGCTTCTCGTTTCTGTTTCCTGCAAAGATACTCTTCTGCCCTTCTTTGCCCTGGGTGACGCCATATGCTGCCTTCTGGGCGCTGTCCCCCATAAAAATTGCCTGATTCTGCACTCTCATAGATCCTTCTACCTCCATTCAACAGGGTAATCCTTTACCCCCGGCTCTGGCGCATACGCTTTTCCTGTTCCTTACAGGTAATCTTACGCCTTATCTCTTATATCGTCTTGTACTATAAAAAAAGTTAGCTTTTAGCCCTGACATGTAACAAAACGGTCAAAAAATGCAGTAAAGGTAATTGACATCCCTATAGGGATATGCTATTCTTAAATTCCTTTCGCCTTTCTGCATCTTGAAAGCACGGAGCTACAATTTCATACTTACCTGCGGTAATTCTCTGGCAAATCCCCAGAGAGAGCAGACCGGCTTGGCAAGTTATACGATTATAAAACTACCAGGAGGAAGCAGACATGATTACAATGCAGCATGTATGCAAGACCTACAAGGTCTCAAAACGTGATGCCGGATTTACTTCGGCATTTAAGGCTCTATTCCACAAGGAATATGAGTACATTCACGCGCTCGACGACGTTTCTTTCACCATAAGCGACGGTGAAATGGTGGGCTACATAGGTCCTAACGGCGCCGGAAAGAGTTCTACCATCAAAATTTTAAGCGGTATCCTTACCCCCGAGGAAGGTACCTGTCTCGTAAACGGATTGATTCCCTGGAAAAACAGAATTGAATATGTAAAGAGTATCGGCGTGGTCTTTGGTCAGCGTACCCAGCTGTAGTGGGATGTGCCCATATTGGATTCCTTTGAACTGCTGAAAGAGATTTACCGGATCGGCGACGCAGACTATCGGCGGAATCTGGCGCTTCTTGCAGAGATGCTGCAGCTTTCAGACCTTTTAAGGACGCCTGCCAGACAGCTTTCCTTAGGACAGCGGATGCGCTGTGAGCTTGCCGCCTCCCTTCTGCACGGTCCCCGACTCCTTTTTCTGGATGAACCCACCATCGGCTTGGACGCCGTTTCAAAACTGGCTGTCAGAGAATTCATCCTGCAGCTGAACCGTGAAAAGAAGACTACCGTCCTGTTGACTACCCATGACATGCAGGATATCGAAGCACTTACAAGCCGGATCATTCTAATTGGTAAGGGCTCTATCTTGCTGGACGGAAATCTGGAGGATATCAAACATGGAACTGATTCCGCCGAAGCAGCGCTGGCTGATTTTTATCGCAGCCACAATCTTTAAGGAGGGACACGATGAAAAAATATCTTGCCTTTTTCCGCCTCCGTTTCAGCATGGGACTGCAGTATCGGGCGGCGGCATTTGCCGGCGTCGTCACACAGTTTGCATGGGCTGGCATGGAAATCATGATGTTCCGCGCTTTTTACCGGACGGATGCCGCTTCCTTCCCCATGACCTTTCAGGCGACCTGCGCCTATGTATGGATGCAGCAGGCATTTCTCACACTTTTTATGGCATGGATGATGGAAAATGAAATCTTTGACTTGATCGTGAACGGAAATATTTCCTACGAGTTGTGCCGCCCCGTCAACATCTACAATATGTGGTTTTCCAGAAGTCTTGCCAACAGGCTGTCCAAAGCCGTGCTGCGCTGCCTGCCAATTCTTTTAGTGGCAGCTTTTCTGCCTGCGCCGTACGGGCTGATGCTTCCCGCAAGTCCCTTGGCATTTTTGCTTTTTCTCTTTACCCTGTTTGCCGGCGTGGGGGTGACGGTCGCCTTTTGCATGCTGGTATATATGCTTTCATTTTTTACCATATCCCCTGCAGGTATTCGCATTGTGGCTGTCTCCATGGTGGAATTTCTCTCGGGCGCCACCATTCCTCTTCCCTTTTTTCCGGAAAAGGTGCGTGCCTTTTTAGAGCTGCTTCCCTTTGCCTCCATGCAGAACGTGCCCCTGCGCATTTATAGCGGGGACCTTTCCGGCGCCGCCGCGGGGCGCGCTCTTTTCTTGCAGCTCTTCTGGCTTTTTGCGCTGATTGGGATGGGGAGGCTTTTAGATGCCTTTGCCATGAAAAAAATCACTATACAGGGAGGTTGAACGATGCGGTTATATGGAAAATTCTTTGTGATGCATTTGAAAAGTCTGCTGGAGTACAAGACCTCTTTCTTTTTGACGTGCATTGGTCAGTTTTTGGTTTCGTTTAATGTTTTTCTGGGGATGTATTTTATGTTCCAGCGGTTTTCCAACGTGGAGGGATTTACTTACAATGAAGTGCTCTTATGTTTCGGCATCACGCTGATGGAGTTTTCGCTGGCGGAATCTGTGGCAAGGGGATTTGACACCTTTGACAATATGATCAAACAGGGGGAATTTGACCGGGTGCTGGTAAGACCCAGGCATGAGATTCTATTGGTGCTGGGCAGCCGTATTGAATTTTCCCGGATTGGACGCATCATGCAGGCTGTCGTCATGTTCATCTACGGATTTGCGGTGAGCGGCGTACGCTGGACGCCTGCCAAAGTTATGGCGGTACTTTTTATGCTGATCGGCGGCACCGTCGTCTTTAGCGGACTCTTCCTCATTTATGCCTCCATCTGCTTCTTTACCATAGAAGGGCTGGAATTTATGAATGTGTTTACGGACGGCGCACGGGAATATGGAAAGTACCCTGTCTCCATTTACGGCAAAAGAATCCTGCAGATATGTACCTTCGTGATTCCCTATGCGCTGATCCAGTATTATCCTTTTCTCTTTTTGCTGGATAGGGGGAAGCCTTGGTACTGCCTGCTGCCGCTGGCGGCTTGCCTGTTTATCATACCCTGCTTTTTGCTGTGGAAGCTGGGGGTAAGGCATTATACTTCCTCTGGGTCATAGGAGTGACCTAGAGGGAACCTGTTTTAACGCTCTACTCAGCAGTCCCTCTATATTCCTCCAAACATTTGTCATAGATTTTATTTAAATCATAAGTGGGTGCGAATTCTTGTGCTACATTGTAGATTTTTTCAATCTGTTCCAAATCTTCTTCTAAATCGTCTGCTATCTCAGCAATAGTTTTTCCTCTGCGGATTTTTTTGCATACCATCTGGATTAACCTTTTGATGAAACCCTCCTCGCGCCCATCATCTCTGGCATACTCTATCTCTTCCCATCTCTGCATATATTTCATCCCTGCCTTTTCTGATGCTCTGATCCTTTCTACTTTTTCATGGATAAGTCTTATTCTGTTACTCTTTATCCCTTTCACTTTTTCATCTGTAGACGCTGTGATATATTCCATAAAATCTAAGAACTCCTGCGAAAAATCCTCGGCGTTTGTTCCATTTGTATTAATAAAAACTCTAATCGCTCCATCCTCTAACCTTAAGTCCGGACATTCTCTGCAAGTACCTTCAAAGGTATACCTATACAATTTACGCCCAAAAATATCAAAAGGTGCTATTAAAATGAGACAACTATTATTAAGTAAATTGAAATTTTTACACCCTGTTTCTAACAAAGATACATCTAACTGTGCCTGATAGTAACGGCTCCTTTTTTTCAAATTTCCTGTATTCCGTTTCTGCATCTCTGTGTAATACAGTGTCTTCTCTTCATCCATTCCTATTACGTCAAGACGAACCTGTCTAAGCTCCGGCGAAACCCTAAGCTCTTTTTCTGTCTCTGGACTTCCCAGTAATTCTACTTCATTTTCCAGCAATATGTTGATTGCTGCCTGATAGACTTCTTTGCTTTCCATCGCTTCAGAAAACAGGAATCTATCTACCAGATTTAAATCTTCCAACTTTGTGTGTACATTTACCATATTGTTTCCTCCTTTGCGCAGGAAACAAATCATCTTTAGAAAATCCGTTCTTAAATCACCAATGCTTTTTCCTGCTTTATTTGATTTGTTGGGTTCTTAAAAGCAGGATTTCAAAAAATGAATGTCAGAACAGAATATTCTGTAAGATGCAGCAATGCTGCTAAATAAGCTTTCGCTTAAAGAAATCATTTGCTTTTCTATATAATAACATAATAGCGTTTATTATTGAACTACTTTTTTACTTTTTATATTTATTTAATATTTTATCCAACTACTCGTTTTATATATTTCATGCATTTATTGTATATTTTTCACACTTTCGTAAGCAAATCATCTTAAAATTCCACATTATTGACATTGTCTGCCAAATGCATCACTGCTAAAATAATGCCGATGAAAATGAAATGGTTAAAAACGAGATGGAGGAAAAGAAATGAAAATTTATAACATTGATGACGCCGAAAAGTTCCTTGATACAATCAAACAATGTAAGGGATCCGTAGAATTGATTTCCAAGCAGGGAGACCGCCTTAACTTAAAGTCTGAACTGACAAAGTACCTTGCGCTTTCCAAGCTTTTTAATGACGATGCTTTTATCAATGAAATGGAACTGATTGCTTCCGACCCTGATGATGTAAAGCTTCTGGTAGATTACATGATGATGGGAAAGTAATGATTTGAACGTCATGCAGAATTCTTTGCCCCAGAGAATTTGTTGATTCTCTGGGGCGATTTTATGCTTTATGTATAGATAAATTTGTGTTCCATTACTATTCATTTATTGAATCTATATATTCTTTTATCTTCATAACAAAGTATTTCGCATTTTTAAGCTGCCTTCCATAAAACAATCCCCTCCTCCCGGATGTTCCTATAAAAGGGGAGAATGTCCTCCCATTTTCTCATATTGCTTTCCTGTATATCAACAATCGAAAACACTTTTTCGTACCGTATATCCATTTCTGCCGCCCATCTCACAAAACGCTTCTTTGTTCCATCATCCATTTTATCCTTCGTAATAATCGCTATATCTATATCACTTTCGTCCGTTTCCCCGCCTCTTGCAACTGAACCATATAAAATAATCATAGATAGATTCTTTTGAAAGATATCCGTTAGCCCCTGCACTAATTCTGCTCTCATATCATCAGATAACATTTATTTTACCTCCCAAAATATCTTTCTCCTACGTCTTTAGCGGACTCTACCTCATTTATGCCTCCATCTGCTCCTTTACCATAGAAGGGCTGGAATTTATAAAAGTATTTACGGACGGCGCAAGGGAGTGTGAAAAATACCCGGTGTCCCTTTACGGCATCATCAAAATGCAGGATTAAGAATCTAATTTATGTCCACATTTTGGACAATATTTGGGCATTCTTCCACGAAAGTTTAAATATTTATCGCAATTCGGGCATCGAAGCAAACCCTATACCTAGGCAACTTAGAAATACTAAATAACTTTTTTTAAAATCCATTGAATCATCCCCCTAATTTGATTAATCGCTTTAAATATATCACAGTCACAACACTCTTTTAGCTGTTTCTGCAATTTTTCTCTTGATTTGTAAAAACCATATATTCCTCCAACAAATCCCTTGCCAAATAGTCATCGCTCATACAATGAAGGTCTGATACACCGTCCCGAATCAATTCACGTTCCGTAGAACAATAGAAAAATCCCATTGCTTCCTTCACGGTTATGTCTGCAAGTTCAGCAAATTTCATAATAACCCGTCCATATTTCATCTGCAGTAAAGTAGCGCTTGCCTTCATATATGGTAACTCCTCTCGAATCTCAAATATTCATCCAAAATCTCCTGTCTTCGAAAGCAAATCTGCATATTGGGTTTTTCCATCGCCAGTCTGCCGATTGCCTCTGCGCGGCTGATCAAATTTTCAAAATATAATTCTATCGTATCAAATACACGGTCATTCGCCACACCGCCCATTACAATATCGTAATCAGATAAATCCTGCCCCGAGCGGCACTGCGAAATAAAATCCAGCCACTCATCCGAATAGGTCTCAAATTTTTTGGTATGATATTTCTCAAATACGGTTTCATCAACATGATACACGGAAACAATTCCCCGTTTCCCCTTCCTTATAAACTTCCTGCACCAGTTCTTCGCCTGTTCCTCAATCGGCGTCGTATAGAAACCAGCTCCGAAATCAACTTCTCTCCTTGAATGCAAAATATCCGGTTTCACTATTTCTCTGTCAGATCCGTGAAATATAATCATAACGCAACTCCTTTTTCCTGCATTAAATCAATCAGATCATTCACAATATATTCTTTCCCCTGCGTATGAAGCACATCATAACAGGGAATGATATAGCCGTCTAAAATATCACTTTTTTGAGCAAATATATGATAGACAACGGAAGCGTCCACTTTCAAATATAACGCCACGTTTTCAATGCAGAATATTGCAAATTCTGTTTCTTCTTTTGTGTAATCTTTTGACGAAGCATTTTCCATTACATTCCTCCCCATTTTATTTTTCTTTCGCCACAATGCTTTTGGAATCCGCAAACACCTCATAAAATCTGCCATCTCTCGCCGTCTGTGCTTTCCTATAATTTACCTTGACACCATCATCCAAATCAAATTCTATCCGTGGCAATGCCAAATGCCCAATCTTTTCATCATAATCACGACACTCTTTTAGCTGCTAGGGCTTAATTTATTATATCCTTAGCTAATTTATTGCACAATCAGATTTTATCAAATATTTTTCATGCTTTAATTGCCCAGCGCATCTTCGCAGAGCGTGCCCTGCTGTTTCTGGCGCACTCCTGCGCCGTCGGTCTTATCACTTCTTCTGCGATTTCGCTGTAAACGCCTGCTCTTTTTCCTTCTTTAAAGGATTTCTTTACCAGTCTGTCTTCTCCCGAGTGAAAGGTTAGGATGGCAATTCTTCCTCCCGGCGCCATTGCCGCCGGAAGTTTTTGCAGGAAAGCATCCAGCACTTCATACTCACTGTTCACATCGATTCGAAGCGCCTGAAATACCCGGGCGCAGGACTTTTTCACGCTCTCCCTGCGCTCTGTCTCGGGCAGGAAAGCAAGGGCTCCTGAAATGATCTCCTTAAGGCTGATGGTCGTCTCGATTTTCCCGCCTTTGCGCAGGTGTGAGACAATGGCTCTTGCAATTTCTTCCGCATACGGCTCGTCCGCATTTTCTATGAGCATGCCGGCAAGTTCTTCCCTGGTGACTTCTTTTAGCCGCTCCGCTGCGGAACTGCCGCTTTCGGGGTCAAGGCGAAGATCTAACGGTCCTTCATTCTTATAAGAAAATCCTCTCTCCGGGTTATCGATCTGCATGGATGATACGCCTAAGTCTGCAAGAAGGAACTGAAACGGTCCGTATTTTTCCGCCACCCGATCGATATCGGCAAAGTTTTGGCGAAGCACCGTCAGAATCTCTTCCCCATACCCTTTTCCGCGCAACCGCTCCTTTGTCTTTTCAATCTCTATGGGATCCACGTCCAGTCCGTACAGATGCCCTTTTCCCTCAAGGCATCGAAGCATCTCAAGGCTGTGCCCACCATATCCAAGCGTCGCGTCCACTCCTGTCATGCCCGGTTTAATCTGCAGAAAGTCAAGGATTTCCCTGACGCAGATGGAAATGTGCATCCCCGCAGGCGTGCTTCCCTTCTGAATCACCTTCTCGATGGTATCCTTAAATTTCTCCGGATTCAGTTCTTTATATTTCTCGCTGTACTTTCTTGGGTGCGTCCCTTTGTAACGCGCCCTTCTCTTATGGGGCTGCTCTCCCTGTTGCTGCTTTTCCATCCTGTATCCATCCTTTCCTGTGCCTAACATGCATCTGCCTCCCGCCGTTCCCACGCCAGTCTCTTTTTAAGTAGAAATATGTCTCGCCGGCACCGCAAGCCTTGCTCCTATTCCGGCATCAGCGCCGAAATTGAAGCTGGGCGCAATGTCATAGGCAAACGCAAAGCCATACGGTTCCGGTTTGTATCTGCCCACAGCTTTATATACGCTTTCTATCGCCACGCCGAACTCCTCTTCCTTCTCATAGGGCTCGCTTTGAAAATAAAGCATGGCGCGAGGGAAGGTAAATCAGCTTCCTTTTCTCCCACTCCCTGACCGTAACCGTACAAAATTTCAAATCCTTGTCCATCTCTTGCTTCCTCCTGTTTCTAAGTAAATGATAATGGCTGACCGGATATTGTACAAACAGAGGAATGGCAATTTTTTGACTGCGGTAGGCAGCAGGCATAATATGGAATCTTCGATAAAAAGAGCGGGAAAACCCTTCATGCGTCTCAAAATGACTATCCAGCGCAATTTCCATAATCGGTTTTCGGGTGCACGCCAACTCCTTCGCACCTTCCGTCAGGCAGACTGCCTTGATATAATCCTGCAGCGTTTTATGCAGATATTTCTTGAACAATCGATCCGCCTGCCGCCTTGAATATCCTGCCGCAGCACAGACCTGGTTCGCGCAGAAGCCTTCTTCCTTATGATGTGCACGAATGTAATCCTGCATTTTCTGTACCGCTTCCATTGCCTCCATCCAACTCGATCCACCTTTATCATTCCATTATATTGATCTCAAAGAGGAATTCCTTGACTTATTTGGACAAATTCTATATCTGTTTCCAATGATTTGTGCTATCATTGTATCATGTTTGCGTTTTTGTTTCTACAAAACAAACGAAACGATTGCCTGTTTGCCTTATAAGAAGACTTGAAAGAAAGAAGATTAGATATGGAAAATACAGAAAAAACCGTTTTATTTGAACAAATGCCCATTCCAAAAGCTGTCATGACGTTAGCTGTCCCGACCATTTTAAGTTCTCTGGTCATGGTAATCTACAATCTGGCTGATACTTATTTTGTAGGCATGGTAAACGATCCTATCCAGAACGCGGCGGTAACGCTGGCTGCGCCGGTGTTGTTAGCCTTCAACGCGGTCAACAATCTCTTCGGCGTGGGCACCTCCAGCATGATGAGCCGGGCGCTGGGCAAAAAGGATTACGATACCGTATACCGCAGTTCCGCCTTCGGTTTTTACTGTTCCGTGTTCTGCGGTCTTATGTTTTCCCTTCTTTACACTCTGCTTAGCCGTCCTCTTCTCGCAGTACTGGGTGCAAGCCCGGAGACCATTGCCGCCACGGCGCAATATCTGAAATGGACCGTCACCTTCGGCGCTGCCCCTTCTATCCTCAATGTGGTCATGGCGTATCTGGTCCGTTCCGAGGGTTCCTCCCTTCACGCCAGCATCGGTTCCATGAGCGGATGCCTTCTTAATATTGTGCTGGATCCGATTTTCATCCTTCCATGGGGACTTAATATGGGTGCTGCCGGAGCAGGGCTCGCCACCTTTATCTCCAATTGTGCCGCATGCATTTATTTCTTTGTTCTCCTGTTCGTCAAACGGGGGAATACCTATGTATGCATCCGTCCTAGCATGTTCCGTTTCAATCAGCATATTGTAATGGGCATCTGCAGCGTGGGAATCCCTGCCGCCATCCAGAATCTTCTGAATGTGACCGGTATGACGGTTCTCAACAACTTTACCTCCTCCTACGGTTCAGACGCCGTGGCAGCTATGGGAATCGCACAGAAGGTCAATATGGTGCCTCTTTATTTTGCGCTGGGACTTTCCCAAGGCATCATGCCGTTAATCAGCTATAATTATGCCTCCGGCAATGTCAAGCGGATGAAAAATACCCTTTCCTTTACCATGCGGATTTCCCTTTCCTTTATGGTCATGGTTTCTGTTTTCTATTACTTCGGGGCAGGCTTTTTGACCTCCCTCTTTATGAAAAATGATGTCATCATCTCCTACGGCTCCCGTTTTCTTCACGGGCTTTGCCTCGCTCTTCCGTTCCTTTGCATGGACTTTATTGCAGTGGGCGTCTTTCAGGCTTGCGGTATGGGGAAAAAGGCGTTCGTATTTGCACTGCTTAGAAAGATCGTATTGGAGATTCCGGCTCTCTATATTTTGAACTGGCTGTTCCCGCTCTATGGGCTTGCGTATGCGCAGTTTGCGGCAGAGGTGATTTTGGCGGTGGCGGCGGTGATTACGCTGCTGGGTATTTTCAAAAGGCTTGAGAGTTCTTAATAGGGGGGGCATCAGAGAGGATGAGATACGCGGTCAAGCGCCGGCATGGCTTACGGTATAATAAGGGTTTCAAGGCTCGTCTGCAAATCGGATTTCACTAACAGAATGTATTTATGTGTTTCAAAACGACCGGGTCGGAGCCATGCCGGCGCTTGACCGCGTATCTCATCCTCTCTGATGCGTCGCTCCCTCAACGAAATCATCATTCATATTTTAATTTATCTATTGTAAATACAATATCAGAAATTTCCCAGTTGGCTTCATGGCTGCTACCGCTCCCATGGCTATTGTTATTTCTATAGCTGCTGCAATATGTTTCAAATCCTATCGTATTGCCTTTGGTACACGCATCCAGTTTCAAGTTTTCTATATTATGGATATGGGCATAGATGCCTTCTTTCGGGTATTCCCGATTGCTATGTCCGCACAGATAGGTATCAAAATCCAGCTGTACCGTCTTTCGCAGGGTTTCCAGCAGCTCCCGCATGGAAAGGGAGCCATAATTGAACAGCCACAGTCCTTGGTTCAGTGCATCGCCTGCAATCAAAAGTTTTTCCTCACGTACCAGCAGGCCAATCGAACCTTTCGTGTGCCCCGGCAGCGGTACAACCCTAACCCGCATATTTCCAAGAGAAATCTCTTCTCCCGTCCCTATTTCTTTTAATTGGTAATCTTGTTTTTCCTGCCCCTCAAAGTGCCTGATGACATCTCCCTCTTCCTTCAATGCATAGACGGTATCAAACCAATGATTTCCACCAATATGATCGGGATGCCCGTGACTGTTAATGACCAGGTAGGGCGTACTGACTTCCTTTTCCACAAACGCGCGCAAATTTCTTCTCCCATATCCCGTATCAACCAGTACTGCCATATCCCTCCCTTTAATCAAAGTACAGCATACTCCGTCATCCTCCTCAATCTGCCAGATATCCTCACGGATTTTTGTATAGAAATATCGCCCCTCCATCCCCTTTTCGCCCTTCTTCCTTCTTCCCTTAGATACAGCACACATTTACCTCATTATACACGTTCCTGGCATTTCCTGCATCCCTTAAATGCGATGTAAGTTAATTAAGAAAATGAGCAAGCAGGACGGCAGTGACGCAGGCAGAGAGCATGTACTATGAGCCGGCGGCGGCATATCATATCCTTTCAAGTCTTTGCGAAAAATCGGCAATTTCACTTACAGAATGTGAAGGAGTCTAGGGCAAAATCGCCATGGACGGCGATTTTAGGAGCCAAACGGCATGGATGCCGTCTTGGCTCCGACCCGACCGTCTTGAAACGCCTAAATACATTCTGTTAGTGAAATCCGATTTTGAGAGGAGACTTGAAAGGATATGATATGCCGCCGCCGGCTCATAGTACATGCTCTCTGCCTGCGTCACTGCCGTCCTGCCTGAGTACTCCCTTAACTAACTGACATTGGTCAGATTTTTTATCCAATTTCCTCTGTTCACTTTGAGGAATACAGGAATGCATTTGAAAACCTGGTCTGCATTCAGGCACGCCACCACCACAACCGGCGACGCCTTTACCACAAATGCCATAAAAAGGGAAAGGGGAATCACGATCATCCATATACAGATGATATCCATTTTCACCACGAACGAAGATTCACCGCCGCCTCTGATAATTCCCCCTCCTGCCGGCATCTGATAAGACATCCCCACTATGACCACGCATAGAACGAGCAAAAAGGCGTCTGCCATTTCTCTCGTACTCTCTGAGAGTTGATAAATGGAAAGAATGGGAACCCTGATTGCATAAAGAATCACGCCCGAAAGAATCCCTACGCATACAAAGAACTTCTGCAGCCAGAGCGCATTTTTCCTCACAGCGTCATAGTCTCCCGCTCCCACCCCATTTCCTATAAGGACGGCGGTGGCGGAAGAGGCTCCTAAGGCGCCTGACTTCACCGTCAGATATACATTAGATGCCACGCTGTTCGCAGCGATTGCCGCTTTATCCATATGCCCAAGAATAACCGTCTGGAGCATGGTGTTTAATCCCCAAAGCCCCTGTGCCGCCATCAAAGGCAGCGCGGTACGATAGTAGTCTTTGCTAAGTCCCTTATCTCTCACCAGGAAATCAGAACACCGAAGCTTTAGTTCCCCGCCTTTTAAGCGAATAAAAATAACCAACACCGCAAGTTCTAAGATTCTTGCCGCAAGGGTTCCTATGGCAGCTCCCCGAACGCCCATCTCGGGCAGTCCAAAACGTCCATAGATTAAAACATAATTGATTCCGCAATTGACGAAGAACGTCATCAGGGAAAGGTAGAGTGCAATCCGCACCACCGCCATACTCCTTAAAAGTGCCAGCAATACCTGCGTAATGACGAAGAAAAAGTAGGTAAAGCGGATCAATTCAAGGTACGCTGTCCCTTCTTTAATGATGATCTCATCATTTGTAAAAATCCTCATAGTATGACCGGGGAAAAAGCTCACTCCGGCAAACAGTACCACTGCGAAAAAGACTGCCGTCTGCATCGCCGCTGCGCAGATTCTCTTCATAGGCTCGGTACGTCTCTTTCCCCAATACTGGCTGCAGATCACCACAAGCGCCTCTCCGACGGCAAGGGTGAGCTGCTGCAGCACAAACTGAATCTGATTGACAGCCGCCACCCCTGAAAGAGATACCTCGCTGTAAGCCCCCAGCATCATATTGTCGGCAAGATTCACGGCAAGCGTAATGATGTGCTGAAGAACCAGCGATAAATATAATGGAATGAACTTCTTTCCCATTTTCCTCTCCGTTTTCGTCATTCTACAAACCTCTTTTTCATCCATTTTCCGCCGCGGAAACATACAAGCCCATATATTCCCGATGCCACATAACTAATCGGTGTAGCGATAAAAATACCCAGATAGCCCAAAGGCGTATACCATGCCAGAATATAGCTGACCACCACCCTCACCAGAATTTCAATCACACTAATGTACAGACCTGCCGATGCGTCTCCCGCTCCGATAAGCGTACTTTTGGTAAGCCATGCCATGCCGCAGAAGTAAGTACTGAATGCGGCAGTTACCAGATACGCATACCCGATATCCATCATGGCGCTGTCTGCATCCGCTGAAAAAAGCCCAATCAGAAACTTTCCTCCCACCACCAGCACGATAGCGGAAAAGATACAATAAATCGTAATAATACAAAACCCAGCCGCAAATCCCTTTTTCACCCTCTTTTGCTGACCGGCGCCTACGTTTTGTCCGGCAAAGACCTGCATTGCCTGCGTGATTCCTCCCGGCGGATTTGCGATCAGCCGCTCCAGCTGAATACCTGCATTGTACCCTGCCATCACCAACATTCCGAAGCTGTTTACCAGATTCTGCAAAAGGATATTTCCGATTGCCGTAGTAGAACTTTTCATGGCGGAGGGTACGCCGATTTTTGCAGTAAGAATCAATATGGATCTGTCGATCTTCATATCCTTTCTTCCAAAACGGACGACAGGATTCTTCTTCAGCATCAGCACCCAGCTCACCGCTGCCGAGCATATGGTGGCAAGTATCGTAGCGTAGGCAACGCCCTCTACCCCCATGCCCAGCCTTGCAACAAACACAAAATTAAGCAGTACATTCATGATACTGCACACCACCAGCACAATCAGCGGCGTCAGCGAATCTCCCAGCGCTCTTGAAAGGGAATTCGCCATATTATAAAGAGAAGTTGCCACCTCCCCCAGAAAAATAATTCTGAGATAAGCAGTGGCAGACTCCAATACTCCATTTTCCGGCGTAACATGAATCAGCATCAGAAGAGGCTTTGCGAACATGGCACCTAGAACACCAAACACCAACGCCATACCCGCTATCAGATACAGGGAATTGGTGACGGTACGCCTTACCTTTTCATAATCCTTTGCCCCGTAAAACTGGGCTATGATCACTGACATTCCTTCAGTGGCGCCTGCAATCAGCATCAGCACCATGGTAGAAATACTTGCTGTGGCGCCAACGGCTGCCAGCGCGCTGTCTCCTACATACCGCCCCACGATTACAAGGTCTGCCGTGGTATATAAATTCTGCAGAATCATGGTGCCAATCAGCGGTATGGCAAAAAGCAGCATCTCCTTTGCCGGACTGCCCGCCGTAAAGTCTCTTCTTGTTCCCGCCATTATGCCTCACCTAAAAGTCGTTTTAGCATCATGTGATGTCTTCTGCACTGCTCTACGGGATCCATATAGATATCACAGCCTATATCGAAATAATCTCTCTGTCCCTCATATTCGGAAGAGATGCAGCCCTCCCAGCCAATTTCCTGCATAACCTGGATGGGTCCTGCATAATCGATGGAAGGCTCCTTACATTCTTCTGTCATCTCATAGAATTTGCCATGACAATGCTTGGTATAAGGCAGAACCTCTTTAAGCCATGCCGGATCGTCATGTATAGCGCCTTTCAGCCTCTCGGCAGCCTCTTTCTCCACACTGCCGCCCCCCATCTTTTCTATGTCGGAATCCGTCAAAGGACTTCCTGCGCGGTAAGCCTCATCAATCGCCTCTAAGATTTCCGTCTTTGCCCCTGCCCGTTCATATTTATGCTTGGAAGACAAGGACATGCCCACTGTAAAGATGCCAAAATCAACCACAAAGCCTGCATACTTCGCATTTTTCCGCTGAATCTCTTCTAAAAAGTCCTGGGTCCACCATGTATGGATGCCTCTGGGCGCATGCACCTCGGTAGCAATCTGAACCCCCAATTCCTCCGCATAATCAAAGCAGGCAGAGAGAATCTCAATGTCCTCATGCCGTATGATACCGGTGCGGTACACAGGAAATCCCATCTGATATGCAACGTAAAGATCCTTTCTCGTCCATTCAATGGTTTCCTTTACAGACATATGCCTGTTGGAAAACATGGTGGTGAAGAAATTGGCATCGAAGGCAGCCGGAAAGGTACCGTATTTTTCCATCCATCCAAACCAAGTATCTAAATCCTTTTGGGACAATACCCTGTCCACGCTCCGAAGGCTTGGCAGGGGCATCTGATCCGGCAGGACCTCGATTCCCTTTGCATCGATCTCATTGGCCGTCTTTGCGATACATCCCTCTATATCCAGCTTCCCCAAATAATAGTCTTCCTGAAGACTGTATAATGAAACACCTCTTGTAATAGCCATCGATTACTCCTTTCAAATGTTTGCTAAACTAAATTGTAAATTCCGCATACGCAATGCTGCCAAAGCCCTTGGGCGCATAGATGACGTCCACTGCCACATCCACATCGATTCTGTGCTTACCTTTGGAAAGCCCGCCTTCCTTTAGAACCCTCACCTGAAGTTTTTCGCCATATTCCCAGAAGTGACGGTAACAGGTTATGATCTCGGACATTTTAAATTCCTCTCCATCCTCTGTTATAATCCTCATATCTTCCTGGCAAACTTCTGTTCCATCGATTTTGAGAATGATATGTTCAATCTGGCTGAGCGGGGCTCCCATGTAATAAGGAATGCGAAGCCCCACCTGGCAGCCTATGATTCTGCCGTCTGCCGTTACATTTTCCACTTTGTTATCTGCAATGATATATTTTTCGTTCATAACCCCACCCTTTCAAAGTCAAGTCCATTCCTAGTTACCAACCAAGTATCTTCAAATATTCCCTGCTCCGCCTTGCAGCTTCTAAAGGCGGCAGTTCGTAATGCTCATCTTGTTCCACCACGACCCATTTAGAGCCTGCCTCAAGGGAAGCCTCCAAAATCGGCTCCCAGATCTGCTGACCAAATCCTACCGGTCTAAATTCAAATATGCCGGTGTCCTCCTTTGACTCTTCTGTCTCTATTCCAATCAGTTTATAGAGATTTTGGGGATTTCCTTCCTTGATGAAGTCCTTCAGGTGAACAATCTCACATCTTTCTCCGTATTTTTTCACATAAGCTGCCGGATTCTGCCCCGCTACCTTGATCCAGCACACATCCGGCTCAACCATAAGAAGATCCGCAGGTATCTGGGCATAAATATCGTCAAAACCAAAACTGCCATCAGGCAGCGTCACAAACTCAAAATCATGGTTATGGTAAAGGAGTTTGATGCCATGATCTTTCATGACCTTTCCAATCCGCTTCATCTCCTCAATCACTTTGGGATAGCCCGGCGTATTATGACGATATTCTTCAGGAAGATAGGGTATCACCACATAGTCCACCCCAATCGTCTTATAATCTTCCGCTGCCTTCTTGGGATCTTCCATCATTTCCACCAAAGGGACATGGGCGCTGATGGGAATCAGTCCCACTTCATCAAGTATGCGCTTGACATCGGCAGGATTGATTCCGTAGAGTCCCGCCAATTCCACGCCGTCATATCCCATATCCTTAATCTGCTGCATTACATTTTTAAAATTGTCAGGGGTATTTTCCAAAAGATCGCGAAGTCCATACACCTGAATGCCAACTGGAAGTCTGTTCATAAAATTTCCTCCTTTTATTTGACATTGCCACCACTTCCTAAGGGCAAATGGTGGCAATGTTGTCTATCAATAAGCTACGTCAAATTTGTGCAGGGAACCATTGATTTCTATCTCCGGAATATATAAGGTGGGAGATTTCGCAATGATTTCATCCAGCATCATTTCTCTGCCTTCCTCCTGGGAAAGGAACATACCGTCTGTAATCAAGAGCTGTTCTAAGGCGATCTCCGGTGTCTGATATCTTGTGGCATCATCCAGCATGCCCAGCTTATAAGCCAGCCACATGCACTGATTATCATTATACAGCATCATTTTGGGATCTAACCTTTCCTCCACTATGCCATTGGCATCGCAGTTTAAGTCGGTGTTTACCACTCTTCCATTCACATTGCCATAGAATTTTAACTCCGGTTCTCCTCCAAACATCTTTCTCTGCCCGGGCTTTCTGGCAAACTTTCCGCCTACCGTATCCGTATCTGTAAATTCCAGACCGCCCTTGGTCCCTAAGATATAGGTCATGGCGTACTCTTTAATGTTGTTTGCGGAAGTGGAAAGGAAATGGAATCCTATACCATTTTCAAATTTAACAAATCCATCACAGATATCTTCCACCCCAAATCCATCGGGATTTGTAACCAGCTTCTGGTCGATTTCCACCTCTCTGCGGCAGAAACCTGAAACCGATTTTACTTTCGGTCTTCCCAGCACGAAGAGAATCTGTCCAATCACATAGATTCCTAAGTCAATGGAAGGTCCATGCCCGGCAATTCTCCGGGAATAAAAGTCCGTCGTAAACTCCGGAAGGTCATATCCTGGACGGCGTCTCATAGTACACTGCTCCAAGTTTACATAATATGGCGTACCAATGTCGCCGTTTGCAATCATATCCCTTGCCACTCTGGTCTGAGGCGTCATAAGGGAACTGATCTGCACATGAAATTTGCGTCCCAGCTTCGCCGCACAGTCCACCATCATTTTGGCGTCATGGTAGCTGGCTGCAGCAGGTTTTTCACAATAACAGTCAAATCCTGCCTTCATAACCTCAATAGAAATAGGGGTGTGGAGATTGTTATGTACACATACGTCAACGGTATCGATATCGTCGCGCTTTAAAAGCTCACGATAATCGGTGTAAAGATCCTTTTCCTCCATTCCGTACTGTTCTCCCCATGCCTTCAGCCTCTCGGGAATCACTTCCGCAACAGCCACCACCTTCGCGGTAAAGCCGAGCTTTTCAGCATTGCGCTGAATATTAGAATAAATCACCATATGTCTGTGGGAAATCATCCCACCGCCTATAATCGCTACTCTGATTTCTTTCATTTTTTCCTCCTATCTATTCCATCAGTCTCCATATATGTTGGAGAAGTTTGTAAGACCAAGTCCCCAAAGTTCGATATTTTCAATGCCGGGACGGGTAAGTACAAAGGTCTTGCTTGTATACAATCCAATGGATACATATTCTTCCCTGAACATCTTCTGCAGTTCTGCATATGCTGCCTTTCGTTCCGTCACATCTGCAAGTGCATAACAACGCGCTGCAATGGCGGAATATTCTTCGTTCTGATAACCGCAGCCGCCCATAACTGCAGAGTAATCATACTTGATGCCATCCGTACATCTTACCGGTTCTGAATAGAGCGCATACTGCTGGGTGGATGCATACATGTCAAAGTCTCCCTCTGCCAGCGCTGCAAAATGGACCGGTGTCTCCGCAAGCTCAAATTCCACCTCAATGCCTCCGGCGCGAAGCTGTTCCTGCACCATGGACATCATCGGCGTCACGGATGTGCCTCTCATTCTAAGTGTAAGACCATTTGCATATCCTGCCTCCTCCAAAAGCGCCTTTGCACCATCTACGTCTACCGCTGCCGTATCGGATTCGCAGATACCGTCTCCCATAGGTCCATTGGTGGCAATAACGGTATCACAGAGCTCTCCATATCCTGCATTGGCGACTAAGCGGAGCGCATTCTTATCAATCAGAAGAGAAACCGCATGTCTTACCCTTACATCCTCAAGAGGACCGCCCTTTCCGCTGTTTAGGAAGAGTGTACTTACCTTGTTGTCATCTAGGAGAACTGCATTGACATTCGGATCTGCATCATAGGTGGCAAAATCAGAGAGCAGCATATCCGTGGCAATGTCAACGTCTCCCGACTGAACGGCTAATGCCCTTGCATTGGTGTCATTGATAAACACATACTTAAAGCCTGCATAGTAACCCATATTATCCTTGTCCCAATAATCCTCATTACGCTCCAGTTCGATATATTCGCCGGGAACCCATTCTTTTAACTTATATTTTCCGGTTCCTGCGCCTGCCAGATACTGCACCTGTGCGCCTGCGCCGCCTGCTGCCTCAAGTTCGGTCTTGTTTACCACTTCAAAGTTGTTGAAACCAAGCATTTCAAATGCCTGCGCATAGGGCTCATTTAGTACCAGGACCATATTATAATCGTCCTCGATTTCAAACTGGGAAGGGTCATAAAAACCGTACACATCAGAAGCCATAGCCCCCAATTTCCCCTGTTCAAAAAGGTACTGGATATCGGCTGTAGTCAATTCTTCTCCGTTGTGGAAATGAACACCTTCCCGGAGGGTGATATGAATATGCGTATCATCCAGATACTCCCAGTCTGTGCACAGTCCCGTCTTTTGCAGGGACACGTCAGAGTAATTGGAAACAACTAAGGGTTCATACACATTTCTTAAAATATACTGAACCGGGTTTCCAATAAAATTAACGCTGGGAATCAAGGTGTTGGGCTCAGAAGAAAGCGCAATGGTAATGACTTTGTCGCTTAATTCCCCTGCCGCTGGCGCTGCCATCTCACCTTCTTTTGCCGTTTCGTCTCCTGCTTCCTGCTGGGTCGTTTCTGCCCCACCCTCTCCCTGGGTGCCTGCCTGATCGGAGGCTGCAGGAGAACTGCCGCATGCGGCAAGCACCGATGCCATCATAGCCACAAGTAACATGATTGATAATCGTTTTTTCATAATCCCTTTTCCTTTCTTTTCTTTTGTTTTTTTGTTATATTCCAAAGGACGCGCCCCATTGGTTTTTATTTAGTTAATTTCTTCCACCCTATGGCATTTCACCAGATGCCCTGTTCCCTTATACGGTTTCAGCGCCGGCTCGCTCTGAAAGCACGCTTCTGTCGCATACTGACAGCGCTGGGCAAACCTGCAGCAGGGCTCCGGATCTATGGGGCTGGTGATTTCCCCCTTGATCAAGATTCTTTCCTTCTTATTATGGATAGACGGAACCGGTATTGCCGACAATAACGCCTTGGAATAGGGGTGCAGGGTGTTTTTAAACAATTCCTTGGACTCGCATTTTTCCACTACCTGCCCCAGATACATCACGCAGATTTCATCCGATATATGCTTTACAACAGACATATCATGGGTAATAAAAATATAGGTAAGTCCCTTTTCCTCCTGTAAATCCATCAGAAGATTCAAAATCTGTGCCTGAATGGACACATCCAACGCAGAAACCGGTTCATCACAGACGATAAACTCAGGGCTCAGGGAAAGGGCTCTGGCAATACCGATTCTCTGGCGCCGTCCGCCGTCCAGCTCATGAGGATATACATTGGCAAGACGCCTTGCAAGTCCAACTGTATCCATTAAAGACAGCACCATCTCATTGAGTTCATTGCGGCTCTTTGCCAGGTGATACGTATTGATGGGTTCCGCAATCAGGGCGGAAACACTCATTCTGGGATCAAGGGATGCATAAGGATCCTGAAACACCATCTGCATGCGCATACGCATCTGCTTAAACTGCCGCTGGTTCATGGAAGTAATTTCCTGCCCGTCAAAATACACCTCCCCGGAAGTCGCTTCTGTCATTTTAATCAGCGTCTTTCCCAGTGTGGATTTACCGCATCCGGATTCTCCCACTACCCCTAAGGTCTTTCCTTTTTCAATGCTCAGTGTCACATCATCCACGGCATGGAGCGTGCCGCCAGGCGTGTCATAATATTTTTTTAAGTTTTTTATTTCCACCAATGCCATGCCTATTTCTCCTTTCCTGCCGTTGTGACAAAGCACCTTACCAAATGTCCCGGCTCCACCTCCACCAGCTTCGGATTGCCTTTCATGCAATCGTCGCATTTCTCTTTACATCTGGTAAAAAAGCTGCAGTAGGGAAGCAGGTTCATGGGATTTGGCATAAGTCCCTCTATGGGCGTCAATCGTTCTGTATCCACTTCCAGATTAGGAAGGGAGCCAAACAGTCCCCTGGTATAGGGATGCATGGGATTGTCGAATATGTGGGTAAGGTTTCCGCTTTCCACGATCTCCCCTGCATATACCACGACGCATCTGTCACAGATATCCGCCACCACCCCAAAGTCATGGGTAATCAATATCATTGCCGTGCCCAATTTCTGCTGAAGGTCTTTCATCATGGCAAGCACCTGCGCCTGAATCGTCACATCCAGCGCTGTGGTAGGCTCATCGGCAATAATCAGATCCGGCTTGCAGGCAAGGGCAATGGCGATCACCACCCTCTGCTTCATGCCTCCGGAAAACTGATGGGGATATTCTTTATATCTGTTTGCAGGTATTCCCACCATCTCCAAAATCTCACAGGCTCTCTTTACCGCATCCGCGTCGGAAAGATTCTCATGAATCTTTAACACTTCGGAAATCTGATCCCCCACATACATAACCGGGTTCAGCGCTGTCATAGGATCCTGGAACATCATCGTGATCTTTTTCCCCCGGATGGTGCGCAGCATCCGCTCTAATCCCTTCTCCTCATGCCTGCGCTTTCTTCTTATAGCAAAATCAAAAAGTTTTTTCGGTTCTGGAGAGGTTGGCAGAAGCTCCTCCCCTTCAAAGACGATGCTGCCGGATATCACATGGGCGGGGGGCTTTGGCAGAAGCCCCATAATGCTCATGCCGATGGTGGTCTTGCCCGCTCCCGTCTCCCCTACCATGCCCAGTATCTCACCGGGCTTGATATCAAAGGATACATCATTTACCGCCTCCGTCACTGCCTCATCCGTTTCATAATGGACGACCAGGTCTCTGACGCTCAACAAATTTTTTTCACTCATAACCCTGTCCTCCTTACTTCATCCTTGGATCAAGAGCATCTCTTAATCCGTTGCCAAAAAGATTAAATGCTACCACGGTGATTGCAATCATAAGTCCGGGATAAAGAACCATATAAGGGGCAACCGTCATATAGGTTTTTCCTTCTGAAAGAATCGCGCCCCACTCCGGTGTGGGAGACACCAGACCTACTCCAATATAACTTAAAGTGGAAATGGTAAGAATATTGGAAGAAACGCCGCCCACCGCATTTATAACAATCATTCCCACTGCATTGGGAACAAGATGGCGCAGCATGATTTTGCCGTCGGATACACCGATGGATTTTGAAGAATCCACATATTCGTTATTTCTTACCATAAAAATGGCTGCCCGGACGGATTTGGTCATTCCCTGAATGGAACCCGCCGCAATCGCCACGATAAGCTGCCACATGCCATTGCCAAGGATCGCCACCAGTGCGATACAGAGCATAGTAGAAGGAATTGCCTGAATGACGTCTATGATTCTCATGATGATATTATCTGTATGTCCTCCAAAATACGCTGCGACAAGACCCAGCCCGCCGCCGATTACCAGTCCGATCAGCACACAGATCACGCCGATGGGAAGGGAGTATCTGGCACCGTATACACATCGTGAAAATATATCCCGCCCTAAATTATCCGTTCCGAAAAGATGCGCCGCGCTTGGGGGCTGCATAACGGCGCTGTAGTCCTGATCCCTGTACCCATAGGGGGCAATCACATCCGCCAGCACTGCCACCGCCAGCAAAAACAGGATAATCAGCATTCCCGCCATAGCCGTCTTATTTCTGCGCAGCCTTTTCCATGCTTCTTTTCCCGGCGTGCTCACGCCGCTTTCGTTGTATTTATTCTTTTTCTTAAGCTTCTCCATTGCAGGAGTATTTATCTTTGACATAATCAGGCACCTCCATTCGCGGCTGCCGCCTTTGAAGATTTTTTCTTTTTAGCAGGCGCCATGAGATTTGTCTTTAGTCTGGGATCTGCTACCGTATACATCACATCCACCAGGATGCTGATAATGGTACAGATAAAAGCAAGTACGATAACACCGCCCTGAACTGCCGGGAAATTTCTTGCAGTGACGGCGTCCGCTACGTATTTGCCCACGCCGGGAATGGCAAATACCGTCTCCACAATCAAAGCGCCTCCTAATTGCCCGGAAAGTCCGCTTCCAATTCCTGCAATAACAGGTATCAAAGTATTGCCAAATCCATGCTTAAAGATGACGATACTTTCCTTCTGCCCCTTTGCCCTTGCCGTCCTTATGTAATCCTGTCTGATAATCTCCAGCATATTGGTACGCACCCCTTTGGCTGTCTGGGAAATAGCGCCAAAGGATACTACGATAATGGGAAGCACCCAGCCCGCCACCGTACCATTATACATAGACGGCACAAGGTGGAGCCGCACCGAAAACAGATCGATCAGCATCAGGGCAAGCCAGAAGGTAGGCAGGGAAGCGCCCACCATAGTAAAAAATACAATTAAATTGTCTATCCATGTATTTTGTTTTACTGCCGCTAAAATTCCTAAAGGGGTTGCAATCACCTGGCTGAGCGCCATAGCAAGCACAGCCACAATCAAGGTGTTGGGAAGCCTTTGCAGGATTTCTGTCATAACAGGCTGCTTTGTTTTGTAAGAGGTTCCCAAATCTCCTCGGGTAACAATCCCCACCACGTAATCTACAAACTGAATAGGAAGAGGATCATTTAAACCTAATTCTTCTCTCATTGCATCTTTCTGTTCCTCGGTTGCGGTAGCCGGCAAAAGCTCCAATACCGGATCACCGGGAGTTGCCGCTTTCATGAGGAACACCACCACAATCACACCGAACATGACCGGTATGATGTATAGGATTCTTTTTAAAATATACTTTGTCATATATGCACTCCTATGGTTTTGTCATCAGTTTCCAATCATATGTTTTCTCTAAAGAGTACTATTCAAGAAAGATTGCCTCACCCGTCTTTGCAGAACGCATGACCGCTTCCATGACGGTCAGCACCCTCCTGACGGTGGGAATTTTGACAAGCAGCTCTCCCTGCCCGTTTATGACATCCTTGAAATTGCGGTAAAATTCCAAAACATCTGATTCTATCTTGGGAAGAGCCTCTTCCACGATTCCGCCAGGCGGCACAGGCGCAAACTGTCTTGTAGGACCAGCCTCTGTCTCCGTGATTTGTGGCGGCAGTTTTTCAAGCATCTTTCCCGTCCTGTAGATGGCTCCTTTTCCTCCCCCAAGATTTTCCACGATCATGGTTCCCTTATCGCCACCGGCAAGCCATCTGGGCTGATATTTGAGAATATAAGTGGACAGCTCGATATGTACTGTTACGCCGTTGTCAAGTTTCATGATGATTTTAAAATAGTCATCCACCTCTTCATGCAGCACATTTTTTACATCTGCATAAAGGGATTTGATTTTTGCGTCCGGCATCATAAAAAGGATTTGATCGATTAGGTGAACCCCCCAGTCATACATCATACCGCCGCCATATTTCTTATATAAATGCCATTCATGCATATAGCCGTTGCCAGAGTGTAGCTTTGATTCAATTGTAAAAATTTTTCCCAAGGTTCCATGATCATAGGCATGCTTGATGGTCAGCATATCCTTGTCCCATCTGCGGTTCTGATGGGCTGTAAAGCATACGCCCGCCTTTTTGCAGGCTTCCTCCATTTCGTCCAGTTCTGCAACGCTTAAGGCGGCAGGCTTTTCCGTAATCACATGCTTCCCTGCTGCAGCTGCCTTAATTGCCATTTCCTTGTGCAGATGATTTGGCACCGTCAAAATCACCGTATTGACCTCAGGATCCGCCAAAAGCTCCTGGACAGAATGGTATCCTTTTATACCTTCCTGCTTTGCTTCCTCTACTCTTTCCGGAAGTATATCGCAAGCCGCTTCTACCTTTACGCCGCCCTTTGGCGCATGCTTGGCATGATGCTTGCCCATTCCGCCAAATCCAATAATCCCTAACCGAATATCCATAACGCCCTCCTGTTTTTCTCGTATTTTTGTACATTTTCACCATATATCATTTTGCCTTTCGGAAAAGTACTAAAAATACGCCTATTCATTTCTCTTTAACTTACTTATAATTATAAATCTTGCCGGAAATGAATCTATGGCGCAAATTGACATTTTACTACAAACTTATTGGGTTTTATGAGATTGCAATAAATAAACCAAAAGGCTATGTCAAAAACAAATATAATGTTTTTGACATAGCCCCAAAAAGCATAGGATCATCCCCGAAACATAATCTCAATCAGCCCAAAACCATTCGCCAGAGCCTCAAGTTCCAGTTCCATCATTCCTTCTATTACCTTTTTTCTTACAAAATACCGTTTCGGTATACTTACATTTTCAAGATATTGCTTATCTTCCTTAGGCATATCCGTAAAACCTCCAATTTGCTTCCATTCGTCCAATATACTGCCGCTGTATTTATCTACATGCTGGAAACGGACATCATAATAGCCATCCACCATCCCGCTGAGTTTAAACTTAAGCTTCATGGAATTATTGTCTTCAAACGCCTCATGAAGATCTTCATAGCGAAGGGCATCCTCTTTTTTTAAATAAATACTGCCAAGCAGCGCCTTTAAATTATGATAGATAATGGCATAATTGCCATGACCATTGGTGGTAATCATGTAATTGTCGTTTTTCTCAATCAATTTTCCATAAAGACGCTTCAAAAAGCCAAAGGCATATGCGGCAGGCTTAAAAAATCCATCCCTGGTCATTATTCCGCTCCCCCCATGGAGAATACCGTCAGAGTCAAAGTCTTCCGTAAAAGCATCTGTGCACTGCCAAAAACAGAGCTGATCCACTTCGCCTATGGCGTCAATGGCATTCTTAATGATATAAGCGCCTCTATAGACCGCGTCATTTAAGACATTCCGGCTGGAAATCGTATTGTTCCAGAGATCCAGATAAAGTTTTTTGTGTGAAGCGCCGCAGTCCTCCATCATTTTCCTAATTTTTTTTAAGCTGTCCCGCATAAAATTGATGTTTGTCTCCAGCGGCGGCAAGGATACCCCGTCCGGCTCGTAAGGAAACATGGCAAAGGAGAGAAAATCCGAATTTGTCCCAAGCTTTTCCAGCTCCCCAAGCTTTGCCGGCAGCCCTGAAAGCATAGAGCTTACAAATTCCCCGCCCCCAAAGAATGCATTGGGCGCATATTTCTTGACCACCTTACTGCAATCTGCGTACTTCAAAGGCTTGAACCATTCATACCACTGCTTGTCCCATGGATAAGGATTCCACATTTCAAATATCCATGTGTTGATTTCATCCTCCCCATAATAAATCATAAGATGGTTCATAAAACTGTCTACCAACTGCTTCCACTGCTGTTCATCATATGTCAATATAAGACTCTGATGCGCGCCGGAAGGCATGATGCTATTGCCAAGACCGCGGATAATATTTCTAGGCTTTGGACCCATCTGAATAAACGGCTTCAAATCGTTGTTCAGCAAAAAGTTGATACTGTCATCCAGACGGCTAAAGTTGGGGCGATCCCCTGATGCACGCGGCATGATTAAAAGCTCATCCTGAAAGATTCCCCAGAACCTTACATATTTATATCCAAGCTCCCGCTTTGCCCGCAGAATATGGTGCTGAATTTTATTATTTAAAAGTTCTGCGGCAGTTCCCACATTAATCACATCCTGCCAGGGCTTTGTATAAGGCGTATAGTTTCCCACAAAAGATGAAATCTCCAGTTCCGGCATCCCCTTATCCGTCATCAAATGCGCAAAGCTGCTTTCCACGCTCATCAGCGCCGCTTCTGTTAAAGTGCTCTTGTCTTCTTCCCTGACCTTTTCTTTATCCCTGAACCGCCGCCTATAGACGGTAGGCGAAACTGCATAGCTTTCCTTAAACGCCTTGTTGAAAGCTGCCAAGCCCGAAAAACCATTGTCATTGGCGATACGCAGGATAGACTTATCGCTGTTTTCCAGCTCTTCCACAGCCCTTAAAAGACGTACCTCGTTGATATAAGATCTGAAATTCTTTCCAAGACTTTTTTTCAGTACCCTCGACAAATGAGAGTTGGTAATATAAAGCTTATCTGCCATATCCTGAAGGGTTATCTGCTTGTCATAGTTCTCCCAAATAAACCGAATGACTTCATCCGTGTACTTCTGATAAGAATCCGCTTTCTCCTCCCGCTCATTTACCTTGCGGAAATACTTGGTCAAGTATCCCAAAATCAGATAGCACTTGGAGTATTGATCAAATTTGTCAGAATTTCCTCCGCGAAGACAGCTCCTTATAAGCTCGATCATATAGACCCGAAGCTGGCGATAGCGGGTGTCATTCCTTTCCGCCTGCGTGCTGTCAAGATCAATCTCAATATGCTCTCCTCCAATTTCCTCCTCCAGCACCGACGGTTCCACAGAAATCCGGAACAAAATGCCGGAGCGAAGGGCAACACAACTGACGGAGCACCCTGCGTTTACAAAATACATATCTTCCTTCTGCAGTATGATATTCTGCTCTCCCAGCGTAATGCACAATTTCCCGTCAATGACATATAGAAGCTCCATCCTTGGACTGTTTCTATGTGCTTCGCTTTTCATCTGCTCAATTCTGAACCAAACTCCCAATCCAGGCATAGGCAAACCCTCCTTTGTTATTGTATAATCTCTCGGAATCTCTAAGCCCATATCTATAAGGGTTTCAGATTCCTCTTTTTATAAAATCCCCCACTTTTTTGCCAAAAAACACTTGACAAATCTATCAAAAAATGCGGCGCTCCGCGCCTA
>CATLAK010000012.1 GCA_949878435.1 uncultured Lachnospiraceae bacterium
AAATGATCTCTCGGAATTGTGAGTGATCGTGCCGGCGAAACTCTGGCATTGAACTTTGAAAAGTAAATATTATGTGCGGAACGAAAAAAAGCATGAGAAATAAACATAGCTTTTACTATGTTTCGAAAAGTGGTATTATAGTTCATAGGATTATGCTACATTCAAAATCAACTTTCGTAGGGAAGATTCAGATGGCAAATCCCATGCATCCAGATGCTGTAACATCAGGATGTGATAGAGGCGGCAGTACCACATCTTTGTAGAACGGTGTCTGCCGTCTTCTAATTTAAAGTCTAATTTCTCACGTTTGTTTGAACGTTCCGCAGATGTTCTTGCATTGTATTCCAGTTTCCATTCCCTGCTGCTTCTTGGCGGATTATTGAATAATCTTGGATTGTCATTCATAACTAAATGAACCGTGCGTCCGTATTTAGCATCAGAACAAGGCGTTTCGCAGGTGCATGAAATACACCCTTGTTTCTTGCTGATTTTAGGACATTTAAATTTTATTCTGCCTTTTGCGGCTTCAACACCATCACGACGCATGCGATGACCACAGGGACAAATAGGAACTCCGTTTTTATCAATAGTAAAATCATTTTTATAAACAGGCGGTCTTCCGCCTTTGCCATTGAGATCAATAAACGGTGTGATATTTTCACGTTTGAAATACTGATAATAAGGCATTGCGTCATGTGCTGAATCCAGAAGAACTTTTGATACTTTATAATCAGGCAAAAAAGCTTTCATTCTGAAATAAGCATGCAAAAATCCGTGGGAATCGTGTTTTGAAGCACATGAAAAATGCGGGAACACAGGTAAGTCACTCTGGGAATCGACAAGCATGTACAAGTCGTAACCATGATAAAAACAGTCACGTGAAGAATCCCATCCGATATCACAGTCAGGCTGGGAAAAGTAACGGTCACATTTGCAGTCGGTGATGCCTTTCTCTTTGCAGTTGCAGATACGCTTTTTGCGTTCTCTGTGTGAAGTAACAACAGGAGTTCCATCACCGGCTAATGCCAATACATCCGCATGGATAAGTCCTTTGGAAACAGAAATATCAAGGAACTCTTTTTGATAGATTTTGAAAAGAGAAGAATAAGGCTGCTCATCAAGTTTAAAATCAGTTTTTTCCAAGGCAGGAAGAAGTTCAGCGACAGTAACTTTTTCCATGGAATCAGCTTTTGTTCCTTTCGTTTTAGGTTTTTTACCCTTTGTCTTAAGTGGACGGATATGTGGTGACGTATGATTATCATCAGAGTCCCATAAGCGGTTGATAAAGTCATAAAAAGTGCCAACTCCGGGAGTATTACCTACTTCAAACCCACTGAGAATGGCATAAAGAGGATTGAACTTAAGCTGCGCAACCCATTCAGTTAGCGAAGTGACTTTAAAGTCAATGGAAAGAAGATAAGAACGCTGCATACAGGAAGGAGTTCTTGGAGCAGGACCGAATTTTGAATATTTGTTAGCCATAAGTATATCGGTATAAGATAAATCAAGGTTCCAAAAACGTTCAATAATATCCCAAGTGGAACGAGCAAGAGCATCCGGATCAGGATAATATTTACGAAGATTAGTAGCAACAAAGTTTTGGTAGTTAGCATGACTGCCACAATTAACAGGTAACATAAAAATCGCCTCCATATTGAAAAATGTTTGCCGCCGCGAGAGCCGGTTCTTATTGTTCAATAGGCGCGGAGCGCCGCATTTTTTGATAGATTTGTCAAGTGTTTTTTGGCAAAAAAGTGGGGGATTT
The DNA here is from genome assembly GCA_949878435.1 of uncultured Lachnospiraceae bacterium. Taxonomy (GTDB): domain Bacteria; phylum Bacillota; class Clostridia; order Lachnospirales; family Lachnospiraceae; genus Suilimivivens. Next base: position 1,766 of record CATLAK010000012.1, read on the forward strand.
TATAAAAAGAGGAATCTGAAACCCTTATAGATATGGGCTTAGAGATTCCGAGAGATTATATAAGAGCCAAGGAGGGGGATTCATTTACATTAGATGTATGGGCCTTTTCTAATTCTATGTCTCCAGAACTTGCAAAGGTAAGCGATAGAGTTTTTAAGATAGATGATTATCAAGAAAGTTTAGTTTATTTTCAAGGAGAAGACGGTCGTACAGAAGGATTTAAAGAACATTATGCCAGAATAGAAGAAGAAAAAGCAGCAGAGAGAGAAGAAAGATTAAAAGCGGAACAGAAAAAAGTAGAGGAAGAAAAAGCAGAGGAAGAAAAAAAACCGATAGAATGGTACAAAAAAGTGGGATTGGCTGTTGCTGCTGTTGTTGGTGGTGCTGTTGTTCTTGTTGGTAGTGCTGTTTTGGCGGCGCTTGTTGATGCAGAAATCGATATTTGATTCTTCAAGGTCTCACTACGTTGCTGTTATAGATATAGACAAACGAAAGTAGTTTACTTCCATTCATGCAAAAGTTTTAAGCCTCCTGTCATTTTGAGCAGGAGGCTTAATTCAACATAAGAAGCAGACAGCATAACCTTCCCACAATTCCAGTTGAACATCCAACCATCCTGTAGTAAACTGATTCTAATACAATCAGCCAAGTAAAAGAGCATGGCTGTACAGAACGAATAAAAAAGCACGGACGCAGGGATGTGTCCCAGGCGGAAATGGAGGATGAGGATGGATCAGATTCAAAGATTAAAAGAAATCATAGACGGCAGCGACAACATCGTATTTTTTGGCGGCGCCGGTGTCTCTACGGAAAGCGGCATTCCCGATTTCAGAAGTGTGGACGGATTATACAATCAGAAGTATGATTATCCCCCGGAGACCATTTTAAGCCACACATTTTACAGACAGAAGCCCGAAGAGTTCTTCCGGTTCTATAAGGACAAGATGCTCTGCCTTGGAGCGAAGCCCAATGCGGCGCATCTTAAACTTGCCAAGTGGGAGCAGGAGGGCAGGCTAAAGGCGATCATCACTCAGAACATCGACGGACTCCATCAGGCGGCGGGCAGCAAAAAGGTGTTAGAGCTCCACGGCAGCGTCCTTAGGAACTACTGTGAGAGCTGCGGAAAGTCCTTCGGTGCAGAATACATGCTCCATGCGGATGGAGTGCCCAAATGCGATGCGTGCCAAGGGGCAGTCAAACCGGACGTAGTCCTGTATGAAGAGGGGCTGGATAATCAGGTTCTCCGGGATGCTATTTCTTATATTGCAAATGCCGACGTCCTGATTATCGGAGGCACATCCCTGGTAGTATATCCGGCAGCAGGTCTGATAGATTATTATAGAGGGAACAAACTGATTCTGATCAACAAGACGCCCACGGCGCGAGACGGGGCGGCAGATTTGGTGGTACAGGGCAGCATCGGGGAAATCTTTGCAAGCCTGTAACTTTAGAAAGGACCGTGACGCATGGATATTCAGGTAGGCGATAAACTGACGCTCAAAAAGCCCCACCCCTGCGGAAGCTTTGAATGGGAAGTGCTCCGCGTGGGAGCAGACTTCCGGTTAAAGTGCGCAGGCTGCGGGCATCAGATCATGAGCCCGCGAAGCCAGATTGAAAAAAAGATTAAAAAGATTTCGCGGACAAACTCTTGAAAAATAAGCAAATACGTGGTATTATATTACTCCGTGGTATGTTTTAACCATCCGCAAAAGCGGAAGAGACACATTCCTTGCTCCCGCAAATGGGGGCCAGAGACCAAAAGGAGGTAACTTAAGCATGAACAAATATGAATTAGCCGTTGTTGTAAGTGCGAAGATTGAAGATGAGGAAAGAGCAGCAGTCGTAGACAAGTGCAAGGCTCTCATTGAAAGATTCGGCGGTACGATCACAAACGTTGACGACTGGGGCAAGAAGAGACTGGCTTATGAAGTTCAGAAGATGAAAGAAGCTTTCTATTACTTTATCCAGTTCGATGCGGAAAGCACAGCGCCGATTGAAATCGAAAATCGTGTTCGCATTATGGACAATGTTATCAGATTTTTATGCGTTAGACAGGACGAAGCATAAAGCGTATACGAAAGATATGCTGGAAAGTAGAGGCAGGTATGAATAAAGTAATACTTATGGGGCGTTTGACAAGAGACCCTGAAGTGAGATACTCACAGGGGGAAAACGCATTGGCGATTGCCAGATATACACTGGCTGTAGACCGTAGATTCAATCGTAACGGTGACGAGAACACCGCAGATTTTATCAATTGTGTGGCATTCGGAAAATCTGGGGAATTTGCTGAAAGATATTTCAGGAAGGGAACCAAGATTCTGGTGTCAGGTCGTATTCAGACAGGAAGCTATACCAACAAGGATGGTGTTAAAGTGTACACCACAGAGGTAGTAGCAGAAGATCAGGAATTTGCCGAGAGTAAAAACAGCAGCGTCGGTTCTGGTGGGGGCTATACCGGTGGAGGCAGGGCGCCCGAACCTTCAGGAGCAGGTGACGGCTTCATGAATATTCCCGATGGAATAGACGAGGAACTGCCATTTAACTAAGATTTTTTCAATAAAGATAGGAGGCAATAATTATGGCATATAATAAAGCAGACAAGTCTGATTCTCCCATGAGAAAAAAAGGCGGAATGCGCAGAAGGAAAAAAGTTTGTGTATTCTGCGGCAAAGACAATGTAATTGATTACAAAGATGTAAATAAATTAAAAAGATATGTGTCTGAGAGAGGAAAAATCCTTCCCAGAAGAATCACAGGAAACTGTGCAAAGCATCAGAGAGCTCTTACGGTTGCAATCAAGAGAGCACGTCATATTGCATTAATGCCTTATACTTGCGATTAATATGCAAGTAAGGTGCGGCTTAGACTTCAAAGTTAAGCATGAAAGGGTTGCCGGTTACCGGCAGCCCTTTTGTTACAATAAGCCGGCTCGCAAAGCGTGGCGGCGTTTGTTTCATTAAGCAGGAGGGTGGAAACATGGATGAGATGAATAAAAAGAAATCCGGTAATGCAGCCAAATTTATCATTCCGGCAGCAGTTGGGCTTTTGTTGGTGGTTATTCTTGTGGTGGCAGTGCTGGCAACAGGGAATTTGGGTCAAAGCCCTGAAAAAACACTTGCGAACGCATTTGAAAACACATTTACACAAAGCGGAGACGCCATAAAGGATGCGTGGGGCATGGATAGCTACGAGGATATGTTTGAAGACGAACAGATGCATATCGACGCCGATCTGGATTTATCTGGGCTGGGAAATGTAGCAATCGAATTTAACAGAGACCATGACCGCTGGGGAATGCTTATGGGCGCAGGCTATTATGGGATTTCCATACTTGAAGCGAACCTGTATATGGATGAAGATGAGGTGCGGCTGGGTATTCCGGAGTGGACAGACTACGTGCTTTATGTGGATTTTGCAACGTATGATGAAGATATTGAAGAATTTATAGACATGTATGAGCTGGAGGATGAACTGGCTGAAGAACTGCGGATGCTGGGAAAGGAACTGCAGGGGAATGGATTGGCAGAAACAGACGAATCCCTGGATGAAGCGTTTACACAGTTGGGCGATGCCATGCTTAGCATGTGGACCAATGCAAAAGTGGGTAAAACGGACGGCAAAATGCTTTCAGTAAATGGAAAGGAAAGAAACTGCGAGGGGTATGTAGTGACAGTTTCCGCTGAACAGACAGCCGATTTCTTTCATGCATATAAAGAACTTTATGAAAGCAACGAAGCGCTCCGCAACTATATCGACCAGCTGGCGATTAGCGCATCCGGATATGCAGTTGAATATGAGGTGATGCTGGAGGCGTTTGAAGAGCTTGAAAAAGCCTGCGCTGAAATGGGCAATCTGCAGGTCTACTGCTATGTCTATAATGAAGTCTTGGCGCAGGTCAGCTTTGAAAGCAAAGAGGTGTGCGTGGAATGGAACATCTGCGGCGGAAACTTTCCGTTGGAAAATACAGATTTTACAATGAAATATGATTCTGAGGAATTAGCATTTGTAATCGAGCGGAGCGGATATTCCGAAGGAACGGATTATCAGGTGCAGTATCGCATTAGAGTGGATGGAGAAGAACTGGTTATGGAGGCAAAGTATGACAAAGACAGCGGAGATTTCCAGTTTGCGATGGAGGAAGAGGATTACCTTTCTCTTCTTACGAAAGGAAATATCGACAGGTCAGTGCCAGGTTCTGAATATTTCATTACCATCGACACGTTTAAAGTGGATGGCGAGGAGATTTTCTACGGCGATATCACCGTCTCCAACGAATGTGGTGAGATAGAAGTGCCGGAGGGGGATCTTCGCAATGCCCTTAAGATGACGGAAGACGACTGGTATGAGATTCTGTATGAGATTGCATACTCTTTGTATTAAAATTGGACAATCATGGATTTAGAAATATGGAATTAGAAATCAGGGATATTAAAAAGAGTTATGGAAAAAAGCAAGTGCTGCGCAAAGTCAGCCTGACGGTGCAGGCGGGGCAGTGCGTGGGAATTGTAGGCGCTAACGGATGCGGCAAGTCCACGCTCCTTAAGATTTTGGCGGGGGTGGAGAAGGCAGACGGCGGACAGATTTTTGTAAACGGGAAAGAAATAAAGAATCCCGTCCGCCAGATGGCAGCATATGTAGGTTATATACCGCAGGAAAGCGCTTTGATGCCGGATCTGACCGTTCGTGACAATATAAAATTGTGGGCAAGTTTTGGGGATTATCGGGAAAACTGCCGCAATCTGGAACAGCTGTGCGAGCAGTTTAGGATTCAGCCCTTTTACAAAGAAAAGGTAAAGAATCTTTCCGGCGGTATGAATAAGCGGGTAAACATTGTGTGCGCCCTGCTTCATAAGCCACCGTTTCTTTTGATGGATGAACCCAGCGCTGCACTCGATCTGGTTTTCAAGGAAGAATTAAAAGAGTACATCCGAAGGTTTACCAAAGAAGGAGGAAGCGTTTTACTTTCCAGCCATGAGGAAGGGGAAATTGCGGCGTGCCAGAGCCTGTGGGCAATCAAGGATGGAGAAGCGTCTGCACTTTCCGGAGGGATGACGGTGGAAGAAATGGTCGTCGGATTTATGAAAGGGCAGTGAGGAAAGATGTATTGCAGATGGATGCTGTTTAGATTAAAACTAAAAGAGTTTATGCGAATCCTCCCACTCATCCTGCTGGAGACCATTCTATTTGCGGCAACCCTGGCAGGGGCAGGTATTTATGCCACAAGGGCGATTTATGGGGACAAGGTGATAAAAGAGATCAAGGTGGGAATCGTCGCTGAGGGAGAAGACCGGATGGCGGATATGCTGGTCAGATTTGTAGGCGGCATGGACAGCTTTAAAGATAGAGTTTCCTTGGAAATTATGTCCAAGGAGGCAGCGGAAGATGCGCTTAAGACAGGAGAAATCTACGGAGCAATCATTGTGCCCGAGGGAATCGTGGACAGTATTCTTTCCGGTGAGAACATACCGGCAAAGATCCTGACCGGCAGTGCGTACAGTAAGATAGAGACGGAGGTGTTTACCCAATTATCCCGTGCCGGGGCATCGCTTCTTACGACTGCGCAGGCTGGAATCTATGCGGCGGATACGCTCTGTGGGGAAAATGGGAGGGCGGATCTGATTGGTCAGACAGAAGATGCGCTGAATGAAGTGTACTTAAAGTACGCTCTTGCAAGAAGCACGCTTTTCAGGGAAAAGGAAGTGACCGCGGTCAAAGGCGTAAATCTGACCGATTATTATGTCATTTCCCTGCTTTTTGCCTTTCTGTCCTTTGTAGGACTTGCTTTCGGCAGATATATGCAGGTGGAAATGGGGGAGAGAGAGAAGATGTTCAAATGCAAAGGGATTGGCGCCGTACAGCAGTATCTGATCGATACAGCAGCATTTTCTATCGTTTTTGCCCTGCTTGGAAGCCTTTTTTCTTTGCCAGTCTATCTGTTTGTGATGCATAGCAGCAAAAGTTCTTTTGCGCCAGGACCTGCATGGATGATGATTCTGCCGCTCTGGCTTTTTGTGGGCGTGTTTATACGCGGGCTGTTCCAGATTTTGGGAAATCAGGTGGGAAGCATGGGGGTAGGATTTACTGTGCTGATGGTATTTATGTTTGCGTCCGGCGTTTTTATTCCTTCCGTCTTTCTCCCTGTTTGGATAGAAAAGGCAGGCGCTTACCTTCCTTATAAGGTGTGGATGGAAGGGATGGCGACAGCTCTGCAGGGAAGATATGATATTAAAACGACGGCAATGATTCTGGCTGTGGGGGTATTTTCATTGGCAGCAGGTATTCTGGCGGCTATGGGACGAGCGTATCTTGCAGCGAGGGGCAAAGGGAGGCATAAATGAAGAATTGGGTAAAAATTTATACGATTCTTTGGAAACAATATCTGCAAAAGCACAGGATTTGGATTGCCTTTTTGCTCCTTGTAGGTATTATTCTGGGCATCATGGGAAAGGCAGGCACTTTTGGAGGGGAAGCGTACAGGGGAATTGCAGTCGGCGTCTGCTGGGAGGATGAAAAGGGAGAAGAACTGTTCCGGATGCTTGAAAAAGAAGAAGGGATTTTCACATTTCAGGGATATACGGATGAGGAAGAGATGATCAGGCTCGTGGAAAATGGAACGCTGGAATGCGGTTATCTTTTTCCGGAAGGTTTTTATGAGGAACTGTTGAAAAGGGGAGCAAAGAATCAGGTTACGCTTTACTATTCACCGGCTTCTTCGGCTTACAAAATTTCGTATGAGGTGGTATTTGCGGACCTGTTTCAGATGCTTTCGGAGGATATTTTGACCAATTACTTTGAAGGGAGCGGCTTTGACAGGGAAAGACTTCTTTCCCTTAAGGATCAGTATGCGCAGGATGGAAGCACCTTCTGTTTTGAATATGAGACAATAGAGCAAAGGGGCAGCGAGAAGGCGGAAAACCTCGACACCCTTAGAGGCTGTATTGGGGTGATGATCTTCCTGATGAGCCTTTTGGGGCTGGGAAATGCCATGGAACAGGAGCAGACCTTTAAGAATGTGCCCGCAGCCTTTCGCAGGCGTCTTCGATCGGGCAGCATCCATGTGGCAGCAGCCGGAAGCATTTTGATGGGTGGGTTTTGTCTTTGTCTGTTGGACATAGGAAGCGGGTGGCGCGGGGCTGTTCGGGATGCCATAGCGCTTTTCCTTTATTTTGTCGTGCTGGAGTTATATGTGCGGTTTTTAAACCTGTTCATCAAAAAGAGCAGGGTTCTGTATAGCCTTCTTCCTGTGCTGGTTCTTGGAAGCTGTATTTTCTGCCCGGTATTTATCCGCATGGGAAATTATATAGAAGGGGCGGACTGGATTGCCAGATTGTTCCCGGTCTCCTATTTTCTCCACGCGGCAGGGGGAGGGGTGTAAGTGAAATGGTTTTCTCGACACATCATGCCTAAAATTGACGCCGCCAGTGCCGGAAAAGGTAAAATACTGTCTAAAAGGTTCTGAATAATTTGGTAGAAACTTTTTAGGAAAAATGTTATACTAAGGAAGTATATTTTAATCAATTACATCGGACTACAAAAGGAGTATTTGGTAGAATGGCTCCATTAAGAAGTAAAATGAGATTAAAGGGAAGGCTGAAAAGATACATGCAGACTTCTTTATATCTGGGTTTTCTATTGATGATCGTAAACTTGGCGGTATATTTGTTCAGCATACCTGCCGGTCTTATCGTGACCTGTTTTACCTTGTTGTACTTTGCAGTGGTGGTATCTTTGCAGCTCTATAATAAGCCTGTCATCATGAATGAGATGGTAAGCTTTGCGACCCAGTATGGACAAGTCCAGAAGGTGCTGTTAAGAGAACTGGAGATCCCTTACGCAATGCTGGACGATGCAGGTCATATTATCTGGACCAACGAGGCTTTTGAGAGGGTGGTACATAAGGCGAAAGGATATAAGAAATCTATCACCTCTCTTTTCCCTTCCATCACCAAAGAAAAGCTTCCGTATGATACGGAATTTACGGAGACGGATATCGTATTTGAAGAGAGCAACTATGTCGCCAAGATGCGGAAGCTGTCTATGCGGGACATGCTTGAGAGCAGCGATATTGTGGAGGCTGACGAGTCCAACGGCTTTCTGATTGCTTTTTATCTGTTTGATGAGACGGCGCTTAAGATCGCGCTGCAGGAGGTGGATGACCAGAGTCTTGCTGTGGGTATGATCTATCTGGACAATTACGATGAAGCCCTTGAAAGCGTGGAAGAGGTAAGGCGCTCCCTGTTGATTGCACTGATCGACAGAAAGGTCAATAAATACATTGCCGCCCTTGACGGCATCTGCAAGAAGATCGAGAAGGACAAGTATATGATTATCCTTCGCAAAAAGGCGACGATGCTCCTTCGGGAGAGTAAGTTCGATATTTTAGAGGATGTGAAGACGGTCAACATTGGCAATGAGATGGCGGTGACCATCAGCATCGGACTTGGTGTGGACGGTCTTACTTATGCACAGAATTATGAATTTGCCCGCAATGCCATAGACCTTGCGCTAGGGCGCGGAGGCGACCAGGCGGTAGTCAAGACACCCCAGAACGTCACCTACTTTGGAGGCAAGAGCCAGCAGGTAGAAAAGAATACGAGGGTGAAGGCGAGAGTCAAAGCGCAGGCACTCAGGGAGATTATTTCCACCAAGGAGAGGGTGCTCATTATGGGGCACAGGCTTGCGGATGTGGACAGCTTCGGTGCGGCGGTGGGAATCTACCGAATTGCAACTACGTTAGATCGGAAGGCAAATATTGTTTTAAATGATGTGAGTGCTTCCATGAAGCCTATGGTGGATCTGATCAGGAGCCATGAGGAATACCATGAAGATATGATTGTCAACAGTCAGCAGGCGTTAGAGCTTGCGGGGAGCGGCACCGTGCTGGTGGTGGTGGATGTGAACAAACCCAGCATCACGGAATGCCCGGAACTGCTTAGGATGTGCAAATCTATTGTAGTACTTGATCACCACAGGCAGGGGTCTGAGATTATTGAAAATGCCACCCTTTCTTATGTGGAGGCATATGCATCCTCCACCTGTGAGATGGTTTCCGAGATTCTGCAGTACATCGGGGAGAACATCAAGATCACGGCGGAAGAGGCAGACTGTATGTATTCCGGTATTGTGGTGGATACTAATAATTTTATGACGAAAACAGGTGTAAGAACCTTTGAGGCGGCGGCATTCTTGAGGAGGAACGGGGCAGACGTGACCAGGGTGCGCAAGCTCTCCCGGGAAGACGCCACAGAGTATAAAGCAAAAGCGGATGCAGTAAGTCAGGCGGAGATTTATCGGAAATCCTACGCGATTTCCACTTGCAGCAGCGAAGATATACAGAGTCCTACCGTTGTTGGCGCTCAGGCAGCCAATGAACTTTTGAATATAAAGGGTGTAAAGGCGAGTTTTGTCCTTACGGAGTACCAGAATCAGGTATTTATCAGCGCCAGAAGCATTGACGAGGTCAATGTGCAGATCATCATGGAAAAGATGGGCGGCGGCGGTCATTTAGGCACGGCAGGCTGCCAGCTGAATGGGGTTTCCATTCCTGAGGGCATCGGCATCCTGAAAGGGACCTTGGACAAAATGATTGCCGAAGGCGATCTGTCGGCAGAGTAGGCTTAAACGATAAGAGAAAACAGATAGGAGTCATTATGAAGGTAATATTATTAGAAGATGTAAAGAGTCTTGGCAAAAAGGGGGACGTGGTAGACGTAAATGACGGATACGCAAGAAATTTTGTCCTGCCCAAAAAGCTGGGCATAGAAGCGAACAACAAAAATATGAACGATTTAAAATTGAAAAAGGCAAATGATGAAAAACTTGCCCAGGAACAGCTTCAAGCAGCCCAGGATTTTGCAAAGGCGATGGAGGAAGACGAAGTAGTCTTGTCCATGAAAGCCGGTGAAGGCGGAAAGACATTTGGTTCTATCTCCACCAAGGAGATCGCGCAAGGTTACAAGGAACAGTGCGGCAAGGAAATCGATAAGAAGAAGATTATCCTTCCCGAAGCAATCAAGAGTTTCGGCGTGTTTGAGGTGGGCGTGAAGCTTCATCCAAGTGTAACGGGCAAACTGAAAGTGAAAGTAACACAAATGAAAGGTTAGATGTTAAATGGCAGCAGCGGAGGAAGCGCTTTTAAAGCGGGTGTTGCCCCACAGCATAGAGGCGGAGCAATCGGTCATCGGGTCCATGATTATGGACAGGGAGGCCATTACGGTAGCGTCCGAAATCATATCGGGCGACGACTTCTACAACAGGCAGTATGGGGTAGTATTTGACACCATGGTAGAACTAAATGATGAGGGAAGACCGGTGGACTTAGTCACCCTTCAGGACAGGCTTAAGGAGAAGGATGTGCCTCCCGAAGTCAGCAGCCTTGAGTTTATCAGAGATCTGATCACGGCAGTGCCGACTTCTGCGAATATTAAGTACTATGCGGGTATTGTCGCCGAAAAGTCTACCCTGCGGAAATTGATCCGCCTGAATGAAGAGATTGCCAATACTTGTTATGTAGGGAAAGAAAACCTTGAAGTCATTTTGGAAGACACAGAAAAACGTGTCTTTGAATTGGTACAAAAGCGGAACACAGGAGAATTCGTCCCCATCAGGCAGGTGGTGATGAACGCCATGGATAAAATAGAAAAGGCATCTAAGAGCAACGGAAACGTTACGGGCATTGCAACAGGTTTTATCGATTTAGACTACAGGACAGCAGGCATGCAGCCTTCCGACTTGATCTTGGTCGCGGCGAGACCTTCCATGGGAAAGACAGCCTTTGTCCTTAATATTGCCCAGTATGTGGCATTCAAGCTAAATCAGACGGTGGCGATATTCAGTCTGGAAATGAGTAAGGAACAGCTTGTGAATCGTCTCTTTTCCTTGGAGTCTAAGGTGGATTCTCAGCATTTGCGTACGGGCAATCTATCTGACGCAGAGTGGGAGAAGTTGATAGAGAGTGCGGGGGTGATCGGAAAGTCTAATCTGATCATAGATGACACGCCCGGTATCAGCATTTCGGAGTTGCGCTCCAAGTGCAGGAAATATAAGCTGGAACATGATTTGAAGATTATTATCATCGACTACCTTCAGCTGATGTCAGGAAGCGGACGCGGGTCGGACTCCAGACAGCAGGAGATTTCGGATATATCCCGTTCCTTAAAGGCATTGGCGAGGGAATTGAATGTGCCAGTGGTGGCGCTTTCCCAGCTTTCCCGTGCGGTGGAACAGCGTCCGGACCACAGACCCATGCTTTCAGACCTTCGTGAATCCGGCGCCATCGAGCAGGATGCGGATGTGGTCATGTTCATATACAGGGATGATTACTACAATAAAGATACGGAAAAGAAAGGCATCGCGGAGATCATCATAGCCAAGCAGAGAAATGGTCCCATTGGAACCATAGAATTGGTATGGCTGCCGGATTACACCAAGTTTGCCAATCTGCAGAAATAGAAACACACAAAAGTACATAGGATCATACACATTACAAAAGAGGACAAGCTATAAGGCATGTTCTCTTTTTTTAACATAGAGCTGCCTCGCGAAGCGTGACGGCCAGTGCTTAAAAATCAAAAAGAAAGGGGAAAAAATATGAAACAGGCAGAAAAAATTTATATGATTTCGGATGCAGCCAAAAAAGTACAAGTGGAGGCACATGTGCTCAGATACTGGGAGGAGGAATTAAAGGTACCGGCAAAGCGCAACGAGATGGGGCACCGCTACTATACGGAGGAGGATATCAGCAGATTTCAGATGGTGAAGGAATTAAAGGAACAGGGACTTCAGCTTAAGGCAATCCGCCACATGTTGAAAAACGGAGACCTGAAATCGCCCATCATGTTTTTTGAAAAGCCGGAAGAGGAAAAGGAAGCACACACGCAACAGGCAGAAGTACAGGCGGCAGCTTCCACGGAGGATGTGGAATTGGGCAAGCATCATGTCATTATGGTCAAAAAAGGAGAATTTCTTCCGGTAGAGGGCAGCACTATGCCCATCCAGGAGGAGAGCCGGGAGCAGAAGAGTTTAAGGCTTCAACAGTTATTAAAGGAGATGATCGTGGAGGCAGTGCAGACGAATAATAAGCAGATTTGCCAGGAAATCAAGGAAACCCTTTTAAAGGAGTTGGATTATCAGTTCAGACTGCAGGAGGAGAAGGAGGATGCCAGGGAAGAGGAACGTCTGCAGAAACAGGAGGAACACTATCAGAAGATCGATGAAATGCTCCGTGCCTACAATCAGAAGGGCAGAAGAGCGAAAAAAATGCGGGACAAGACAATTCCTGTGAAGCAGAAAGAAGAAAGCGAAAAGGAAGAGGACAAGGACAAGGATCAGAAACAAAAGGGAATGATGAAAGGTTTTCTAAGAAAAAAGCGTTCAATCGTATGATTGAACGCTTCGACTATACTTCGTTTATTCCTCGGAGATAGCGCCTACAGGGCATCCGCCAGCGCAGGAACCGCAGCTGATACAGGTATTAGGATCGATTTCAAACTTTCCATCACCTTCGCTGATAGCGCCTACAGGACACTGTCCAGCACAAGCACCACAAGAGATACAAGCGTCACTAATTACATATGCCATGATCAAATCCTCCTTAATTATGTCCGTATTAATAAATACGATATTCATTGATATTTTATTATCAAAGTCTTCTTACATTTTAATATAAAATCATGGGGAATACAAGTAAAATATCCCTAAAATTACTTATTATATGCCGCAGCTTTACGCGCGTGCTACAGGACGGTTTCGTCGCGCCGCTTGCGGATGCCTTTTAGTATGACTTCTTTCTTCTCCACTACTTTATTTTTGTCCATGGCGGGTACGCCCGCAAGTTTGTAGGGGATGCCCAGCTTTTCATATTTGGATTCGCCCATGGTGTGGTAGGGGAGTACATCTAAAGCCTTTAAATTACTGAATTGTCCGATAAAATAGCCCAGTTCAAATAGATAGGTATCGTCGTCGGTGATGCCGGGAACTACCACGTGGCGGATCCACATATCTACGTGTTTCCGGTTCAGATATTCCGCGAAGGCAAGGATGCCGTCATTGGGCTGTGCGGTGAGCTCTTTGTGCTTTTCGGGATCGATATGCTTGATGTCGAGCATCACGAGGTCAGTAAGCTTCATCAATTCATCCAATTTCTTGATAAATTCTGTGTTGTCAGGTTTGAAGGCGATACCGGAGGAGTCGATGCAGGTATGCACGTTGTTTGCCTTTGCAATCGTAAATAAATCGATTAAAAAATCTACCTGCATAAGAGGTTCTCCGCCGGTAACAGTGATACCGCCCTTTTTGTAAAAGTCTTCATTTCTTTTATATTGTTCAAAAATTTCCTCTGGCTCCATCATTGTGCCGCCGGTCATTGCCCAGGTATCAGGATTATGGCAGTATGCGCACCGCATAGGGCATCCCTGGACGAAGACGACGAACCGGGTGCCGGGACCGTCTACCGTGCCAAAACTTTCTAACGAGTGAATTCTTCCTTTCATAACAAAATCTCCCTTCCTATTTCAACCTATAGTATATCAGATTACATGGAAAAAACCAATCACTCCTCAAAAATTAATGTGTTAGATATATTATTACATAAATAAAATTAAATATTTAATGATAAACATTAAAAAGCTATTGACAAACGTAAAATGAGGTACTATGATAGCATCATAAAAGGCAATAAAGCATGCAGCCTGAAATAAAAAAGTAAGAATAAATCGAGAGCTATGAGAGTGAGGGAAATGAAATGAAAGAAGAAAGAGTGATAATTGAAAAGATTCAAAAGACCTGCAAAGCAGGGGCAGCAGTAACGTCAATTGTGAAGATTTTTTGTGCGGTAATGTCTGTGATTGCAATTTTGGCAGGGATTTTCATTGCGTGCAGCACGAGAATCAATGAGCTCATGGAGCAGCTGATTGCCAGCGGCGAATTACGGACGCAGGATCTGGAAGCACTTGAGAGTGCATTGCTGGGATATATGCTGGAAGAAGGAAACTTTGCACTTGTAATTGGAGTGGAACTAATTGCCATGGGCATTATGCTGATCTGTACTGCGGTAATCGTTCACTTTTTGGGTAAGGTTTTTAAGGAAATGCGTGAGAGTTACTCCCCCTTCAACTTATCAGTCATTAAGAACCTGAAAGTAGTCTTTGTACTGGTTACGCTTCTGACATTGAGCAATTCTTTAGCAATTGCACTTATCGTGGGGATTGCGTTCTGGTGCGTGCTCCAGATTTTCGAGTATGGATGCGAGCTGCAGAGACAATCGGATGAAACATTATAAGGAGGCGAAGGAGATGGCAATTATATTGAGATTAGACCGTGTGATGGCGGACCGCAAGATATCGCTGAATGAACTGGCAGAGAAGGTTGGAATTGCAAACGTGAACCTTTCCAACATTAAGACGGGCAAGGTGAGCGCAATCAGATTTTCCACATTAAATGCAATCTGCGATGTGCTGGACTGCCAGCCGGGCGATATACTGGAATTTCAAAGGGACAAAAAGTAGGAGGACAGCCTAAAGGTACAATTGCAATGTGTGAATCACATTTCTTGGAAAATGATGCCCGGAACGAAGGAATCGCCGCAAAAAGACGTTGTCATCTTGAAAAAATGGCATAAGCTTGCTACCAGAATTAATAGCATCCAAGAATTTATGCAGAATATTTAGTCATAGAGAGAATCTCCATATCAACAATGATAATCGGGCGTTAAAGTTTGGATAAGCTTTAACGCCCGATTATATAAAAATGTTATCTTGCCAGATATGCCTCAATGATATCCCAAATCTCAGGCTTTTCAAATCCCAGTCTCCAGCATGCCACACCGCCTATTTGATATTTTTCCATGATGTTCAGCTTCACTTCCAAGGAAGCTGCATCCTCCAGCCAAATCTGATATAGGCTTCCGCCTTCCGAGTACTCGCCGTAATTCTGACAGGTCTCATCGTCCCATTCAATCTGGATATTGTGAGCATTTACATATTCTTCCGCCATTTCCATGCCTACTGCCTGGCTGTCAAGAGTGCCGTCTTTCGTCTCCCAGATTCTGGTGTAGAAGGGAACTGCGTTGATTACTTTGCCGGCAGGAACTTGTGAAACCGTCTTTTCGATGCCCTCCTCGACAAAGTTGATGGATGCCACGCTTCCGGCTTCGGGACTTCCGGCATAATGTTCATCATATCCCATGATGATTACATAATCGGCGACAACGCCCTGCTCCTGTCTGTCGTAATGGTCTGTATATCCAGTAGGTACATAGTTATCTACGGAAAGAACGATGCCGTTGGCACGGCAGGGAATGGACAATTCCCGGATAAATTCTATATAATGTTCTCCGCAGTCCATGCTGATCTGCTCAAAGTCCACATTGATTCCGTCAAGCCCGTAGGTAAGCGCAGCATTAACCAGACCATCAATTAATTTTGTCCTGGTAGTGGTGGAAGAGAGGATGGCGTACATATCGATGCTGTCCTTATACTCGATGTTTTCCACAAGTCCCCATACCTCGAGTCCCATTCCGTGAGCCTTGTCCACATAACTCTGGCTGGCAAAGCTGGTGAAGTTCCCTTCATTATCGCTTAATTTAAACCAAGTGGGCGAGATGACGTTCAGCCCCTTTGTATTGGCGGTGACGGCGTCAAGTGTATCGTTTCCGGCAACCCCGGCAACTACGTGCCAGCCAAGATTGATCTTGTGATCCCGTGTCAGACTGGTGTATTCCGGTTCTTCGTAGTCGGTGACTGGAATGGGAAGTTCTGCCCTAGGCTCTTCGAGACGCTTGTTTTCAATATAGCCTATCACAGAATCGGCAGTCTTAACCTTTGACCAAGTTTCCATCTGCTCTAAAAGGATTACCTTATCTCCAGCAGCGACATCTTCGAGAATCTCGCTCTTTACACCGCCAAGGACGCGTACAGCAGTATCCTTCTTGACTTCTGCAGTCTGGCGCTCTTCCCAGCTTAAATAAATCTGCAGCCGATTGGGCGCGGTGAATCCTTCATAGGAGAAATTGGTATACTGCTTCACATAATCTATGGCGAGGTATAAGGTGTCGCCCTCATATCTTGCAGGCTGGTAAGCAAGCGTTTCGGTTCCGTCTTTAGTGGTTACTTCACTGCTTCCTGTAACTGTGCGGATGATGTCATCTGGGAGTGTGTAAAGCAGCAGTCCTTCCCCTTTATCTTCATAAAAACGGTCATTAAAATATTTATGGACCGTATTTAAATCCAAATAGTAAACGCCGTCAAAAAGGCGTGCTCTTTCTTCTATTATTTCATTCTGTAGTACAATCGCAACGTCGCTGTCTCCTGCCATCTGAAAATAGGCATCGAGGTCGGCGCGTTCTTTCGTGTAGGAATATTTTTCCAATATCTTTGTTCCGAAGCTGATTCCTGCAATTACTATAATAAGGACGATTGCTAGCAGAACAGGTATTATTTTTTTCTTCATTCCGTAACCTCCAATCGTCCTAATTATAGCAGACTATTTCCTCATCGTCATTACCCATTTTGACTTTTTACAACATTTTCTTATGGCATTGCCGGTATAGTTCACGCATAAAGGGAGCCAGAAGGTTTCACTTGTTTTTGGTTATAAGGGGCTTTTGGTCATTTGCATCTCTGGTCCCTTTCGCGTGCGATTAGATAGGGGCATTAATTATGGAAGATCCGGTCATACCGGATTTCCTTTAGCTTGCCGTTTTCGTCGATTACATAGTCGGGCATATAGACTGTATCCTCGTTTACACAATTCTTCATAATATACTCCGTGGTGGACGGAATGCCATTTAGGTACAGCTTTACACCTGCCTTTTCCAACTGCTCCAGCTGTGGTCGAAGAGAAACGGGTTTTGCTTTGTTTCTTGAACGCATGATTCTCCCATCTGTTTTGAATCTGTTTTTTGACAAATTCCAAAAGGATTCCGTGATATGTCATGTCAAAAAGATAAATAAAATTCAAAACTGATTATAGTTTTCGTATAAATGACGATAATAAAAACAGATAAGATGCCGGACACGTATCTAAAAATAAACTACCGCTGCGAATTTCTAACTGGGTGAATTATAACAATTGAAAAACTATAGAAAGACTATAGAAAACTCGCGACAGGCACAAAGCCTGTTAGACATCGACAGATGCGCTGATTGACAGCAATATAATTATGCTGTTTTGATATAGGCATCCTTGATTAAATATGCTTAGATTCGTATAAATAAAATTAAAAAAATCATGCCTCCTTCCGATACAGGATTTATCCGGAAGCATCTTACGAAAAGAGAATAGCACTTATTGCCAAAATATGCAATATGATACTGTGATTTTTTATATATTTTTAACAAAAAGCTTTTGGAAAGCAAAAAAATAAGTAGTTTATTAAATTTTTTTAAACTGTTTTTCTGCCCTATTGACTTAAATTCGCACAAAGTATAATATAATTTTAAGTGACTGCAAGTGTCACCAAACGGCAGGATAACAGTATCTTAATAGTAAGGATGTGAAAATAATATGAAAATAGAAAAAGTCAACGATCATCAGATTCGCTGTACCCTTACCAGGGAAGATCTGGCTGATAGGGAATTAAAGCTCAGCGAGCTTGCTTACGGTACCGAAAAAGCTAAAGATTTATTTCGTGATATGATGCAGCAGGCATCCTTTGAATTCGGATTTGAAGCGGAAGATATTCCTTTAATGATAGAAGCAATTCCATTAAACTCCGAATGTATCGTTCTTATCATCACTAAGGTAGAGGACCCGGATGAGCTCGATACCCGTTTTTCAAAGTTTGCTCCGTCTGTTCATGAAGAAGACAATACTTTAGGAGATGTTCTCGATACCATTGCGGAAGGCGCAGATGAGGTTCTTGATCTGTTCAAGAAGATTCAAAATACAAAAACAGGAAACATATCTCAGGAAGGAACATCGTCTGTTGATGAGGGAAGTACAGACATAGAAAGCGCGAAGCGTTCATTTAAGAATGCATTGCAGAAAAAGCTTTCCGATACCGCGGTTTCGGCAGAACTTACCAAGCTTTATTCGTTCCAATCACTTAGAGAATTAATTGGTTCGGCACATGTACTGGCTAATTTTTACAACGGGGCGAATTCACTATACAAACAAAAGGACGGTTCCTATATATTGGTCCTTTCTAAAAGCGAACATTCGCCGGTGGATTTCAACAAGGTGTGCAATGTGCTTTCGGAGTATGGAACAGTTCTCAAATCGGTGCCTGCTTCAGAGGCATACCTTGAAGAGCATTTCGAGCCGGTTATTCAAAATACTGCACTGCAGTCATTATCCTGCATTTAAGATCAGAGCTAAAGCAGCCCCACAGAAAAGGGGCTGCTTTTTCTGTTGTTTATATCATTTTTTAATGATATAATAAACTGTTTACTAATGAGAAAGGGGTTTGAATGATGAGAAAATTTAAACGCGGGCTGCTTGCAGGCGCATCAGCCCTATCAATTTGTGTTCTGCTGGCGCCTGTGCTTGTGCTTGCGGCAGAAGAAGAGGCAGTACTACAGCCCTCTATGTATGCAACTTTCTGGGCGCTTGTGCCTCCTATTGTGGCAATTGTACTTGCGCTTATCACCAAAGAGGTTTACAGTTCTTTATTCGTGGGGATTCTCGTGGGAGGTTTGTTTTATTCTGATTTTTCATTTGAGGGTACCTTTAACCACATTTTCAACGATGGGTTTGTGGCGGTTTTATCTGATAGTTATAATGTAGGTATCCTGATATTCCTCGTGATTCTGGGCGCAATGGTAAGCCTTATGAATCGTGCAGGGGGATCGGCGGCTTTCGGACATTTTGCCAAAGAAAAAATCAAGACCCGGGCGGGTGCGCAGCTTGCAACGGTAGCGTTGGGGGTTCTCATTTTTATAGACGATTATTTTAACTGCCTGACAGTGGGAAGCGTTATGCGTCCCGTCACTGATGAGCATAAGGTTTCCCGTGCAAAACTTTCCTATTTAATAGATGCCACGGCGGCGCCAATCTGTATTATTGCTCCGATTTCCTCATGGGCAGCAGCTGTGTCAGGTTTTGTTGAAGGTGAAGATGGTTTTTCTGTTTTTATCCGTGCGATTCCGTACAATTATTATGCGCTTCTGACAATTGTGATGATGATAGCCATTATCCTTTTGAGAATTGACTTTGGTCCCATGCGCACGCATGAGAAGAACGCGCTGAATGGAGATCTTTTCACTTCGGGGAAAGCGGCGGAAGATAGTGAGACGGAATCAAAGAATCCTAAAGGCAAGGTGATTGATTTGGCGATTCCGATTATCACGTTAATCATATGTTGTGTAATCGGAATGATTTATACCGGAGGATTTTTTGGCGGAGAAAGTTTTGTGTCTTCTTTTTCCAATTCGGATGCTTCTGTGGGGCTTGCGCTGGGAAGTATATTTGCTATGCTTCTTACGATTGTGATTTATCTGATCAGACGTGTGCTTACTTTCGGTGAATGTATGGAGTGCCTGCCTTCCGGTTTCAAAGCAATGGTTCCGGCCATTTTAATTTTGACTTTTGCATGGACCTTAAAGGCGATGACCGACAGCTTGGGAGCTGCCGTTTTCGTGGCGGAAGTAATGAAGAAGAGCGCCGGGGGTCTCATGTTGTTTTTGCCTGCGATAATATTTCTTGTGGGATGCTTCCTGGCGTTCTCTACAGGAACTTCATGGGGGACTTTCGGCATACTGATTCCAATCGTGGTTTCTGCGTTTGCGGAGACGAATCCCCAGCTGATGATTATTTCCATTTCTGCATGTATGGCGGGAGCTGTCTGTGGGGATCATTGTTCGCCTATTTCAGATACGACAATCATGGCAAGCGCGGGTGCTCAATGCAACCATGTCAACCATGTTTCCACTCAGCTGCCTTATGCGCTGTTGGTTGCAGCGGTTTCGTTTGTCACCTATATGATTGCCGGCTTTGTGCAAAATCCATGGGTACCGCTTCCAATCGGATTGGTACTGCTTCTTATCTGCTTGTTTATTATAAAAACAGTGAATCAAAGAAAAAATCCGGACAGTCTGTAAAAGGACTGTCCGGATTGTGGAAAGCGCCTGCTTATTATTAAAGCGCTTCGATTTTAGCCATCAAATCATTTATATCCATGCCATGAACCATAGCGGCTTCCTCGAGACTTTCCGCCTGAGCAGAAGGACAGCCGAGACAATGCATTCCGGCTTCCATGAGGATAGGCGCAACGTTCGGATTGGTATTTAAAATTTCACCGATTGTCATGTCTTTGGTAATCTGTGCCATAGTATAGAACCTCCTTCTAATGTATATATTTTCACAGCAGATCCTGCAACTGCGCTTTTATAGTATAATACTTTGCCCACTTTCTGGCAAGTCTAAACCCTTTTGACCATACGGTTCTGCAGTGCTTTTGGTGCGGATATTTTCCTGCCTGCATACCTATATGACGGCTTTATGCTCTAGACTGTAACCTTTTTACAAAAAATATGTAAAATTTCCCTAAAATCCATACTTTGTTCATAAAAAAGTACACTCTTTGCCTTGACGGTAAATGATGTTCTAACATATAATGAGAATACGGTAATAGCATAGTTTTTATGCACAAATAAATTAAATCATTTTAATAGGAGGCTTACACAAAATGAGACCAGAATGGAAAGATTTTGTAGGCGGCAAGTGGGAGAATGAAGTTAATGTACGTGATTTCATCCAGAAGAACTACCATCCTTATGATGGCGACGAATCCTTCTTAGCCGAAGCTACACAGAACACAAAAGACTTATGGCAGATGGTACTTGATTTGCAGAAGAAAGAGCGTGAGGCAGGCGGCGTTCTTGATATGGATACAAAAGTTGTATCAACCATCACATCACATGGTCCCGGTTACTTAGACAAGTCAAAAGAAAAAATCGTTGGTTTCCAGACAGATAAGCCTTTTAAGCGTTCTCTCCAGCCTTACGGCGGTATCAGAATGGCTGAAAAAGCTTGCGCTGACAATGGTTATGAAGTTGATCCTGAAATCAGCGAGTTCTTCTCAACACACAGAAAGACACATAATGCAGGCTGCTTCGATGCTTATAATGCAGAAATGAGAGCTTGCCGTTCCGCACATATCATCACAGGTCTTCCGGATGCTTACGGACGTGGACGTATCATCGGCGACTACAGACGTGTTGCTCTGTATGGTATTGACAGACTGATTGAAGACAAGCAGGCACAGAAAGATTCCACAGGACGTGTTATGACAGATGACGTAATCCGTCTTCGCGAAGAACTTTCCGAGCAGATGGTTGCTCTTAAGATGATGAAGGAAATGGCTGCATCTTATGGCTGCGATATTTCCAAACCTGCTACAAATGTACAGGAAGCAATCCAGGCTACCTACTTCGGATATCTGTGCTCAGTTAAGGAACAGAATGGTGCGGCTATGTCTCTTGGACGTACATCTACGTTTATCGACTGTTATGCAGAAAGAGACCTTGCAAACGGAACATTCACAGAGCAGGAAATCCAAGAATTTGTTGACCACTTCATCATGAAGTTAAGATGCGTAAAATTCGCACGTACACCTGAATACAACCAGATTTTTGCTGGCGATCCTGTATGGGTAACAGAATCTCTAGGCGGTGTTGGCGTTGACGGACGTCCTTTGGTAACAAAGATGAGTTTCCGTTATCTGCATACGCTTACAAATTTAGGTCCCAGCCCGGAACCCAACTTAACCGTTCTCTGGTCAACAAGACTTCCTGAAAACTGGAAGAAATACTGTGCAAAGATGTCCATCCAGACTTCTTCCATTCAGTATGAAAATGATGACCTAATGAGAGTGACACACGGTGATGATTATGGTATCGCATGCTGCGTATCCTCCATGGTAATAGGTAAGGAAATGCAGTTCTTCGGAGCAAGAGCAAACCTTGCTAAATGCCTGCTTTACGCATTAAACGGCGGCGTTGACGAAGTAACCAAGAAACAGGTTGGTCCTAAGTATCGTCCTGTTGAAGGCGATGTTCTTGATTTTGACGATGTATACAGCAAATTCATCGATATGATGGAATGGCAGGCAGATGTATATGTAAATACACTGAACATCATCCATTATATGCATGACAAATACTGCTATGAGAGAGCAGAGATGGCACTTCATGACAGAGATGTTAAGCGTTACTTTGCAACCGGTGTTGCAGGTCTGTCCATCGTAGCCGACTCTTTATCAGCAATTAAGCATGCGAAGGTAGAGGTTGTCAGAGATGAAGACGGTATTATTGTAGACTTTAAGACAACTGGTGACTTCCCTAAATATGGTAATGATGACGACCGTGTAGACAGCATTGCACAGGAAGTCGTACACAAATTCATGACAGCAATCAGAAGACATCACACCTATAGAAACGGTGTTCCTACGACATCCATTCTTACCATTACATCTAATGTAACTTATGGTAAGGCAACAGGAAATACACCTGACGGACGTAAGAAAGGTCAGCCTTTCGCTCCCGGTGCAAATCCGATGCATGGACGTGACACCCACGGTGCAGTAGCATCCTTATCATCTGTATCCAAGCTTCCTTTCAATGATGCGCAGGATGGTATCTCTAATACCTTCACCATCATTCCAGGTGCGCTTGGCAAAGAGGATCAGGTATTTGCAGGCGACATTGAGCTTGATTTGAACAAATAAAGTAAACTAGTAATCCACTTTCGGGAGGTACAATGCAATGGATGACAAAAAAATGATCGATGATCTTGTGAAAATGCTGGATTCCGGCATGGCTATGGGTGTAGGTCATGTGAATGTAGACTATGACGAGACGAAAGACGAATCAAAAGAAGTTCAGACCATGGGATGCACAGATTGCTCCAGAACGCCTCTGGCGTGCAGTGTACCTACCCTGGAGGATGGTTTGGATGATTTTCATTAAGATTTATAAGGAGGTAAATTACCATGGCAACAAATACAGCGCAGGTAGATAATTTAGTATCATTATTGGATGGCTATGCAACAAAGGGCGGACATCACCTGAACGTAAACGTACTTAACAGAGATATGTTATTAGATGCTCAGAAGCATCCTGAGAACTATCCGCAGCTTACGATCCGTGTTTCCGGATATGCTGTTAATTTTATCAAATTAACGCCGGAACAGCAGGCAGATGTTATTTCCCGTACATTCCACGAGTCCATCTAGCTAATAAGAAGAGAATGGCACAGTTTTAGCGTGAATAAAGAAGGCATATCACTAGAAATTAGAGAGGTGATATGCCTTTTTGATTTAAGATAACGATACCTTTCGAAGAGTAGGATTTGTTGTTTGTAAAGTTTTATATTATATGAGAAATACACTATATGGTATATGATAGGCATTTGTTTATTTGGAAGGAGAGATTTTTATCTATATCTTGCGAAAACGTTTAAGGGGAGCATATACCAATCGACAAATTGAAAGTGAGTATAGATAAATCTGGGAACGGCTGTTCTTACGCGGCTGCGCAATTCGGAGTGCTATTTGAGTGCTTGTCAAATATTCCAAAAAAGCAATTTGTAAATTGCACAAAATATCTGAAGATTATTTGTTGGACTTAACGAAAATTTACGGAAAATTTACGGAAACTTGACAGTAATTTTTAAGAGTACTATACTAAATATGAACCCTAGAAGTAGGAAAAAGTAACAGATACATATATGTGATATTAGTTTAGTATAAGTGATTGGTAACGTTGCCAGACGAAAAACGTGTTGCCGTCAAAAAGATGTGTGGGGTTGAAGAGTATGAGACAAAACATGGGGAATGCAATCTCTACAATAGGAGAAAAAATGAAGAAAGCAAGATTCATAAGAAAGGCGGTTGGTTTGGTACTGGCTGCCTTAATGATACTGGAAGCGCCTTCGTGGGGTGGGCTTATAGAATTAGCTTTTGCGCATGAAGATAAAGTGGGATCGGGACGCTGCATTTATGTAGATACATCATTGATTGGAGCGGATTCAGATGTAATGGAAAGCGGCATTGGAGCGTACTTATATGACCGTGAGGGCAATGCGTGTTCAGATGCGCCAATCCTTATGGAGAAGGTTGATGGAAAAAGAAATATCTATCAGCTTGTCCTTGACGATTATTATACATATGTAGAGTTTACGAAAGGCACTGATTTAAATACCGGTACGAAGACGGAGCGATTAGCAATTGATTGGAGCCTTGGCGCACCCTGCTATATGTTCAACAGCGAAGCACTTTCAGACGGAGGGCATTTTTATGGTCTCTATACCATTTACTTTGATTTGAATGGAGCTTCAGGAGCAAGTGCGTTTGCAGATAGTGGAGTGGGCATCTATGCGTACAATTCCTCTGATGAAGATAGTTATACAGCTGTCCCGGTGGCAATGAGAGCTTCAGATAAGGGAGACGGCGTTTATGAATATAGTTTTGACAGACCTTATGAATGTATTGCATTCATGGGGGGATATGGAAGCTGGAATTATGAAGTGGCTACAACGCCGGTTTATATGAATTGGAATTACAGTGCACCGTGCTTCTTCCTTGGACAGGTGGATGGATTTGAGTCCACTGGGTTATGGAGAAATCTTAGGTATGTGGTTTATTTTGACGCATCTGACATTAAAGAGGATGAAGCGTTTATAGAAAATGGTGTTTACTTATATGCCTTTAATGATTCGGATGATAAACTAAGTGAAAATCCGGTTAAAATGGTTGCTTCAAGTGTAGGCGATTATATTTATGAATATACGATGGAAAGACCTTATGAAAATCTTCAATTCTTATTAGGAGATTCCCTAGATGCAGAGGTGGCATCGGAAGTACTTACAAATGACTGGCTGGAATATGCAGAACCTTGTTATAAGATGACATTAGATAGAAAAGAGATTATAAAGGCAAGTCCTTCTGCAAGCCCGAGCATGACGCCGAGTGCAAGTCCGTCCGGCAGTCCGAGCGCATCACCTTCAGCAGATGCTTCGGCAAGCCCGTCCGGCAGTCCAAGTACGACGCCAAGTGTCACACCGAGTACGACGCCTTCCGGCAGCCCGTCCGCAAGTCCGAGTACAACGCCTGGTGCAAATGCTTCGGCAAGTCCGTCCATAAATCCGAGCGCAACGCCAAGCAGCAAACCGAGCACAAGCCCTAGTGCCACACCGGTGGCAACGCCTTCAGCGAATCCGAGTGCAACGCCTTCGGCAGGTCCGACACAGGCACCCACAGAAATGCCGACGATTCAGCCCACAGAGGCACCGACTGTAGAGCCCACAGCAGAGCCCACCCCGGAGCAGACGCCTGAACCGGTGGCGACGCCTGAACCTGCGCCAGAGCCGGATCCGACACCGGAAGAAGGTCCTGCTGATGAAGTGAATCCGGGTTCGGAAAATGATAATAATCAGCCGGAAGAGTCAGAAGGCAGTTCAAGTGATGCATCACAGAATGATTCAGGGGAAGAATTTCCAGGGATGGAAGAAGCTCGGATTATGAGCATAAAGGTACCTGCTGGTTATGATGATTTGACAATTGTTCAGGGCGCTTATGCGATGACTTGGGTCGGAACAGAGTTTGATTCGAGTGATAATGAAGTTGACACGGTGGAAAATGACAATAATATAGATGATTCCCAAAATACAGAGGGTTCGGATGTAAGCGATACAGAAGAACCAGAAACGCCGGAGGATCAGCCGACGATTGACAACTCAACGACACCAGATAAACCGCCAGTAGTTCCAGATGTTCCAGTGGAGCCGACGGAAACACCAGATGAAAATCTTACACCCGACCCCGGCGTAGATGAGAAACCTGTCTCTACGCCTGCTGTAGGAGATGGTACAGATGAGACACCAGATTCTTCTGATGACCCAGGCATGGTGGAAGCATCTCCTTCGGCTACACCAGAAGGAACAGAAGAACCGATGGTTGAGACTACCATGTCATTGCTTTCCAGCACAGGCGCTACCATTATATTGCAGCGTGCCGGCGCGTTGCCCAGTAGAACAGGAGATGTGAAAATTTTCTTTGATACATCGGGCAATGGATCATGGGATCCTACGGGAAATGCTTACGGATGGAATAAGGGAGATTCCATGTTTGTTCACTTTTACAATGATGTAAATGGTGAAGTGCTCCCGAGCAGTAATTTGGCAAGGATGACCAAAACGGATCTTCAGGCAAAGGAAGCTGATGGAGCCATATGGGAATATACTCTTACCAAAGAGCAGGCAGAGAAATATAAGTATGTTATTTTCCAACGCTACCAAAGTGAGTGGAATAAGGAAAATCAGCAGACGATTGCAGATAAAGTTACTAATGTGATTCCTAAGGACATGTCGCGTCCGTGCTTTATGCTGATCAGTGACAACACGAACCCCGCAAAGAAAAAGGGTGTGTGGTATGATTTAGGACCTTTGACACAGAATGGTGAGGAAATATACTTTTTTGATATGACAGCCCGGTATGATGCGGAAAATGTAGAGGCGCATTTTGCCGGAAATGGTAATACAGATGAAATAGGCAAAAAGAATCCCGCAACGGGAGGCTATATCATTCCCGGTGATACGCTTGCCGGTCCTTATTCAACGATAGCATTTTATGATAAAACAACGGGGCTTCAAATAGGAGAGACTTACAATTTCTTTAATACCCCTGATATAGAGAAAAATGAAAAAGGATTTCTCTATCAGAAAGATGAGATGAATACTTTCTATTATGGGGTTACCGAAAAAACAGACGGGACAGCTATCAGTGTCTGGGGTGCAAGACCGTCTGATCCGGCGGTAAATTTAGCAGGCAGGAAGCTATATTTTGACAAGTTATATTTTAAGGTCAGCAAAGTGACAGAAGCTTCTGTCGGAGTAAATGGAGAGAATGGCGCGGACAATATAAATGGAATGGGTAGCATAGACGGAGTGGAAGGGCAGGCGGCAAAAGCGGGAGCCCAGTTCCAAATCGGCATTGATGCGCCTGTATTTTTAGCAGTGGATGAAAATGATAAGAGAACATACAGCTATACTTTTGATACTGCTTCTACTGCAACCAGCCAGACGATTCTTACATATTTGGATCAGGATGGGACGAAATATCATTTCTTTTGGGATAAATTTGACTTAGAAGAAAACGGAACGATTATCGCTGATGGAAATAATCTGGTTACTCAGGAGTATGAAGTAGCCAAGGTTTTGGGGCAATACACGAAAGGCAATACAATTTATTTTGATGCGACTTTTTCAAAGTTATCCTATAATAAATCAGATGGCGCTAAAAATGGGGGGAAAGGCATTCCGGCAAGTGACACAGAACCAGTCTACTATCTTGCCACAGGACCTGGCGTACAGACTTTATCTGACGTAATGGTTAAATCAGATAAGGAATCATGGAAAGATGTCTGGAGGGTGGATCTGCCGGAAGGATATACTAAAATCAAATTTTTGAGTTATGCCAACGAGCAGAATCCTAATGTACAAAATGGTAATGCAGAGGCGACGAGACTCATGGATATCCCCACAGACCTTGAAGATCCTTGCTTTTATGCAGATGACGGTGATTCTGCAATATATGATGGCGGGATGCGTGATGGGTATTGGGCAGAGGTTTATAAGACCAGAGATGCGGAGACCTATAAAGACAGGGATGTTGTAGATATCAAATCAGGAACCCTCACAAGAGAATCTGATGTTTTTTATGTAGACTCGACTTTTTATGATTATTACTCAGATTATGAATTGAACGGTAACAATCGCGATAACTATGGAGGGAGTAATGCTTCCAATCACCGGTACTGGGTGACTTTCAGACAATTTAATCAGGCACTGAGTGATTTTTATGATGAGAATAGTGCAAGCGTGCCGATTTATACGGGACATTTTCAGTGGCCAGGATGGGGTACTTATGCATTTAATGTAATAAATGAGACCTTGAAGTTATATGGATTTGATAATCAGGACTATTTTTATTCTACAAATAACTCGGCAATTAATGCGAGCGCTGAGAAAGGTCGATATAATGCAGCTGCGCAGGGATTGGTTTCCGATACTTTGTCTGATGGAAGTGTGGTCATAAAGGGCGGTTCTGAATTGCTTCCACATTTTGATTCAGATTTCATTGCTGGAAACAACAGTAAAAATGCAGTGCTTGGCAAAGTGTACGAGAATGTAGCATTCCCTTTCAAGGCGATAGACAGAGATAATAACGGCATTACATATTGGACCTTTGACAGTAAAGACACGACGCTGGCAATGAGGCAGGACTCTTCAACGGGGCAGTATTACCTGCAGGATACAGGACATCAGGGATGGAGCAAGAATGTAAATAGTTCGGGTACAGCAGGCGGTAAGGATGGCGTTTCGACAGAGTATGGATTTTTCCCGTTCAATGAAACCAGTGCCCATGCAAGCGGCAAAAATTATAACTATGGATTTGGAACAAGGCTGGAATTTAAGTTCAGACTAACCAAGGATGGCACTGTTTTAGATAAGGACGGCAATGCCGTTCCGATTACCTTTGAGTTTGCCGGAGATGATGATGTTTGGGTATTCATTGACGGAAAGCTTGCACTGGACGTAGGCGGGGCTCATGCGCGTGTAGTTGGAAGATTGAATTTTAGGGATAAGACAGCTTGGGTCAGTGATACGAAGACGAGTGCTGGTTCAAATTCCCACGGTGAAATGACAACGCCTTTTGAGATGATCGGCGGTAACACAGATGAGCACACTTTGACCATGTTCTACATGGAAAGAGGTATGTGGGAGTCTAATATGGCAGTCAGCTTTAACTTCCCGGATGAAAATCAGCTGGCAGTTGAAAAGGAAGTTGATGTAAGTGGTGTGGATTCTGCATTCCAGGGATTGTTTAAGGGAGTAAGTCTTTTCTCATTCGCTATCCGTAATCAGGCAACCCATTACGGACCTCACGAGGTGGAGACCACTGCTGAAAGCATAGAAAAAGTATTTAATGACTCTTTTGCAGGTTCAATTGCTAAGGATTCTGCTGCCAATATATTTGAGGCAGTAGGAAGCTATGCCGGAAGAGACGGTGTGGTTCATTGGAAATCAAAATATGATGAGCCAAACGGAGGTTATAGGGATTTAAGATGTGGTATTATTTATCCTGCTGGTGGAGGTGCAATGGATCTCACAGATGCCAACAGGTATTTACAGTTCAAAGTCTATTATGACAATAATGGTAATCCTGCAATTAACCACATGTACATTGAATTGGTGGACAATACAGGGCACAAGATATCACACACCTTGAACGGTATGACCTATGGAACTGTCAATATAAAGAGGCGCGAGTGGACGACGATAACCGTGGATCTGCAGAAGTTTGCAGCAGGCGCTACTTTTAACTGGGCAGGCGTGACCGCTGTCAGATTTGGTTACAATTATGAGCGGGATATTTATTTAGATGACTTCATTTTCAAGTCAACATCAGGAGCAAGTGCGCTCACAGGATTTATAACGAAACAGTATGATATTCCGGACTATGGTTCCGCTACATCAGGTAATCTGGAATACCCCAAGGGTGCGCTTTATACCTTGACAACAGGAGATGAAAATGTATCTTATGGTGTGATCGGGTCAGATGGACAGTTTGCACTGGGAGATGGAGAAAACGTTCTTTTCAGAGACCAGTTCAGGCGAGGAAGTTACATTGAACTGAAAGAAATGGTAGATTCAGATGTCTTTGCAACATCGTGGACTATGTATGAAAATGGTCAGCCAGTGACCAGCATGGGAAGCGGCAGCAAAGTACAAAATGGCAGCATCAGCAACCTTACAGGTATTACATCAGAAGACAATTTTGTGGATGATGGAAGAACAGAGGTTTATTCCAATTCAAATGACGGGGAGGGAGTAGCACAAGGCAACAGCGGCTACACAAGCACCCATAGACCGGCAGACAATCCAGTTTTCGTGTTCCGTTCATATGCTGATCCTGATACGGATTCCGGTATGACGAAGCTAAGAGTGTTGTATCGAAATACAGTTAAGACAGGTACAATTACCATCCGCAAGGAACGTTCGGAGAGATCGGATGAACTGACAGGAACTTATAGATTTGATATCACATTTACCAATGTGGCAGGTATGGGGCTGGAAAGTGAGCCCATTGTCAAGACGATTACGCTTAGAGAGAATGAGGAGAGGACGATTACAGGAATTCCAATCAATACGGAATTTACGATTAAAGAGACACCGTCCGATAAGTCATTTATCGAAGATGTGGAGGTGATATCCGGTGATATAGTTACTTTTGACCCGGAAACAAAGGCGGTGACAGGACAGATTACTCCCGCTGGAAGCGATGTGAAGCTGACATTCGTCAATATGCTGAAACCTGTAATTTCTATTCACGTTGAGAAAATTTGGAAAAATGCAGACGGAACGGGTGTAACGGAAGATTTATTACCTGAATATCTCGTTATCCGTTTGCAGAGAAGAGAAAAGGGGTCGAAAGGCGAATGGCAGGATGTAGTTATCAAAGGTCAGGAATCGGCAGATGTCAAGATTGGAAATAATCAGGCAAGAACTTGGGAATATGAGTTTAAGGATCTTGATAAATTTGTAGATAATAAGGCTGATGATAAGATTTTATGGGAATATCGCGTCGTGGAAGTGAAAGAAGATGGAACCGTGGTTGCGAACGGAGGCATCTGGAGCAATAAATTCCAGGCAATTTACTCAGATCCTGTTTTTGGGGATGAGAACTTAGGCGCTGACGCAGATGAGTCGTTTGAAAGTACGATTACCAACATCCATTTAGTTTCGCTAAAGGTTAAAAAGGTAGATGGCAGCGGTAAACCGTTAGGAGGAGTTTCCTTCCAGCTGCAGAAAAAAACGGATGATGGATGGACACCTATAGAGGTGACGGTAAATGGAGAGACGACAAATACAATCATAACGCCATCTGAGGATGAAAATCCGGTAGGAGGTGCAGGAGTCATTATCTTTGCAAATCTTCCAAGTGGTGAATATCAGTTAGTGGAAGTGGCTACGGTGCCGGGACATACACTTCTTGCAAGTCCTATACCGGTAATAATCAGTACAAATGGTGAGCTCAAATACGTAATTAATGGAAAAGAGCAGACACCGGTGGACAACACGATTGAAATTACAATCAAGAATGGTCAGAACCTTGAGATGCCTTCAACTGGAGGCAGCGGACCGATTCCGTTTACTGTAGGCGGCTTAAGTATTTGTATGTTTGCCAGCCTTATGTATATAGACAGCATGCGTAAGCGCAGGAAGGAGGGTAAAGCCTCCTGAGGGAGAGAGAAAAAGTCAAAACAGTAAAAAATCAAAAAGAAAGGAATGAGACAAAATGAAAAAATTGAAGAAGTTTTTGGCTGGAGTTTTAACTCTGGCAATGGCAATGTCCATGATGACAATCACAGCATTTGCCGCACCAACCATTGAAGACTCAAAAGATGGCAAGGCAAGCCTGACAGTCCACAAGTATGAGTACAATGGAGCAGAAGTAAATGATGGAACTGGTAGTGCAAACGATACCGTTCCGACTGATGCAAAGCCGTTGGCAGGAGCAGGATTTACAATTTACAAGGTAGTAGATAAAGCCGGTATGGATGCTTACTACAGTTCGAATCCTACAAGCCTTCCTGATATCAGCACGTATGTTGAAAATGGAGCGATTAAGGCGGCTTATGCAGGCAATCAGGTGGGAAGTGAAATAGTCACCGGAGCTGATGGACTTGCAGAATTTACAAACTTGGAGTTTGGTTTTTATGTTGTAATTGAAACAACGAAACCGGCAGCGGTAACGGAAGCAGTAGCTCCGTTCCTGGTATCTGTTCCTATGACCACGGTAGATGGCAGCGAGTGGCTGTATGACGTACATGTATTTCCTAAAAATGGAACTACGTACGGCGGAGTTACCTTGGAAAAGTCAGGAAATGATGGTACAAAATTAGCGGGAGTTACCTTTGCACTTCAGAAACAAAAAGAAGATGCTTCCGGCTGGGTTACGATTACAAAGGCATCAGGAGCAGCAGGTGACGATACAGGAGCAGATTTGAACCTTGTTACAAATGCAGAAGGTATAATTAAAGTAGAAGGTTTGTCACAGGGAACATACAGATTTATCGAGACATCCGTAGGAAGTAATAACAACTACATTATGGATGGTAAGACAGCATATGAATTTACTGTAACAGATAAAGGAACCGTTATCTATAACGGCGCTGAAGCGTCAGATTCAGTAAAAATTGATATCAAGAATGAAAAGCCTGACGTTGATAAGCAAGTGACAGACAAAGATGGAAACTTGAAGGACCCAGGCGAGGGTGCTGACTATAGTGTGGGCGATAAAATTCCTTATACTGTAACGATTAAAGTACCTGCAAATATTGTAGACCTCAAAGTTTTCAAGATTACAGATACACCGAACAATCTGAAAGATGACATGGGCACAATTAAAGTGCAATGTGATGGAACTGATGTAGCTGCAGCTGCTTATACGAAAACAGAGGCTGGTAATGGATTCGTAATGGAATTCGTGCCTGCACAGATGGCGGCTTATGCTGGCAAAACAATTGTAGTTACATATGAAGCTACCTTATTAGAAGGCGCAGTAACCGGATCGACAGGAAATGGCAACAAGGCTACATTGGAATATTCAAACAACATTTTACCGGAGGATGATCCTGACAACCCGAATAAGGATGAAGAGCCTAAAGTAGATAAGGTTGAAGATTCAGCAACGGTATTCACCTTCAAGGTTCAGATTTTAAAGAAAGCAGACTCAGAGAACGGCACTCCTCTTAAAGATGTAGAATTTGATTTATACAGAGAAGCAAAAGCCGGAGAAACAGGCGTAACAAATGCAGGTGAACTGGGCTTACCATCCGGAAAAGACTGGGTTAAAGTAAATACCACTCCTTTGGTGACAGATGCGAACGGCGAAGTTGGTCAGTCAGGTCTTTCTAATGGAACATATTATCTGGTAGAGTTAAAGACCAACGAAGGATATAATTTGTTAAAGGCACCCGTTAAGGTTGAACTGAAGGTTCAGTACACAATAACAACTAAAGATGAATACACGACAACCGCAGATGGTCAGACAACATTGACAAAACATGAAGTAGAGAGGGTAGAATTTACCGGCGCAACAGATAATGCACAGGGTATCGTTGTCAGCACTGTTATCAATAAACAGGGCTTTGAACTTCCTACCACTGGTGGTATGGGTACTTTCCTCTTCACATTTGTAGGTATCGCTATGATGGCAGCCGCAGTTATTCTTTTCTTTACATCAAAGAAAAAAGAAGCAAAGTAATTAAGTAAGGAGCAATTGTGGATAAAAAGAGAGCATGGTTTATAGCAATCCTGTTTTTATCAGGATTATGCATAACTTTATATCCGTTTGTCAGTAACCTGATCGCGCAGTCAAATGCCAGCCGGGCGATTGCTGAGTATGATGAGCAGATCGCCCAGATGGATCAGGAAGATATCGATGCTGCAAGGGAGGCTGCGATGAAGTACAATGAGCAGTTGAGTAACGCAGTCACCCTCAGTATCGACCAGGAGGACGAAAGCATCAGCTATCTGGATTTGATCGATGTCGGCGAAAGCATTGGTTTTATCGATATTCCTAAAATTGATGTGTATCTGCCGATTTATAACGGTACAAGTGACGAGGTTCTGCAAAAGGGCGTAGGGCATCTTGAACAGTCTTCTTACCCCATTGGGGGGGAGAATACGCATTCGGTTCTTACCGGGCACAGAGGTCTGCCCAGCGCAGTATTGTTCACTGATCTTGACAAGCTGGAAGTAGGGGATTTATTCTACCTGCATGTACTTGACGAGATACTTGCATACCGTGTAGACCAGGTTAAGATCGTTCTTCCAGAGGAAATAGATGATTTAAAAATCGTACCAGGAGAAGACCATTGTACATTGGTGACATGTCATCCTTATGCAATCAATACGCACAGAATGCTGGTGCGCGGCATTCGGACGGAATATATTCCGGAAGAGGAGGAAGAACAGCATGTTACTTATAGTGAACTTCAATCAGGTACACTTACAAAGCGAATCGTGGATGTATGGCCGTGGCTGCTTGTATCATTGGCAATCATGGCAGTAGTGGAAACAGGTATTTTCCTTCTGATTGTAAAACGTAAGAACCAGAAAAAAGAGTCAGAGGAAAAACCAAAAAAGAAAATCAAAAACAAAGAGCGTCCCCAAAGGAAAAGCAGAAGAAAGGACAATAAGGACTGATGGGAAACGTAGAAAATGCCCGAAGGGTGATGGAGGAAGTGAAGAAGGTCATCGTCGGAAAGGATGAATGTGTCGAGAAGATCATGACAGGGATACTTGCACAGGGACATATCCTGATTGAAGATATCCCCGGGGTTGGAAAGACCACCTTTGCACTGGCATTTGCCAAAGCGATGAACCTGAAGCAGAATCGTGTGCAGTTCACACCAGATGTGCTTCCCACAGATATCACAGGCTTTACTACGTACAATAAGAGAACAGATTCTTTTGCCTATCAGCCAGGTGCAGCAATGTGCAATCTTCTGCTGGCGGATGAGATCAACCGTACTTCACCTAAGACCCAGTCAGCTCTGCTGGAAGTGATGGAGGAAGGGAATGTGACCGTTGACGGCGTAACCAGGGAGGTACCGACTCCCTTTATTGTAATAGCAACGGAAAATCCGATTGGTTCCGCGGGTACGCAGATGCTGCCGGAATCCCAGCTGGACAGATTCATCATCTGTATCAGCATGGGATATCCGGATATGCAGGATGAGATCAACATTATCAAGGACAGACGGCAGGAAAACCCGCTGGACAATGTGGTCCCGGCAATCATGGCACAGGAGCTTGTCAATATGCAGAAGGAAGCTTCAGAAATCTTTGTCCATGACGAAGTGTATAAGTATATCGTAAGACTGGTGACAGCAACCAGAAAGAGTGAAATGCTGGATTTGGGGATTAGTCCCCGTGGAACCCTTGCTTTATCCAAGATGGTACAGGCAAGGGCATATTTGCAGAAAAGAGATTATGTGATTCCGGAGGATGTGGCGGCAGTATTCCCCGATGTAGCGGTTCACAGGGTAAGGCGAAGCGCAAAGGCGAAGCTGAATCACAAGAGCGAAGCTGATGTACTGTCGCAAATTTTAAAAGATACACCCAAGCCTTCTCCTGAGAAGGGCTGACCGGAGTGATAAGCGCATGAAAAATAAATTGATTTATCTGTTTGTGCTTTTGCTTACTTTGTTTATTGCGATTGTAAGTCCGTATGAATTTCCGGTCTTTATGCTGGCGTTTGAACTGATTTTTCTGGCAGTGCTCTTGCTGTTTCCCATATATTTGTCCAGAAAGATAAAAATCAGTTTACAGGTTCCAAGTCTGACAGTGCCAAAGCAGGAACCGATATTGATAGAAATAAAGATTGAAAACACTTCCAGACTGCCGGTTGCCAATGTGGCGGTTGGGATTTCTTATATAGATGGTTTTGATAAGACAGAAATAAGCGAGAGAACCCTAGGGATGGTGGACTCCCGCAGCACAGTAATATTAAGATTGAAAATAACAGCTAGATATGCCGGGAAGGTCAGTTTCCGGCTGGATCAGGCGAAAATATATGATTATTTGAAGCTATCCGGCTGGCGGGTGAAAGTCGATAAGGACTTGATAGAGGCGCTGGTAGTGCCGGATATGTATGAGATAAGGTTAGACCTTGACAATATGACCATGCGTCTGGGGGAAGAGGGGGATTTCCATTCCCATGAGCGGAGCGGTGATGATGTTTCAGAGGTATTTGACACCAGAGCCTTCCGGGACGGTGATACGCTGCAGAAGATCCATTGGAAATTAAGTGCAAAGGCAGATGAGCTATTAGTAAGGGAGTTCAGTATGCCGATAGAAAATATGGTACTGCTGCTTGTCGATTTACAGTGGTCCGGGACGCAGAAATGGACGCATATGCAGTCGGACGGCATGCTGACAATGATTGCTTCGGTCTCTTACAGCCTGCTGGTGCAGGGGTGTCCTCATGAGGTGGCGTGGTTAAATGGATCTCTGGATGAGTTCATCCGGCTCCCGATTACTTCTGAGGAGGATATCTATGAACTGGCTGGTTCCCTTATGGATGCGGGCGTGTATGAAGATCAGTGTGATTTAGAAGATGCTTACATGGAGAGCTATTCGCTGGGCAGCAGCAGTAAAGTTTTGAAAGTGGATACCCACTGGAATCTTTATCTGGAAGGGGTATGTGTGGCATCTCTTGCTGATAAAGATATCGGCAAGGCGCTGCCTGAGCTCTTTATTGGCGTATAAGGCTGGTGTGGGATATGAAGGCTTTAATAAAGAAGAAAAAGAAAGAGCAGGTCCATAGTGAAGATATCTGCATTACAGCCAGAGAATTGGTTCAGACAGAAGGAAGAAAGACGAATAAGCTGTTTTCTTTTGGAATACTTGTAATACTTTTGCTTATGGCAGCGGCGGGATTCGCTGGAACTTTCATTTCTGCGTTTTCCCTTCCCTATATTGCCCCTGTATTTTTTCCGTTTCTTTTGGTGGTCTGCCTGTTCTGGGCAGGATTTTCCAGATTGAAAATGGAAGGAATCTATAGATTCTTGGCTTTGCTGGCATCGCTCATAGCGTTCAGTGTGATTCTCTTGATTTTGCAGAGTTATGTCATTTCCGGTTTCCTGGAAACGATGAACTGTGTTATGATAAAACTGAATGAGGGCTATGACGGAAATCTGGCGCTGTATCAGGTGGCAGTAAATCCGGTACATGTTACGTTTTTCTTAGTTTTTGCAAGTTTCCTGATAGCAGGAATCATTTCAGCGGGTGTGATGTACCGCCCTAATGTATGGTGCCTTATGGCGGTATTCTTTCCGCTTTTGGCAGGCGTGCTGCTGGCAGGCGGCATTCCAAATGTATTATTTTTGTGTTTGATCATGTTGTCTTTGGTGGGAACGATTACCGCTTCGGCGTTGAAGGATCCGCCTACCTTCTGGAAAGAAGGCGACCAGGAGCAGTTTGCACAGAATATGCATTGCTATGAGAGCATCCGAAGTAAGACTGTTTTGTTTATCAGCATTCTCGTGATAACGCTGGCAGTGCCTGCCTTTTTCCTGTTAAAACCGGGGATTTCTGTTCCGATAGAATTGGCGAGAGAGTCCGGCATGAAAGCGGAAAATGGTATTCTGCAGGCGGTGTGGAGTATTTTGCCTAAGGTTTCCGGTGGAAGGCTGAAGCTGTCGCTGGAAGGAACCGGCGGCGGTGTGGATGATGGAACCTTAGGGGAAGTGGAAGGGTATTATTTCGGCAAGGTGCAGGCACTCAAGCTGACTGCGCCGGAACGACCGGAGGAGACCGTTTATTTAAAAGGATTTGTAGGTTCCCTTTACAGTGGAAACAGGTTTGATGCCATAGATGAATCCGTCTTTTTAAATGCGGCATCGAACTGGAAGACCCAGGATAATCCGGGGTTATACATTCAAAATCTTCCGTTTCTTAGGATGATGTATTCTGAAAATGTCACATTCTCTGAAAATGAGGATGATGTGACGCCGGAGCTTGCAGGGGAGGTGGCGACTTCTGCAAAAGAACTGACGGTAGAGAATTTAGACGCCAATGATGCCTATACGTATCTGCCCTATAATGCTTTCTTGAATGAGTATTATGTGATGCTTGCCGGGGACGGCGCCGTGGAAGGGCAGACGAGGCAGGAGGATATCTTTTCTTATTATGCAAGGGAAGGCTATCAGGAAGCCATGGAAGAATGGATGCTTCATGAAGACTATCACAGTGTTTTGGATGAGGCGTTTACCTCTTATGAGAATTATGCTAAAGTGGTGGATCTGCAGATGCCGGAGGACGGTCTTAGCAGGCTCCGCGCGGAGTGTGAAGCCATGGAGCTTTCAGATTTAGATGAGATCAGGGAGTATGTGGTAGATACCCTTTCCCAGAATTATACTTTTAACAGGGATGTGGAATCCCTGCCTGAGGGAAAGGACTTTGTGGAGTGGTTTTTGTATGAAAAGAAAGAGGGATATTCCACGCACTTTGCGGCGGCGGCGACGATGATGTTCCGCATGTTCGGCGTCCCGGCAAGATATGTAGTCGGGTATGTGGCGCCGAAGAGTATCTTTTCCAGACAGACGGACGGTACTTATACGGCAATCCTTGAGGATGACAACGCCCATGCATGGACGGAGATTTTCATCTCCGGTGTGGGGTGGGTGCCGGTGGAGACCACGCCGGGCTTTGTGGCGATGCTGGAAGAAGCGGATTATGAAGCCCAGGGCTCCGGTGCAGAGACTGCATCAAAGACTTCGGATGAGAAGGAAGAGGAAGATTTGCCTAAGGAAGAGGCGGAGGATTCCCCAAATCTGGGAGGCGGGGAAGAAACATCGCCCTTGGGAATCTGGATGATTTTAAGCTTAGCGGCGGGCGTCCTTCTGATTAATTTGTTGGTATTATTGTTTGCTCATAGACGGTATCTGCTTAAAAGAAGGCTTGGCAGGGTGCCGCAGGCAGACGTAAAGGAAAATATGAAATCTGTTTATAAGAGCTTTTATGAGATGCTCTTGTTTGACGGATGGGAAAGGCATCTTGGATGTTCTGACGATGCATTCCCTTCGGAGGTTGCAAAGAAATATAAGGATCTTCCGGCAGAGCAGATGGAAGTTCTGGCACAGATTATTCTGGAGACCCATTATGGCTACAGGAAACAGGGAAAGAAAGAACTTTCGTTTGTGCAAAGCGCTTA
The DNA here is from genome assembly GCA_949878435.1 of uncultured Lachnospiraceae bacterium. GTDB lineage: Bacteria > Bacillota > Clostridia > Lachnospirales > Lachnospiraceae > Suilimivivens. The sequence goes on from CATLAK010000012.1 coordinate 40,491, forward strand.
TATTAAGCTGGGCAAGGCGGTTTACAAAAGACAGCGTCTTAAGAAAAAGATTCAGTTTAAGCTGATTAAGTGCTACTTATAAGAGAAATATAGGAAGCATGCTGCAGGCAGTTTAAGCGGTGTGCGGGGGAGATAGAGATGAGAAGACGTTTGCCGGTGGTTCTGGCGGCTATTGTCTGCCTAGCTGGGCTGGGGGTGCTTTTGTATCCCACGATCAGCAACTGGTGGAATCTGTGGATGCAGTCCAGGCTGATTACAGAGTATGAGAGAAAAGTGGAAGAACTGGATACGGAGCAATTTACGGAAATCTATGATGCAGCAAAGGCTTATAACGAAAAGTTGTTCCAGCTGGGGATTTCATTTGCTAATGTAGATGCAAATGATGAAAGGCTCAGCGTGAACGGTCAGAATTATGACCAGCTCCTTAACATAAATGGAAACGGCGTGATGGGGTATGTAATCATAGAAAAGATTGGCGTCCGGCTTGCCATCAGCCATGGGACAGAGGATGAGGTACTTCATGACGGTGTAGGGCATTTAAAAGGCAGTTCCCTTCCGGTGGGAGGAGAAAGCACCCATGCCGCACTATTTGGACACAGAGGATTGCCGTCGGCACTGCTTTTTACGGATTTGGACCAGATGGAAATCGGCGATTATTTTCAGGTCAATATCCTTGGCAGGGTCCTGAATTATCAGGTGGATCAGATTCTGGTGATTGAACCCCACGAAACAGATCCGCTGGAAATCGTGGAAGGAAAAGATTATGTCACATTGGTGACCTGCACCCCTTATGCGGTGAATACCCACAGGCTTTTGATCAGAGGGGTCCGGGTAGAGGAAGAAACAAATAGCAATGAGTAGGCTGGAACTTGGAAAGTGTCACTGGCTGTTTCATCAGATGTAGAGAAAAGAGGGAGATTAGATGAAAATGAAAAGGTGGATAAGAAAAGTCGTTCCAATCGTGGGCGCGGTAATGATCATGATGTTCACCAGCATTGTCGCTTATGCTGACGGGGATATCAGCGGGGACGGAAGTCTCACCATCGATGTCCGCGACGGAGAGGAAGGCATCAGCGGTGCAGAGTTTACAATCTATAAGGTGCAGCACTGGACCAAAGCAGGTGCAGATCAGGATCTTGAATGGTCCGGAGATTTTAAAGACTTCGGCAGCCAGAACATCGGGAGCCTGCGCGGACAGTCCGCAAAGTTCTTAAAGGAAGCAGCTGAGTCCCTGCATACCTATATCAGTGGAGAGAATAAGATTGCATCCTATAGCATAGGTTCTTCGGGAACGAACGGAGTGGCATCATTCTCTAAGCTGGAACCGGGCGTATATCTGGTAGTGGTAACGAAGCAGCCTGATGGATATACGGTGACGTCTCCTTTCCTGGCATTTGTGCCGAGGGTGGATAAGAACGGTGACGTACATTATAATGTGAGTGTGGAGGCAAAGCTGGAAGCAGTGCCGATGCCTACACCTACGCCGAGCGCGACACCAACAGCGACGCCGTCCGCAACCCCGGGACCGACAGCGACACCGGGACCTACAGGGGCGCCTACGCCGAGACCGACGACACCGCCGCCAGCGACACCGGGACCTACGGGAGCGCCTACGCCGGGACCGACAGATCCGCCGCCGGCACCTACAGCGCCAGCGACTCCGGCACCGCAGAGTCCTACAGATCCGCCGTCACAGCCAACGGATCCGCCGCAGATTACGAACAGGTCGACTCCGACCCCGACGCCTGACCAGGCAGTGCTTGGCATGCGCCGTAGAAGGGGATGGGAAAAGGGCGTGTTAGGAAGAAGAAGGCTTCCGCAGACGGGAACGCTGCAGTGGCCGATACCGGTGCTTGCAGGAATGGGCGTGCTCTTGTTCTTCATCGGATGGATGAGAAAGTACGGAAGGAAGAATAAAGGGGAAGACGGAAAGGCAAAGAAAGGAAGGGGCATGTTGCTCATGAGCGTTGGACCGCTTATGATTATCGGCGGCATGGGAATCCTTTTCTATAATAATTGGGATAATGCAAGAGCAGAGCGGGCAGCGGAAAGCGTGCTTGTACAGATAGAGCAGAATGCCCAGCAGGAGCAGACAGCGGAAGCTGTACAGCCGCAACTGGATATGCTGCTGGAGGAAATCCCGGAAGAGGTCGATACCACCATGGGAACGATTGAAGTGGACGGTTTCACCTATATTGGAGAAGTTGCAATTCCGGCAATCGATATCTCACTTCCTGTCATGAATTCCGTTACCAGTGAGGGTCTTAAGATTGCGCCGGGCAGATATGAAGGCAATTACAATGAAAACTCTTTGATTATTGCAGCACATAATTATCAGAGGCATTTTGGCAACATCAAGTATCTTTCGCCGGGAGATCAGGTAGTCTTTCTGGATGTGGACGGTGGAGAACACTTCTATGAAGTAGCCGAGATCGAGACGGTGGGCGGCAAGAAGGTGTCAAAGATGTCTGAAGGAGAATGGGATCTGACTTTGTTCACCTGTACATACGGGGGAAGGAACAGGGTGACTGTAAGATGTACCCTGCAGGAAGAAGCATAAGAATAAGATATAAGGATAAGCTGTGGGGAATACCCACAGCTTATTTTTCATACATATAAAGGAGGGTAAATGTAAGAGGCGCAGCGTGACAAACAATCAAAACAGAATCTTGAAGTTGGTGATGGCAGGAATTTTAATGTTCTCTATGTTTGTTGTGGCGAGGGAAGGTGCCGTCTATGTAAATTCAACGCAGGTGGAAGAAAAGAGGGATATCTGCGTAGTGATCGATGCAGGGCATGGTGGCGCTGATCCTGGTAAGGTCGGGATCAACAACCAATTGGAAAAGGATATTAATCTGCAGATTGCACATTTGTTAAAGCAGTTTTTACAAGCAGAGGGTATCACGGTGGTGATGACCCGGGAGGGGGATGCCGGGCTGTATGATGAGAATGCATCCAACAAGAAGGTACAGGATATGAAAAGAAGGCTGGCGATGATCGAGGAAGCGGAACCGGTATTGGTAGTCAGTATCCATCAGAACAGTTACCATGAGGAGTATGTAAAGGGAGCACAGGTATTTTATTATGATACCAGCCAAAACAGTAAACAGCTTGCCATGATCATACAGGAACAGCTTCGCAGTTTAGATCCTGAAAACAAAAGGGAGGCAAAGGGAAATGACAGCTATTTCCTTTTAAAGAAAACGTCGAAACCGATTGTGATTGTTGAGTGCGGATTCTTGTCCAACCGGGAGGAGGCAGAAGAATTGTCTACGCCGTTGTATCAGGAGAAGGTGGCTTGGAATATCCATATGGGAATCATGAAATACTTGAATGGGGTTGAGGCGGGGGAGTGATTCCCCGCTGATTTTATAAACATATATTTTACTTCGATACGAGAATCACGCAATCGTGGTAGTCAAAACATATAAAATATGATAAAGTATGTGTGAGAAGACGGAAGGACTTAGTGCAGAATCGATTTTACGGGGCTTATATAAAGTGAAAACAAAGGTAATAAAAATAAAAGAAGATAATATAAATTGGCAGTATATTGAGGAGGCGGGCGCAATTATAAGGTCAGGAGGACTGGTGGCATTCCCGACGGAAACAGTATACGGTCTTGGTGGGGATGCCTTAAATGCCGCCTCATCAGGGAAGATTTATGCGGCAAAGGGAAGACCTTCCGATAATCCGTTGATTGTACACATTGCAAGCATGGACAAGCTCTCCGCGATTGTGCGGGAGGTGCCGGAGGCTGCTTATAGACTGGCAGAGAGGTATTGGCCGGGCCCCCTTACCATGATTTTTCATAAGGCGGCATGTGTGCCAGTGCAGACTACAGGCGGACTTGAAACGGTGGCTGTGCGAATGCCGTCGCATAAGGCTGCGCAGGCATTGATTGAGGCGGCGGGAGGATATGTGGCGGCGCCCAGCGCGAACCTTTCGGGAAGACCCAGTCCTACGGCGGCGAAATATGTGATGGAAGATTTGGACGGCAGGGTAGATATGATCATTGACGGGGGAGAGGCTGATATCGGGTTGGAGTCCACGATCCTTGATCTGACAGGCGAGGTTCCTGTGATTTTGAGACCGGGATATATTACGGAAGAAATGCTTGAAGAGACAATTGGAAGGGTTGATACAGATAGGACGATCCTGGATGGAAATTCAAGTCAGGCGCCCAAGGCGCCAGGAATGAAATACAGGCATTATGCACCTAAGGGAAGTCTGGTTTTGATTGAAGGAACGCAGGTACAAGTGGTTTCTTATATAAATGAGCAATTGCAGCGATACCGTTTGGAGGGAATCAAAACTGGCGTGATCGCGACGGATGAAACAAAGGATAGATATCTTGCAGACAGTATCAAAAGTGTAGGAAAGCGTGAGGATGAGGAGCAGATTGCAAGGCAGCTTTTTAAAATCCTGCGCGAATTTGATGATGATAAGGTGCAGATGATTTATGCAGAAAGTTTTGAAAGCCGCGGAGTGGGAGTGGCAATCATGAACAGACTCTTAAAGGCGGCAGGACATCAGGTAATCTATTTGCAGTAGCAGCTTTTTTATAAATGAAGTGCCGCTGATGCGGCAGAGGAGGTAGAATGATGATAGCGTTAGGAAGCGACCATGGCGGATATGAATTAAAATGTCATATTATGGAACATTTGGAGGAACGGGGCATTCCGTATGAGGATTTTGGGTGTTATGACTTGCAATCTTGTGATTATCCTGATTTTGGCAGGGCGGCTGCCAAGGCGGTTGCAGGCGGCAGATGTGAGCGCGGAATTGTGGTATGTACTACGGGAATCGGCATTTCAATTGCAGCAAATAAGGTTGCCGGTATACGCTGCGCATTGTGTACGGATCCATACCTTGCCAAGATGACAAGACTGCACAATGATGCCAATATGCTTGCGCTGGGAGGCGGATTTACAGGGAAAAATCTTGCCATTGAAATAGTGGATACCTTTCTTGACACGGAATTTTCAGAAGGTGAAAATCACGTGCGCAGAGTAAAAAAACTTGAGAATACGGATGAAAGACGTAAAGGATAAGTAGAGAAAGATGAGAAGAGTAAAGAAAAAAAGCATTGCTGTGTTCATGGCAAGCGTTGTTTTGGTATGTGCTTTTCCCATAACTGCGTATGCCGATAAGATATCGGAGCTGGAAGAAGAGATTAACAAAAGAAATGCTGAAAAGGAGCAGACAGAAAACGAAATCAACGAAAAGAAGGATGAACTGGAGGACCTTAACCAGACTACGGAAGGGCTTAAAGGGCAGCTGAACAGTTTGAATGCGGATCTGACTACAATCAGTAATAATCTTGCCGATCTTGAGCAGAAAATAGAGGTCAAGAATGGGGAAATCGAGACCACCCAGAGCGAGTTAGATGAGGCAAGGAGAATCGAGGAAGAGCAGTATGCTGCTATGAAGAAGCGGGTTCAGTTCATGTATGAAAAGCGGGATTTTGTAATGCTGGAAATGCTCTTCGGCTCAGCGAGCTTTTCTGATCTGCTAAACAGGAATGATTATATAGAGCAGCTTTCAGAGTATGACCGTAAGGAACTGGATAGGTTCAAGGAAACCCGGCGCAGCATTGAGGAAAAGGAAGCGCAGCTGGTAAAGGAAAAAGAAGAACTGGACGAGCTTCGGGCTTCTGTTGAGCAAGAGCAGAGCCAAATGACAGGGCTGGTGAATCAGGTTTCCGGTAAGATTTCCAGCTATCGGAATGAAATTTCCCAGACGGAAGCAGAAATGCTGCAGTATGAAAAAGAACTTGAAGAACAGAAGAATGATATTGCTAATCTTCAGGCACAGCTGGCGGAGGAAAAAAGGCTTTCGGCACTGGCGGCAAAGTCTGCATGGAGAGATATTTCAGAGATTTCTTTTGCAGAAGGAGATCGGTATCTGCTGGCGAATCTGATTTATTGTGAGGCGGGGAATCAGCCTTATGAAGGACAGGTGGCAGTGGGAGCGGTGGTTATGAACCGCGTTATGAGTTCCGTGTTTCCGGACACAGTGGTAGGCGTGGTTTATCAGAATAAGCAGTTTTCACCGGTTGCCAGCGGACGCCTTGCCCTTGCCCTTGCAGAGAATCATGCTACAGCCGCATGCTACAGCGCTGCGGATGCTGCGATGGCGGGACAGACTACGGTGGGAAACTGTCTGTTTTTCAGGACACCCATCGACGGGCTTTCGGGCACTCAGATTGGCGGGCATATATTCTACTAAAACCTAAAAACCGTTGCGGAAACAGTGGAATAACCTGTTCTGCAGCGGTTCGTTTTGTATATAACATTTTATCATGGAATATATTTTTGCAGGGAATCAAATTTGCCGGAATAAATGATTTTTAATAGTTTATCAAGCCGCACAAGGCTGGATTTCAAGGTGTTTATGTCTATGGAACGGGCGTCTAAGGCAGTGACCAGTTCATCTAAATCTACGACTTTCACGAAACCGTCGGGGTAGATGATTACGTCGGCGAGAAGATCTGTCACGATCAGATGATTGTCGTAAGGGTGAAAGTCATAATCTACGATATCACAGTACCAGTAAAGCAGGCTTCCGTTTTCCCGGCAGAATTTGCTTACCTTAAAACCCTCCTTCAGAAAGTAGCAGGAACTGCCGTGATGAAGGTCTTTTTTGGGATGCAGTGCATGCCAAGAGGTGACGATATGTTCTTCGTCACAGGAGAGAATAATGTCATCCTTAAGAAGAACACATTCTTCCGGAATAATTCGCCTGCGGTACAAAATGGGATTTGCCATAGAACCTCCAAAATAGATTGCCTGTTTACCAAAATACTACTATTAATTGGGGGGAAAGTCAACGAATTTGCCAAATCTCGCTAAAAAACGGGGAGATATAAATTTCATGATTATTTTACCATTATTTCTAGACAGAAATAAAAAAAATAGGTATAATCATTAAGTGAGTGCAGTTAGAAAAAGGAACTTTGAAAGGGAGAGGCATGTGAAGTTTAATCGGAAGGTTTATCAGGCATTAACGATGATTGGACAGTTCGGAATCAACATGCTGGTCCCTGTTTTTATTTGTTTTTTTCTGGGGATGTTCCTAGATGAGAAGCTGGGGACGAACTTTCTTGTAGTGATATTGTTTTTTGTAGGCGCAGTGGCAGGCGGGTATAATGTATACCGATTTGCCAGAGGAATTTATGCAGGTGGCAGTGAACAGTCGGCATATCTGCACAAGAGCAGAAAAAACAGGAGAGAAATGAATGAAAGAAAAAATCACCAGGATAAACAGGACTCTGTTTGAACTTGAGACAGGGATTGTTTTATTCGGTGCAGTGTGTCAGGTGTTTGTCTTCTTCATGAAGGAGAAAATATGGTATAGCTTCGGGCTTTGGTTGGGAATATTGACGGCGGCGGTCTGTGCGTTTCATATGTGGTGGTCTCTGGATAGGGCGCTTGATCTTCCTGAGCGTTTAGCAGTCAAATCTATGAGTGCACATGCAATATTGCGCTATCTGGTTATTGTGGCAGTACTTGCAGGGACTGCAATAAGCGGGATCGGAGATCCGCTTGCAGCATTCCTAGGCATTATGGGACTGAAAGCGTCCGCGTATATGCATTTTATAACATGTAAGGTCAGTAATATTATTTATGGGGAAGAAATTCTTCCCCCGCTGATAGAAGAACCTGCCGGAGAGCAGGATAGGTAAGGAGGTGAAGATATGGGACAGGGAATTCTGTTATCAGGAAGCACAGAAGTGGATTTTATGATTCATGGGGTCTTTTCCTATGAATTGTTTGGTCAAGAGGTGTGGATAACGACAACGCATATATGCGTCCTGATTGTTATGCTGATTATCATTGGATTCTGCATTGCCGCAAACCGGGCGATTAAACATGCCACCGAGGTGCCCGGGGGATTTCAAAATGTGGTGGAGATGATCGTGGAGATGCTGGATGGAATGATTGGCGGCGTAATGGGAGGTCAGGCTGTCAGATTCCGGAATTATATTGGAACGATCTTTATTTTTATTTTGGTCAGCAATATTTCCGGGCTTTTAGGGTTACGCCCGCCGACAGCAGACTATGGTGTGACGTTTGCGCTGGGTATTATCACATTTACATTGATTCACTTCAATAAATTCAAATATCAGAAGGTGTCCGGTGTTTTAAAGGGGCTGTGCAATCCATGGCCAATATGGGCGCCAATCAACATCATAAGCGATCTGGCAGTTCCGGTTTCGCTTTCGCTGCGTCTGTTTGCCAACATTTTGTCGGGAACAGCAATTATGGCTCTTATATATGCTCTGCTGAACAAGTTTGCCATTATATGGCCGGCAGCACTTCATGTATATTTTGACCTGTTTTCAGGTGCAATCCAGACTTATGTATTCTGTATGCTGACAATGACATACATTACGGATGCATGCAGCACGGAAGAATAGAGCCTGGAGATCAAAGAGTAAATATTTTAAAATTATTTTCATGCAAGAAGCATAAGGAGGAAACAAAAATGGATTTTAATGGAAACTTTATCTTAGGTTGTTCAGCAATCGGCGCAGGTCTGGCAGTTATCGCTGGTATCGGACCTGGTGTAGGACAGGGTATCGCAGCAGGACATGCGGCAGCAGCAGTGGGAAGAAATCCTGGTGCAAAATCTGACATTACTTCTACTATGTTGCTTGGTCAGGCAGTTGCGGAGACGACTGGTCTGTATGGTCTGTTGGTAGCCATCCTGCTCTTATTCGTAAGACCTCTTATGGGAGCTGCCCAGTAAAAACAAACAAGAGATTTTCTAAGGCGCCAAAAAACGCCGCCTAAGAAAATCTAAAGCTTGTTTGTGGTATCGAGGCGGCAGGAATGATATGAGGAAAGGAGGTTGACGGATGGAACCGAGATTGTTTGATCTGGATCTGCAGCTGCTTTCGGATGCGGTGTTGATGATCATTGCGATTTTTGTGCTGTTTTTGGTGGCATCTTATTTTCTTTTTAATCCTGCAAGGGAGATGCTGGCAAAGAGGCGGGCAAAGATTAAGGATGAGCTGGACGGAGCAGCGAAGGATAAGGAAGATGCGTCCTTATTAAAACTTCAGTATGAAGAAAAGCTTAAGAATATTGATAAAGAAGCTGAAGAGATTTTAGGTGATGCGAGAAAACGGGCTCTGGAGAGTGAAAATAAGATTGTTGCCGAGGCGAAGGCGGAGGCGGCTAGGATTATTGACAGGGCAAAGGTGGAAGCCGAGCTTGAAAAGCAGAAGGCGGCAGATGATGTAAAACGCGAAATGGTAGTGCTCGCGTCCATGATCGCCGGCAAAGTGGTGAAGGCATCTATCGATACAACCGTACAGGAAAGCCTGGTAAATGAAACGTTAAAGGAAATAGGTGAGAGCACATGGCAAAGCTAGTTGGCGCAACATATGGAGAAGCTTTGTTTGAACTGGCTGTGGAAGAGAAAAAGGAAGACGAATTCTTAGAGGAGATCACGCAGCTAAAAATGCTGCTTAAGGAGAACCCGGATTTCGGAAGGCTCATGAATCATCCTAAGGTGCTGAAGGAAGAAAAGCTTAAGGTTCTTGAAGAAGTGTTCGAGAAGCGCATTTCAAAGGAACTGCTTGGATTTTTATACCTTGTAGTGAGTAAAGACAGATACAGCGAGATCGATGCTATTCTGGATTACTTCATAGATGAAGTCAAGGCTCTTAAAGGAATAGGCATTGCCTATGTGACCACAGCATTTCATTTAAGTGAAGCGAAAAAGAAAGAAATAGAAGGTAAGCTGCTTACCACCACATCCTTTAAAAAGATGGAGATGCATTATCAGGAGGATGAAGATCTGATAGGCGGCATGGTCATTCGCATTGGAGACCGTGTTGTGGACAGCAGTGTGAAGAGTAAGTTGTTTGAATTGCAGCGGGAGCTGCTTAAAACGCAAATATAGTAACGATAGAAAGGTGCGTAAGAACCATGAATTTAAGACCGGAAGAAATCAGTTCTGTCATTAAAGAGCAGATTAAAAGATATGCTTCAGAGCTTGAAGTTTCAGAAGTCGGTACCGTTATTCAGGTTGCCGACGGAATTGCCCGTGTACATGGTCTGGAAAACGCAATGCAGGGAGAACTTCTGGAATTCCCCGGCGAAGTATACGGAATGGTGCTGAACCTAGAAGAGGACAATGTAGGCGCCGTTCTTTTGGGAAGCCAGAAGAATATCAACGAAGGCGATACGGTAAAGACGACCGGGCGCGTGGTTGAAGTTCCTGTAGGCGATGCCATGTCAGGACGTGTAGTCAATGCTCTTGGGCAGCCCATTGATGGAAAGGGCCCCATTCAGACAGATAAATATCGTAAGATTGAAAGAGTTGCATCTGGTGTTATCACCAGAAAATCAGTAGATACACCCCTGCAGACAGGTATCAAGGCGATTGACTCCATGGTGCCCATCGGAAGAGGTCAGCGTGAGCTGATCATTGGCGACAGGCAGACGGGTAAGACGGCGATTGCCATCGATACCATCATCAACCAAAAGGGACAGGGAGTAAAATGTATTTATGTTGCCATCGGACAGAAGGCGTCTACAGTTGCATCCATCGTGAATACATTGGAAGAATCAGGCGCTATGGCATATACCACGGTAGTTGCTGCAACTGCAAGTGAGCTTGCGCCGCTGCAGTACATAGCTCCTTATTCAGGATGTGCAATCGGTGAGGAATGGATGGAAAAGGGAGAGGATGTGCTTGTAGTCTATGATGACTTGAGCAAGCATGCTGCTGCTTACCGTACGCTTTCCTTGCTCTTAAAGCGTCCTCCAGGGCGTGAGGCATATCCCGGCGATGTATTTTACCTGCACTCAAGACTTCTTGAGCGTGCGGCAAGAATGAACGAGGAATACGGCGGAGGCTCCCTTACGGCGCTTCCCATTATTGAGACACAGGCAGGCGATGTATCTGCATACATTCCTACCAATGTTATTTCCATCACAGATGGTCAGATTTATCTGGAGACAGAAATGTTCAACTCTGGATTCCGTCCTGCGGTAAATGCAGGTTTGTCGGTATCCCGTGTTGGAGGTGCAGCACAGATCAAGGCAATGAAAAAGATTGCGGCGCCTATCCGTGTGGAATTGGCACAGTACAGAGAATTGGCAGCATTTTCTCAGTTTGGTTCAGAGCTGGATGCGGACACCAAGGAAAAGCTGGCACAGGGCGAACGAATCAAAGAGGTTTTAAAGCAGCCTCAGTATAAACCTATGCCGGTACAGTATCAGGTCATCATCATTTATGCAGTTACCAATAAGTTCCTGCTGGATGTGCCTACAGAGGACATTACAAGGTTCGAGGCAGAGTTCTTTGAATTCCTTGATACCAGATATCCTGAGGTTCCTAATGCGATTGCGGATGAAAAGGTGATTTCTGACAAGACGGAAGAAACCTTAAAGAAAGCAATTGAAGAGTTCAAAGCAGCATTTTTAAAATAAGGAAAAGACAAGGATAAGGTGATAGTATGGCTTCAATGCGTGATATAAAAAGGCGTAAGGGAAGTATTCAAAGTACCCAGCAGATTACCAAGGCCATGAAGCTCGTTTCCACTGTCAAGCTGCAGAGAGCAAAGCAGAATGCAGAGAAATCAGGAAACTATTTCCACTGTATGTTTGAGACGGTCAATTCTATCTTGCAGCGGACCAAAAACTTAGATCACAAGTTCTTAAAATCCGGCGAATCCGGCAAGAAGGCTGTAATCGTGATTACGTCCAACAGAGGGTTGGCAGGAGGCTATAACTCCAACGTGATTAAGCTGATTACGCGGGGCGAGCTGGCGGAAGAAGATCTTGCGATTTATACAGTAGGAAAAAAGGGAAAAGATGCACTGCAAAGACAGTATGAGATTAAGGCGGATTATTCAGATGTGATTGAAGAACCGGTCTATGCGGATGCCATGGTAATCGGAAAAGAAGTGCTTGAAGCTTTTGCCAAAGGCGAGATCAGTGAGATTTATCTTGCTTACACGGCGTTTAAGAATACGGTTGTGCATGTGCCTACTCTCCTTAAGCTTCTTCCGGTAGAGATTAATGAGGAAGAAACTACCAATGCAGAAGGAAACGGAGAGATAGGCGGCAGCGATAAGGCGCTGATGAATTTCGAGCCGGAGGACGAGGAAGCTTTGAATCTGCTCATACCCAAGTATATAACCAGCCTGATTTATGGCGGTATGGTTGAATCGGTAGCCAGTGAAAACGGAGCCAGAATGCAGGCAATGGATTCTGCTACCAGCAATGCAGAAGAAATGATAGATCATTTGACACTGTTGTACAACAGAGCGCGTCAGGGCTCTATTACACAGGAATTGACAGAGATTATTGCAGGTGCGAATGCAATCTCTTAAGGGCGCTTTGGAAGGCAGTGTATTATAAGGAAAGAAACATGGTTCGGCGGCTTTCGTCTGCCGGACAGGAATGGAGGAGAAATGGCAGATATAAATACGAGCAAGAAAAACTGCTCGGGAAAAATTACACAGATTATCAGTGCCGTTCTGGATATTAAATTCACAGACGGCAGGCTGCCTGAGATTAACGAAGCAATCAAGATTCCTTTAAAGGATAACGGAGAGCTTGTTGTTGAGGTAGCACAGCATCTGGGTGATGATACGGTCAGATGTATTGCCATGGGTTCTACCGACGGACTGGTAAGGGGCATGGAGGCGATTGCAACCGGCGCGCCTATCAGTGTTCCGGTAGGTGAGAACACGCTTGGACGTATGTTCAATGTTTTAGGAAATCCCATCGATAATAAGCCGGCGCCGGAAGGCGTGGCTTATGAGCCGATACACAGACCTGCCCCCGAATTTGTGGAGCAGTCAACCCAGCAGGAACTTTTGGAGACAGGCATCAAGGTAGTAGATCTTTTGTGCCCTTATCAGAAGGGTGGTAAGATTGGTCTGTTCGGAGGCGCCGGTGTAGGCAAGACCGTGCTGATTCAGGAGCTGATCAGAAATATCGCTACAGAGCACGGCGGTTATTCTGTATTTACCGGTGTAGGCGAGCGTACCAGAGAGGGAAATGACCTTTATCATGAAATGATCGAGTCAGGGGTTATCGACAAGACCACCATGGTATTCGGTCAGATGAACGAGCCCCCCGGAGCAAGAATGAGAGTTGGTCTTTCCGGACTTACCATGGCGGAGTATTTCCGTGATAAGGGCGGTAAGGATGTGCTCCTTTTCATCGACAACATTTTCCGTTTCACCCAGGCTGGTTCAGAGGTTTCCGCCCTGCTTGGACGTATGCCCTCTGCGGTAGGTTATCAGCCTACGCTGCAGACAGAGATGGGCGCTTTGCAGGAGCGTATCACTTCCACCAAGAACGGTTCCATTACTTCCGTACAGGCGGTGTATGTGCCTGCGGATGACCTTACGGACCCGGCACCGGCAACCACCTTTGCCCACTTGGATGCCACAACCGTTCTTTCCAGGTCCATCGTAGAGCTGGGTATTTATCCGGCGGTTGATCCGTTGGAGTCCACATCCAGAATTCTGGATCCCAGAATCTTAGGTGAGGATCATTACAACACAGCCAGAGGCGTTCAGGAGATTCTTCAGAAGTATAAGGAATTGCAGGATATTATTGCGATCCTTGGTATGGATGAATTGTCAGAGAGCGACAAGCTGGTGGTTTCCCGTGCAAGAAAGGTACAAAGATTCTTGTCACAGCCTTTCTTCGTTGCAGGACAGTTCACCGGCTTAGAAGGAAAATATGTTCCAATTGCTGAGACCATTCGCGGATTCAAGGAAATTCTGGAAGGTAAGCATGACGATATACCTGAAAGCTATTTCTTAAATGCCGGAGGTATTGATGACGTCCTTGCCCGCGTGAAATAATGACGGGAGGAAGCAGATGGCAGACAACAATTTATTTACTTTAAAAATCATTACTCCCGACCGTGTGTTTTATGAGGGACCTGTTTCCATGGTCGAATTTAATACTACGGAGGGAGAAATCGGTATTTATAAAAAGCATGTGCCGATGACGGTGATCGTGAACCCGGGCATCCTTACGATTACAGAGGAAGAGGGGACGAAGGAAGCAGCGCTTCACGCAGGGTTTGCAGAAATTCTGCAGGAAGAAGTGGTGATTTTAGCTGAGATCATTGAGTGGCCGGAGGAAATCGATTTAGACCGGGCACAGGCGGCAAAGGAACGTGCCGAGGAGCGGCTGCGCAGCAAGACGCCGGAGACGGATATCCTGCGCGCGGAGACTGCATTGCAGAGGGCGTTGGCACGTATTCATGTTATTAAGTGATGAAATGGGGAGAGCCACTATGATTTTGGGCTCTCCTTTAAATTTAACATAAGGATGTCTGGCGAAGCCTGGCATCCGTTGTTTATGATTTGCAGTGGGTAAGATTTTTCTTGGAGCAATTCCCTTATCTAGGAGGAAAAGCGGCGCAGGCACGGCGAAAGGCGGGGACGCATATGATAGAAATAAAGACGTTAAAGGAATCGTTTATATGTATGAACGCAAAATTCTGCCCTTTTATATGACATATCCATTGCCCATGTATTATGAAGAGGAGGACTCTATCATAAGGGATTTGGAATATCTGCAGCAGATGTATCCGTTGGAGGCAAAGCGTTATCAAAAGGTAATAAGCGGCATTCTCGATAAACTGGACTATGAGGGCAGCATGATTTATGATGAGTACCCGGATAAATGGCAGCTTTATAAACTGTCCAGAGACATATTAGACCGGATCAAACGGGAAGAAGAAAAAGATAATCCCGATGGCAATTTTCCGCCGGAGCGGTGGGAATGGCTGGGGGATCTGGTACAAATACTTCTTTGCTATGAGATATACAAAAGGAGACATAATACGAGAAGAGGAATTCTCAGATTCTGAAAAATTTCGGGGAGAGCCATTATCGGTCTGTGGCTCTCCCTATTAGATTACGGTTTACTTTCTAAAATTTTTTTAACTGAATCAAAGCTGATGGACAACTCTGCTGAAATTTCTTCATAGGCCTTACCTTTAAGGCGCAATCTGAATACATCCCGCTCCAATTGCATAGTATCCCTCTTTATCTGAACCACATCCCGCTCTGTCTGTATAGTATTTCGCTCTGCCTGCAGCCCAGATACTTTATCCCGCAGCTCATTCACGGCATCCTGCAGTTCGCTCACCATGAGCCGTTCCGTGTTATGGTCCATTATGTAAAGGGCTTCTGAAAATGTATACATCAATTCCTCCGGTTCTCTGACAAATTCTGCAATCTCCTGATAGATAGGCAGGAACATGGGGAAATATTTGACAAGTTCCTCAATCCTGCATTAGATATGTTTCAGACGATGTCAGAATATGAAACAGAGAATGAAAGTAAAAACAATTTTTTCTGTTCTTCCTTTATACTACATCTTTCAGGTAAAAGCAATTTTTATCTTTCAAATGCTATGTAGAAAATTTAAATCCAAGCGAGAATCTGCGGGATCATGCCTATAGTATATTTAGGGATCTCCAGGCAGATATGAATGAGACTACAATCCTTATTGCAGATCTTGAGGCATACAGGGGCTCTGAGCCTGACAGCGGCACGATTTTTGAAATCGGCATGGCATATGCAAAGGGGGCGCTGTGCTATGGATATACCAGAGACAAGAGGAATCTGGCATGTAAAGATCAAAAATATTATCTGTGTAAAGGCAAGGTGCTGGATGAACACGGAAAGGAGGCGCCTTATAAGGAACTTCCGTTTTCGCCTTGTGTGGTGGGGGCAGCCAAAATTATGGAAGGCGATTTTGATGTATGCTTGAAAGTTGTGATGAGCGATTTGGAGGAGGGCTGGAAACGTGAAGGAATGGGAGGGTCAAATACCCGGCAGCTTGCTGCGGGGTGCATGACTTTTGCAGAAACGCCCGTAAACCATTGGGAAGGTGAACCAGACAGACCTAGGGTATATTTGGCAGGACCGGAAAGATATGATGAAAATGCAGACAAGATTTATGAGGAAATGAAGCGATTGTGCAGAAAACATGGCATGCATGCATACACGCCCAAGGATATGGCAGCCGGAATAGCGAAGATTGAGACGGATAATCCCTACATAAGCGCCGCCAACATGTTCGACAATTGCCAGAGACATGTCAGGAATTGTGACGTGATTATTGCCAATCTTAATGATTACCGGGGATATGAATGCAGTAATGATGTTGGCTTCGAGTGCGGCATGGCGTTCCAACTTGGAAAAAGGATGTATGGATATATGGACAATGCCGGTCCTATGAAGGACCGCGTACCGCATCTGGGTGAAGAAAAAGATTTTCGGGACTTTACAGGAGCAAATGTAGAAAATTTTGATTATCCAATCAACCTGATGTTTGCATGCAGTATGCCGATCTTTGAAGGAAAATTTGAAAATGTAATTCAACGCATAGCGGAAGACCTGAACACATAGACAAAAGTTTTTGTTGTGATTTTCCAGTTAAATAAGTAAAATATAGTCATGGCGCAAAGCCATGGCTATTTTGTTACAATAAGCTGCCTCGCGGAGCGCGGCAGTGTTTGTTGCAATAAGCTGCCTCGCGAAGCGCGGCGGTGTTTGTTGCAATAAGCCGCCCTGCGAAGCGTGGCGGTGTTTGTTGAATAGGAGAATGAATTTGTGGAAGAGTTAAGGGAAAGGCTGTCTGCGGCATTGTCGGACAGGCTCTATCAGGTTGTAATCAGTAACCCCAGGAAAAAGGAAGGGGCTTTCAAAATAAAGATACGTCCGGTCATGGTGAAGGGGGAACTCTGTTTTCAGGAAACGGTTTCAGAGGGGACACAGGTTTTTCACAGGAATTATGAAAAGCAGGAGATGCTTTCCAGAATCCTTTTTTATATGGAGGAGGGCTTTAGGCAGTTAGAGGCAGAAAGCATGGACGGGAAGGTAACTGCTTTGGTAAGTAAAAAGGGGAAGGTTACGGTGAAGTGTAAAAGCAAAGGGGAAGCATCTTTGCATAAACCGGATATGTCCCATAACAGGGCTAAGAATTATATTCTGGAGGAGGGCACGGCAGTTCCCTTTCTGGTGGATTTGGGCGTGCAGGCGAAGGATGGCAGGATTATTCGCTCCAAATATGACAAATTTAAGCAGATCAACCGATATTTGGAATTTGTGGAGGATATACTACCTTCATTAGAGGGAGAAGGCACATTGCATATCATTGATTTCGGCTGCGGAAAATCCTATCTGACCTTTGCGCTATACTATTATCTGCATGAATTGAAGGGGAAAGAAGTCTGCATTACGGGGCTGGACCTAAAAAAAGACGTGATTGAGAAGTGTAATCTGCTTGCGGAAGGGTATGGCTACAAAGGACTCCATTTTTATCAGGGGGATATCAGCACTTTTAAGGGGGCGGAAAAGGTGGACATGGTGGTTACCCTCCATGCCTGCGACACGGCGACAGATTATGCCATCAAGAAGGCGGTGGACTGGCATGCAAAGGTGATCTTTACCGTTCCTTGTTGTCAGCATGAGGTAAACGGGCAGATTCAAAATGAATTGCTGGAGCCGGTTTTAAAATATGGTCTCTTAAAGGAGCGGATGGCGGCGCTTATAACGGATGGAATCCGCGCGAATCTTTTGGAGGAAGCGGGTTATGATACACAGGTACTGGAATTTATAGACATGGAGCATACGCCTAAGAATATACTGATAAGGGCAGTAAAGAGACAGAAGGCAGGGGGAAGGACCGGGAAGGAAACGAAGGTCAGCAGCATGAGCCAGGCGCTTTGCGTGCATACGACTTTGCAGAGATTAATGCAGAAATAGATGGGAGTTATATGAAAAGAATGATAATCAAAGGGTCCATAGTGACTGCGGTATTTTTTGCGACCCTTTTTATTGTAAGCAGTGTTATGAATAAAGGAAATACCGATATGACCATGGAGATGAGCAAGGCTTCTTATCCGGTAATCGGTGTACAGTACGGAGGATACCGCATCAATGAGATGCATGGATATGCCCAGGCGATGGAACCGGGGCAGATGCGGGAGAGCATTACCCCTCTTGCCGCCGGCAGAAAGGTAAGTCTCGAGATCGACACTTACGGAAGGGAAATCTCCCAGATTGTATATGAGGTGAGGAATCTGGAGGGAAGCAGGCTGATTGAGAGCACGCAGGTGTCGGAATTTGAGCAGGACGGGGAACGGATTTCACTTTCCTTCGCGCTGAAGGATCTGATAGCGGTCAATCAAGAGTATATGCTGGTCATTTTGCTTTCAATGGAGGACGGGAGCGAAATCAGATATTATACAAGGGTGGTCAGCACAGAAGAGTATCATGCAAGTGATAAACTTGATTATATCTATGATTTTTCCAGAAGAACCTTCGACAAGGAAGCAGCAAAGGAACTTACAAAGTATCTGGAGTCCAATGCGGAAGGGGATAATACCACTTTTGGAAGGGTCACGATTCACAGCAGCTTTAAGCAGGTGACTTGGGGAGATTTAGAGATTGAAAGAGTGACACAGCCGGAGATCACCATCAAGGAACTAGGACCCCAGACGGGAAGTTTTCAAGTGGCATATTATGTCTCCACGCCGGACGGCAGAGATAAAAATTATTACAGGGTAAAAGAGTTTTACCGTGTGCGTTACACGCCTGAGCGGATGTATCTTCTGGATTTTGAGCGGACAATGGATCAAATGTTTGATGCAGAGGCTGATGTGTATGCCAACAATAAGATTTTGCTTGGGATTACCAGCGGTCAAGTTCCGATTAAGGAAAGTGATGGGGGAAACGTATTTGCATATGTGATTGGAGACCGCCTGTACAGTTATAATGTGGCGGATAATAAGATGGCGCTTTTATTTGGCTTTTATGATAAAGAGAATGAGGATAAGCGGACACTGTACGATGGTCACGAAATCAAGATCTTAAATGCAGACGAGGGCGGCAACGTTATTTTCATGGTTTACGGGTATATGAACCGGGGACACCATGAAGGCCAGGTGGGAATCTCCGTCTATTACTATGACAGTTCGGTGAACACAGTAGAAGAAATGGTGTATATTCCGTTTACCAGTTCTCAGGATCTTCTTATAGAGGAAGTGGATCAGCTCTCCTACATCAATAGAAATAGTATGCTTTATCTGAAATGGGGAAGCCAGATTTATGGCATCAATGTCATGGAGCGGACTTGTGAGGTGATGGTTGAGAATCTTTCTGAGGGAAGCTATAAGGTTTCTGACAGCAATAAAATGGCTGTGTGGCAGAAGGGAAATGATCCTTATCATGTGAAGGAACTGATTTTGATGAATCTGACCAACGGGAAGCAGAAGAGTATTCAGGCAGGAACGGGAGAAGTAGTAGCACCCATCGGATTCATGGGCGAAGACTTGATTTACGGCGTTGCAAGGGAAAGAGATATTGTGATGGATTATGCGGGAAATACCATCTTTCCCATGTACTGTGTAAAGATTGAAAATGAAACGGAAGGGGTGCTTAAGACTTACCGGCAGGAAAATGTTTACATCACGGGCGGAGAGGTCACCGGAAATCAGATAATCCTATCCCGCGTGGAAAAGGGAGAGGACGGTTTTTATCAGGAAATCAAGGATGATCAGATCATGAATGGAGAGACGGCGTTAGAGAGCAAGAACACCATTGAGACGGTGGTCACAGAAAAATACGAAAAACTGACGCAGATAGCCGTTATGAAAGCCATCAATGCGGCAACGATGAAACAGCTCACCCCCAGGGAAGTTCTGTTTGAGGGTGAAAGAACGGTGAGTCTGCCTGTCCCTGAGGAGCAGCCGGGCAGGTACTATGTCTATGGCAAGAATGGCATAGAAAAAATCTTTACCAGTGAAAACAATGCGGTCAACCATGCGGAAAAGATTTCAGGGGTGGTCATTGATGAAGACGGATATTATGTATGGTCGAGAGGCAACCGCAGCCTTAAGAATCAGATCATGGCGATTCAGGGGGAGATGATGACGGAAGAAAAGGATTCTCTTGCCGTCTGCTTGGATACGATGTTGGAATATGAAGGTGTCATAAGAAATTCCAAGTATATGCTGGCAAGCGGGGAATCTGTCATGGATATTTTGGAGGAGGGGCTTCCTGATGTGCAGATACTTGATCTGACGGGATGCTCCTTAGATGCGGTGCTCTATTACGTAAATAAGGATATCCCTGTGCTTGTCATGATGCGGGATGGATCGGCGGTGTTGCTGATCGGATTTAATGAATTAAATACCGTGGTGATGAACCCGGAAACGGGAACGGTGTATAAAGTTGGAATGAATGATTCTAAAGAGTGGTTTGAAGAAAATGGAAACTGCTTTATCACATACACCCGAAATGAAGAGTAATACAAGGGGGAAACCAATAGTTGCCGGGACTCAAACTAGAATTGGTGGCGCAACCGTAAGCAGGATAGGTATAATCGGCTCATAAATTCAGACGGAATGTGAGGAGGAAAAGATGAATATTGAAATTGCGAATCGATTGGTGAATTTGAGAAAGAGTAATAATCTATCTCAGGAGGCCTTGGCACAGAAGCTGGGAATCAGCAGGCAGGCGGTCAGTAAGTGGGAGAGGGCGGAAGCATCGCCCGATACGGATAATTTGATTCTGCTGGCGCGGCTTTACGGCGTTTCCTTGGATGAGCTTTTAAAGACGGATGATGAGATTCCCAGACCATATGAAGAAGAACAGAATATGGAAGAAGAGCAGGAAAGTCGCGCTGCGAAGGAAGAGAATCCGGAATATGTGCATGTGGGCTTTCAAGGAGTACATGTAAAGGATCAAAACGGAGAGGTCCACGTAGGATGGGATGGCATTCACGTGGATGATAAGAAAAAGGGAGACAGCGTCCATATTGACAAGCAGGGTGTCTATGTGAATGGAGAAAAACAGGATAAGAAATGGTTTTCCCATCATGCTCATTTCCCCATGCTCCTGGTCATCACGATTGCGTACATTGTAATAGGATGTGCTTATGGTGCATGGCATCCGGGATGGCTTTTGTTTTTGCTGGTCCCTATCTGGTATTCGCTGGTGGAGGCGATAGAGAGAAGGAATGCCCATTGTTTTGCCTATCCGGTGCTGGCAACGCTGGTGTATCTTTGCTTTGGCTTTTTTTGCTCTGCATGGCATCCCGCATGGGTGGTCTATTTGACAGTGCCGCTATATTATGCGCTGGTATCGTATTTTCAGGATTTAGCGGATGGGAAGAAAAAGAGGGATGATGATTCCCTGGATGGCGCTTCGGAAAGGACGGGTGAGGCAGATGAAGAACAATAAGGCTGCGCTGCTGTTAGGAGCCGCAGGGGTAATGGCCTCTGCTTTGCTGATCAGTGTGATGAGCGTCAGGAATGCGCCCCACAGGACGGGAATGGTGGTGTTTGCACTTGGAGGGAAGGCACAGCTTCGGAATACCATAGAGATTCCTATAGAAGAGCTGGATGGTCTGGTGATGGAATATGGAAGTAAGAATATAAAGGTTTATTTAACGCAGGATGATCATGTGACGATTAAGGAGTATCTGTACAGTGACAGCCCCAAAGCGACTGCGTCTGTATCTTATATGGAGAATAAGGAAGTAGTCGTGACAGGCGCCAAGATGCATTCCTTCGTTATTTTTGGATTCTGGAGGGAAGGCGAAAGGATTGAGGTGTATGTGCCGGAAGGAAGCCTTGCAAAACTTTCTCTGGAGACGGGAAGCGGCAATATCACATCCGAGGCTTCCTGTGTAAGGGAGGAGGGGAGTCTATTGCTCAAAGCAGGGAGCGGAAATATCAAGTGGAGTAATGTGGCGGCAGATTCTGTTTTCGTCGAGGCGGGAAGCGGAAATGTGAAGCTGGAGAACATTCAGGGGAATCTTCGGGTTGAGACGGGAAGCGGCAATATCACAGGAAACCAAATCGGAGGAGAGGTGAGAGCCCAGGCAGGGAGCGGAAACATTACGCTGAAAGGAATTTCCGGCAGCGGAAGCGCCCAGGCTGGCAGCGGGAATATACGGCTGGAAACAAGCGAGGTTACCGGAGATATTGATTTAACCACAGGCAGCGGAAATATTCACTTAGAACTGCCCCATGGACTGGGATTTCATTTTCAGGCACAGACCGGAAGCGGAAATATCAGCACGGATTTTGAAGATGCATTGTCCTATAATAATAAGGGAAATCATGCGGAAGGGGAAGTGGGGGAAGCACAGGTCAGCGTTCGGGTTCATGCGAACAGCGGGAATGTGCGGGTCTTAAATTAAGGAATTTTAATTCAATCGACGAAAAAGCGAGGGAGAGCCGAGAGAGGCTCTCCCTCGTTATCATGTTCGGTTTTGAAGGTCACATCATTTTTTCTGTAATAACCTGAGAGGTTTTCTTTTTATTTTCAAGTGCTTTTTCCCCTAGTCGCCGGTAGACCTCTGCATATAAAATATCAATCAAAAATAATTGGGAGGTTTTATTTGAGATAGAGCCGCCCTCCATAGGTCCTTCATTGGCGCCGCATGGCAGCAGGACATCTGAATAAGCGGAAGCGGGCGTTTTTAAGAACATAGTTGCAAATACAACGCGTGCTCCGTTAGAGTGGCATATTCTGGAAATCTCGATGCAGTCTTTTGTGATGCCTGAATTGCTGAAGATGATTGCAAGGTCCCGTTCCCCTAATAGTGCGGCCTGGGTTAATTGTATGTGGCTGTCGCTGTTGTATATAATATTAGGCATGATCTTCAAAAATTTATTTTTGGCTTCGTTGGCAGTCGTGCCAGAGCCTCCAAAGCCAAAAAAATGTACGCTTTCGGAAGAAAGGATATAATCCACTGTTTTTGATATAGCGCTGAAATTGAAAGAGCGAAATGCGCAGTCAAGGGCATTTTGATAAATCTGGAGAATCTTTCTGGAAGTATCCTCACTGCCGGAAGAATCCAGAATATTAATGGTGTCCTTTGAGTGGGTGCTGTCGGGGGCGGAAGTGCTTAAGGCAAGAGAGAGCTTGAAATCCTGATATCCTTTTAAAGAAAGTGTTCTGCAAAAACGAAATACGCTTGTTTCGCCCACATCGCATATTTTTGCCAAATCATTAATGGTTACGTGCAACAGAGCCTGGGGGTTAGAGAGCACAACATCAGCCACCTTTTTTTCTGCTTTTGTCATTTTTGAATAAGTGGCGGTAATTTCGTTCATTAGATTTGATGTTGCCATAAAAATCTCCCTATATAAAAACCCTTTTTATTAATTTTACCACAAATAATTATTTGTTCAATGAAAAAGAATAAAAAGGAATCATAAAATATAGCAATATATCGTGGAAAATAATGGTAAGAATATAAGAAAGGAAAAAATTTTTTTTATTACAAATGAAAATATTGGCATAAATGCTTAAAAATATCGCTTGACACTACAAAAAGTTGGTGGTAATGTTTATATATCACAAAAAAGAAAAAAGGAAAATTGAAATAAAAGAAAAATTTTCCTAAATTAAAAAGGAGGAAAGGACATTATGAAACCGAAAGAACTGAGAGAGCATCTGAAAGGGATTACTGCAATAAGTATTACTCCCTTTAAGGAAAACGGAGATTTTGATGCGGCAGGATATGAAAAGAATCTTAAGTTCTTGCTTAAGGGCGGGCTGAATCAGTCTAATTCTGTAATTGTAATCTGCGGAAGTACAGGTGAATGCGGTGCCATGGCGGCTGGAGAAAGAAAAATGATTTTGGAAATGGTCGTGGATACAATCGGAGATTCCATACCAATCATTCAAGGGTGCAACAGTACGAATGTGAACGAGTCGATTGAGCTTGCACAGCATGCACAGGAGCATGGGGCTGCCGGAGTGATGGCACTGTCACCGTATTATTATCCGGCAAAGGATGAAAACTGCATCTATGCATTTTATGAGAAACTGGCAGGAAATACGGATTTAGGAATCCTTTTGTATAACAACTTTGAGGTTATGAACGTAGACTGTCCCATCTCTGTACTTAAGCGTTTGAAAGAAATTCCCAACGTTGTGGGAATGAAGGAGTGTACGCCTGCATTTTTTAAGATGACAAGAGTGGTGCAGGAAATTGGAGATAAGGTGTCGGTAGTGAATGGACATGGGGAATTTTTGGAGCCGTATGCAGCGCTGGCAGGAACGGCGGGATTTATTTCAAGTATGTGTAACATCGCACCGGAACGAAGCGTTGCAATCTGGAATGCCCGTTCTACAGGCGATTATGAAGAAGCGAAGAGAATCCGTGATACCATGCTTCCGTATATGGACCTGGCGGTGAAATATTCCGGTATGGGAGGCGAGTACAAGGTGATTGCCTTGTTGAAATACATGGCGGATCTGGCAGGCTCATGCGGAGGATATACGAGGATCCCAACGGTTCCTCTAACGGATGATGAAAAGACAGAGGCGCGCAAGGTGGCAAAGGAGATTGGGATTATTTAAAGGAGGAGAAGCGTATGAAGAATTGGAAACGAAAAGTGGGGCTTTTGCTTTGCTTATGTATGGCATTGGGATTAGTGGCAGGATGCAGTTCTAAGGAAGAGGGAAAGGAAGAGGCAGGGACGCAGACAGAGATAAAGACGGAGTCGGAGACAAAGACAGAAGCACAGGACGATGGAGAAATCGTTACGCTGACATTTATGAGGACAGGAACTCCGGAAGTCCTGCGGGAGATTTTTGACCCGATTATTGCATCGTTTGAAGAAGAGCACCCGAATATCAAGATCGATATGCAGGATCTGGGGTGGTCGGACGCAGAGAAAACAATGCAGATCATGGCATCTTCGCAGACACTGCCCGATGTTATGTATCATCTTCCGGCAACCATATTTGACCTGGCGGATAAGGGATTGATAGAGGATCTGACACCATATCTCGACGATGAATTAAAGGAAGATATGTATGCCTCCTTGCTTGAAGCAGGAGTATATGATGGCAGGCAGTATATGATTACCTGCGGCGGCACGACGCTGCTGTATTGGTATAATACGGAACTTTTTGAGCAGGCAGGGCTTGATCCGGATAATCCACCTTCAACATGGGAAGAATTTTTAGAAGCGGCAAAAGCAATCGATGAAAACACAGACGCGGCAGGACTGGCGATGTATGGAAGTTCGGCAGGCGGAGAAACATCCTTCTTTTTTGAATCTCTGTTTGCAAGTGAAATCGGCGGTGAAACATGGAACGGAGAAAGGTATACCTATGAGCTTGAAGAGAATAGGGAAGCCGCGATCAATACATTGAATTTTATAAAGGATCTGACACAGTATTCTCAGGGCAGCGTGGAAGAGTTTGGACGTTTCGACACAAGAACGCTGCTCAGGGACGGCAATGTGGGCATGGCACTTGATGCAATCAATATGCAGAACCAGATTCAGGACGGATTGGACAGCGGAAAATTCAGGGTGGCTCAGCTTCCGGCTGGAAACAGCGGAAAACAGATATCGGCGGTAAACGCGGGGGGATTTTTTATTCCCACAAACAGCGAGCATAAAGAAGAGGCATGGACATTCCTCCGGTATCTTATGAATACGGAAAATCAGAAAGCACATAGCACGTATGGTTCCATTCCAGTACTTCAGTCCGAGGCAGCGGAGTATGCGGGAAATGCATATTATGAAACGGTCATTCAATCTGTAAATGACAGTGTGCCGGAGGGAATTACTCCTAAGACAAATTCGTTATGGCAGGTGACAGGAGAACAATTGCAGCTTCTGATGATGGGCAATCAGGATGCAGAGACAACATTGGATCATATCATAGCAGGACATCAGGAAGTTTACGAAGAATAGAATGGGAGAAGGGTGTCTGTAGAGCCGGGGCTTGCGGATATCCTTCTTTTCTTTTTTAAGAATCATAGGGAGAAGAAAAATGGGGAAAAAAGGGACACATAAAATAGAGCCATATTTGTTTATTTTGCCAACCGTTATTTTGCTTGTTTTCATTCTGGGCATTCCATTGGTAAATGTTGTTAGGTTTTCTCTCGGAAAATCTAACATTATTGAAGGGTTTATCAAATGGAATTCTTTTGGCAATTTTCGGTATCTTGCAAGCTCTAAATTTTTAAAATCATTGGGGGTTACAGGGATTTATGTGGTGTTTGGCGTGACAGGGACGGTTATTTTTGGTACTTTGGCTGCGCTTGCCTTGAATAAACCGATGCCGCTGCGCGGATTGTTCCGGTCGATCGCAATTATTCCCTGGATTGTGCCGGATGCATTTGCGGCGTCGATGTGGAAATGGGTGTTAAATTCACAGTATGGATTTATCAACCAGCTGTTAATGAAGCTGAATCTGATTTCACAGCCGATTAGTTTTTTGGGGGACGGAAATGCTTTGTGGACGGTGATCGTGGTCAGGATTTGGAAGGCGGCTCCGTTTATGATCATATCATTAATTGCCGCATTGCAGGTAATTCCATTGGACATTGAAGAAGCGGCGGATTTAGACGGCGCTTCGGCAATTCAAAGATTTCGGTATATTACGCTTCCTTATTTGAAACCAGTGCTTATAACCACAACGTTAATTGTAACGGCGTGGACGTTTCAGATTTTTGATACGGTATATATCATGACGGCAGGAGGACCGGCAAGGCAGACGCAGCTTGTGGCGCTGGAAATCTATAATAAAGCATTTTTGGATTATGATTTGGGAACATCCTGTGCGATTGCGCTTGTAGTTCTTTTGATTGTGGGAATGATTGGATTCTTCAAGTTTAAAAGGGAAGGGAAGGTGGAGGACATTTGAGCAGAAAGACAAAAAGAAAGCTGGTTCTGACCGGAAGAATGATCTTTGCAATATTTTGGAGTGCGTTTACGCTGATACCCATCTATACAGCATTTGTGACATCGCTTACCAAATATGAAAATATCGGAAAAAGTTTCCTTTGGCCTACAGATGGATATTTTCAAAATTATATCGATATCTGGACCAGGATCGATCTGCTGGGATATTTTAAAGCGACGATTATCTATGCGGTGGGAACGTCTCTGATCAATGTGTTATTGGCGACCTTTGCCGCTTACGCACTTTCCAGATACCGGTTCAAAGGAAAAGTGTTTTATTCCTTTATCATTTTTATCACACAGGTGCTGCCGCAGGTGGTTATTTCAATTCCGGTGTTTATGATCTTAAATAAGATTCATTTGTATGATACGTATATCGGTGTGATTCTTGCAATCCTGGCGACCTCGATGGCATTTCCAATCTTGCTGCTTCAAAGCTTTTTTGACGGAATCCCAGTAGCATTAGAGGAAGCGGCGGCAATTGACGGATGTTCGCGGATCGGGTGTCTATTTAGGATCGTGCTCCCGCTGTCGGCGCCGGGAATCGCGACCACGTTTGCATTATCATTTTTTACAGGCTGGGGGCAGTATTTATATCCGCTGATATTGACAAGAAGTGCGGATAAGACACCGCTCACAGTAGGAATTGCAAGGATGATCGACAATCAGACACCGTGGGAGATGGTAATGGTCGGAACGCTCCTGGCAATTATACCGGCGATTGTTATTTATTTATGTGCGCAGAAGTACTTGGTGCGGGGCATGACCGCAGGGGCAGTTAAATAAAGGAATGAAAGAGGAGGAATTTTTTATGCTGCAGGAGTTAAAAGCAGGTGTTGGCAGATTTGTTGTGGGCGCCGGTGCAATCAAGCGATTAAAAAGTGAAATGGCGTATTTTGGAGAAAAAGCATTCATTATTGGAGGTCCCTCTTCGGTGGACAGGGTGGAGTCAAAGGTAGATTTGACACAGATGGGAATTGTATACCGTCATGAAGGGGCGTGCTCGAAAAGGTGGGCAGAAGAATATAGCCGGATTTTGAAAAGAGAACAATGCGCGTTGGTAATCGGGATTGGAGGCGGGAAATGTATTGACTTGGCAAAATGCATTGCAACCTATGCGGATTGCCCGATTATTACGGTGCCGACCAGCGTTGCTACTTGTGTGGCAAGTTCGGCGGTATGCATTATGTATACGGATGAAGGCAGGGCAGATGGATCTGTTGCCATGAACAGAGAAGTGGATGTCGTGATTGCAGATACGGAGCTGATCCGTTCTGCTCCAAAGCGCCTGTGGGGAGCAGGCATGGTGGACTCGCTCGCGAAGCTGCCGGAAGTGATTCACAATTTAAAAATCAAGTCTTATAAGGACTGTGATTTGAATAAGTATATCTGTTTTGTCAATGCTAAGGCAATTTGGGAATTTATCTTAGGAGAAGGCTGTGCGCTGGCAGATGAAATAAATACATCGGACAGGGTGGATGATATGATTGTCACGAATTTGATACATACCTCTATTGTGAGCGGTTTTTCTTCCGGCAGCGGACAGCTTGCGCTCGCCCATGGACTGTATGACTTTATGCGGAGAGAATTTGTAGAGGAAGCCAGAGATATTTTACATGGCGAAATCGTAGGAGTTGGTCTGATCATGCAGATGCATTATAACGGGGATGATGCGTGTGAAATAAAAAGGTTGATGGATTTTATGAAATATTTTGAAATGCCCATGACGCTGGCAGACATTTACTTTCAGAATACGGCCGAAAACAGGCAGAAGCTGATTGATTACCTGAAAGAAAAGACGGAGATTGAGGATGATAACCGGCTCATGACTGCACTGGATAAAATAGGAGGATAAAAATGGGCGTATTTGACTTACCGCTGGAAGAATTAAAAGAATACAAGGGAATTTCCCCATGTCCGGCAGATTTTGATGAGTTTTGGAACCGTTCCGTAAAAGAAGTAAAGGAACTGGACTATCAGGTGGAGTTGAAAAAAGGCTGTTTTCAGACAGATTATGCAGAGTGCAGTGATCTTTATTTTACCGGCGTCGGCGGAGCAAGGATTCATGCGAAGTATTTAAAACCTGTAAAGGTCAAAGAACCGCATCCGGCGGTGCTCTTCTTCCACGGGTACAGCGGGGATTCGGGAACATGGATGGAAAAGCTGGGATATGTTGCGAATGGGTTTTCCGTATTTGCATTGGATTGCCGGGGGCAGGGCGGCAGATCGCAGGATATCGGGGGCGTGACGGGTGTCACGTGGTCTGGGCAGATCATGCGGGGAATGGAGGACGGTCCGGAATATTTGCTGTTTCGTCAGATTTTTTTGGATGTGGTGGCACTCGCGGAGATTGCGATGGGGATGCCCGACGTAGATGAAAACCGTATCGGCGTGTTTGGAAGGTCACAGGGAGGGGCGCTCACCATTGTATGCGGGGCGCTGGTGCCGAATGTAAAGAAAATTGCGCCATTATATCCATTTCTTGCGGATTATAAAAGAGTCTGGCAGATGGATCTGGCAAAGACAGCATATGAGGATATTACATATTACTTTCGGAAGTTCGATCCATGCCATGAGAGGGAGGATGAAATTTTTAGAAATCTGGGATATATTGATGTACAAAATTTTGCAAAGCGCATAAAAGCCGAAGTCATGATGGGAACTGCGCTTATGGATACAACGTGCCCGCCATCGTCCCAATTTGCAGTTTATAACAAGATACGTTCCCCAAAGAGGATGATACTTTATCCGGATTACATCCATGAGCCAATCGATGATTTTTCGGATAAAACGTTTCAGTTTATGAAGACACTGTAAAGGAGGTCGGTTTATGAATAGCAAGGTCTTAGAGCAATTAAAGGGAGGCTTGATTGTATCGTGCCAGGCGCTGGAATATGAACCGCTGCACAGTTCCTATATTATGCAGCGGATGGCGGTTGCGGCAATGCAGGGAGGCGCCGTGGGAATCCGCGCAAACAGCGTACAGGATATATTAAAGATTAAAGAGGAAGTAGATCTTCCGGTAATCGGAATCATTAAGAAGGATTATCCGGATTCTGAGATTTACATTACTCCAACAATGGACGAGGTGGATGCGCTTGTGGAAAGCGGCGCGGAGATCATTGCGATGGACAGCACAAAACGTCTCCGGCCCGGCGGCGTAAAGCTGGATGCATTTTTTAAGGCGGTAAAGGAAAAATATCCGCAGCAGCTTTTTATGGCGGACTGTTCTGATTACGAAGAAGGAATGGAGGCGGCAAAGCTGGGGTTCGACGTGATTGGCACAACGCTGCGGAGGTATACTTCTTATACAAAGGACGTGCAGATTCCTGATTACGAATATCTGCAGAAGCTGGTGCGGGACACGGGAAAGGCAGTGATAGCAGAGGGCGGTATCTGGACGCCGGAGCAGCTGGAAAAAGCACTAGAAGCCGGTGCTTTTGCCGCTGTGGTTGGAACTGCAATTACACGTCCCTGTGAAATAACGAAACATTTTGTTTCAGTAATAAAAAAGGAGGCAGTCTGTGGGAGGGATGAGGAATAGTGCACGTCTCGCGGTATTAGATATCGGGGGGACTTCTATTAAGTCTGGCGTGTATGAAAACGGCAGGATGCTGCAATTTAAGGAAACGCCGACACAGGCATCGAAGGGCGGCGCATTTGTAGTGAATCGGGCGCTTGCAATCGTACATGGAATGGGAGATATCGATGGAATCGGAATCAGTACTGCCGGGCAGGTGGACTTTGAAAATGGGAAAATACGTCATGCAAATGCAAATATACCGGATTATACGGGGACTGAACTGCGAAGAATATTTGAAAAGGAATTTCATGTACCTGCCATAATCGAGAATGACGTCAATGCTGCGGCATTGGGGGAAGGACATTATGGTGCGGCAAGGGGCGTAAAAGATTTTCTCTGCCTTACGTATGGAACAGGAGTGGGCGGCGCTATTGTGATCGGCGGAAAGATTTATAGAGGAGCAGGCGGATCGGCGGGAGAATTTGGAAGTATGGTGATCCACGGAAAACAGGTAATCCCAGGAGAGAGAATCAGCGGATGCTATGAAGAACAGGCGTCTACGGCTGCGCTGGTCCGTAGGGTAAAGGCAATTATGCCTGAAATAACGGACGGCAGGCAGATTTTTGAAAAGATAGAGGAACCGGCTGTGAAGAAAGTGGTAGATAGCTGGATGGATGAAATCGCATATGGACTGGTGACATTGATTCACATCTTTCATCCGGTATGCGTACTGCTCGGCGGCGGGGTGATGGGACAGGAATATGTTGCACTGTCTGTCAGAAACCGGGTAATGGAAAAGATCATGCCGAGCTTTCGGGACGTACAGATCCGTACCACAGCGCTTGGCAACAAAGCCGGGCTGTGGGGCGCGGCGTATCTTGCGGAGCAGTACACGAAAAACAAGGAGGAAGGGTATGAAGATTCTAGTTTGCATCAAACAGGTTCCCGGAACCACTGCCGTTGAGGTAGATGAGAAAACCGGCGTCTTAAAGCGGGACGGAGTGGAATCCAAAATGAATCCATTTGATCTTTACGCAATCGAGCAGGCATTGTGTCTGCGGGAAACATATGGGGGATCGGTGGAGGTAATTACCATGGGACCGGAACAGGCAAAAATGGTGCTGCAAGAGGCAGTCTATATGGGCGCAGACCGCGGAATTTTGATCAGCGATCGGAGATTTGCAGGCGCAGATGTCGTTGCCACCAGCTATACATTGTCTCAGGGAATACAAAAATCAGGCACCTATGATTTGATTTTGTGCGGAAAACAGACGACAGACGGGGATACCGCACAGGTAGGACCGGAGACAGCAGAATTTTTGAAAATAGAGCATGTATCAAATGTGCTGCAGGTAGTAGAGGTGAAAAAGGATGGGATTATCGTTTTGGAGAATCAAGAAATGCAGGTCCGGAAATTGTGCCTGCCCCTGCCCTGCCTGCTGACCATTGAGAAGGATGCAAATACACCGCGGCTTCCCTCTTTGAAAAGAAAGATGGAGAAAACGGAGCAGAAGGTGGAAGTGATTGGTCTGGATGACTTTTCGGACCAGGATCCGAAGCACTATGGACTGGCAGGTTCTCCGACGCAGGTAGAGCGGATCTTCCCGCCGGAAAAAAATACCGACCGTCAGGTTTTTGAGGGAAGCTCCACAGAACTGGCGGAACGCTTTACGCAGATTTTGAAGCAGAAAAAATACATATAGAGGGGGAAAAAATGAAATTTTTAAAAATACATCAAGAACTGGTGACGGGGGAAATTGCAGAGCAAATGTGCAAAATCTGTCCGTTTGGCGCTATTTCCGAGAAGGATGGGAAACTGGAAATCGGGATGGCGTGCAGAATGTGCCGGGTTTGTGTAAAAAACGGATCTCCCGGGGTAATCACTTTAGAAGAGGAGGCACAGGAAACGGTTCAAAAATCACTGTGGAAGGGAATTGCGGTATTTGCGGAGCAGGAAGCAGGCGTGATTCATCCGGTGGTATATGAACTTTTAGGGAAGGCTTTAGAGCTGGCGGCAAAATCGCATCAGTCAGTTTATGTACTGCTTATAGGGCACCGATTGGCAGATGCGGTACAGGAGCTTTTGCATTATGGGGCTGATAAGGTGTTCTGCTATGATTCGGAGGAACTGGCAGAATTTCGGATTACTCCCTATGTAAATGCAGTCGAAGATTTTGTGAAACAAATCCGACCGTCTGTGATGATGATTGGTGCAACGGTGAAGGGACGTTCGCTGGCGCCCCGCGCGGCGGCGCGCTTTTGCACAGGGCTTACTGCGGACTGTACGGTTCTTCAGATAAAAGAAAATACGGATCTGGTTCAGATTCGTCCGGCATTTGGCGGTAATATCATGGCGCAGATCATAACGCCAAATTCCAGACCTCA
Organism: uncultured Lachnospiraceae bacterium; assembly: GCA_949878435.1. Taxonomy (GTDB): domain Bacteria; phylum Bacillota; class Clostridia; order Lachnospirales; family Lachnospiraceae; genus Suilimivivens. The sequence continues at coordinate 73,132 of CATLAK010000012.1, forward strand.
ATTTTGTACGGTAAGATATAAGGTGTTTGCTGCGCCGGAAAGAAAAGAGCAGGGGGCAGGGGAGGCAGTGTATCTTCGGATGAAGGAAGAACAATACGCATCTTCGGTCCGCATTGTTGAGAAAATCGAGAAACCGAAGGAAATGGATATTGCAGATGCAGAAGTGATTGTTGCGGTGGGGCGGGGAGTGAAAAGTCAAAACGACCTGCGTATCATAGAGGAACTGGCGGAAATGCTCCATGCGCAGATTGCATGTACGCGTCCACTGATTGAAGCGGGATGGTTTGATGCAAGAAAGCAGATAGGTCTAAGCGGAAGGACCGTAAAACCCAAGTTAATCCTTACGATTGGAATTTCCGGATCCGTACAGTTTGTGGCAGGCATGAAAGGGGCAGACTGCGTGATTGCGATAAATGAAGATCCGAATGCGGCAATTTTTGACGTCGCACACTATGGGTTTGTGGGGAATCTCTATGAGCTGCTTCCGAGGTTCTTCGAGGAAATGAGAGGAGGAAGAAGGGATGGATAAAACAAAAAGGAGGAATGTCATTACACTGCAAGGGTCCCAGCTTTCTTATCTGCGTCAGATCGTACCGCCGCAAAGAATGTGGGTTCGGGAGGAGATTCCAGAGGACTACAGTCATGATGAACTGGGCGGAATTTCTGAATATCCGGATGTGCTTATCAAAGTAAGAACCACGGAAGAAATTGCAAAAATCATGAAGTACGCATATGAACAAGAGCTGCCGGTTGTGGTACGCGGGGCGGGGACAGGTCTTGTGGGAGCGGCAGTTGCACTGCAGGGCGGCATTATGTTGGAAACAACACAGATGAATCAGATTTTAGAGCTGGACGAGGAGAATCTGACTGTGACGGCGGAACCCGGCGTGCTGCTGATGGAGCTGGCACAGTTTGTGGAAGAACATGGCTTTTTTTATCCGCCGGATCCGGGAGAAAAATCGGCGACCATTGGAGGAAATATCAGCACCAATGCAGGCGGCATGCGGGCAGTGAAATATGGGGTGACGCGTGATTATGTGCGCGGAATGACGGTGGTGCTCCCAAACGGCGAGATCATAGAGCTGGGCGGAAAAATAGTGAAAAACAGTTCAGGGTATAGTCTGAAGGATTTGATGGTCGGATCGGAAGGGACTTTGGGTATTATCACAAAAGTCATTTTAAAACTACTTCCTTTGCCGGAAAGAAGCGTGAGCCTTTTGGTTCCATATCAGACAATGGAGGAGGCGATTGAAACCGTGCCGGAAATCATCCGGTTAAAGGCATCGCCTACGGCGGTCGAATTTATGGAGAGAGAAGTTATTCTTTTTGCGGAGGATTTTTTGGGGAAAAAATTTCCGGACACAAGAAGCGAGGCATATCTGCTTCTGACTTTTGACGGAAATTCCGCCCGGCAGGTAGAGGCGGAGTATGAAAAGACAGCGAGGTATTGCCTGGAACATGGTGCGAGGGATGTATTTCTTGTAGACACGCCGGAAAGAAAAGATTCGGTATGGTCTGCGAGAGGCGCTTTTTTGGAAGCAATTAAAGCATCCACAACAGAAATGGATGAGTGCGATGTGGTGGTTCCCAGAAATCATGTGGCGGAATTTATACGCGACACCCATGAGTTGGCAGAGCAGTTTAAAATCCGGATTCCAAGCTTTGGACATGCAGGTGATGGAAATCTGCATGTATATATATGCCGGGATGAATTGCCGGAAGAAGAGTGGAAGGAAAAGCTTGAGAAGGTATTTGCGGTGATGTATCAAAAAGCCGGGGAATACGGAGGCGCAGTCTCGGGAGAACATGGAATTGGATATGCAAAAAAAACATATCTGAATGAGCAGGCGGGAGCGGCTTCGATGGGGCTTATGCGCGGAATCAAAGCAGTATTTGATCCTAAAAATATCTTGAATCCGGGGAAAGTGGTTTCATAGATCAAATTGGAAAGGATGCCTTTGCGAAACAGTGCAGCCTGCAAGGCAGGACAGCTGCCCAAAGCGCGGAGAGCACGGCGCAGATGACGGCACACCTTATCTTTTCCAGTCTCCTCTCAAAATCGGATTTCACTAACAGAATGTATATAGATGTTTCAAGACGGTCGGGTCGGAGCCAAGACGGCATCCATGCCGTTTGGCTCCTAAAATCGCCATCCATGGCGATTTTGCCCTACAGATTCAACATTCTGCAAGTGAAATTGCCGATTTTTCGCAGAGACTGGAAAAGATAAGGTGTGCCGTCATCTGCGCCGTGCTCTCCGCACTTTGGGCAGCTGTCCTGCCTTGCAGGCTGCACTGTTTTGTCTTTACCCTATCATTAAAAGTAAGAAATGATGGAAGGAGTAGCAGTATGACACAGGAGCTTTATGGAAAGGATTTAGCGCAATATAAATTGGAGAGAACAAGGGCATATGGAAATTGAGGGAGAACCGGCAAAAGGTCCTCCCTCGTCTGTTATGCGAATAGTTTGCCGCGATATTTGTTTAGGGCAAGTAGAAGCAGCATGCCCAGGATGCCGCAGGAAAGAATCTCACCGATGGTTACTGTGACAAATGAAAACCATAGCGGTCTTACGCCGTAGGCATACAGAAGTACAAAGGGAACCACGAGGGCATTGGCAACAATGGGCGGAACAGGTGCAAGCCACTTGCAGCTGCGCAGTTTGTATGTAAAGACTGCGCCTAAAAGGGTGGCGAGGCTGCCAAAAATAATATCGGGAAGCGCGCAGCCTGTCAAGATATTGGACAGCAGGCATCCGATGAAAAGACCCGGTATGGCAGCAGGGGTGAAATAAGGCAGAATGGTGAGAGCCTCAGAGAAACGCACTTGGATTGCCTGGCTGGCAAGCCCTAATGCATTGGCGATAAAGGTGAGCACTACATAGAGTGCAGCAATCATAGCTGCCTGAACGAGGGGCAGCGTGGGGACGGTCCGCGTGGGAACCGCGTTGGTGTTTTGTGTTTTCATTTTTATTCTCCTTTAGTTTTTTTTTAACGAGTGGAAGGTCTCGAACACTCGGTCTCGATGCTTAGTATAACATGCGGTGGGCGGATGTCAATAGGAGAGTAAATTTAAATGGAGTAGGCTTGCGGGTGTTGTTAAGTAGTAGTCGGCTTTGATGGTTTCATCGTGGCTGCCCCACTTGGCAAGGGCGAAGGCGGCTTGGGCATTTGAGGCGCAGAGGCTGTCGTAGCTGCTGTCTCCGATGTAGAGTAATTGGCTGTGGGCGGCACCTGATGATTTCATGTATTGGAGCAGTGGGGCGGGGCTTGGCTTGTGCTGTGTGGTGTCGTCGGCGCAGATGATGGTTTTGAAATAGTGGCTGATGCCGAAAGGGCGGAAATCAAGGTCAAATTCTTCTCTGGTCTTTGATGTGACGATGCCGGTTTCGCAGGCTGACTTTGAAAGGTGTTCCAGTAAGTCCTTTATTCCGTCAAATACTTTTATCGTGTCAGTATATTTTTGCATCTTTTCATTCCAGAGGTCGATTGTGGGGGCGATATCTTTCATGCCAAGGCGCTTCAATGCGTCTGCGCCTGTGATGCCCAGGGCGAAGGTCAGTTCTTTAAGGGGGATATGTCTGCCGCACAAATCCAGGATGGTTTCCTGTAAGGAATGGAGCAGGGCGTATTCGGTGTCGATTAAGGTGCCGTCGATGTCAAAGACGATATGTTTATATTTCATATGCCCTCCGTTCTTCATCCGTATCAAAATGGCGGATGACTCTGCATGGATTTCCGACGGCAACGCAATTTGCCGGAATGGAACGGTTTACGATGCTTCCCGCACCGATCACACTGTTTTCGCCGATTGTTACGCCCGGCAGAAGAATGCTCCCGCCGCCGATCCACACGTTGTTTTCAATGATGACTGGACGGGCGTAGGTTCTGAAAAACGTTGTATTCTGCTCTTTCCAGTCAGGAGCCAGGCGCTCCTTGGGAAGAACCGGATGGGAAGCGGTATAAATCTGTACATTTGACGCAATGAGTACCCGGTCACCGATATGGATGGGTCTGTCATCTACAAAAGTGCAGTTCATATTGATGATCACATCACTGCCCAAAAAAATATTTTTGCCATGGTCGCAGAAAAAGGGGGTGTCAATTGCAACATTTTCTCCTATGCTGCCCAGTAATTCCCGAAGAATGGCATTTTTCTTTGACGTATCTTGGTAATCACAGAAATAATATTCTCTGGTCAATTTTCTTGCACGGGCGATTTGATCCAGAAGATCAGGGGTCGCTGTTTCTAAAAAATCGGCTGCACTATTCAATTTCATTGCAGGCTTTCCTCCTATCATCCTTTGCTTTTACAGGTATCATTATAGTGCAAGGCATGGAGGATAAATATTCTATTTCTGCCTTTATGTATCACAATTCTGCCATTTGGCACGATATTCTGAGGGAGTACAGCCTAAGTATTCCCGGAAGACTTTTCCGAAATAACTGCTGGAGCCAAGTCCGCAGGCATGGCTGATACTGGTGATGGAGTCCTGCCCCTTTTCCAGCATCTGGCACGCCATCTGCAGGCGGTAGCTTTTGATGTATTCTACCGGTGTCGTATGCAGGCAGTCATGAAAAACGCGGAAGCATTCCCGCTCGCTTAAGAATGCGGATGATGCAAGTGCAGGGATAGATATTTTTTCAGCATAGTGTTCATGAATGTAGATCATCATTAATTTTATTTTGTCATTGCTTTTATCATATTTCTTACTTTCGCTCAGAATGGGAGCGGCTTGTGCAAAGAGCAGGAGCCATATTTCCGATAAGATTTCCCGCAGCTTTATTTCATACCCAAATGTGTCATCTGCAAAGGAAAAGGCGTCCAGAATAAGCTGCAAGATTTTTGCCTGCGCAGGGTCTTTAGGAGAAAGTGCTATGATTTCAATCTGGGGAGCGGTAATAAATGGCGTGACATATTTCTGACCGATCCGGCTTCCCGTCTCTCCGGCAAGAAGGGAGGGATCAAAAATATGGAGGAGCTGGGTGGTTTTGTCTGTCCGGGAAAGTGCTTTTGTCATATGAAGCACATTAGAATTTACAATGCCGCCGGACCCTTCCGGAAAGATCAGCTTCCTTCCGGGCGTATGATATTCCAAAGCGCCTCTTTCCATATAAAAGAGTTCCACGGCTCTGTGCCAATGCCATGGTACAGACCGCCCCAGGTATTTGTCAAGTTCTGACCGGGATGCGATATAGGGAAAATCAATGTCAAACCCGGGAAGCAGTTCTTCTTTGCTTCCCGCATAAAATTCGATATTTTGGACAGTTTTCATGCTTACCTCTATTCCGAAGCGCTTTTGCGCTGAGGAGGCGAGCGAAATGCCAGATTTCGCTCCACCTTTTCCACCTTATAATTTTGCGATACGATAGTATGGTTATGTCTTAAATATACGGAATAGAAAAGTCCTTGTCAATTGCTATCCTTGCAGTCTGTATTGCGAAATGGTTTCTGGCATGGTACATTATTAGTGGCTTCGTTTTTAAATGTAAAAGTGAGGAAAAGTTGAGTATAAGATGGAGGGAGTATTGGTATGTATCAGGACGGTAAGGTTGTAGTGGGAATGTCGGGGGATGAGAAGGTCTGTATTTATCCTAAGATGGCGAATCGGCATGGGATGATCGCGGGAGCTACGGGAAGCGGAAAGACGGTTACGTTAAAGGTGCTCGCAGAGTCCTTCAGCGATTTGGGCGTTCCGGTGTTTCTGGCGGATGTAAAGGGCGATCTGGCAGGCATGTGCAGGCAGGGGCAGAATAGTGACAGCGTTCAAAAGAGAATCGATGAAATGGGACTTGTCAAAGAGGGGTTTCAGTTTCGGAATTATCCGGTCACCTATTGGGACGTTTACGGCGAAAAGGGACTGCCGCTGCGCACCACGATTTCGGAGATGGGTCCTCTCCTGCTGGGCAGAATCATGGATTTAAATGAGACCCAGTCGGATATTCTGACAATCATCTTTAAGATAGCCGATGATGAAGGGCTATTGCTCTTAGATACCAAGGATCTCCGCGCCATGATACAGTATGTGACCGAGAATGCCAAGGAGTACGGGGCGCAGTACGGAAACTTGTCCAAACAGAGCCTCGGAGCAATCATGCGGGCTGTGGTTGCGCTGGAAGCGGAAGGCGGGGAGCTGTTCTTCGGAGAACCGGCACTGGAGATTGGGGACTGGATGTGCACGGATGAAAACGGAAGGGGTGTCATTCAGATTCTGGACTGCCAGAAGCTGATTAATAGTCCCACCATGTATTCCACGTTCATGCTCTGGATGATGTCGGAATTATTTGAGACCCTGCCGGAGGCGGGAGATAGGGAAAAGCCAAAGATGGTGTTTTTCTTTGATGAGGCGCATCTTTTGTTTGACTCTGCGTCGAAGGCGCTGCTGACCAAGATCGAGCAGGTGGTGAAGCTGATCCGTTCTAAGGGCGTGGGAATTTATTTTGTCACACAAAATCCCAAGGATATTCCCGACGGCGTCCTGGGACAGCTTGGAAATAAGGTGCAGCATGCGCTTCATGTCTATACGCCGGCGGAGCAGAAGGGATGTAAGGCGGCAGCCCAGTCTTTTAGGGAAAACCCGGAATTTGACACGTATGATGTGCTGACCCAGCTGGGAATCGGGGAGGCGCTCATTTCGGTGCTGGATGAAGGCGGCGTGCCTACTGTTGTGAAGCGGTGTCAGATTCTTCCACCTCAGAGCCAGATGGGGGCATTGGACGAGGCGGCAAGGCAGGAGCAGGTGCAGGGAAATCTCCTTTACAGCAAGTATGCTCAGATGATGGACAGAGAGTCTGCTTACGAGGTTTTAGAGAAAAAGGTGCTGGATCAGCAGGAAAGCGACCGGAAACAAGCGGAAGCGGCAGCTGCCGAAAAGCAAAAGATGAAGGAAGCCGAAGCGGCAAGGAAGGCGGAAGAAAAGAAAGCTGCCGCCAAGGATAAACAGGTCAAGAAGACGGTCAAGCAGGTGGGAAACAGCGCGGCAGGAACCATAGGCAGGGAGTTTGGAAACAGCATCGGAAAGACCCTGGGAGGCAGCTTTGGAAAGAAGGTCGGCGGCAACGTGGGCGCATCTCTTGGACGGGGTCTGTTCAGCACGCTGTTCAAGCTGTAGAGAGAGGGATTTATGCTGCAGATTGCCATATGTGATGACGAACAATTTTATAGGGACAAAATAAAACGGCTCCTTGAGAAGTATCTCAAGGAGCATGATTTAAATTCTGAGATTCGTCTGTTTCTGTCAGGAAAAGAATTTCTTGATAAAAACGAGAACAGTGTAAAATATGATATCGTGTTCATGGACATTAATATGGAAGAGATGGACGGTATTCAGACGGCGATACAGATGCGCGCTTTTCATTCCCACACCTACCTTGTGCTGGTCACGGCGTTTATCAATTATGTGCTGGAGGGATACAAGGTAGACGCCGTGCGGTATATCATGAAAGATACGCTGGATGCGGCACTGCCGGAGTGTATGGATGCCATTCTGCAGAAAATGGAGATTGCACGGGTAGACTTTTCCTTTATGGAAGGGGAAAGAATGTTATATGCAGATAACCTTCTTTATGTGGAAAGCCAGCGGCATAAGCTGATTTTTTATTACATGGAAGAGCAGACCCATAGGGATATGGTCAGGTACCATATGTATGAGAAACTGGATGCAATTGAGCAGAAATTATTTGGATATGGATTTTTACGTATCCACAAAAGCTATCTCGTAAATATGAAGCATATCCGCCGCATCGGCAACTATACGGCAGTGCTTGATACAGGGGAGGAACTGCCTGTTCCCCGCCTTAGATTTCAGGCTGTCAGGGAAGAATTTGTGGCGTATAAGGGGGCGATGTGATGGAAACGATTGTGCGGTGTGTGATTGCCTCTTTTATGATGGGAATCAGTTGTAAGACGTTTTTTGAAGTCTTTGCGCCGGTCAGGAAGTTCCGGCATAGGTGGATGGAATATCTGGTCGTCTGGCTTGTTTCTGCCGGATTTCTGGCGATTGCGTTTACGGAGGTTCCGCCTTACGTTCTGCAGCCGGTCCGGTTCATTGTAGTCATTGCCCTGTCCGTGCAGGTCTGCTTTCAAATTAAATTTACGAAAAATGCCGTCCTGTCCGTACTGTTCTGCGGGATATACTGGACTTTAAATATGATTTTTCTGTCGACGGTCTATGTACTGCCTGTGGTACATACGAGAGGGCTGTATGACTGGATAGAAATCATTACAGGTAGTTCTTTTTTGTGCTTAATGCTCTTTTTGCGTTATAAATTTAAAAAGCGTTTTCCCATAATCGGCAGGGAAAGAAAATGGGTGGGATTGACCCTTTTTCCCATATTTGGATTGGTTGTTCTTGTAGCCATTGCGATGATGCCTTGGGACGGGAGCAGTATTGATAAATATGCAAAGCTGGCGGCGGTCTTAGGATTTGCGATGATTTGTTTGTGCCTCTTTTTTTACATGGAAAATATGCTGGCAAAGGAGGCAGAGGTGCAGAGCCTGCGGCTGATGCAGGCACAGACTTTCAATCAGATGGAATTGTATCGTGCCATGCAGAAAAATTACGATCAGAATAGGCGTCTTCTGCACGATTATAAAAATCAGCTGAACTGTATTCAGGGAATGCTGATGGAGGGACAGACGAGGGAGGCTTTGGCGTATATATCCAAGCTGACGGGAGGCATCAGGAAAAACGCAGATTATGTGAATACAAATCATACCGTGGTGAATGTGGTGCTGAACCAGAAGTACCAGGAGGCGTGTGAGAAGGGAATCACCATGACGATGGCGGTCAATGACTTATCGGGGATTTGGGTGAGCGAGGAGGAAATTGTAGTCCTTTTGGTAAATCTGCTGGACAATGCCATAGAGGCGTGCGGCAGGCTGACCGGTGATAAGATCATACAGTTTAAGATGATGCTGGAGGACGGAGCGCTGGTGCTCTCTATCAGAAATCCGGTGGAGGAAGAGGTGAAGATAAAGGGGAATAGGATTCCCAGCGGTAAGGGCGAGGCGCAGCGGCATGGAATAGGACTTGTGAATGTAGATTCTGTGATCAGGAAAAACGGCGGGACCAGCGTGCTAAGGTGTAAGGACGGGTGGTTTTGCTTTTCGGCGATTGTTGGAGGGAATGGGGAAATAGAAAGTTAATGTGGATGAAAAAAGACGCGGAGGCGTCTTTTTTTGTCTTAAAGGCGTCGATTTCTGCCGGAGATATTGTTTTGGAAAAAAGGAATTATACAATAAAAATGTGGCACACATCTATGCATAGGTCAAAACAGGAAGGAGCAGAGGAAATGGTGAAGGAAGAAAAAAGGAAATCAAAGAATAGGAAAATCGTTAAAAAGGCAGTTTGGCTAATAGCGCTTGCAGCTTTGCTATTGACGGCTTGCACAGGTGCAAAAATGGAACAGGGTACACAGAAGGATACGCCAGCGGAGGCGGCAGATGCAATGATGGAAAATTTGAAAGAATTGGATCTTGCAGCATTTAATGCATGTACCGACAACTATGTGAGAACCTACCACAACTGGATTGGCATTCCCACGCAAAGGGAGTACAGGGTATTCAATGAACTATTGCAGCCGGGGATAGTAAAAGGAAAGCGCTATAAGTCCAATCATCAATTTGCCGAAAGAATCGTAGAGCATATGGAATGGGAGATTATAGATGTGAGGCAGGAAGGCGAAAGGGCAGAGATCGATATGCGGATTACCAATGTGGATATGGGGAACGTGCTGGGAGAATATGAAATCAGCATTTTGGAAAGCATGATGGGGGCGCCGGGAAGCGGTCTCGGGCAGATGGTGGGTGAGATGGCTGATCTGGCAAACGAAAAAGAAAAACTTCTTTCCATCATGGATGATCTGGATGCGGCAGATACTTGGACGACGGAGGTCACTGTCACGGCAAATTGGGAAGATGGACGGTGGAAGATGCATGTCAGTGAGGCGTTCATCAATGCCTTTATGGGGAATATGCTTGCAGAGGACTACGAGGAGGAGTTAGAGAGCAGGATTGATGACTTGATGGAGGAGTATGAGGATAAAGCGGATGAATGGGCAGATCAATTTGAAGAAAATGTAGAGGAATGGACAGAGAAGGTATTTGGCAGGTAGAAAAAGATTGGTTTATAGGGAAGGGAGGAGTATAATAAAGAAATAAAAAAAAAGAGGATTGGGAGGGTATTATGGATAGATGGAAGGCGTTATTTAGCCCGCGGGTTCTGAAGAGAGGAAAGGGGTGTTATGAGGCAGGTGCTGTCAAACAGATTATGGCTGCCGGGCGCGGGGTCGAGGCTGTGGTAGAAGGCAGTGAGGACTATAAAGTAGAAATTGAAGTGCAGGATGGGGAAATGGTCAATATGTGGTGCAGCTGTCCCTATGCGGAGGATGGGGATTACTGCAAGCACATGGCAGCTGTCTTGTATAAGATTGAAAAGAGCAATAAAGATGATTCCACGGACTGGATGGACAAATATTATGGCGAGAAGCAGATGCTTAAGGAGGTGATTCTAAGTCTTTCTGAGAACGAAGTGCGTGATACATTGCTTGAAATAGCGGTGTCGAATGCGCAGATTAAAAATTATATTATGATAAAGTATACAGGAGGCATTACAGAAAAGCAAATGCGGTGCCTGAAAAGGGAAATAGAAAGCATTGCCGATGCGCATTTAGACTGTCATGGGTTTGTGAACGAGGAGCAGGCGGGCGACTATGCCGAGACTATAATTGAGTTCCTTCATGATAATGTGAGAGGCATGATGGAACAGGGATTTACCGCGGAAGCGTTTGAACTGATAAATGCAGTACTGCTCCAGACGGAAAAGCTGGCAATAGATCATTCAAGCGGAGATATTATGTGGATTGGAGATGTATGTTATGAATATTGGGAGGATATTCTGGAGCAATGCGGGAAAGAAGAAAAAAAGAAAATGTTTGACTGGTTCAGCGATATGTACGCTGCCGGCGAAATGTCTAACGAGACGGAATGTCATTTCCTAGATATTCTTATGAATGCGTTTGGCGATGAGGATCAGCTTAGGCAGACGCTTGCCATATTGGACGAGAAGATCGAGCAGGCACAGGGGCAGTCAGACTGCAGAGGAAGCTGTTGTGATGATTGTACCTTTGAAACCAAGATCTTAAGAAGGCTGGACATTATGGGTGATCTCTTATACACGGAATTGGAGAGACTGGAATACAGGCGGAGGTACTGGAACTTTGCATCTGTCAGGAGAGGACAGATGGAAGTGTATCAGAGGAATGGAAGGATAGAGGAAGAAATCGAATTGCTTGAAGAAAGCAAAAAGCTTGACGAAAAATTGCCAGGGCTGGTGGAAGAGTACAGCCGCAAGCTGATAGAACTGTATCATGATATGGGCAAAATGAACGAGTACAAAAAAGAACTGATTTTTTACATATTTAATTGTAAACCAAGACAGTTGGATTATGTAGACAAGCTGAAAGAAATGTGTTCAAAGGAGGAGTGGGAGGATTACAGAGAGAAGATTCTGGCAAGTGAAAGCGGGGAGGCTATCCGGCATGAATTGATGAATAAGGAAAGCCTGCATGAGCGTCTGCTTGAGGAGATTTTGAAAGAAGGCGATGCTTATCAGCTGGATAAATATGAAGAGGTGTTTAAGGACCGGTTTCCGGAACAAATGCGGGATGGCTATATACAGTATGTGGAGCGGCAGGTGGAGCACACAGCTAATAGGGTTCGGTATATGGAACTGATACGGTATTTGAAGAAGATTGAAAATTATCCGGATGGGGAAGAGAAGGCAAAGGAGATTGTTGCGGAGTGGAAGGAAAAGTACCGCAGGCGGTTTGCACTGATGGGTGAGCTCCGGAAGGCAAAGTTATGAGAGGAGATGCTTAATATAAGGTCATAACCTCCCAGAATCTTTCATACAATGTAAAAAAGTGTTCTGAGGGGATTTCCTTTGAAAGATTATATCGAGGAGAGAGCAATCGATATTGCCAATTATATCATTGAGAACAATGCTACGGTGAGACAGACTGCGAAGGAGTTCGGGATTAGCAAGAGTACGGTACATAAGGATGTGACTGAAAGATTGATGCAAATTAACCCCTCTCTTGCTAAAGAGGCAAGAAAGGTTCTGGATGTAAACAAACAGGAACGTCATATTCGTGGAGGAATGGCAACAAAGGAAAAATATGCGCATCAGCACAACGCATACGTATAAAAATCGTGGAAATTGACAGGTTAAAAAATGTTTGTATGGTCGGAAGATTCCGGCTGTTGTGACTGCGCTCCGGCACGGATGTGTGTCAGGGCGCAAGCTGTCTGCTCCCAGCGGACAGCGTACGGAAAAGACATGCCTGTACATGCAAGGGCTTGTTGACTTTCTTTTTAGAATAGATATAATAAAAAGTAATTCACAAGAAACGAGTAAGGGCACAAGATAGGAGTACATTTATGGATAAAGAAATGGTTATTGTTCTTGACTTTGGAGGTCAATACAATCAGCTGATAGCCAGAAGGGTCAGGGAATGTCATGTATATTGTGAGGTTCATCCCTGCACCATAAGCCTGGAGCAGATTAGAGAGATGCATCCAAAAGGAATTATTTTTACAGGAGGACCCAACAGCGTTTATGCTGAAGATTCTCCCCGGTATTCTGCTGAGATTTTTGAACTGGGCATCCCGATTCTGGGCATCTGCTATGGATCCCAGCTGATGTCATATCTTTTGGGAGGCAGTGTAAAGACGGCGCCTGTCAGTGAGTATGGAAAGACGGAAGTGGAAGTGGACAAGTCTTCCGTGCTGTTTTCGGATGTGTCAGACAAGACGATTTGCTGGATGAGCCACACCGACTACATTGAGAAAGCACCTGAGGATTTTAAAGTGACGGCGCACACGCCGGTGTGTCCCGTGGCGGCGATGGAGAATGCGGACAGAAAACTTTATGCCGTGCAATTCCATCCGGAAGTCATGCATACCCAGGAAGGCATGAAGATGCTTTCTAATTTTGTATATCAGGTATGCCAGTGCAAGGGCGACTGGCGCATGGATTCTTTTGTGGAGACGACGATTCAGCAGATTCGCGAAAAAGTTGGAGACGGCAGGGTGCTCTGCGCGCTTTCTGGCGGTGTGGATTCCTCTGTGGCAGCAGTGCTTTTGGCGAAGGCAGTGGGAAAACAGCTTACCTGTGTATTCGTGGATCATGGGCTTCTGCGCAAGAACGAAGGCGATGAGGTGGAAGCTGTCTTCGGACCGGACGGAGCGTATGACTTGAACTTTATCCGTGTCAACGCCAGAGAACGGTTCTATGGCAGACTAGCCGGCGTCACAGAACCGGAGGCTAAGCGCAAGATTATCGGAGAAGAATTTATCCGTGTCTTTGAGGAAGAAGCAAAGAAGATAGGGGCGGTAGATTTTCTGGTACAGGGAACCATTTATCCGGACGTAATTGAGAGCGGTCTCGGCAAAAGCGCCGTAATCAAATCCCATCACAATGTAGGCGGACTTCCCGACTATGTTGATTTTAAGGAAATTATTGAACCGTTAAGGTTATTGTTTAAAGATGAAGTACGGATGGCTGGTTTGGAACTGGGCATTCCGGAGCATCTGGTGTACAGGCAGCCTTTCCCGGGACCTGGACTCGGCATCAGGATCATCGGAGAGGTCACAGCAGAGAAGGTCCGTATCGTGCAGGATGCGGATGCAATCTACAGGGAAGAGATTGCAAAGGCAGGCGTGGACAAAGGGCTGGGGCAGTACTTCGCAGCACTGACAAACATGCGCAGCGTGGGCGTCATGGGGGATGAGAGAACTTATGACTATGCGATTGCGCTTCGGGCGGTGAACACTTCAGACTTCATGACAGCAGAAGCGGCACAGATTTCTTGGGAAGTGCTCGGCACGGTGACAAGCAGGATCGTGAATGAGGTGAAGGGGGTTAACCGGGTGCTGTATGACTGCACGGGGAAACCGCCGGCGACGATTGAGTTCGAGTGATGAAATTGGATTTAGAAAGCTAGTGTTTATGCGGGTTGCAAGCAAATTTGTTTAGGCACTGGCAACGATTTGGCAACATTTTCAACATCACGCACTAAATAATTACATCAATGGTATATGAAAAACCTTGCTGATTTTCAGATATATAACTGAATATCGGCAAGGTCTTTTTATGCTTATTTTTGCTTTTTCTTTTTAGCTGTTTTCTTTTCTTCTTTCTCGATTTTCTGAAATTCTTCCATAAGCATATCACTGACCGCCTGTGAGGGGACTTTCGCCCAATGCTTTGAAGTGTCCAGTTCCGGGTACTTGTACCGCCACTGGTCGTATTCCTCTTTGCTTATCTCGCCCTGTTCCAGTTTGGCGGCTTGCTCCTGCCATGCGTGGAACATATCGAACATGGACGTATAGGTGGAATAGTCGGACTTGTCAAGGCGCAGGCAGATTTCCCCGTCAATCTCCCCGATTTTCAGCCCGTACATATCTTCCAACGCAAAGAGCGTGTGCATAAGCCCGATATAGGTATCAATATCCGGCACGGTGAGGGCGTGGGTGCTTACATCAAAGATATTCGCCATTTCTTTTACAAGGTCGTGCTTTGGTGTCCTTGCTTCGGTTTCATATTGTGCCATACGGACATCAGAGGTCTTTCCGAGAAAGCCGAGGATTTCGCCTAACTGTTTCTGTGTCATGCCCTTTCGGTTGCGGAAAAAGCGGATACGTTTGCCGATTGCCATAATAAAACCTCCGTTGTAGTGAAAGTGGTACAGCCTTGCATGACTGTACTTAAACAAATCTGTTGAAGTCAGTATAACATGGTGCAATAGAAATAGCAAGAATAACTTAAATAAAAAAAGTTAAGATTTTCTCGAAAGCCACTTGACTTAACGGAATTTATTTAGTATTATATCAATAAGACTTAAACAAAAACAGTTAAATATTGAAAGGAGAGGGTATCTGAATGACGGAAAAATCTTTTATGACAGTGGAGGAAGTGGCAGCGGAACTGCGTGTGTCGAAGTCAAAAGCCTATCAGATTGTAAGGGAACTGAACGCAGAAATGCAGAAGCAGGGCTATCTGACGGTGGCAGGACGTGTGAACGCTACATTTTTTCATAAAAAGGTATGTTACAGCGAATAGAAAGGAGATGGTTTAGATGGCTGTATACAAAGACAATGCCACGGGAACATGGCGGGTAATCTACCGCTTTACCAACTGGAAAGGGGAGAGGAAACAGACACAAAAGAGGGGATTTGCAACCAAAAGGGAAGCGCAGGCGTGGGAGCATGAAGCCATGTTAAAACAGGGCGCAAAGCTGGATATGACTTTCGGCAGTTTCTTTGAAGTGTACGAAGCCGACAAGAAACAGCGTGTCAAGGAAAGCACCTGGGAGTCCAAAAGCCATGTGATACGGACAAAGATTTTACCGTACTTTGAGAACCGTAAAATCGCAGAGATTGAAGCAAAGGACGTGATAGCGTGGCAGAATGAGTTGATGGCATACCGGGACGAGAAAGGAAAGCCCTATTCCGCAGATTATTTGAGGACAATCCACGCACAACTGACGGCGATATTCAACCATGCGGTAAACTTTTATAATCTTCCCTACAATCCGGCAAGGCGGGCGGGGACGATTGGGAGCGAAGCGGTTAAGGAAATGGACTTTTGGACGAAAGAAGAATACTTGAAATTCTCCGAAGCCATGATGGATAAGCCCCGTTCCTATTATGCGTTTGAAATGCTCTACTGGTGCGGTATGCGTTCCGGCGAACTGCTTGCGCTCACGCCTGCTGATATTGATTTTGAGAAACAGACGGTCACGATCAGCAAGACTTTCCACCGTTCCAAAGGGCGGGACATTATTACAAGCCCCAAGACGAAAAAGAGCAACCGCACAATCAAAATGCCGCCGTTTCTCTGTGAGGAAATGCAGGAGTACATCAAAATGCTTTATGACATCAAGCCGGACGAAAGGTTATTTACGGTTACAAAATCCTACCTCAATCACGAAATGGAGCGAGGGGCAAAGCAGGCGGGCGTTAAGAAAATCCGTGTCCACGATATTCGCTATAGTGCGGTTTCACTCTTAATCAACATGGGATTTTCGGTACTGGCGATTGGGGAGCGCATGGGGCATGAAGCGGAAAAAATCACTTACCGATACGCCCACTTATTCCCCACGGTGCAGACAGAAATGGCGGAAAAATTGGAAATGGAGAGAATGACAAAGGAGGATTAGGAAAAATGGAAAAATCAATGGATTACAAGGGAAGATGGCGCAACCATACGGTGGCGTTCCGGGTATCGGACGAAGAAGCAAAGCTGTTGAATGATTTGGTAGCGTTGTCGGGGCTTACAAAGCAGGATTATATCACAAGACGGCTCTTGTGCCGGGACGTGGTAGTGCAGGGCAATCCGAGGGTGTATAAGGCATTGAAAAATCAGATGGCGGCAATCCATGAGGAATTGAAGCGCATGGAAAGCATAAGCCCGGACAATGATGAACTGCTCTACACGTTACAGGTAATCGCAATCACTTTGGACGGATTGAAAGGGGAAGATGAATGACAAATAAAATAAAAACGACTGCTCCCGTATCATCTGTTGGCGCAGGTGGGGAACAGCCGAATGTTAAAAACATCAATGAAATTATAGCAAATGAAAATGCAAAAAACAATCTGCAAGCCATAAATTGCCCGGAGAAATCCGGGCAGGGCGGCGGGCTTCAAACCGTTTCCATGACAGAATTGTATGATACAGTTTACCCGCCGAGAAAGCCTGTTGTGGACGGCTTTCTGTATGGCGGCACTTACCTCTTTGTGGGTGCGCCGAAAGTGGGGAAATCGTTCTTCATGGGGCAGCTTGCCTATCATGTGGCAATGGGGCTTCCGCTGTGGAATTATCCCGTCCGAAAAGGGACGGTGTTATACCTTGCATTGGAAGATGATTACGCAAGGCTTCAGC
>CATLAK010000013.1 GCA_949878435.1 uncultured Lachnospiraceae bacterium
TTTCCCAAGCTACACTGTAGCTTTGATACCTCTATTATACAGCAAATAAACTATTTAAGCTTGTATTTACTACAAAATATATGAACTTTTCAAGGTACTATAGCGGGGCTTTTGACCCCAACATCATATCATTATGCACCTCTCTATTCTACAAATATGTTTAATTCTATATTAGGAAACATTCTTCTAAATTCTAGAATAATATTTGAACAGCTCTGACAACACAATAATTCTGAATACAAATTAATTGTTCCGCTAACATTTGGATCTGTTATTTGAGATGCTATATCTTTTAGAATTTTCGCCTCCGTATTATAAAAGCGCGGATATTAGTCAGCTACATATGTAGTGAAAACTCTTTCATTTTCCGGCTTCAAATAAGAAAAATCTGTTGCATCTGCCACTGCCATACTTTCTATTACATTTACGTCTGACACTCCTGCATAAGAAAAAACCTGCTCTTCCTTTTTATTTCCATATCTTTTTTGAGCTGGCAAAATGCAAATACACCCCACAAAATAAATACTTCTTATTCTTGCTCGCTTTCCCAAGCCAATTTGAATTTAAAACCAGAAAGATTGTAATTCTCTACAGTTTGCTTAAATTTGTCCGAAACAAAAGCTCTCCTTGTTGGTTCATCTACAATTTTAAATATATTGTTATTCCGTAACTCTATACAATTTCTAAAAGCATATTTTTGAAATGCCATAATTCGTTTTCCATCACTGTACATTCTATATTTCGCTTTGGAATAATCAATTACATTCAAAACAGCAGTTACATTGATTCCATAATATTCTGCTTCTTGAAATTGAAGCGCTAACTCTTCAACTGAGTTCTGAATAAGTGGTCTTAAAATTTCTAGCGCTTTTTTACTAAACACTGGAATTGTAAACCCTGGAGCATCACTTAATTCTAATTTCTTTTCTGGTTCCATCCGCTTTACGGGAAGTGGTTTCCAAATATCTTTCTTTATTCTACCGTCAAATGATTGAATTTCAGCCGCTGTAAACTCTTTCATTGGAATAAGATTATCAAACTTATCTACTTCAAATTG
The DNA here is from genome assembly GCA_949878435.1 of uncultured Lachnospiraceae bacterium. Taxonomy (GTDB): domain Bacteria; phylum Bacillota; class Clostridia; order Lachnospirales; family Lachnospiraceae; genus Suilimivivens. The sequence goes on from CATLAK010000013.1 coordinate 1,058, forward strand.
TAATTGCCAAATTTTCATCATTTCTCCTCCATTATCTCATAAACGTTCCATTTTGCAGAGACTCCGCAATATAATTTAAAATGTCTAATGCTTCCTGCTTACTTGTTGCATCACTTAATAAATTATTAACCTCATCATAGTACGCATTTGTATGTAGACTTGGATGATATGCTCCTACTGCTACATTTCTAGCCGTTGGAAGAAACACTCCATTTGAAGAATCATTTATATCTATTCCATATTCCTGTAAGATTGCCCTTGATTCCGCCGCTTTAGGAGAATTTCCTGCAACTATATGATGTGCAGCATTCGGATAGTCTGGAACTTCTACTCCTGCATCAATCATGTTCTGCCGCAATACCTTCGAACTAGGTATTGATAATGCATCTGTACCACCCTCACTATTATCATACGCCGCCACCTGCCTAATATTTGTCACCCTCTGGTCCTTCACATACAAATTAGGGTTCATCAGTCCCATCATAAAAATGATTTCGCTTCCAGACTGGGACGCTTCCGCTATCTTCTGATAGCCTTCCTCCCCCACCATATTTTCCATCACATTTGTGCCAACCACCCCTTCCAGTGAATCACTTGCTTTCACTGCCATATTGGAAAAGGTAATCGTATATCCCACTGTTCCGGTCAGTGCGATCATCGCATCGGTACTGATGAACATACACCCTACCGACAGTCCCCCTGTAGCGGCTGGCACCACAGAATATACCATCCCTTCTGCGGCATACGGCACCATGCAGAAGGCTGTGGCGGCAAAAGCTCCTTTCAGTGAGTTGACGATGCTTCCCCCTGCATAAGTGGAGAACTTGCTCACCTTCTTCATTTCCATATCTTTTTCTGCCTGACCAAATACGAATGCGCCTCCGCAAATAGCAGTCAGCCCGCCTACCACCCATGGGGCGAACACTGCTGACGCACCGCCGGTGAAGACCACCGTTGCCCCATACGCTGCAAGCGCTGTGACTGCTGCCACAATCGTCAGACCGCCAATGACATTCCCCACAAGGGCTCCCCAGTCAAATGCTGTATCATCCGGTGCGATCTCCTCCGGCGCATCCAGGAACGGACGGTACCTGATGAATTCACACCCGCATAACACGCCCGATTTGGACAGCCCGTCAAACGCAAAGTTCATGGTAAAACCGCTGTCGCTTCCTCCGGTGGGCGGATTGCTCCGGGTTCCCTTCGGGGATATGTCCTTCTGCCTCTCCCTGCTTCCGGCTTCGCTTCTGTACATGTTGATCTCAAGCGGCGTCTGCGCATGAATCTTGGATGCCCGGATTCTTATTGTTCCTGCTGCCGTCATCTTTATATTCCCTGCACCGCTTAAAGAAATCCTTTCCTGATCAAAAAGCCCTGCTTCCCCTCCCTTCCCCTGAAAAGTCATCTTTGACGGATGCAGGCAGATTCTCTTGCCTGCTGCGGTGGTAAAGGTTCTCTCCTGCACGCTTGGCATGGCTGCTCCGTTTGCTCTTATATTTTCTGTCGCAATTCCTTCTGACGCAGTCTCCGAACCAAAGCACACCCTGACGGAAGTGTTCTGTTCCGGCATGCTGTACATAATATTTCCAGATGCCGGCTGCCAGTCCCATTCATGCTCGGCTCCCCCTCTTGCACCGTCAATATCGAACCGCACCCTTACCTTCTCTTCCCGTGTCTGGACGACCGTTCCCGTCAGCTCTGTTCCCTGAGATTTGTATGCGGAATCCTGGGAATATACCAGTTCCCCATGTTTCCAATCCAATAAGTGTATTTGACCTCCTCCCTGTCCAGAAGAACACAATTTTTAAAGACAGGATAGATTTCCCCTCCTAGACTATCCCCTAGTGCGTGCCATTGTAACATGGGGTTTAACGGAATGCCAAGGAAAATACTTGTAAAATACAAATCATTTTCCTTGATAACCCATTAGTCTCCTATGGAAACCAACCCTAAATCTTTTGACTGTGCTTTTTGAGCAATCTCCACTAAATCCTTCAACATCTGATTGCCCTCCTCTGGTTCTTCGTAAGTCTGAAGCAACGATGCATCTAAGATATAATTGCATACCTCAATAATTTGAGATAAATCATTTTTAGAAATCTCAACATCAACATAAGGATTAATCTCATACAACTTACTCATATCGAATGGCTCTTGTTTGCTTAACTTATAAACAAAATCAATCAACTCATCACTAAATTCTACATTAACATCCTGTTCATCAATCTCATCTATTGAATTGCCTATATAAAAATTCATAGTAAAAACCTCCTATTTTTTAGGAAACGCTGTAATTGCATTCCCAGCCTCATCAATAACCACTTTTAATATATATAACGGTTTCCCGTTACTACTAGTTCCTATAGGATTGGAAAATGTTTGTTCAAAAATATATCCTTCTCTTCCAGCAGTATTAGGACCAACAACGAAATTATCACCTATCAATGTGCTATCAATACCTTCTCTAATATCAAAATCCACATTAAAATGTGATTTATTTCCGTATGTAGAATTAGGTCCATGTCGGTCAAGTATATGATTGTTAAAAGTATCGTCACTTAGCGTATAATTGTCTGCCAAGTCAAATACTTTTTGAAATTGACTTTCTGAACCACCCTCACTATTATCATACGCCGCCACCTGCCTAATATTTGTCACCCTCTGGTCCTTCACATACAAATCAGGGTTCATCAGCCCCATCATAAAGATGATTTCGCTTCCAGACTGGGATGCTTCCGCTATCTTCTGATAGCCTTCCTCCCCCACCATATTTTCCATCACATTTGTGCCAACCACCCCTTCCAGTGAATCACTTGCTTTCACTGCCATATTGGAGAAGGTCGTCGCATATCCCACTGTTCCAAGCAGTGCGATCATCGCATCGGTACTGATGAACATGCACCCCACCGACAATCCCCCTGTAGCGGCTGGCACCACAGAATATACCATCCCTTCTGCGACATACTGCACCATGCAGAAGGCTGCGGCGGCAAAAGCTCCTTTCAGTGAGTTGACAATGTTGCATAAATGGTAAATTTTGATGACCGGATAACTTCCAGATATTGAATTTTTCAAGATACATAACTAAAATCTATGTGCGAAGCTTGAATTTGCTTAAATTTGAAAAATGCTACATACCTACTTTCCCTACCATTTGTGATATTAATTCAATATGTTCTCTGATTTTTACTTTATCTAAATTATCAACCTTTTCGCTACCTCCTAATCCCAATAATGGCACATAGCCAAAGCATTCACCCTGTTCTAGTTTTCCAAATTTATTTACCGCCTCTGTATACTGGGGAATCTGAAAATACTTTTCTAAAAAATAGTCATCTCTAAGATTTTGCATAAAACGTTTGAAACTTTTTGCAAGCATAACAAAACTACCGTTTTTATACTTAACCATGCCGATATATTGACCTTCTTCAAACGTTACTATATCTCCAAAAGCCGTTGCTAATATCGGAATAGAGATATTTCCTCTAAAATACGTTTCGTTAAGCAATTCTTGATATTCTTCTGGATTTATTACTTTTAGATATCCCCCTATCAATCTACCAAATCCATAATCTTCCCAAATTTTTATTAGTTCATCTGGCACTATTGTTTTATATTTTTGAAGTAATTCCTGTTTTATATCTTGACCCTTTTCAATTTGTAACATGTTACTCTCCTTTATATGTCAAATTAACATTAAGATATGTTGAATTTTTCTCCGCTTCAGACATACTCTCTGCCACTTTTTGTATTTGCGCATCAACGTCATCAATTCTATAACGCCACTGTGAACCGATTGAAGAATTAACGCCTCTATCCCCAACACCTCCAACATTACTTGCATATCCACCTGCCACTTGATCGGGATTATGCAAAGCAGCCTGCGTACCTAACCATTTCTGAGCTTGTTCTTCTGCTTCTTTTAAAGATAATCCTGCATCCTGTAATTCGTCCACCTTATCTACAAATGCCTTTTCCCTCGCTGCCTGCTGCACTGCATCACTTTCTATTGCACGTCCTTGTTCAATATATTTTTGGCGATTATCCAGATATTCTTGAACTGTCAGGTCATTCATACCCTTTTGCTGATCTTCTAATTGTCGGGCAAACTCGGTTTCATCATATTTTGAATTATAATTAAACTCTATTTCTATTTCATCGATTCTTTTAATCCCATCAGGTACATCTGCGCCACCGCCTGAACCACCCCCACTATTATCATACGCCGCCACCTGCCTAATATTTGTCACCCTCTGGTCCTTCACATACAAATTAGGGTTCATCAGCCCCATCATAAAAATGATTTCGCTTCCAGACTGGGACGCTTCCGCTATCTTCTGATAGCCTTCCTCCCCCACCATATTTTCCATCACATTTGTGCCAACCACCCCTTCCAGTGAATCACTTGCTTTCACTGCCATATTGGAAAAGGTAATCGTATATCCCACTGTTCCGGTCAGTGCGATCATCGCGTCGGTACTGATGAACATACCCCCTACTGACAGTCCCCCTGTAGCGGCTGGCACTACAGAATATACCATCCCTTCTGAGGCATACGGCACCATGCAGAAGGCTGCGGCGGCAAAGGCTCCCTTTAACGAGTTGACGATGCTTCCCCCTGCATACGTGGAGAACTTGCTCACCTTCTTCGTTTCCATATCTTTTTCTGCCTGCCCAAATACGAATGCACCTCCGCAAAAAGCGGTCAGCCCGCCTACCACCCATGGGCGAACACTGCTGACGCACCGCCGGTGAAGACCACCGTTGCCCATATGCTGCAAGCGCTGTGACCGCTGCCACGACCGTCAGACCGCCAATGACATTCCCCACAAGGGCTCCCCCCTTCGCACCGTCAGCATCAAACATTTCAGTTCTTTAGAAAATTGAAGGACTGGTACTTAAGACAATCATGCGCATTTTTTAATTACAGTTTACGAAAACTCTAGATTATTCATTTATTTGTTATTTATCTGCTAGAAAAAACGTTTCCAAGTTTATTACAAAAAATATTTTTCTACTTCTTCACAATGTTTCAGCGTATTTTTCTTCATATATTGCTTGCACAGTTCAAGGGTATCATGTCCTTCATCTGCCAATTGCTCTAATACAGTGAAGTCTAACACTTCATTAACTTTTATATCTTCACACATTGCCATATTTTCCAAAAATAAAAATACTTTATTTATTTCAAGCATTTTCTTATTCTGGACTATATAAAGAATATATGGAACTACAGCCATACCAAATGCTATGTGTATCCCATCAGTTTCATCTATCATATTTTCTTTTTCCTTTATTTTCAAAAAAGAGACTCCTTCTGGAATTTCTTTTTTAAAAGCTTCATATAATTCATCATATTGCATATATTATCACCTACCTAACGCACTATATAAATATTGTAACAAATGTATGACTAAGGTTCTGTCTGTTGCTCAAATCTTATTACATCTGCTGTTCCATCCCCACTATTATCATACGCCGCCATGCAGAAGGCGACAGCAAAAGCTCCTTAATTATATGTTGCTGTTGGAAAGATTGAATGTAAAAATCTCTATGTGCTGTTTGATATATTTTAGGTCTTCATTGATATCTTTGCAATTTCTACTAATACATTCTCCAATAACATATTCAAGAACTTATCTTCTCTATTCTCTATATTTAATTCCTTGAAGTATATTCCTCTGCTTGTTTTTAAATAAGCCCTTATATTTTCACTTTCAAAAAAATCAATATTAGAAATTCTTTGCATTGTTTTCAAAACTTGCGGACAGCTAATAAATAATGACTGCATCGCTTTCATTACTTTTGCATTCTTTTCCAAACCAACTATCACCTCCCCACTTCCATGATATATTTGAGTATTTAACCCAAAAAGCAAAACTAATGTTTGTGTGTGAAAGCCAACAAGATTACTTTCTATTGGTATATCAAACACAGCCAAATACACTTGTTTGTCATTTTCCAACTTGAGATTCATATCTTCATTGGAATATTTTAGTGCACGTTCTCTCAAATCCAAATATTTTTTTGCTACATTCCTTTCGCTATCCTTTTCTTCTGCCATCATTATCCTCCATAAGTTCAGTCAAATCTTTTACTCGTTTGTAGTATTGATCCTTTTTTTTATACAACTTCCCCCCTCGAGTTACATAAAGGTAAAAATCATTTTTTTGTAATATTCTCTTTAATATTTGAATAGCATTTTTGACATTTTCTATCGTTGTTTCATTATCAAATTTTTCTATTCTACACAAAAGATTATGCGCTCCTTCATTGTCATAAATTTCAATAGAAAACATGCCCCGGTCATTCTCGAAAACTATATCATATCCCAGCGGAAGATACCTATATTTTATCTTAAAAAAACCCATGTGTTCAATCGCTACCTGCTTCTCAGCAAAGAAAACATCCTCTCCAAAAATATTAGAAAATATATCAAGAATTTTATTAATAAGTACTAAGTGCTTAGCTTCATCTAATAGCATGCCAAATGTCTCCTTCTTTCCAAAATCTATAACCGTTATCTATAAGATATTGAATTTCTTTAGCATAGTAAGAATCTCCTCCTATGTATTTCGCAGGGTCATGCGATAAATATATCTCTCTACCAGAACTTGTTTGGATATCTAAAAATCTTTCATTGATTTTCCATATTTCCTGAGATGAATATTGCGAACTTAAGTCATCCCAATTTTCAAGATTAAAATATTGAGCATTCATATCCTTCGCTACTGCATCATAACTTGTAGGAGAACCACTTTCATATTTTCCCAATACAACTGCATCTGCATTATTCGCACCTTTAATTGCATTAAAAGCATATTCTTCTGCCTCTGAAATGGTAAGTGTTTTACTTCCTGCACCACCCCCACTATTATCATACGCCGCCACCTGCCCAATATTTGTCACCCTCTGGTCCTTCACATACAAATCAGGGTTCATCAGCCCCATCATAAAAATGATTTCGCTTCCAGACTGGGACGCTTCCTCTATCTTCTGATAGCCTTCCTCCCCCACCATATTTTCCATCACATTTGTGCCAACCACCCCTTCCAGTGAATCACTTGCTTTCACTGCCATATTGGAAAAGGTAATCGTATATCCCACTGTTCCGGTCAGTGCGATCTCCTCCGGCGCATCCAGGAACGGACGGTACCTGATGAATTCACATCCGCATAACACGCCCGATTTGGACAGCCCGTCGAATGCAAAGTTCATGGTAAAACCGCTGTCGCTTCCTCCTGTGGGCGGATTGCTCCGGGTTCCCTTCGGGGATATGTCCTTCTGCCTCTCCCTGCTTCCGGCTTCGCTTCTGTACATGTTGATCTCAAGCGGCGTCTGCGCATGTATCTTGGATGCCCGGATTCTTATTGTTCCTGCTGCCGTCATCTTTATGTTCCCTGCACCGCTTAAAGAAATCCTTTCCTGATCAAAAAGCCCTGCTTCCCCTCCCTTCCCCTGAAAAGTCATCTTTGACGGATGCAGGCAGATTCTCTTGCCTGCTGCGGTGGTAAAGGTTCTCTCCTGCACGCTTGGCATGGCTGCTCCGTTTGCTCTTATATTTTCTGTCGCAATTCCTTCTGACGCAGTCTCCGAACCAAAGCACACCCTGACGGAAGTGTTCTGTTCCGGCATGCTGTACATAATATTTCCAGATGCCGGCTGCCAGTCCCATTCATGCTCGGCTCCCCCTCTTGCACCGTCAATATCGAACCGCACCCTTACCTTCTCTTCCCGTGTCTGGACGACCGTTCCCGTCAGCTCTGTTCCCCTGAGATTTGTATGCGGAATCCTGGGAATATACCAGTTCCCCATGTTTCCAATCCAATAAGTGTATTTGACCTCCTCCCTGTCCAGGGAAACACATTTTTTAAAGATAGGATAGCTTTCCCTACCCATATCGATATAGTCGCCTATCATAAACGCTTCATCGCTGACTATAATGTAATATAAAAATCCCCCTTTTGCAATACCAGCCTGGTCTGCATTTGCCTTATAAAATTGATCATTCACTCCCACATGGTAATCTGTGATCTGGCAGCGGACCATTCTTCCTTCCCGCATCCCAAAATCAAAATCAGGATTTCCTGTAAAGCAATCTGCATACAGCGGTATATGAAGTCTGCTTCCTACACGGAGCAGGAACTCCCAATCCGTTTCCCCATATTGTATCAGAGGCTCATTCAATGTACTTTCTGCCTCCTTGACAAATCTGACCGCATTCCCCCCATACGGCTCCATCACCCGTTCTACCGCTTGCTTGTAAGTCATCGCTTTATCCTGAAAAGACCTATAATTCTTTTTCTTATCCAGCATTTCACTAGCTGTCACGATATTCATCTTGATACAGCAAAAACCATTTTCTATAAAAAGCTCTGCTTCATTCACGATTCCCCTAAATAAGATAAGATTATCCTCGCCGCTTGCAATAACACTGACCGGTATATCCTTTTGACAATTTAAAATCATTCCGGCTTCCGCACCGTCTTCAAGTACCCCTTTTACCATACACAATCCATGCTTATTTGCCTCCGACACGATCCGCAGCGCGGTGACATACTTTAGCTTTAATGCGGAAAGAATCTTTATGTTTCCGCTGGTCATTACACTCATATTCTTTTCCCTCCTACACTTCTGTCAGATAATCCTTTGTATCCATTTGATGATTCCCTTTCCCTGGCTGCATTGGAACCCACTATAAAAAACCTCCTCAACGCTGCAATAAAGAATTGCTCCGTCAAACGGGTCATAAAGCATTACCCATTCTCCCTCCATGCACATGATGACAAGAGAATGGCATTCCTTTTTTCCTTCGCTGACAAAATTCCCGATTATATACGCATTGTGCTGCACGGATTCCATTGCCTTACTTTGATACTTATCCATGAACGAACAATCATCATAAAAACTTCCAATGCATTCTACTTCCGGCCGGCTGCTATGTATATCTCCTGTCAGGTAATACTTGATTCCCCGTGCTTTTGCCTCATCATCTCCTGCCACATCACCGCTATATCCCTGATATTTGCTTGTATTGGCATTCATCACGATAGCCCTCTGCCATGCATCTATCCTCACTTTATCTCCGCTTTGGATTTCCCAGTTGATGCCCTCCATATCATTTGTCTCCACCCCGCTTTCATATTGAGCATGTGTGACCTGCCCACACATAGGCGCGGTCTCATTTACCAATTCAAATCCATATTCCTTATGCAGCCGTTTATATTGTTCGCCTACTATCTTACAGGCAGCCGCCCAACACCAGTGTTTTCTGTTTTGAATATAACCAATTAATTGCTGGTTCACGCATCCCCCTTTTCTACCGGATTCTTTCTATCCCCCCGGTAATACCCCACTACCTTATGAAAATCTTCCGAGTTATAAAAATCCTCTTCAAATACAAGTGTCCCCTGTCCGGAATCTATGGGCTCTATCAATCCTCCATACTTGCAAATAAGAAAAGATCCCGTAGTGACCGTATTATTTCCTAAGATCTTGGCTCCGCTTTGTTCCGTTAACCGTCTTGCCCCCGGATTTTTATCCCCATTATCAACGATTCTGCTATCAGAATAAGTATCATTCCAGCAGCCAACAATCACTGGCTGACATTTATGTCCCGTTACCGTTCCCGGTACGCCATCCTTTGCATTGCGAGCCGTCTTCCCATACGTCTTTACCTCTGTCTGCGGCGGCTGACCGTCCTGCGGCATACAGACGCCAAAGAAGGTTACATTACATTTTTCAAGTCCGCACAAAGGCTCCGCCACACACTCCAGTTCATGCAGCACCGGATGTTCCCCCACATACACGCCATGACACTTGGGAAGGTTGATTTTTCTTTTATGGCTCCCATTACTGCATACCAGCGTCGCTCCCCGCACAAGATATTCATACTGCCCTGTTTCACTATGATTCCTTGCATATTCCCTTATTTTAGCCTCTGCTTCCGCTTCATCTGTACAATCCTTGCCTTTCGCCGCATCTACCTGTCCCTGCATCTGGTCTATCAATTCCTGCGACTGTTTTTCCAATGCAATCAAACTATCCGCTCTTTCAATTTCACTCATCTTTCTTCCTGCTCCTTTACTTCCAATTCATTTAAGCCAATACCCGTTACATTCCTTTTCAAAATGCTTTCTACCAGGTCCAGCCTGCCCACCATATAATAATGTCCCACGCCTCCTAGTCGGAATATGGCTTTACCTTCCGTTCTTTCATAGTCAATCACTCCCCTCTTAAGCAGGCTTTTATTTAAATTGAACACACTGCTCTCATCTAGGCAGTCCACCTCCTGAAGGATAGGAATATAGTAGATGCCTGCCTTTTCATTTTTGCCGTCCAGCAGCACCACCTCTTTGTAAATAATATGTGAATCATACATGTCAAAAACAGCTTTCACTTCCGCTGAAACCATAGGAAAAGGTCTATCCACAATACTTGTGAAAACAGTGTTCTCGCTCTCATCGATTGCAAGAATCTGCCTTTTAGGAATTTTATAGGCATCATGAAAATTAAACTTTCTATCGTCTATTTTTCCAAACCAGCTCTTAAGTTTTGGATAATTCGTAAATATCTCGTCCGTGCCCAAGATAAAAAACTTCATAGTTTAGCCCTCCCTCCCGATTTCCACCATCTTTTCCATATACGTTCCATACAAAATCTTTATATCTTCCGATCTTAACCGCTCCCAGACAGGCAATTCTGTCAGCCTTTTTACTGCTTTATCTAGGAAAAACATTGAAATATACGCATGGCACAAAACATACCTTCTTCTGATCTCATTTACTTCATATTTCCTTAAGCGGATGATTTCCTTCGAAGCCTCTTCTTCATATCGATTCATATCTCTTTCCACCTCTTTATAAAGGAACTCCGGAACCCAGTAAAAGCACATTGGGTTTTCATCCGCATAAAGCCTTTCATCAAATAATGCCACCTGCATTTCATAGCTTCGTGTAATTACGCCGCTATTTAACGGCGATATGATAATGTATTTTAAGTTTTTATTTTGACATCCATATCTTTCTTCCCACCGCGTCAGCAGTTTATGCATTTCTTCAATAAACTCATTTTCATAACTTAATCCATTATCTTCGTAATCCCTCTCAATACTGCTTACCCTGTCTTTCCATATTTTTAAAAGTATTTTTTCTGATATCTGCCACAACTTCTGTTCGCGGGCTTGATAATCCTCCTGCATCTTAAACCTCCTTCTTTACCGGTTAATTCAGGTTCAGCCGCGCGCCATAAAAGCGCATTTCGCCATCCATATTCATTTGTATATTCCCTTGCTTTAACAGAATATTATCTTTTGCATACAGCTCAAGCTTAGAATTTGCACTCGTGATTTCCACAGCATCAGCCGCTTCAATTGCTATATTTTTATCACTGATGATTTTAATTCCTTCCTCGTCAAGAATTTCAATACTCATTCCCGCATTGTTTGTCATAATAAGAGACTTAGGAGTCAATAAGATTTCCTTTCCATGTTTGTTCATAATAGATTTGTAATCCGGATTTTTCCTTTCACTTCCATTGGACGATTCCACATGAACGGAACTGACTACATATGCCCCACTCTCGTCTTCCGTGGGAATACGAAGCCTGATTTTGTCCCCCGCTTCCGGCATACAATACCACCCCGTTCCATCCGGCGTAGAGTACGGCGTCGCATAATCGAACCAGCGTCTGCCGGCTTTCGCCTTATTTTCGTCCTGTTCAAGTTCTACCTGTACTTTATCTTTTTCTACCGCCGTGACAACACCTGTAAGCGATGCCCCTGTACATTTTTCATTATACTTTTTATCCCTCGCCATCCCGCCTTTATTTACCAGACGGTACGTGTGATATAATTCATTTCCCTCCAATTTCGTCCAAGCTTCTGCAATCCACAAATCTATACCATTAAGATTCACCCACTCGCCAACATTATGGATTTCTCTCAGCTTTACCAGATAATTGCAAGGACTTTCATTGTTTTTTATTACCGAGTATTCATTTGATGTTATCTTACTTATAAATCCTGCCTTCGGCTCTCCCAAATGCAGTTCTATCCCTCTGTAATAGCAATCCGCATAAATATCTGTTCCAAAGTGGCTCGCAAGCCTTCTTGCAAATTCCCAATCTGTTTCATGATATTGCAAAAGGCATCCCGAAATCTGTGCTCCCTCCCCTGCCGACATCATACATCTGCTCGAACCTCTATTCCATTTGGCAATCACCCATTCTATTTTTCAATTTTTCATTCCATTACACACTTCATTTATTTCATAACATTTCCCACAAATTTTTCCATCAGCACTAATTTTTTTCCCTCCTCATGCCGATAACAATTGTAACCAATATGACCAAGGAGGGTGAAATTATGAGCGTAAATGGAGTTACAGGTGCAAGCAACGCGTATAGTACATACGCAACAAACACAAAAGGCACCGAAACCAAAACAGACAGCAAAGCAGAAACTTCCAAAGAGACCACATCTGCTGAATCCACCGGTGTAGTGTACGAGCCTTCAAAAGAAACTACTTCCACCAAGAAGTATAAGCCCGATACCAATATGATTGCTAAAATGAAAGCAGATGCTGAGGCAAGGACCTCACAGTTAAAGAGTCTGGTAGAGAAGATGCTCACCAAACAGGGTGAAACCTACGGAAAGGCAAACGATATCTGGAGCCTTTTATCCAGTGGCAAGTTCACGGTAGATGCTGCGACCAAAGCGCAGGCACAGGCTGATATCGCTGAAGACGGATACTGGGGCGTATCTCAGACTTCCCAGCGTATCCTTGATTTTGCTACAGCTTTAACAGGCGGCGACCCTGACAAGATTGAAGAAATGCGTGCTGCATTTCAAAAAGGCTTCAAACAGGCTACCAAGACTTGGGGCGGAAGTCTTCCCGATATCTCACAGAAGACTTATGATGCTGTTATGAAGGGATTTGACAAGATGGCTGAGGATGCTGGTCTTAAGACAGCTGAGACGTCAAAGACGGAAGAATAATCACAATCCAAAATCGATTTACGCAAAGACTCAAAGCAGACCTGCTTTGAGTCTTTTTCAGAAAATTAATACGCTTGAGTAAAATAGCGGATGCCGCTTGAAACGGTCATCCGCTATTTTTACGCATTCTTTACAATTAAAATCTTATCGCCCGCCCTCACCTCATCAGACGTAAGATCGTTGGTCTGCTTGATTACTGACACCGGCACATAATAGCGTTTCCCGATATCCCACAAGCTTTCTCCTTCTTTGACCATGTATACGGCAATTCCCGGCAGAGATGCCATTTTTTCCATATCCGGTTCTGACACCACAATCTGCTCTACAATCTTTTCCTGCCATGTGCTGTAGACATTGGATCTGAAATAAAGAACACATTTCACATCCACTTCTCCGTTATCGATAATCGCCACCACAATCTGATCTACAAAAGCCTGCACAGGATAGATACAGTTCTCAGTGATTCCATCCGCCTCCAGCATATATTGGAACGGTATGGTTCCCTTAATCACGCCATACTTATCTTCTTCGCTGCTGCACTCATAGAAAATCTGCATATTTACAACACCGGTAAGGTCAATCCCTCCCTCCGCCACACTTTGCCCCGTTATCTGAAGCTTGGAAGTGGTGTGCAGGATTTTATGCAGGATTATCTTCTCATCCTCACACTTAAAATGTCCTGACAGCTTTGTCTTGCCGCTGCTTCTCGACAAAAGTCTTCTAAAATCTGCATTCTTTTCCAAAACCGATACTTCATTTACTACACCATATACATCCGACAAAAGATCGATTTTTTCCTCCTCATAAACACAGATATCCAAGTCCAGGCATTGTTCAAAGGTAATCACTCTCTCCTCTCCGTCAAAATCCGGTCTCACTTCCACTTCTCTGTTTTCAGCTGTAAAACGAATTTCCGGTATCATCCCCTCCCGTGCACCCGGGCAGTCTAAGCTTCCTGCAAAAGGCAGTGTAGTTTCATAGTGGCAAAGATCCTCATCTTCCCCTTCTCCCCTGTAGAGGAAAAAGGCGCGCAGTTCGCCCTGCACACTTATTTTGTCCTCCAGCACCTTGAACTCCACTGCATCAGGCGTTATTTCTGACCAGACCATTGTAGAAATGTTAGGGAAGCTTCCCGGAATTTCCACTTCTTCTTTCACTCTGAAGATGTCTTTTTTCTTAATGGTCATAGCCGCTATATCCAGCGTTTTTTTCCGAAATTCCACCGGTTCCTCACTGTAAAGGTCTACCGCCGTCTCCTCATCACAGATTTCCCCACAGGCAAGCATCAAAGTCACCACCGACTGTATGCTGAGTTTTCTGGAATTGATCAGCCCGATGCTCAAGTCCTCCAGTTCCCAGTCCACACTCACATTGTCCCCGCCTCTGATACCCTCCATAAAAACCATCTCGTCAAAGGGAATCTCCCCTTCCATGTCCGCCACATCGCTTCTGCCCGAAGATGCTGCTCCGTTTTCTGCCAGATACAGAACATGAAAGCGCATGCGTCCTTTCACATTTGCGTGATCGTCGCTCACTTTCACCTCTTCGATCATCACATTTCCTCTATCCATGATCAGCTTCGCTGCGTCTGGGCGGGAATCAGATATGATCACGTCATCCTCCAGCGTCATCTGCGTCTGGGCTTTTGATTTGATGTTGTCAGTATGTATATTCCGTTTAATCAGCTCCACAAAAATACCTCCCTATGGTCTACTTATTTTAAATGTATGACCAAGGGAGGTAAAGTATGCCAAAAGAGCCGCTACTCCTTCACACCACCAATCAGTTCGCTGATATCCTCTATCCCATATTTTTTCATGTACACTTCGATTCCTTCCGCCACTTCCACCGTCGCATAAGGATTGACAAAGTTCATAGCGCCTACTGCCACAGCGCTTGCCCCTGCTAACAAGAACTCGATGGCATCCTCCGCCGATGCAATTCCTCCCATACCGATTACCGGAATCTTCACCGCATGGGAAGCCTGATACACCATCCGCACCGCCACCGGCTTAATGGCAGGACCTGAAAGTCCCCCTGTTTTATTTGCCAGCACGAACGCCCGCTTATGAATATCAATCTTCATACCGGTTATAGTATTGATCAGGGAAATCGCATCTGCACCTGCTGCTTCCGCTGCCTTTGCCATCTCCCCGATATCCGTCACATTAGGGCTTAGTTTCATGATGACCGGCTGTCTGGCTTTTGCCTTAATCTTGGATGTGATGTCATACAGGCTCTCCGCCTTCTGACCAAAGGCAATCGCCCCTTCCTTTACATTGGGACAAGACACGTTGATCTCCAACATATGGACCTTCGTATCCCCCAGCCGTTCCACCACCTCCAGATAATCTTCCACACTCTTTCCGCAGACATTCACAATGATTTTTGTGTCATATTGCGCAAGAAATGGAAGATCTCTTTCCATAAACACATCGATACCGGGATTTTGCAGACCGATGGCATTGAGCATGCCCCCGTAAGTTTCCGCCACCCTGGGCACCGGGTTGCCTGGCCAGGGCACATTGGCAACACCCTTTGTCACTACCGCTCCCAGCCGGTTCAAGTCCACAAAATCACTGTATTCCATACCGGATCCAAAAGTCCCGGATGCCGTCATGACGGGATTTTTAAATTCCACTCCTGCAATCTTTACCTTTGTATTCATCAGATATCCACCTCCCTGGCATCAAACACTGGTCCGTCCGTACAGATCCTTGCATTATTGACATGAGAATGGGCATCCTTATGAGTGGTTTTACACACACAACCCAGACACGCTCCCACGCCGCACGCCATTCTCTCTTCCAGGGAGATGTATGCCTCCATCTTCCTCTCCGCCGCATAGGACTTGATGGCACGGAGCATGGGCATAGGACCGCACGCCATAATCACATCCGCCTTAATCTGTTCCTCCTCCATCACATTCAGCACATTCCCTTTGACGCCTGCGCTTCCGTCTTCCGTTGCGATATACACGGTTCCGTACTTTGCTAAATCTTCCTTTAAGAAAAGCTGACTGTCCCTGTAGCCAAGGACAATGGCTGCCTCACCGCCTGCTGCCTTTAATTTCTTGGCAAGCTGCAGCATCGGCGGAATCCCGATGCCGCCTCCCATCAGCGCCACTTTTTTTCCTTTCCCTTTATCCACAGGAAATCCATTCCCCAGAACGCCTAAAATCTCTGCTTCCTGCCCGGGCTGCCATGCAGCGAACTCCGCAGTCCCCGCTCCCGCTATTCTGTACACGATACGAAGGGCGCTTTTTTCCTCATCCACTTCGCATATGCTGATGGGACGGGGCAGCAAATGGGACTTATCCTCAGGGTAAATTCCGACAAACTGTCCTGCCCCGGCTTCCTTCGCCAAATCCGTGGACAGCCACATTTCATAAATATCCGGTGCAATCATTCTCTGACTGCGCACACGGGCTTTCACTTTTCTTTTTCCGCTCATAACCAGTTCTCCTTTGCTCCTACCTATCAATTTCTCTGGTACACAACCTTTCCGCCGCAGATGGTATAATGCACCACCCCCGGAAGTTCCTCTCCGATGAAAGGCGAATTGGCGGATTTGGATGCAAATTTGGAAACCCTCCACCGCTCCTTGGGCGCAAACAGCACCAGATCTGCCGCCATCCCTTCCTCCATCCTGCCGCCGTCAAGCTTATACAGCTCACAGGGAGCCGTACTCATGGCATGAATGAGCTTTCCGTAGGACAGATGCCCCGGCTCCACCAATTCCCTGATGCCAAGAGAAAGCGCTGTCTCCAACCCGATGATCCCGCTGGGCGCCTGGGTAATAGGCCGCTCCTTTTCCTCTCTGCTGTGAGGCGCATGATCCGTGGCAATCAGATCGATGGTGCCGTCCTTGATCCCTTCTATAATTGCCATCTTGTCCTCTTCTTCCCGAAGAGGCGGATTCATCTTTGCCAGCGTCCCCTTCTCCATCACAGCTTCCTGGGTAAGGGTAAAATGATGAGGCGTTGCCTCCCCATGGACATGGACGCCTTCTGCCTTCGCCCTGCGCACCAGCTCCACTGCTTCCTTGGTGCTGATATGCTGTATCACCACTTCCGCCCCCGTCTTTTGGGCAAGCGCTAAATCCCTTTTTACCAGACCAATCTCCGCCTCCCTGGGCGACCCTCCAATGCCATAATAGTCGGCCGCTTTCCCGGCATTCACCCCATTATTAGCAATCAGCGCCGGATCCTCCTCATGAAAGCTGATCGGCTTATCCCATTTTTTCGCCTCGGCCATCGCTTTCCTTACCAGTTCTTCATCCACCAGCGGAATACCGTCGTCCGTAAACCCTGCCGCTCCCGCCTTTGCCAATTCCTCCATATTCACTAGTTCTTTACCAGCCATCTGCCGGGTCACATTCACACAGCTTGCAATATGAATCCCCGTCTTTCTTCCCTTATCCAGCACATAGCAAAGCGTCTCCACATTATCCACAGGAGGTTTCGTGTTTGCCATCAACACAATCTGCGTAAATCCTCCCCTGACAGCCGCTGCCGCTCCGCTGTCAATATCCTCCTTATACGTAAACCCCGGATCCCTGAAATGCACATGGGTATCCGCCAGCCCCGGCGCCGCCATCAGCCCCGTCCCGTCAATCACCTGCACATCCCCCGAAAACTCCTCTCCCGGATCTTCTCCATCCTTCAAAATCCGCGAAATCCGCCCATCCTCTATCACCAGATCCGCCCTATAAACCACATCTCCTACCGGATCGATCACCATCCCATTCTTAATCCAAATCATCCCATACACCTCCACACCAATCCCAGTTTTTCCTTAAATATACCCCAAATGCATGCCCCGCCACATCCCCTTTATTCTACCACATCCCCACCAACTCCACCACAAAATCTTTCCTCCTTCTTCTTAGCCACCGCTTAAACCATATATCCTCCAACTCCCTATATTCAGCGACATGAACTCCCTGAAAGGCGGGCAGCACTGCTTCAAGGGACAGCCGTGTAAGGCGGCAGGACCCTGGGCTTAAGGCAGCGCCGAAGGACAACGGCGACACGGAGGCGGAGAATAGACCGGCGCAGGGGACAGCATATCCTATCGTTTCAAGTCTCTGCGAAAAATCGGCAATTTCACTTACAGAATGTTAGACCCCCAGGGTGAAATCGCCACGGATGGCGATTTCAGGAGTCGCGCGGCACGGATGCCGCTGACTCCGACCCGTCCGCCTTGAAACACCTAAATACATTCTGTTAGTGAAATCCGATTTTGAGAAAAGACTTGAAACGATATGATATGCTGCCCCCTGCGCCGGTCTATTCTCCGCCTCCGTACCGCCATTGTCCTTCGGCGCTGTCCTTAAGCCCAGGGTCCTGCCGCCTTACACGGCTGTCCCTTGAAGCAGTGCTGCCCGCCCCTCCGGCAATACCAAAGCCCTAATTGAATACCACCGGTTTATCCACAAACTCCGTCTTTATTACAATATAGGGATAAGAAGGCGCATTCTTCTTCGCCCCTTCATCCCCCGGCTCCGGTCCCAGCAGCGTCGTATCCGCATAAATCGCATTTTCCGTCAGATACAGATCATTTACCGTAATACTGTACCCGCCGCTCACCTGCTCGCCGTACCCAATGCAGATATACAAAAAACCATTGTCCTGATAAGTGACCTTAAACGCATTTCCCTTTTTCTCATCAATGACCGTCTTAAGTTCCTCCGGTATATTCTCCTCCGCAAGCACCGTAAACTCCAGGTCTTTTATTTTCTCCATTGGGTCTTTCTCTTTCGCGCATCCAGCCAGCAGGCAAAGCGCCATAGCGCCAAGCGCACATATCCCATATTTTACAAACCGACAATCAACCTTTTTCATACATCACCCATAAATACCGTCATTTCTTTTAACTAATTTTATGAGTCCATCCGAAAAAGAATACATAATTTCTACTGAACGCTGCTTTGTCCTCCCAGCGTGACCTCCACCGTGTTCTCGCGATAGCCGTCGGGATAAGCCTGCATCAGTTTCAGCGTCACCGTTGTTCCCGCTGCATAGTATTGCAATTCAGTCTTAAGTTCCGCCATGGAAGTGACCTCCTCGCCGTTCATCGCGACGATAATATCTCCTCTCATAAGCCCTGCCTTGTCTGCACCCGACCCTTCCGTGACAGATGAGACATAGACCCCCTTAGGCGCTCCGTAAAGCTGAGAATATTCCGACTTCACATCCACCCCTGTGATTCCAAGGTAACCTCTGTCTTCTTCGGCAACTTTCAGCCTTGTTTCTTTTTCCATTAGTTCTTCTATAATCGGCTTTGCATCAGAAATCGGTATAGCATAACACATCCCCTCTACCCGGGTATCTCCAATTTTGCTCGAGTTGATACCGATTACCTCTCCTTTAATATTCAGCAGCGCGCCTCCCGAATTGCCCGGATTGATTGCCGCATCTGTCTGAATAAAAGTATTGATCTCTGTATCCATGTTTTCGGACATATTTTGAGTTGCAGAAGTTCCTATGGTTCTGTCAAGAGCACTGACCACACCGGTGGTGACAGACTGGCCATACCCCAGCGCATTCCCGATTGCAATAACCGGCTCTCCTACAGTGAGGTCATCGGAGCTTCCCAACTTTGCAATAACTATCTGATCCATTACTTCATTACTGATATCCCCAAGCTGCACTGCAATAATCGCAAGATCCTTATCTTCATCCACACCTTTTACCTGTGCCTGTGCCTGGTCGCCATTCACAAATTGAACCGTCAGCTCTTCCGCCGAATTGACCACATGGAAATTTGTGACAAGAAGAAGTTCCGTATCATTCTTTCCCACAATGATTCCCGATCCGGATCCTATCCCTTCCTGGCTGAACTCTTGTCCCCAGAAGGTCATTCTCTCTATATACTTTCCATTGACTGAAACTACCGACGGCATTACGTCCTTTACCACCTGCGTCACATCCGTTACTGTGGTCTGAACAGACTGGCTGCTGTTTACCTTTGTCTCCTCCGGAGTTTCTTTTACACCGCTTTCCTCTTCAACTGCCTGTGTCTCTTTTTCCGTTACAGAATCCTCCTGCACCTGCGCTCTCCCTGCTCTTACTCCTATGATATCCGCCGCAAGATCAATCGCCTGAAATCCTAATCCGGCAAAAAGACCAAACAATAATCCACAGCAGATTCCAACCAAAAGTTTTTTGCCCGTACCAGAATTGCCATGATTCCTCTTTTCCGGTTTTTTCCCGTGTCCGTATTGGTCTGCGCCTCTTTCCGTGTAAAAACCACTATTTGCACCGCTGAAGCTGCCGTTCGACCCATACTGATAAGTATTTCCGTTTCCCTGGTTTTGATTTGTACGGTTCATCACGTTCTGGCTCTGCCCTGTGTGGTCATAGTTATTTGGATAATTATTTTCATACATAACAATTACCTCTTTTCCTTTCCTGCATTTATCTCTTTGTTACTTTACTATGCACTTAGTATATTCAGTAATTGTGTTTATTTTGTGACAGAAGTTTGATGATTCTGTTATAAAAAACACAATTTCATTTCCAATATCCTTGGTTCATAGAAAGTCCTTTTACCATTTTGACAGGCAGTTTCTTATATCTTTTCCCCAAAAAATATCCTATATATTTACAGCCGCTTTGCCATACCAGCTTTAGTATGAGCCATGGCTTTTTGATTTTCCAAAGGTACCTGCAGGTTTTCTTTACAAGGCGGATTCCCTCTGACTCCGTGGCGATTCCTGCAAAAACCTCCGGATGATCGGCATGGGACACGCCCAAATCAAAATTTCTCTTAAGCTGCGCTGCGCCGCTATAATTATGGGAATGGACCACCTTGGCATCTGCTGCATAGGCAATCTGATATCCCGCATTCAAAACCCCTCTGGCATAAATCATATCTTCATTGAAAATCGTACCCTCTATAAAACCTCCTAACTGCTCAAAGACCTCTCTTCTGTAAGCAGCGCAGGCGTTTGATGCAAAAAAAGCCTTAATCCCCATATCCTTTAAGTTTTCAACCGACTTTCGGCAGGATACTTCCGGGTAATTAAAAGAACGCGTATAGCGCTCGATCACACCACTTTCCTCTGCCGGCATCTGTCTCGCATAAGTCATCCCCACCTGCCCGTCTTCAAAGGGCGCAAGCAGCCGCTCAACCATATTTTCATCTGCAGGAACTGCATCATCCGTCATCATAATAAAGTACGGCGCCTTTGACAGGGATGCCCCTAAGTTCCTGGTTTTGCCGTGATTATATTCTTCCTTGGCTATATGCGTTACGCGCAGTTTCTTATATCTTTTCTCCAAGTCCATGCCGGCAGTGAATTGATCATAATACGATTTTTCTGTATTGATCACGATAATCTGCCCAATCGGCTGACTCTGCACCTGCAGCATATCCAACAGCTTAAGGAACTTTTCCTTCGGTCGGTATACCGGAATGATTACGTCTGCCTCCATCATATGCCTAACCCTCCTGGCAAAATTTCTATAACACAGAAAGGACCAGCTTTCGTTGGTCCTTTCTATCCAATACGCCAGCACATAACATGCATCAACGCTTGGTATTTCCTATTTCACATACGGACTCGTATCAGCCGCAACCTTTTCGCTGCATTCCAATACGGTTGAAGAAGGAGAATATTCTTCATCCTTAAACAGGAACTCATGCAGCCATTGTACATTATCTGCAAGGGATACCGGTACGACACAGCTTCCCTTTGACCCTATGGTACCCGTGGCACGCATACTCTCCTCGGGGAATCCTCCCTGATCTACAATCTCATATCTGCCGATTTCACCTAAAAGTTCAAGTATTTCAGAAAGATCCAAAGATGTGTAAATCTCATCCTTATCAAATATAGCATTTGCAACATCATTCAGCGTTGCCGGCGAAGCTGTCTTTGCCTTATCAGCAACTGCCATCAGCACCTCTCTCTGACGCTCCGCACGCTTAAAGTCATCTCCCGCTGTGTAACGGATACGGCAGTATGCAGTTGCCTGAAGCCCGTCTAAAAGCTGATAACCTGTGCTTGTTACAGGCACATAATCTCTCTTTAAGTTCTCTGCCATACAAATTTGGTAGTTATTAATATGCTTAAGCTCCTCAGAATCCACATCAATCATGATGCCGCCCAGTGCATCGATGGTATCGCTGAGACCCGCAAATCCTACCGTAACAAAATCTGTAATATTCATATCCAGATTCATATTCAGCATATTGATTGCCTGCTTGGGACCGCCCTTTGCATATGCCCCGTTACACTTATTGTAAGAGTCATTGCTCAGATTCAAGTACGTATCTCTGTATACACTTACAAGCCTGCATTCCCCTGTATCCAGATTGATGGATGCAATCATGATCGTGTCGCTTCGCGTATTCTTTGTGAGGGCTCCCGTCGTGGAATCCACGCCAAACAGTGCAATGTTCCGGTACCCCCTCATGGTAGTCTCAACCTGTTCCTCAACCTCTGGGTTGATCACGATCTCTTCCTTGGGCAAGTCAACCTTCCCCACCTTTTCTACCTTGAGAACCCCGTACAATACTACAACCATGATAAGTAAAATAAATATTTCCAGAATAAACAGCAGTATCTTGGTGCGTTTTTTCTTTGATTTCTTTTTAGCTGACACAGGCTCTTTCCTGCTTTTGCCGCTGCTTCTTTTCTTCGCGCTGACAGGCTCATCATGCCTGACTGGTCTTTTCTTAACCGGTTTCTTTGATGTTGTTGTCATATGATTGACCTCTCCCTTATCTACTACATTTCATAATCTATCTGGGCTTTATCATCTGTGATTTCTCACAAGATACTATTTTGACACAAAATTTCCCATTAGGCAAGCCCTTAGCAGCTTTTTTAATCTATCCTTAAGATTTGTAAATTACGTCTATTATATTCAAAAAGTTTTTAATAAGCATTTTTATTGATGAAACCTTTAAAAAACGTGAGGAACATAATCTTGAAATCCATACTTAAAGTCCAGTTTTCAATATAAAAAAGATCATATTCTATTCTCTTGCGTATAGATGTGTCCCCTCTGTATCCATTGATCTGCGCCCAGCCTGTAAGTCCTGGTCTGACCTGATGCTTAATCATATAACGTGGAATTTCTTCCTTGAAGACCTCCACGAACTGCGGACGCTCTGGTCTCGGACCCACCAAAGACATTTCTCCTATAAATATATTGAACAGCTGAGGAAGTTCATCCAAACTGGTGCGGCGCAAAAATTTTCCTACCTTTGTGACTCTGGGATCATCCTTCACCGTCCATGCCTTCTGCTCTGCGGAAGGCTTCTGCATCTCCATTGTCCTGAATTTATACATCTTAAAGGTCCTATTATGGAGCCCCACTCGTTCCTGCTTAAAAAGAATTGGTCCGCGGCTGGTGAGCCTCACTGCCAGCGCAGCGATAAGCATAATAGGCGAAGACAAAATCAATCCCACCGTCGACCCTATGATGTCCACCGCCCGCTTGGTCACCCAGTTCAAGGTATTGGTAAGCGGCACGTAACGGATATTAATCACCGGCAGCCCCATCAGATCCTCCGTATAAGGATGACTTGGCACCAGTGAATTATAATCGGGTATGAATTTCGTGTGAACCCCTGATTTTTCACATAAATCTACAATATATTCCAAATGATCATAATCTTTTAATGCCAGCGTAATCGCAATCTCATCTAATTTATTTTCGGGGAGAATATATTTAATATTTTCTATCCTTCCCACCACCTTGACGCCCTTATACACAGTCCCGCTGGGAATCCTGTCATCCAATATCCCCCGGACCACATATCCCCACTGGGGATTCGCATTGATCCTGGTAACATATTCCTCAGCCGCTCTGGAATACCCTACAAGAAGAATATACTTTAAATTATATCCCTTTTTTCTGAAATAAAGCAGCATATTCCGAATCAGCGTGCGGCATATCGTGGTAAACGCGATATTGATCACATAAAATGCCCCCATCATAAAACGGGAAAAATGCTGCTGCTTAATAAAATACAAGAACACGATAAAAAAGACAATTCCGACAGTATTTGCCTTGACAATGCCTTCTAGTTCATATTTTCGCCTGGTCGCGCGCTTTGGCGCATACATGTTGAAAAAATAGTATAGAATAATATATTCAGGCACAACAAAATAAAGGAAACTGAAATAGGTCCTCGTATCTAATGCACCTGCGCCCGGTTCCGTATCGGCAAAAACGGTGCAGAACTTTATATACCATGCAAACAAGTAGGCGACAGCTACTACTACGGCGTCTACCAACAAGTGCAGTCTATTGAAATACTTCTGATTGTCCTTTATCATATCCTGCTACCTTCTTGCAAATATTTTACAATATTATTACAAAAAGTACAACTTAAAATTCATGGGGCCGGTATAAAGTCCGGTAAGGAAGGGGGATGAGGGAGGGCGGCAGCAGCGGGGCTTAGGGGAGGGCATAGGGTATCGTTTCCAGTCTCTTCTCAAAATCAGATTTCACTAGCAGAATTGGATATAGGTGTTTCAAGGCTGACGGGTCGGAGCTAGGGCGGCATCCGTGCCGCTTAGCTCCTAATCCGGCATCCATGCCGGATTCCCCTGGTATCGATCAATTCTGTAAGTGAAATTGCTGATTTTTCGCAAAGACTGGAAACGATACCCTATGCCCTCCCCTAAGCCCCGCTGCTGCCGCCCTCCCTCCTCCCCCTTCCTTACCTCCTTCATTCCGCATAAATATTTTAATTCGCCATGGGCGAAATGAAGATTTCCTCCATAATACTTTCTTTATCACTTCACTTCCAGCGCATAATGTTGGCAACGTTCTATAATGTTGCTATAATATCATTGTTCATGGGGAACCGTAGTGTTCCTGGACAAGGAGTTGTCTGTGGGTCGGCGGTCGGCTTTCGGTTCCGGCGGGTGCTGTGGATGGTCCGCTTAAGGGCGCGGCATAGCGCAGGCGAAAGGGCAGGCTTGACCTAAGGGACGGCACATCCTATCGTTTCAAGTCTTTGCGAAAGATCGGCAATTTCACTTACAGAATGTTGAGACACTTAGGGCAAAATCGCCATGGATGCCGTCTTGGCTCCGACCCGACCGCATTGAAACACCTAAATACATTCTGTTAGTGAAATCCGATTTTGAGGGGAGACTTGAAACGATAGGATGTGCCGTCCCTTAGGTCAAGCCTGCCCTTTCGCCTGCGCTATGCCGCGCCCCTAAGCGGACCATCCACAGCACCCACCGGAACCGAAAGCCGACCGCCGACCCACAGACAACTCCTTGTCTTCACCACTACAGTCCCCTCCTAACTATATTCCCCCACAACTGTCCCTGTATCCAGAAATAATTCGGTAAATTGCGCCATGCAAACCTCACCTTATTCTTTCTGCCTTGTTTTGAAAACGCCATCCTAAATCCCTGCAAAATTCCTACAAGGTAAGCCCTTCCCAATCCTTTGTGAAGAAAAAAAGCAAATTTGATCAAATGTCCTGCCGCCAGAAGAGGCAGATTGATCACAAACTGCAAAAGAGGCATGTTTTTATAAATCAAATATATATTGTTCCGCGCAGAGAGCGTCACTTTAAACGCATTGTGCCTAGAACCAGTGGCAGCGCTGCCGGCATGGTAGACCTTTGCCTCCGGAACATATTTATTATGGTATCCATAAATGTCCGCGCGATACCCGATATCCAGATCTTCCAAGTAAGCAAAATGGTTTTCATCGAAATAACCTATGTTATCAAACACTTCCCGCCTGTAGATGGCGGCACCGGCGCAGGCAGAAAAAATGCGGCAGGGCTTATCATAGCCTTCTGCCGGCTTATCTTTCCCTCTGGCAAACGCCCAGCCAAGGGCACAATAAAAATCCCCTGCGCCGTCCAGCCGTTCGGGCGCATGGAGATTTATCATCTTTGCCGCTGCCGAAAATGCCTTCTGTTCCTTCTCAAGCGCCTGCTCTAAGCAGGACACCATATGATCATCCACTTCCGTGTCATTGTTGAGCAGGAGGACATAGGGCGTGTCTGCCGCCTTGATTCCTGCATTTACTGCCTTGCAAAATCCCATATTGTCTGTAAACTCTATGATCTTCACTTGGCAATACTTTTCTTTTACCAATGCCAGACTGCCGTCCTTGGAATTATTATCCACCATAATGACGTTCGGAATGACAGTTCCTTTATATATGGAAGAAAGACAGTTGTCTATATAGTCTATTCCCTTGTAATTTGGTATTACTATCGTCGTTTTTGTCACGAACTAAATCCTCATTTAATATTTTAATCAATTTTTTCTGACATCGCAGGATCCCATACGATCCGATAGCCTTGTTCTCTTACCTTGGCACAAAACCGGCGGCTCAAATCCAGGAAATCCACATCCTCCTTGAGGCAATCCCGCCAGTCAAATCTTCCTGTTCCAGGATGCTGTAAATAGGGAAGCCCGATCATTTCTTCCAGAATTCCTTCCGCCGCCAGAGAAACCTTCATACAGCGCAAATCCACCATTTCCGCTTCCTGCTGCAGCACTGCCCTGTGCATATAGCCGCTGTACTCCTTATGAAGCCCTGCGTAAAAAGGCTGTCCATCGGCAGTATATATTCCACCCGTTATTTTATTTTTCTTATCAAGCAGCCTTCCTCCCACCACTGCCACGTCGGGTCGGTTTGCGATCAAATCCGGCTGATAATCCACCCTGTAAAAACCAAGATGCGGCAGATGGGAGACCATGCCCTTAAATCCCCTTGCCCTTAGAAAATCCTCTAAGGCTCTTTTCCCAGCATCATAGGCATACTGCTTACTTGCCGGATTTTCAGACGTAGACTGCTCATGGCACCTCCAATGATATAACACCTTCTGAATATGCGCTACCGGCACGTCTTTCTTTTTCGTCCGCTTTTTATCTTTACCCAGCATCACACTCAATGCCCGGAGCACCAGATCATAGTCCTGGGCGCCGTCGCACACACTGCGGAAACCAAGTTCCTGCATCAACTGGCGTTTCATCACCATAAAATGGCATACATAATTATTGGTCAAAAGTAAGTCTACATTAAATTCCGGTTTTCGATTGACTTCAAAATAGCTGGTCTGATTTTCATCGCATTTATCTTCATCTGAATACAAAAGCTGCAGCTGAAGATCTTCCTCTTCATACCTTGCAATACATGCTGCCATTTCATAAAGCGCATCGGGCGTGAGCACGTCGTCATGGTCAAGGAGTCCTGCATAATCCCCCGTTGCATACATGAGTGCCTGATTGGTGTTTGCAGAGATTCCTGCATTTTGTTTTAGCCGCCTATACATAATCCGTTTGTCCGTATAAGTGCGGATCACCTCTTCTACCCGCCCGCTCTCGCTGGCATCCGCTATAATCAGTTCAAAATGTCCATAGGTCTGCAACATAACAGAATCCAGCATCGCCCTTAAGTGTTCTTCCTTTGTCTCAAAAGCAGGTACCAGAATGCTGAACTTCGTTGAAAATCGTTTTCCGTCCTGCACCTGCCATTTTCTTTGTTCGTCACTTAAAGGTTCGTAAACATAATCATCTTTTGTCTCCGTCTCAATCCGCTCCTTCATGGCATAGTATGCCCGGCGGATTCCGTTTTTCTTTAGATAACGCAATGTTTTTTTCAAATTGCTGATTTTGGCTATTTTCCCCAATTTGTCACCTACCGTTCACCCATAAGCTTTTTTGTTACAAAATCCGCCCCATTCAACGTTTACTTACGGCAACGGGGCGGATTCCTATTCATTGTTACAGTTTGGTCTTCCTCCTTACACGAATTACCTTACCGGCTTTTCATGCATTCTTCCACTGCTTACAGATATGCCTTCAGATCTTCCGTAAGCTTCTGCACCTTATCTTCTGCGTCGGCAAGGCTGGTTCCCTTGACGCCCATATAGAATTTGATTTTCGGTTCTGTGCCGGAGGGACGCGCACAGCACCAGGAATCATTGGTAAGGTCAAAGTATAATACATTGGATTTGGGCAGCCCTGTAGGTCTTTCTTCACCTGTTGCGATATCTTTGGTAATGCCGCTACCGTAATCTCTGAATTCCTTTACCGTAAGCTCCCCGAAATTCTTAGGCGGGTTACTTCTTAATTTGTCCATCATTTCTGCAATCTGCTTGGATCCGTCGATTCCCTTTAAGGTGATAGCATACTGTGTTTCCTTGAAATAGCCATACTTCTCATAGAGTTTCAGCATCTGATCCCATACGGTAATGCCGTTCTTTTTGCACCATGCAGCCATCTCACACAGACACATAACAGCCACAACCGCATCCTTATCCCTTGCATGGGTGCCTGCCAGACATCCGTAACTTTCTTCCAGACCAAACACATAATTGTTAGACCCGCTCTGCTCAAATAACTTGATCTGTTCGCCGATATATTTAAATCCGGTCAGGACCTCGATAAATTTTACATTGTAATCCTTGGCGATAGCTGCTGCCATATTGGTAGTAACGATCGTCGTAACCAAAGCAGGGTTTTCCGGCATCGTGCCAGTCGCCGTTCTTTCTCTTAAAATATATTCTGCAATCAGCATGCCCGACATATTGCCTGTAAAGGGAACATATTCGCCGGACTTGGTATCAAGCGCATATATGCCAAGTCTGTCTGCATCGGGATCGGTTGCAAGCACGATATCTGCATTTTTCTCCTTTGCCAGCTTAAGCGCAAGGGTAAATGCCTTGGGATCTTCCGGATTGGGATATTCCAGTGTGGTAAAATCGGGATCCGGCAGTTCCTGCTCCGGCACCACATAAACATGCTTAAAGCCGAGCTCAGACAGGATTCTTCTCACAGGCACATTGCCGGTTCCGTGGAAGGGTGAATAAACAATCTTGATATCATCCGCCACTTCCTTGATGATCTCAGGATGGATGATCTGCTTTTTCAGCTCTTCCATATAGGCATCGTCTATTTCCTTACCGATTACCTGATAAAGACCTGCCGCAAGAGCCTCTTCCTTATCCATCGTCTTTACCTGGTGATAGTCTGTCACATTTTTGACTTCGGTGATGATTTCCACATCCTTAGGTGCCGTAACCTGTGCGCCGTCCTCCCAATATGCCTTATATCCATTATACTCCGGCGGATTGTGGCTTGCCGTGATAACAATACCGGAGATACAATGAAGGGTGCGAAGGGCAAAGGAAAGCTCCGGTGTGGGGCGAAGCGCGTCGAACACATATGCCTTGATGCCGTTAGCTGCAAGGCATAAAGCCGCCTCATCCGCAAATTCAGGGGACATCCTTCTTGAGTCGTAAGCGATTGCCACGCCCCGCTCTTTTCCTCCCTGTTTGATTATGTAATTGGCAAGACCCTGGGTCGCCTTTCTTACGGTATAGATATTCATACGATTGGTTCCAGCGCCGATGACACCGCGCAGTCCCCCTGTTCCAAATTCCAGCTCCTTGTAGAAACGGTCTTCTATTTCCTTTTCATCTCCTGCTATGCCGCGCAGTTCTTCTTTGGTCTTCTCGTCGAAATAGGCATCCTCCAGCCAGAAATCATATTGTTCTTTATAGCTCATCTTAATTCCTCCTCGCATCATCTTCATTGATAGGCATGAAATGCGCCTTGCACTTGTATTATTTTACCATAATCCTTCTATATTTTCAAAGCAAAGTCGCTTCGATCCAGAGAAAAATTGGGATTATAATAAGGATCGCCGGCGCGGAGCACCTCCTTCCACTTCTCACGGAAGCGCTCTGATTCCTGATTATACCGCTCCGCCTTCTCGCCGCCGTCGTCCAGCCCCCTTGATACCGACTCTAAATGATATAATTCTGCAAAAGGCGTAAATACGTTTAAATACCCTTTTTCCCTAAGTTTCAAACAAAAGTCCACATCATTCAAGGATATGGCAAACCCTTCATCCAGTCCTCCCACTTCCTCAAAAAGAGACTTTTTCACCATAAGGCAGGCGCCGGTGACTGCGGAGACATCCTGCGCATAACAGAGCCTTCCCATATACCCCAGATTATCCCTGTGCTGCCCGTAATGGCTGTGTCCCGCCGTCCGGTGGGCGCCAAGTCCCAGCACCACGCCAGCATGCTGAATCGTCTTATTAGCGTAGTACAGCTTTCCGCCTGCCGCCCCCACATCACAGCGCTGGGCATACATCAAAAGCTCCTCCATCCAGTTGACGGTGATCACCTGGGTATCATTATTCAGCAGTAAAAGGTACTCTCCGCGGGCATGCCGTGCCCCTAAATTGTTTACCGCTGAATAATTAAATCCTCCTTCAAAGGTAATCACCCGAATCTTCTCATTTTCTTTTAGTTCTTCGTAATAATCAAAAACGGCTCTTTCCGTGCTGTTATTTTCCACCACAATAATCTCGAAATTCTCATAAGTAGACTTTTCTAATATAGAAGTAATACATCGCTTCAAATCTTCTGTGTGATCCTTATTTGCAATAATAATGGAAATCAAAGGACTTCCTATAATTTGATAGCGGATTTTAAAAATAGTCTCAAACGCCCTGGTGGATGTAATCTGAAAATGCTCAAAGCCATGCCTTCTCAAATGGTCCGCCACGGCTCCCTTTGCCGCTTCAATGGCATAGGGCTTTGCGCCGATATCAGAAGCCACGCTGTCCGGATGGCTTCTCCAATAATAGAGAAGTTTGGGCACGTGCACCACATTTTTTGCCCGGTCCGTGAGGCGCAGAATCATGTCGTGGTCCTGGCTTCCATCGAATCTGGAGCGGAACAACTCGGTTCCGTCCAAAAGTTCTCTTGCAAAAACACTGAAATGGCAGATATAATTGTTCGCCCGCAGATTGTCAATGGCATAATCCGGCTTGAAATGCAGCGTCAGCATCTTGTTGATGTCCCCACTCTTAAAGGTGGTCTCGTCGCAGTATATGTAGTCTGCCTTTTTTTCATTGATGACTTTCACATACTCATACAGTACACTGGGATGAAGAATGTCATCATGGTCGAACAATCCAATAAATTCTCCTGTTGCCATCTTAAGACACTGATTGGTATTGCCTGAGATTCCCTCATTCTTTTCCAGCTTTCGGTAAAGAATTTTGTCCTTACCGGTTCTTTTCCTGTATTCCTCCACCATTCCTTCTATATAAGAGTGGTTTTCATCAGAACCGTCTGCCAGACACAACTCCCAATTTTCATACGTCTGGTTCACTACAGACTCAATCATTTCCTTCAAGAACATTTCCGGTGTATTATATAAGGGCACTAAGATGCTGAACTTGACCATGCGGGGAAACTGTTCCTGCCTCTGCCTCTTTGCCTCTTCCTCAGAGGGAAAACTTTTTGTGCCGTAATTCCCCCTTGCCTGCCTTTCTATCTTCTTATAATTCAATTTTGCCCAGATGCCCCGAAGGCTTCCGCAGTTTTTCAGCCGGTTCCTCTGCCGGATGACAAAGTGCATACATCTGCGCAGGGGAGCTGACATTTTCCACAGAGGGTTTTCCTTGATCCTGTTCAGCTTAAAGGCAAGGTCATCACATTTTGCCTCCAGATCCGCCACCCGACCTGCAAGATCGGCATTGCGAAGATGTTCTCTCTCGTATTCCTCCTTGTAATCAACTTCTTCAAAATTCTGTTTATTCTCATTTTGGTCCATTCTGTGTCACCTCCAGCACCCAGTTGCTCCAGTTTACCAGTTTCTGCCTGGAACATCGATCCTCCGCCAGCATGCCGAACTGATAAATGCCTGCTGGAATCTCCTCCATACGCATTTTAGCCGCAAAACCAGTTAAATCTACATTTAATTGGTCTTTCAAATTATCTTTGATATCCTTACGGTATCTGTCATCTACATCCATCATCCAAATATGATGATCTGCTTGATTTTTTAGGAGCAATTTCTTTTTATAACAAGCATTATCTGCTCCTATGACAAAGGAATAGCCCTGAAAATAATATCCCATATCTTCTGGCTTTACCTTAATTCTCCCTTTTTCTAAAGCCACTCCATACTGCCACTTATAGATATCCATGGCGCATTCCATCCCCACTACAAGGCATTTGTCTTCCCTTGCGTTTTGAATCAGCCGGTCACCGGAAAACGCCTTTGACCATGGCATATCAAGCGTCACCTGATACCTGTAAGCCGGTGAATATTCCGATTCCAGCATATCCGTGGTAAGATAGGGGTGATAATAAGGATCCTTTCCGTATAATGCTTGATGCCTCTCGTAAAGAAGATCCTTTTCCTTTGACAGACGGAGTTGTTTCTCCGAAGACTCCCCATCCTTTCCCCTGCTTAAAGATTCATGGTGATAGAGTGCCACATCATTTCTTACTATATTATAATAGCCTTTCTCATAAATCGTATAACATAAGTCAACGTCATTAAAGGCGACCGCAAGTTCCTCGCAAAATCCCTCTGCCTCTTCAAAAACCTCCCTTGACATCATAAGGCATGCCCCTGTAGCTGCCATCATATTGTGGACGCCTCTGTTCATGCCGAAATAGTGTGTGGTTCCATCTTTTAAAAACTGCAGTTTATGGGCTGGTCCCACCCGCAAATTGGTGATTCCTGCATGCTGGATGGTATCCGATCCGGGGTATAAGAGTTTCACCCCCACAGCTCCCGCCCGGGGGAGCCTTGCTTTTTCCAGCATTTTATCCAGCCAGTCCGGTTGAAGAATTTCCATATCGTCATTTAAAAAGAGGAAAAACGTCCCTTTTGCCTTTCCCGCTCCCAGATTGCACATATGTGAAAAATTAAAGGTCATGGGCTGATACAGGTAACGACAGCCTGCAAGTCGAAATTGTTTCTCACCTGTTGTCAAATCACGATTTATCCTTGACACCTTTTCTGAAATAGCAGCCTTATTTTCTTCGCTGCTTCCATTGTCCACCAAAATAAGTTCACACAAATAAGCGCAGCAAGTTCTTTCCATCAGCGAATCCAGACATTGAAACAGTACTGCAACATTATCTTTGGAGGGAATGATAATGGATAAGATGATTTCATCTCTGTCCTCCCTCTTCTGTTCACCAGAGAAAAACGTCTCTTCCTTTTCTGCAAAAGCCGGAAGCTTTAAATCTTTCACCTGCCCGTAGCCGTTTTCCGCACTGTGAAAGAGTACTTCTCTGATATGAAACACGACCGAATTGGTCCTTTCCTCCCTTTTATCAAACCCTCCGCGTGTTTTCAACAGCTGATACAATAATAAATACACCAATTCTCCCGTCTGCTTCCGGGCGCCTTCAAGCATTCCGCTTTCCTTGCATGTTTTATATGCATCCCACAGTGCTTCCGCCCTGACTGCCACAAGCCCGCCAAGATAGAAGCAGGACAAGAAACGGTCTGGAGACCAATCCGGCTTAAACCAGGGTTCTTCCCTTAAATCCCCCTTCTTTATGTCCTCATCCCCATAAATCAAGGAAACATCCCTATTCTTTGCAAAACACTGCGCAATCAGCCTATATGCTTTATCACTGATTTCCCCCTCATACATGCTGATCAAAATAGCATCAAAAGCAGCTTGCTGCGACAAAACGTCTGCATTTTTCTCAAATGCATCCGCCGTCACGGATAAATAAGTCTTCTTTTCCCTAATCTGACCAGATTTACCAATTACTTCCAGTACATGACAGCTCTCGTCATATTTTGAATGATTTCCATCATTTTCATCATTTTTTCTCCCAAATCCGCATAATGCAAAATCATTTGTCAGACTTTTCTTTTTCTCAACTTCAATCGCATCGCCAATTGAGGATTTCTCTTCTTGTTCTCTGATCCAGTCGTTATATGTCAGATTTTTTGACATTACTTCTTTTGCATAACGTTTATGCTGTCTACTTACCAATATCTGTTTTATATTCTGTTTCAGAGAATTCACTTGCATTTCCTCGCTTTAAATATAGTTGAATATAACGTGTGATATTTATACTTAGAACAACCTCTTGACTGCCCCCGTCATATCATTTGCCATATCCTCCGGCACAGGCGCCAATTCCATTTTAACCAAAAGCAGATTCTCACCATTTCTGGGAAGCTCTGAAACTGCAATACACACATTTGGATCCTGGCTCTCAAATACATAGCACCCTGGCTTTACCGTTTTTCCGTTGGTCTGAATATATTTCTTTTGTAGCGGCACATCCGTTTCATTCAGCCGCAGTTCCTTTATTTTAACCATGCAGGAACGGTCTGCCGGGTCGATCCTAAGCCCTTTTACATTGCCATCAAAAGGAATATTGGCTTCTATTTCATATTCGCCAACATAAATATCCGGCATATAACAGGAATCTTCCTCCCTGAATCCGCTTCCTCTGTCATAGTAGACCTGAATCCTCTGATTCAGGATTTTTTGAAGATGACGCTCCATCAGCTTTTTGGGATCCACACTGTAAGTGCCGATGGATGCCCTGATTTCTCCCATAGAACTGCGCTTGCCGGTTACCTGCTTTTGAAATTTCCCTTCTTTTTCACGGTAATCTTCCGCTTTCTGCTGGCTGATTCCCAGCTTATCCATAATCAAATCCAGATTTAGCTTGTTTCGTTTTTCTTCCTCCAGCACATAACAATAAATTGCCCTGAATGCCACTTCAGAGGAGGGAATTTTCTTTTCCACCGTCCATTCATAATCAATCACGGTAAACTGATCCCCATCTACAAGGATATTGGCAAAAATCAAATCGTAATCTGTAACCTCTTGCTCCTCCCCATACGAAATCAATTCATAATATCGGTCGAACAAGCGATAAAACTCGTCCATATCTTCCCGCTCAAGGCACCTGTCTAAGAGTTCCTCCAATGTAATGCCTTTTTCATAGGGAAATTCTGCATAACTTCCATCCTCTGCGAGAAAACATTGGTTAATTGCAAGCCCGCTTCCCTCATATCTTTTCTTTAATAGCTCACAAGAGCGCTTCATTCCCATTACATGTTCCCTCGCAGGCGCATTTAAGGGGATTTTCCGTACCACTCTTCCCTCCGGCGTATCTGCGATTTCCGTCCGGAGTGCATACTTTTCCGCCCTGTCATTTGAATATTTGACATAGCAAGTATCTGCGCCTTTTCCTATAAGTACCAGATAAGAATTGGAAAAAATGGGAAACAGACCGTCTTCTATGATTCCGTCAAACACATATTTCTCATTGAACATCACCATCCTGTCACGGTCAAAATTCCGCATATTGTCCGTCAGCTCACCTGACCCGGGCAGCCTTTTATCTGAATACAGAGTCGTAGGAAATTTGTAGTCCGGATAGGGATAATAAAAAGAATAGTTTTCCACGCCGCAGTTTTTAAAGATTTTTTCAAGACCCGTTCTGGTAAAGGTTCGGGCACTCCCTCCTTCCGGATACCCCTCTAGACCGCTGAAGTAAGTCCCAAGGTGATCTTCCTTACATCCCGCCCAGTATTTGAGACCAAATTTGTTTTCAATGGCGATTACGATGCATCCATCCTTTTTTACATGCTTCATCATGATTTTCAAAAAATCTTCATAAGGCGTCTTTGTGTGAATATAGGACTGCCCATATTCAAATACGCCAATCATACAGGCAAAATCATAATCTTCAGAAAGGGATGGTTCAATATCGCTGAAATTTCCCACATGAATCTCAATGTTGTCTCTGTCCTGATTTCGATAGGCATTGATCAGGCTGCGTTTGGCAGATAGATCGATGCAAGTGACGCTCCCCGCTTTTTCTGAAAGTTTTTCCGTTATTGCGCCACAGCCGGAACCGATTTCCAACACTTTATCAGAAGGCTTGATGGGAATCCAGTCTACGATGTTTCCCCTAAGAGGTGATAAATGATAGAGAATCGGCCAACTTTTCCGTTCTTCTATGACCGCTGGATATTCCACTCTTGAAGCATTTTTTACAATTGCCAGTATTTCGTCCTCAATAGCTCCATCACTATATAAATCCTTTCCCGGATAATACCTATAGTCAAGCCTCACCTTCCCGATTTCTTCCGGCAGTTTTCCCAACAGTTCTTCTTCCTTCAAATGAATGGGCTTAGGTCTTGTGCGCTTACTCTCGTTCATGGAATGTGTCCTTTCTACTGCTCGTCAATAACCTCTATCTTAGAATTGGTATCGTAAAAGCCAACCGTGTCCTTATCCGATATCACCGTCAGATTCATCACATCATACAGTCGATGATACACCGTAAAGTCTTCCTTCTCATATCCTGTAACCCCAAGGGAAAGGAGATATTCTCCCCCTTGTAAATCTAAGTTCTGCGTAAATACGATATGTTTAACACTGCCTGCCTTTACCGGCTCCAAAAATGCCTTTTCCACCATGGTATTGGTTCCGGTAATCTCCACTCCCTTGATATTTTTGATTGTAAATGCAAAAATGGGCTCGCAGATATCCTCCTTAAAGCATACCTTCATATGTATGCTGCACTGTCCGCCCTTAAGCACGGCGCTGCAGTTCCTGCCTGCCTCATCTGTAATATAATATGACTCGATAAGCGCCTGTTTCGTTCCATATTCCAGCAAATCCGGATTTACGCAGGCGCCGGTACTATCCTCTTCCCCTGCACCGTCCTGCATAGTTTCTTCCTTCGCGCCAGAGTCCTCCAAGTTTTCTCCCCCTGCATGCCGTTTTCCTGCCCTGGCAGCCGCCGCTCCAATTTCTTCATCGTCCAGAAGCGAGGCATCTTCCTCATGGGGAAGGGGATACTGCCCCACAAGCACCTGCTTATAGGCGTCTATCATTTCCTTCGGCGTTCCTTCGCCTAATTTCACTCCTTGGTTGAGCAGGACCACACGATCACAATATTTGCTGATACTGCCAAGATCATGGCTTACGAATACGATGGTCTTTCCCATCTTTTTAAACTCTTCAAATTTATGATAACATTTTGCTTGGAAGAAGACATCTCCCACGGACAGCGCTTCATCTACAATCAGTATCTCAGGATCGATATTGATTGCCACCGCAAAGGCAAGGCGCACGAACATACCGCTGGAATAAGTCTTTACAGGCTGATAAACGTAGTCTCCAATATCGGCAAATCCAAGAATTTCATCCATCTTAGCGTCTATTTCCTTTTTGGAAAATCCAATCATGGTTCCGTTCAAGTAGACATTTTCAATTCCATTGTACTCCATATTAAATCCAGCTCCCAGTTCAAGCAGTGCGGAAATACGTCCATTCACATTCACAGAGCCTTTGGTTGGATTCAAAACACCTGTTATTATTTTAAGAATCGTAGACTTGCCAGAACCATTGGTTCCGATGATTCCCACCGTTTCCCCCTGATAAATCGACATATCTACCCCTTTGAGGGCATAGTGCTCCTTATAACGCTTCTTTCTACCAAATCCCAATGCCTCTTTCAGTCTGTCAGAAGGCTTATCATAAAGTTTGTATGCTTTTTCCAGATCTTTTACCTGTATGGCAGTCTTTTTTCCATCCATCTTTCGACTTTCTCCTGCTTTCGCCTTTCTCTTAAAACCTTTTTATGATGCCGCCAGGCTTAAAGCACATCTGCAAAATGCACCTTCAACCTCTTAAAGATCAACGACCCTACGCAGAACAAGGTGACCGTAAATATCCAGAAATAAGTAGAAGAATAAAAATGTTCAAAAAACCATTCATCCCCATATATTGCATTTCTGTAACCATTTACAATATAAACCAGAGGATTGAGCTTAAAAAGGGTGATGATCTTATCGTTATTCAACATATCAATATTCCAAAGAATCGGCGTCGCCCACATCCCCACCTGTAGGCTGATGTTGATAATCTGTCCCAGATCCCTGAAAAAAACCACAATTGCACAACTGCAGTAACTCATGGCAAGCACCAGGATGAACAGACAGAAGCTATAATAGAATACCTGTAATGTATACAGATTGGGATAATATCCATAACAAACGGCAACTACCAGCAGAACTCCCACAAAAAACAGATGGATAAAGGTGGCGGCAATTAACTTGATAATCGGGAGAATACTGATATTGAATACCACCTTCTTCACAAGATAGCTATATTCCAGCAGCGCATTGGTTCCGTTTGTAATTGCTTCGGAAAAATAAAACCAGGGCACCAATCCTGCCGTAAGGTATAAGACATAAGGCACCTCCACACCGCTTGCCACCAACTGGCTTCGTGTCTGAAAGACCTTGTCGAACACGATCCAATACATGAGTACCGTCACCACGGGCTGCACCAGCGCCCACAAAAAGCCAAGATAAGAACCCGCATAACGCTTTTTGAAATCATTTTTGGACAATTTCCAGATTAACTCCCGGCTTTGGAACAATTCTTTCGGGATAATGAACATCCTGTCATAATACAGTCCAAAAATAATGCAGGCAAGCGTAAGGAGGGCACATGCGCAGAATTTTTTCAAATCCTCCGTATGCTGATCGGGCGCTAAGGGATTGCTGTGGGAAAGTACCATAATCGCCACTAGAATACAGATTCCGTAAAAAATTCCGATTCCCAGCGGCTTTGGCAGCTTTTTCAATTTGAACTGCTTATTCTCTTTCACATCACCCTTCATACACTATCCGTTCTTTCTGCTTTCCGTATATTCTTTGATTCCGCCCCACTTTTTATCCTTGTCAGACATAATCAGCTCTGTTCCCTGCAAGATAGGCCATTGGATGCCGATTTCCGGATCATCAAACTTAATTCCGCCCTCATCGTTGGGATGATAAAAATCTGTACATTTATAGGCAAACTCTGCATAATCCGACAGGACGACAAATCCATGGGCAAAGTTCTTCGGAATGAAAAACTGCCTCTTATTCTCCGCGGAGAGAACCACGCCGTACCACTTTCCGTAAGTGGCGGAACCGGGTCTTAAATCCACTGCCACATCAAACACTTCCCCCGCAATCACACGCACAAGCTTGTCCTGGGGGTAATGAATCTGAAAATGGAGCCCTCTTAAAACATTCTTTACGGAAGAAGACTGATTATCCTGTACAAAAACCTGATCGATACCTGCTTCCTTATAATCGTTATAATTGTAAGTCTCCATAAAATATCCCCTTGCATCCCCAAAGACGGCAGGGGTAATTATCTTTAATCCTTCAATTTCACATGTTTCAACCGTTATTTTTCCCATATTTTCCTCCAGTCACTTTATAATCCTTCTGCAACTTCTTTCATATATTTTCCATAATCTGTCTTCATAAGCGGTTCCGCCAGCGTAAGAAGCTGTTCTCTGTTGATAAATCCCCTCTTATAGGCAATTTCCTCAATGCAGGAGATGTACAGCCCCTGACGTTTCTGGAAAGCTGCCACAAAATCAGCCGCATCTAAAAGAGAATCATGATTGCCTGTGTCCAGCCATGCAAAGCCTCTTCCTAAGGTCTCAACGTGCAGCGTTCCTCTGCGCAAGTATTCATTATTGATACTGGTAATTTCAATCTCCCCTCTGGCAGAAGGCTCAACATTTTCAGCAATCCTTACCACGTCATTATCATAAAAATAAAGTCCCGGCACCGCGTAATTGCTCTTTGGATGTTCCGGTTTTTCTTCTATGGAAAGCGCCTTCCCGGACTCGTCAAATTCGACCACGCCGTATTCCCTGGGGTCACGGACATAATACCCAAAAATCGTCGCTCCTTTTTCCCTTGACGCCACATCCCTGAGCACCCTGGAAAAACTCTGTCCATAAAAAATATTATCGCCGAGCACCAGTGCCACACTATCTTTACCGATAAATTCAGCGCCAATGATAAACGCATCTGCAAGTCCCCTGGGCTTATCTTGAATCGCATAAGAAAACTGCATCCCCAGCTGACTCCCATCCCCTAAAAGTTCTTCAAAGACCGGCAGATCCCTTGGGGTAGAGATAATCAGCACCTCCCTGATCCCTGCCAGCATCAGTGTAGACAGGGGATAGTAAATCATTGGCTTATCATAAACCGGCATAATCTGCTTACTGATTGCCTTCGTAAGCGGATAAAGCCGCGTCCCTGCACCGCCCGCCAAAATAATTCCTTTCATATTTGAACACCTCCAAAGCTTCTCTTTCCACGCACAATACGCATAACTCATATGATTATACCACAAAATGGGAGTGATTGTAAATCACTCCCATTTTCCTGTCATCTGCGCCGAGCCATCCTCTCTCCAAACTACTCTCCTGTACTTGCAGGCTGAACTATTACTCTGCGTGCTGAATTAGATGAAAATGAACAAATAACACAATTCGCTTTTGCAAATGTATTAGCGGCTGAAATGTCATCAGTAATGACAGAATATGGATTTATTTTAACAGTCAGAATGGGTGTTGCACTGGTCAGTTTCCTACATTTAATTTTTCTTCCATCAGATGATAGATACGGTCGATGTCCGTATAGAAAAGAGATATGCCGCGTTTGTGCAGACGGATATTGTAGCTTAGATTATCGGCAATCAGTTTTGCTGTGGAGTCATGCAGGGATAAAGGAACACCTTTGCTTGTATGTATATGGTCGAAATAATCCGCTGTGGTCGGAAATGCGTTCTGTATAAGGAAAGCAGCATCCCAGCCGCCGCATTTACCCAGCACGATCTTGGTGCATTTTTTATACCGGGTAACCTGCCGGTTGTAGATATTCTGATACTTCTCAAACTTGGAACTTACAGGAACCATCCAGTAAATTCCAGCATTTTGGGAATCCTGAATGGCAAGGTAATGGGGGCGGTAATTCCCGTCCTCTTTGTTTGCCATCAGTGAGCTGTCCTGCACTTCCTCCAAAAAAGCATCTTTGATGTGGTAAAAAAATCCAGATTGTATATTCATGTTCCTCCTTAATAAAAATCCCCACCATGGAGGGTGGGGATAAATGTTCGCACCGAATAATTTATATCCCGCACCATCGGTAAGCGGCAACATTTGACGCACTGAATAATTTATACCCCGCACCATCAGTAAGCGGCAACATTTTCTATATTTTTATTATATGCAGAAAATGAGAAAAAATCAATGATATATTTGGGTGTTCATAAACATAAAAAGTGTAACAACAATTCAGCCTGCAAGTACAGGAGAGTAGTTTGGAGAACGGATGGCTCGGCGCAGATGGCAGCACACCTTATCTTTTCCAGTCTCTGCGAAAAATCGGCAATTTCACTTACAGAATGTGAGCAGACCTAGGGCAAAATCGCCATGGATGGCGATTTTAGGAGCCAAACGGCATGGATGCCGTCTTGGCTCCGCCCCGACCGTCTTGAAACACCTAAACACATTCTGTTAGTGAAATCCGATTTTGAGAGGAGACTGGAAAAGATAAGGTGTTCCGCCATCTGCGCCGAGCCATCCGCTCTCCAAGCTGCTCTCCTGTACTTGCAGGCTGAATTGTTACCTGCGCTGCTTTTGGCTATTTGTTTTCATACATGGATGCATAATACTTTTGGTAATCGCCGCTGGTCACATTCTTCATCCATTCTTCGTGTTCAAAGAACCATGCAATCGTGCGCCTGATTCCCTCCTTGAACATGGTTTCCGGTTCCCATCCGATTTCCGCTTTGATTTTGTCCGGCGCAATGGCATATCTTCTATCATGCCCCTTTCTGTCTTCCACATACGTAATCAAATCTTCGCTGACCAGTTTCGTTCTTGGATCATTCTCTGGCAGCATCTCCTTTAATGTGTCCAAGATGATATGGATGATTTCAATATTCTGCTTTTCATTGTGTCCGCCTATATTATAAGTCTCAAAAAGCCTTCCCTTTTCCTGCACCATGTCGATTGCCTTCGCATGATCCTCCACATACAGCCAGTCGCGGACATTTTTGCCGTCTCCGTAGACAGGGAGTTTTTTACCCTGCAGCGCATTATTGATGATGAGAGGAATCAGCTTTTCCGGGAACTGGTAAGGTCCGTAATTATTGGAGCAATTGGTGATATTCGCCGGGAATTTATAAGTGTCCATATACGCCTTCACAAGCATGTCCGAACTTGCCTTACTGGCAGAATAGGGACTGTGAGGAGCATAGGGCGTCGTCTCATAAAAATAGCCACCATCCTCTTCAAGAGAACCATATACCTCATCCGTCGATACATGAAGGAATTTCTTATCCGGCTTAAAGGTTCCGTCTGGGTTCTCCCAGGCTGCTTTCGCACAGTTGAGCATTACCGCGGTCCCCAATACATTGGTCTGGACGAACACCTCAGGCGTCCTGATGCTCCTGTCCACATGGCTTTCCGCCGCAAAATGCACCACTCTGTCAATATCATTCTCTGCGAAAATCCCTGCAATAGCTTCCTTATCGCAGATATCCGCTTTTATGAATGTATAATTCTCCCTCTCTTCTACATCCTTAAGGTTTTCAAGGTTACCCGCATAAGTAAGCGCATCCACATTAATGATACGGATTTCATTATCATATTTTTTGAACATGTAATGAATGTAATTGGATCCGATAAAACCAGCTCCTCCTGTCACTAAATAAGTCCTCATTTTCTTTTCTCCATTCTTTTTGATAAAGCTTTCTTATTTAATATCCCATATAACTGATATTCATGTCAACATTTCCTTTGATTCCCGATACGCTTCCTTTAGAAGAATACTGCCACATGTCATACCGTGTCTTATTATAGGTAGGCGCTGCCGCATACTGTGCCAGCCAGATTTTGTATCCGGATAGGCTTGGCGCGTCCACATAGCTGTTCAGCCACGTTTTGTTTGCATAAATACCGGCTTTGTATCCGGAATTTTGGATGGTCTGGCAAAATGCCCTGCACACTGCCGTTCTGGTAGATGCATTGATACCATCTGCCCGTCCATTGCTGGGCTCTACATCAAGGAACACCGGATAACTGATATTATACCCCTTTATCAGCCCTAATACCATAGAAGCTTCCTCTACAGCCTCCACTTCATTCACCGCCTGGGTGAAGAAGTAAACGCCTACTTTCAGTCCGGCGCTTGAAGCCCCCTGTATATTGCTCCTGAACATAGGATCTTCAATCAGAGCTCCCGTGGTGGAACCTCGGTAACCGCACCTGATAATGACATAGGAGACGCC
Organism: uncultured Lachnospiraceae bacterium; assembly: GCA_949878435.1. Lineage (GTDB taxonomy): Bacteria > Bacillota > Clostridia > Lachnospirales > Lachnospiraceae > Suilimivivens. Next base: position 43,969 of record CATLAK010000013.1, read on the forward strand.
GCTGTTCTTTACAGCATTCCAGTCTATGTTCCCATTCCATTTAGAGACGTCTATCCCCATCTGACCAGAACCGGTATTGAGAGAGCCGTCACTGTTGAAATTGTATTTCGCTCCCTGAATGACCTGCTCCCCTGTAACTTTATTTCCATCTTTATCAAAGAAATAGGTTGCACCGTCAATCTCCTGCCATCCTGTATACCGATAGTCTCCTGTAGTCTTATTTACCCTGCGGTAAAATTCTTTCGCCGTATAGTAATCTGCATATTTCGCTTCCCTGAAATTTCCGTCCCCGTCTTTCACCCACAAAGTTTCACCGCTTGTCGTTTTTAAAGTGGTCGTTGTATCATTCTTTGGATCATTGGGTTTCGCGGTAGGTGAAGCAGTCGGCTGCGCAGTAGGTGTCGCTGTAGGCTGCGCCGTTGCCGTAGGTGCAGGCGTCGCCGTAGGTAAAGGCGTTGCGGCAGGCACCGGGGTTGCGGTAGGCAAAGGGGTCGCCGTCGGTACAGGCACCGCAGTTGGCGCCATGGTAGGCTGCGGTGTGGGCGGCGCAGTGGGTGCTTCCGTGGGCGCTGGCGCCAGTGTGGGCTCCGGTGTGGGCGGCAGGACAGGATCCGGTTCCTTTGTAGGTTCCGGCGTGGGATCGCCTGCCGGTTCCGGAGTCGGATCCGCATTTGCACCGCCGTCTCCCTCTATTCCAGGGTTTGTTTCATCCGGCGCCGTAAGAAGCCGGAATGATAAAGACGCCTGCTTTCCGGGGTCCGCAATCAGGCTCTTATCGACCTTCTCGTAACTGTCCTCTGAAGTTTCTGTTCCTTCTATCAAAGTCTTGGTAGACTCCACCCACTCCACGGTATCTGTGTTAGTAGATTCCACTACCGTTTCATTGACCTTGGTGTCCTCCACTGCTACGTTGACCTGGGCTTCTGTCTTCACTTCATCTGATACATCTACCTTCTTGTATTCAATGGTATCCCGCACCGTAATCGCCGTCACTTCATCCGAAATCTTATATGTATCATCTGTGGCAGGTCCTGTCATTTTAATCTGATACCTGCCAGGTTCTATATTTGTCTCGTATATAATTCCATCTTTATCATCATCCTTGAAAGTAAACGTTCCGCCGGACGGCTTTTCTACTTCCACTTCAAATGCAAGATCCGGAATCAATTTTCCTGTCTTTGAATTGATAAATTTGATTTTCAGATCCTTCTGGATAGAAGTCAGATTCATGACGACCTCTATTTTCTCTCCCTCACTATCCGCAGGCTCCGCTTCCTCCGGTTCCTCCATGGATGCCGCCATAAGCTTTGCCGCCTGTGCATCTGAAATCGCTACCAGCCCGCTCTGCCCAATCATGGTGATATCTTCCACTCCCGTTCCAATCTCAGCAAATGCTTCAATCTGTGTCTGGTCACTCTTCGCGCCAAAATACATCATACCGGCAAATACTGCCAGCAGGAGGACTGCCGCACCGGTAAAGGCAATAATATGATCCACTGCAGACATATGGGTAATCTTATATATGATTTTTCTTACGCCTCCCTCAGAATCCTCCTCGTCATAGTCTTCTTCGTCGTCATAGTCTTCTTCGTCGTCATAGTCTTCATCATCATCGTCGTCCTCGTAGTAGTCATCATCCTCATCTACTTCGCCATACTCATCCTCATAGTACCCATCATCCTCTTCTTCATCATACTGTTCCTCATCATCTTCATAGTATTCGTCATCATCGTCGTCATACAGTTCTTCATCGTCCCCGTAATCTTCGTCGTCCTCCCCATCATATTGCTCCTCATCATCCGCATAATATGCATCGTCATCGTCTACATAATACTCGTCATCGTCATACTGCTGGTCATCTTCGGCGTAATATTCATCATCCCCTTCATCATACTGCTCTTCTTCGTCTTCGTAATATTCGTCGTCGTCCTCCTCATACCGCTCGTCATCTTCGGCATAATATTCGTCATCGACTTCATCATATTGCTCTTCTTCGTCCTCATAGTAATCCGCATCGTCGTACTGGTCTTCTTCCTCGTAATATTCGTCATCGTCCTCCCCATACCAGTCTTCATCCTCTTCATAATACTCGCCATTGTCTATCTCATCATCTTCATAATATTCTTCATCATCTATATCATCGTATTCATATTCGGTTTGGCATAATTTTCCTTTCTTATTTTCATGCTTTCTTGCCTTTGCAGACCCCTTTGCACGTCCAAAAAGCTTTCCCATTTATGTTAACCCTCCGTATTAATAATTTCGTAATACTTCAACAGCATCATTTTTCTGCATCAGTTGATATTATAACATTTATCTACAATAAGTACAATCTCTTTGTTGGTTCATTTGTTATAAAGGTTTAATATTTAGATTCTTTGTAGTTAACATAAATATTTATCGAATTCTGTCATTCAAATCTTCCAAACATTACCTATAAGTTATTGACATTTTCCCGAAAACCTTTAAACTGGGTTACAACATTACGAATATGCTTGTTTAAGAAAAGAGGAATTCTTATGATGTACATGCACTACTGCAAACCCTGCCATCGTATTTTCATGCTGAATGGGCACAAACTAATATGCCCTAAATGCACCAACCCTTTGGCAGAACTCCAGATTTCCTATCTGGACTACGTTAACATGGACATGGAAGAGCGAGAAGCGTTCAAGAATGCCTGTGCAGACGAAACTCAACTGTGCAAACTGAAATCCAGCTATCGTATGTATAAATATAGCAAATGGTATAAGGAACTTCAGGCGCATAACAAGGATAACCTTCCTGTCACCACTTTACTGGCTACCATGGTCAACCAAAGTGCTGAGGGATGCAATGTACACCAAATGGATTAATCAATTGAGTAAGGACCGGGATTCCCGGTCCTTTTGCATGGAAACTGTTACATATGTATATTAAATTTTTATGAATATATAGATTTTTTTCCCAGATAATAGTAGAATGACAATAATTGTTTTGTGCATGAATCAGTAAATCAAAGGAGAACCTTATGGAAAACGATAAAAAAATCCCTTCAGAAAACGATTTAAATAATCAGCAAGAATCCCCTGCAAAGTCTGGCATTCATGTAAATCTTCATATCGTCCTGATTGCTGCCATTTTTCTCATTGCAATCATATCTGCATACAGATTATATAAATGGAACAAGGGCGTACCTTTAGATACAGACACTTCGGATGTAGATACATCGCAATTCGATGTAGAACCCCTTGACATGATTCTTCCCATGGATTCCTCCCTTCTGGCAGGACGCGAAGATGACGGAGTCACCACCATTCTTTGTTTAGGAAACAATCCTTTTACCGATGACAGGAGTGAAACCGGGCTTGCTTCCCTGATTACCGCTAAAACAGGCGCCGTCGTTTATGACTGTGCTTTCCCAAATTCCTCTGCTGCGTGCAAGTACCCCGTATATAATCCGGAGTATACCAGAGACCACTTTAATCTTTATTATGTAACAGAATGTTTCCGTAACAACGAATTTACCGCCATTGCATCTATTGCAAACGATGAGCCTGACCCAATTTATGCCGAAACTGTCGAAGTCATGAAAACCGTTGACATGGATAAGGTGGATGTCGTCCTCATTATGTATGACAGCACCGACTATAATCAGGGCACCCCCTCCGACAACCCGGACAATCCAAATGATGTCACCGCTTTCACCGGAGGATTACGTACCGCCATCAATAATATCAAAAACACCTGGCCGTATATCCGTGTTTTTGTGATGTCCCCTACCTATGCCCTATACATGGACGAGGACGGAAAACTTCATAATGGAACAACGACCGATATGGGAAATGGCACCCTGAATCATTATGTGGTAAAAGAATCGGATGCTGCCATGGACTGCGGTGTTTCTTTTATTGATAATTATTTTGGAACCATCAATGAAGATAACTACAAAGAATACCTGTCTGACCATATGCATTACAATCAGGCAGGCAGGGAAAAACTGGCGGATCGCATTGCAGACATTATTAATAACCGTATGAGCACGGTAAATTCTACTACCGCAGAATAAGCATTACATGACCACAGGACCATATCGAGAACTTCATATGGTCCTGTTATTCTCTACTTTCGTGACAGCAGTTCTTCATAGTCAAAATTTTCTACAATTTTACGCATATGCTGCAGATATTCGTCTATCCCCTTTCCTTCCTGCCCTTCCTTGGCCACCAGGCAAGTCCCGTCCGCAAAACATTCCGCCATATATCGGTTATATCTAGGGTGATAATGGCTGTAATCCGCGTAATGATTCAAATCGCAGATAATTCCCTCCTGATCCGGGAAAAAATAAACCTCCACATTTTCATAAGCATTCAGTCTATTTGCAATATACCTATATTCCTCCATAGTCGCTTCAAAATGATTTTCCTTTAGAACATCATTCCAAAATAAAATACTATAAGGTGGAAAGAAAACCACGAAATCCGTCTCCGGATTTTCTTCTATATAAGGGCAGATATTTGCCTCAAGATTTGCCTCGGCTGCTTCCAAGTAAGCCTCCGGCGGTGTCTCATCCTTAATCTGTTCCGGAGACGTATAATTGTGAAGCACCCACTGCTCACTATAATATTCCTCCGTCCACCAACTGGCATACACATTCGACAAATCCGTAGGATCCGGATCCGCCAGTGGGCGCAGAATATAATTCAGCACCACATCCTTATTGAGCACATAAGCAATATCATTGAAATAATTATCATCGTACAAATACTCCGGAATCGGATACTTCGTCTCATCCACCCCTCCGGTATAAGTGATGACATCCACCCCTAAGAAAACCTTCTTAATCCTTTTTTCTCCCGTGTTGTTATCGCTCTTAAAGATGATTTCCATAATATTTGCCTGATCCTTGGGAAATGCGCCGCTATAGCTGAGTTTAATCGTATCAAGGTCCATCAGTTCCTTAAACCAGTCCGTCTGGAAATTCACCGTCATGGAAGAACCTAAAATCACGCTGTCATACTCCATATGCGCCGCCATCCCCGGATTCTGTGATAACTGATTATCCACCAAATACGGAAACCCTTCTAACGGTGCATGATAATGAAAAAAGGGATCAACGTATACCACCAGCGCGCATGTCAGTATACATGCAGCTGCTGCCATCACTAAAAAGCCTGTAACAGCAGATTTGAAAGGATTCTTGCTTTTATTTTTCTTTTCATTTTGTTTTATTTGTTCAGTTATCATTTCTTCATCCTTATTTCCATTATCGCATATGGCTTGCACCTTGACTTTTTAAATGACGTGGCGGCATTGAGCAAAGCGGAGGTGCTTGCTGGGGGATTAAGTTGAGGGGCATCGCCCGCAGGGCAGGCAGCTTCCCACAGCGCCGGCTGGATATTATCTATCGCGGTCCTATGTGCAGCGATAAGAATGGCTAAACAGCCCGTGCATAGGTAACGGCACCGGACGCAAACGGCGTATTGCCCCATCCATGGGGCAAGCTACGCCTTCGTCGGACCTCGTGTCCGCCGATTGCTGGATATTCACGGGCTGTTAAGTCATTCTAATCGCTTCCATAAGGAACCGCGATAGATAATATCCAGCCGGCGCTGTGGGAAGCTGCCTGCCCTGCGGGCGACGCCCCTCAACTTAATCCCCCAGCAAGCACCTCCGCTTTGCCCGTTACGTATAGGACTAAAAATTCACGTATAGGAATGAGCTGACCCCGGAAAGGGAAAGAACACTCCACACAAACAAGACTACGATAAATATTGTGGGTAAAACTCCGGGCTTTACACGTTTAGCCATATCAAATGCATTTTTGCAGAAAAATACAAGGATAAGCATAGCCAGCAAAATTACTGCCATGAGGATGTAATGGGCATATTGCCAATTATCTATGCCTGCCACTTTAATGATATACCAGAACTCGTCCAAGTTGAAGCATCCCGCCAGGTCCCAGTTGATTCTGGTAAAGCGGAAGGAGCATATGGTTTTGATGAGTTCCAACGCCTCTTTGACGGAAGGCGCACGGAAGAAAATCCAGGCAATGTTTACATATAAAAATGTGAAGAGCACGCTGGCAGCGTGGAAAATCTTGTTTTTACCATGGTTTTCATTTTCTTTGCCTGCATGGGAGTCTTTCCATGCCCTGACTGCCACGTAGAGGATGCCATGCATAAGCCCCCAGATTATGAACTGCCAGCCGGCGCCGTGCCAGATGCCGCTTATAAAGAATACGATCAGGCAGTTGATGTAGGTTCTGTATTTTCCTTTTCGGTTCCCTCCAAGGGGAATATACAGGTATCTGGTGAAAAACCGGGTCAGTGTGATATGCCAGCCCTGCCAAAATTCCATGATATTGGAAGCTTTGTAGGGGGAATTGAAGTTGAGGGGCAGCTCGATGCCAAACATGCCGGCAATGCCCATCGCCATATCGCAGTACCCGCTGAAATCAAAATAAAGCTGAAGTGTGTAGGAAAGCATGACGATGACTGCGTCGGCAGAATTTAGCGCCCCAAGATTGGCATAGCCGAAATCCACTGCCCCTCCTAAGGTATCTGCCAACAATACTTTTTTGAATAAGCCTAGGGTGAACAGGTAAAGGCATCGGTAAATCCGTTCCCAGTCCACTTTTTTTTCTGCTTTTTCAAGCTGGGGCAGTATTTCATCGGGCAGGGCAATGGGACCCTGCATCACCTTGGGGAAGAATCCCACATAAAGACCATAAGAAAGCGCCTTTACCTGCCCTAGATTTCCCCTATAGCCTTCCATCAGGAAGGCAATCTGGGTAAAGGTAAAGAAGCTGATGCCCAGAGGCACAAAGGCGCCTGTACCGATATATTTAAAGCAGGCAAGGACGGTAAGATTGAAGGCAAGCCCTGCCGCAAGCGCTCTTTTTTTGTGCCGCGCTTTTTCCATCTGCCGGAAAAGTCCGTAATTGACTGCCATACTGCTCACCAGAACCGGTATATATGCCGGTCGGTTCCATAAGTAGAACACAAAGGAGGCTGCCAGCAGGAAGGCATTCCCAACGCTGATGCGGCGCTGGTCATTCCAAGACCGTTTTCCCGCCTTTTGAAGAATAAAATATCCCAAAAGGGTGATGGGCAAAAATAAAAATAGAAAAACATACGAATTAAACAGCATTATTCCTCATCCCCATAGTATTCCTGCCACTGCTGCTCCTGGGCTTTCGCCGTGACCGGATCTTCATACACGCGATATCCATCGATGACTTCCAAAAGTACCAGACCACAGTCCTTTGGATCTTCATTCGTCCGCTTGTTTTCTGCCATCACAATGTAACGGCAGTTCTCTGTCCTGGTCGCCTCAAGCAGTTCTTCCATGTCAACCACTTCCGGCTTTTCCATTGCCTCGTAAACCGCATTGTAATAATCCCACTGGTTCACCAGCATCTCCCTGCCGTAGGGCATATTGATGGAAGCATCGTACTGCCTCACAAAATGAATCAAATCCGGGGGCATCACTGCCGATACCCTCTCCCCAGACCGCTCAGGTCCTATCAGATCACAGATTCTGACCACCGTATCTGGTATATGGTAAAGATTTTCTGCTCTGGATATATAAGGACTCTTATATACAAAACTTCCGCACAGCACAATGAGAACTGCGCAGACCGCCAACCCAATCCGCCTGTGTGATGCAAAAAATCGGCAGGCGCCGTACACGAAAATGCCCCCCATGGGAATCGTCCACAAGATACGGTAGTAAGTTTCCCCGTCCAGCCCTGCCGCCACAAATATCTTTCTGCTCACAGGAAAAAGGAAAAGCAAAATCGTAATAATCGGCGCATACACCAACAGTATCCGTATCTTTTTATCCCTTTCCGTAAGAAGAAGATACATCCATGCAAACGCCGCAAGACCTAAGAGCAGCTTAAGTCCTGTATATAATTTAAAGATAACCACGCTTTCCATAAAGATTCCAAACATAAAGCATCTCCTTCAAAATTAAAAAACAATCAGTCCATGGGTCAATGCTATGTAAAGAAGCACATAAACTCCTCCGGGCACACAGCTTAAAGCGCCCTTAATCAAAATCCCCAGCTTTCTCTCCCTAATGGCAAACAGCAAAGAAAAGCCTGCCGTCATCAGACAGCTGAGCAAAATGGCAAGGGAACTGCTGGCTCCCCCTGCAAAGTTCAGACAAGCAAGCAGAAGCCAAAAGCCCTTCTTGCCGGTATTTTTCTCCTCCATCAGACATAAGAAAATCCAGATGACTGCCGGTATCACAAAGTTGCCTGCAAAGGACTTTCCCTGCCAGGTCCTGGTAAGAAAGAAGGTTTCCGTGGTATAAATGGAAATATTTCCAAACATCTGCCACAAAGCGATCAGTACCAGAAACATGGGCAGAAGCTCTTTTTTTTCTTTCAAAAGTTCCTTTCCAAGATGACAATACAGAATATAGGTCAGCGGAATCAGTATAAGAGGCACCACACTGTGACATATGATCGTCGCATGAATACCGCTCATGCTTCCGATATAAGCCTCCCAGATCGGGAAAAGCGCCAGACAGTGGCGCACATCCAGAGGCGCGCTCCGCCCCGTATAAGGGTTTACCCGATATAAAGTATCAATTTGCTGGGCAATCACTGCCTGTGCCCCGTAATAGGCATCATCCCCGTCAAAGGATGCCTGCGCAAAGGACATGTACAGCTGAAACCCCACAATCACGAAAAACAAGACCAGCACGATTTTTTCTTCCAAAGATCTGTCCTTGAAAGCTGCAATCATCCGGAAATTTAATTCATAGCCCTTTTTCCTTCCCCTCCACGTTACGAAAATCCCCGCCGCCGCGCACAGCACCGTTACAGGCGTGAATAGATTTCGAAAAACGGTAAATCCGTTATAGACCGCCAGGAGAACCACCGGTATTCCCACCAGCTCCAACACTGTAAACAAAAGAATATATCCCGCTGCCAGGACTGCCCCCGGCGTCCGAAAACGTTTTTCAAGCAAAGGCATTGGCAAGAGTCCCATACAAAAGGGAATTGCCACCAGCCATAGGATTAAGCTAATTATTTTCAGCACCACCATCTGCCTTCTCCTCTCTCCTACTCATTTTCCCGCAGCCTGAACAAATAATACGTAAATTCCTGTCCTTCATGATACCACAACTCTTCCGATACCAGATCATATTTTTCAAAAATCACCTGCGGATAATCATTCCTTGCAATCACAAATGTGGTCTGACCTTCTTTGATATAGCGTTCCTGTTCCTCTAGCACATCGTCGATCGCCAACGTCTGGGTCTGGAACCACCTGCAGCTGGGAACGATATTGCACACTGTATAAAGCCCTGCATCCAGGCACCCAATGTTAAGGAGCGTGGGATTGTCTGTCTCTTCCACGATTTCTTTGAATTTATATAAAAACAGGTCTTCCCGCTTTTCAGACATATAAGGAATGTTCATAGAAACCGCATAGATGATTCCAATACTAAGGATCACCGTGCCCATTCCCACGGCTCCCGCCGCTGCTTTCCCATTTTTGATTTCCGCGCTCCTTCCCGCAAGAACATGCGCCCATATCCGCTCAAAAATCCTCCCCAGCAGTGCAAAGCCCAGCACCGTGAACACCGCCAACGGAAATGCATAATAAGGAAGTTCCGAACCTCCCACATAGATACCCAGAAACAGGAAAAAGCACAGTGCCAGCGTGTTAAAACGCGCCAGGAATTTTTTCCCCCTGCCAAGTATATTCCACAGCACACCGGGTATCAGAAAGCAGAAATAAATCATATTCTTTCGGATGACCCAATAGAGCAGTTTGCTCAGGACATAAATTCGTTCAAACAGTCCCGGACCAGCCTCATTTAAATTGCTGTACACAAATACGTTGATATGCACGTACCCCCAATACCATTCGTACAACCCATGATTCCATGCAAAATAAATCACCCAGGGAAGAAACGGAATCGCCATGCCTGCCAGAAAAATGAGACATCCTTTGACTGCCCCCAGGAAATCTTTTTTTGCCAAGAAGGAAAAGGCAATACACATCATCCATGCAAAGAAAAATCCAAGCACGGTGAATTTAATATTTGCCACCATTCCCGCCAGGATTCCATTCATCAAGATGGTCTTCCATCCCATCGCTTCCTTCGGATATCGGTTTTGAAAATAATCCAGCGAAAAATATAAGCCCCAGATTAAAAAGGGAAAACAGACTTCCTCCGCGCTCCCTCCCCAATAAAAGCTGAAGGAACTTACAATAACCGCAAGAACCAGCGGACTTAAGATGAGAGCTGTAGTTTTCTTTACATAAAGCTGCAGAATCCTGCAGATGCCGAACAAATCAAATGCGGCAAGGATCACCTCAAAAAGGAAGACCCCTATAAAGGTGGTATGAGATATGAGATAGCAAAGCCCATAAAAAAAGTACAGATACATTCCCTTTTGGTCAAACACATCCCGGTAGGGCATCTTTCCGTTAAAAAGCGCTTTCCCAACAGAAAAATAACTATTGGCATCATTCCAGTTATTGCATGGATATAAAAAGGAAGAGCGGGTGGCAATCATCATGATCAAAAATGCTGATAAAATCAAATACACCGCTGCCACAATACGCCCGTTCCTTATAACCGATCCTTCTCTTCTTTCAGACATGATTACTCCCTAACCTTTTACTTCTCCGTCATGTGCAAGAAGGGATACCGCCGTGATTCCCTTCATTTCGGAAAGGCTGTCCACAAGCTCCTTCTCCTTTCCTGCTCTTACCTCCAAAATCAGATCCATACCATCCTTCGTTATGTTCTTCGATTTCAGCTTGTATGCCCCCGCCAGTTTCTTTACCGTGTCTGTAACCGCATCCTCCACTTCTTTCGTATCCGCATTGATAATCAGGAGGTACGGACTTATTCTAACCGGAAGCATATCCAGAATCAAAATGCCCACCGTCACTAAGACGGCAAGGATAATGGCAATCTTATAGAGCCCGGCTCCGCAGATGATACCTGTCCCAATTGACCAGAACAAGAACAAAAGATCCATAGGGTCCTTAATTGCCGTCCTGAATCTCACGATGGAGAGCGCACCCACCATACCTAAGGAAATCACAATGCTTGACTGCATGGCAAGGATGATCCCCGCCGTCACCACAGAAATAATCGCCATGGAGACGTTAAAGTTCTTAAAGTAAAAGGCGCTCTTGGTTATCTTTTTATATACAAAAAAGATATATACCGCGATCAAAAACGTGATCAGCAGCGTCGTTATGATTTTTGCCGTTGACAAGTCCGCATAAGAAAACCCTTCTAAAACTGATTTTTTAATTACATCACTAAAATTCATGAAATTCCTCCGTTCCTGTACCCCTAATTCTGTTTATAATTTCTGGCATAATAATATTTTGAAAATGCAGTTCGCTGTAATACACCGATTTCCAGCGCCTGGGCAATGTATTCAGGAAGCAGTTCATCATATTTTACTTCCAGCACATGATTGCCCTTAGGCAGAAGCGGCACTGCCATAATCTTTTTGTCTAAAAAATGCCCTATCGCTTCACTGCCGCTAATATTTTTGTCGAAGGTGACTCTCACATTGCCCCTTGGTTCCACGAAAGCACATCTCTCATATTCCACCACCGTTACGGGCTGCATGCCGCTCATTTTCATTTCGGCATACAACTCCTTCTCCAGTTCTGCACTGTCCGGCGCTAGAAGTGGCGCTTTGCCGGACATATAAAGCAGACAGTCCTTTCTGGATATCTCCCTGCTGACTTTCCTGGTCATGCCCCGGCATTTGATTTTCTTTTCCAGCTTGATTACCCCATCATTTCCGTCGTAAATGCGGATCCGGTACTTTCTCCTGTTGTCGATACCGTTCTCGTTTTCCTCCATGCAGGAATTGCCGAAATCATCAAAATACAGGCTCCGCACCGTATAAATGCCATCTTTTTGATGAAGATCCTGCCGCATCAGCAGCTTCAGCCGATAGCGTATCATTTCCAACTGCGCATCTGAGACCAGAAATTTCAATTCATGCCTATAGTCCATGCGTCTTACCTCATCCGTCCAATATAACTGTCCAAAAAGTCGATTCTCTTGTCAATATATTCATAAATATATTCGTCCCGCCAGTATTCGCCCTTAGGTGGCCACTTTTGGCGGTTCCTCACATATGCCCCTGATGAATAAAGGTATGCATATTCCTCATCCACCTTTGCGTACAAAGCTTCTTTCGTAATGATATTTTGCCTGAGATACTGCCACCTTTCTGCCTGCAGAGCACCGATTTCCTCGGGATTGCGCTCATATAGTGCCTCCATATCAGGAGTCCAGCCTCCAGTACTGTCAAAGTTTTTTTCCTGGAACAAATTAAAATTACAATCGTAATCGTCAATCCATGAATTGCCCCATGTCATATTTAGGTCCCATGGAATCTTAATGAATTGAAAACTGCCATCCATCTGATAATCCGCAAAGAAATAGATATTCTTCATAATATTGTCCATGCCGCAGGTAAGCAGGTTAAATAAGTTATAATCGATTGCATTTTCCATGTTGAGAATTGCCTTTGCGGATTCATAATCCAGAATTTCACCAAAACAGAACATAGACGTCCACTGTCGCAGCGGTTTCCAATCTTCCACTTTAAAATCCTTGGGATATTTTAAGACAAAGACAGGACTCATCTCCTGCGTAAGTTCCTCGTAAAAGTCATCTTCCCCTGGATTCACCTGATCCCGGCACTTGTATAGAATATCTTTCTTGCCCAAATTAAGCGCCTTCTTATCGATTCTCTCCGAAAGACCATATACGCCAAGATAGGTATCATCTATGAATAGTTCTATATATTCCATGTGGATTCCCTCATCATAATCCACATGATTATCCGCTGCAATCTCCTGCCATACTTCATAAGACAGTTTATTATGAATCAGTCCCTCGTCATCATAAAGACCATGCAATATCCAATCGTCATCCTTCCGCATTCCCAACAAGGATAATTTCTTGTCATCAAGTGTCAGACGGTAACTGGATTTCTCGTAATTCAAAGTCGTTGCCCCCCTCACATGCCAGGAGCACGCCGCCTTTTGATATCTGGATGCGTCTGCGTATTGATCATATACCCACATATCCCCCGTCATAATTCCTTCCTCATCCGCTTCCACTTCTGTGGTGATAGATGCAACAGGCATTCCTGTGAAATATACATTATACATCCAACAGCTTGTATCCCTAATCCAGAACAGATGGAGCATTTTGCTCTCCCTAAGCGTGCCTTCCTTGTCCTCCAGCGCCTCATCCTGCATAAAATATAGCTTCCCGTCCGGCACCTGCAAAGTGCCGTCAAAACTCTTCTTGGATAAATCCTGGGGAACCAACAGCAGGTTCATCTCACTGTCATAGGCGATCTCTCCTCCGTCCAATGTAATCTCCGATTCCATATAGGCATCTTCTTTTCCCTCGCACAAGGCATTTATTTCTTCCACAGGAAGCACCTCTGCTCCCATCACACCTGTGCTTAGCTTGTCCGCTATTCTGCCGCTCATCAAGTAAACGCCCAAAAACATTACAGAGCATACAATCATCCAGATTTTTTTCATTTTATGCCAGCCTTTCAAGTAAGTAAACTGTATCCGGTTTCCGTTTCCTTTCATTCTACACCAATTTCTCCATAGATACCAGTATCTCTTCTTTATTCCGGATTTCTGTCCCCCTGTCTCAGTTTTTCGTTGTTAATATTATAAAACATCATCAGAATCATATTCCATTAATGAAAAGCGTTCTACCATTTCTGCCTGCTCCAGATTGCATGCCAAGTTTCCCGCCTCTTTCACCACGATTTCAAAGACGTAATCCATCCCTTTTTCCGTATAATTTCTGCTTTTTACTCGATACCTCTTTGCGCATTTCTCCAGCAGTGTTCTAAGGTTTTCTTCCTCCTGTGCCGACTTGCAATGCACCACCAGAATATGCGACTTCATCCGCTTATTCACATGACCAAGAATGACCAGCGCAACTGTCGCCACAAGCGACGTGATTACTGCCATCTCATATAACTGACAGCCACAGGTGATTCCTGTATGAAGGGACCAAAGAATGAAAATCAAATCCACCGGATCCTTCACCGCTGTTCTGAATCGGATAATCGCCAAAGCCCCTATTGTTCCCAAAGTTATCACCAGATTGGACTGAAGGCAAAGAATAATTGTGGATATAAAAAGCGGAAGTACCGCAATGCTGATATTGAATGCCTTATTGTATAGGGAACGATGCAGGACTGCCTGGTAAACAATAAACTCATACACCGCCAGTATACCTGCTACGGCAAGCACCGCTAATACTGCCGATGTGGAAATCTCCTGATTTTGTAAGCTGTTCATAATTTGATTGGCTAACGCCTGAATAAGACCCATTTTCCCTTCTCCTTATGTGATTTACTGTACTCCCAGTACCGCCTGCCCTTGGGCGGCTTAAGGTTTTGCCCTGTAACTATTCAAAATCGGTTCAAGGCAGATTTTTCGTTTATAAAAAAAATCCTTCAATTCCTCAATTTCCCTGTCAAAAGCTGCCAGAGAGTCATCATTATAAAAACGCCTGTCATTTTCCCGCATCGCCTCAGCCATAAAACTTCTATAATCATCAAGCTTTTTTTCCATAGCTTCCGCCTCAAATACGGTATCAGACAGTTCTTCTATCCTACTGATCAACTGGCTCTTGAAAGTATCATTTGTCATCAGATTTTTAAACATATCATCATTACTCATCGCCCAACTTATGGAGTCAAGTTCTGGATAGAAGCCATAAGAATTCATATCAAATACCATCCATCTCCATTTTCCGTCTCCGTATACACCGTCTTCTTCTTTTTTTACTCTCCAGCAGGCATAATTCTCTGATGGCCAGTCGATTGTTCTCGCCGAATAAAGCATAACCGCCATATAATCAATATAGCTTTCCATATCAATCATCCGACACACCTTATCATAATTTTCATCCTTCGTCAAATCGCTCTCCGAACAGAATTTCACCATGTTTCCATAATATTTATAGTCCTCTTCTTCCCCTTCTGCCAGTTCCAACGCTTTGACCATAATCAAATTATCTTTATTTACACCATAATAATATTCCAGATAACGCGCATCATATTTTTCACATATCCAATAAACACCCCAATATTCCCCGTTCAAAAACATGACACACGGTCTATAATTCAATGCCGAAACATTTAAATCCTTGATTGCAGTACTGACCAGCCAGTCCTTTGCTTTCGTCCTCACATCATTACCGCCCTGAAAGACCGTCATGGCTGACGGCTGATACCCTGTTCCAAAAAGATCTGCTTCAAAAACTTTATTTCCGTCATATTCTTTTCTGGCATATAGATTCAGGCTCTTGGGATTATACGCCCTGGTGCTTGTCCCATGAATGCGAATGCCGCATTCTTGTTCAAAAACAGGTTCTCCTGTTGCGTCAAAAAACTGGCATACCGCCTTTCTTTCCCATTTTATCCCTCTATTCTTGTAATTTGCAAGCCACTGTGACCAATAAGCCTCACGAAAAATATAAATTCCCTGATTCCTGTATTCATTTACATAATCATCATACTCTTTGCCAGACACATAAATACCGGTTTCATAGTCAAACAGATTGGCTGGATCCGTCACAATACTGAGAGTGCTTATTCCGTCATATCCCTCCTTGTCAGAAAACCCAACAAAATAAGTCGCAGTTTTTGCATCTCTGCATTGCCCCTGTGCATCGTAAAGCGCTGCACGTATCACAGTTGCTTTATCAATCTTATAATTCGGTGTTTCATAACCTGGGAAAGGTTCCTCAATGCTCATTTTTTCTACCGCTTCACGATCAAACGCTACTGAGATATCGGTTCGCATGGAATAAGTATTCTCCTTCTGTGTGGCATCTGCAATCAAAATAGGCGCTTCATATTTTGCAGACTCCTGCGTTGGGATTGAACCATCCAGCGTGTAATAAATCGTCCCTGCCCCTGCCGTCATTTCCAGTTGAAACGGCTCCTCATAAAAGCCAGATTCCCTGGAAAAAGACATTCTGAATTTTCCATCTTCCATCACGCTTTTATCACTTTCAGCGCAAAGCCATTCCGTCACCACCGCAAAAAGCAAAAGCAATATGCTTCCTATTATAAAAATCCTGTTTTTCCTTGCATAAAACCTCATCTAAATACTGCTCACTTTCTTTTCCTGTAAGGCAATTCTTCCTAAATAGTATTTAGAAAAGGACTGTTGCAGGCGTACATCCGCTTGCAGAACTGCCTTAATATAGGATGGAAAAACTTCATCAAATTTTACTTCCAAAACATGCATCTTGCTTTCCATAATCGGCACCTTGAAATAATCACCGTTCAAGAAGCGCCCGATTTCATCTGAAGCAGAAATATTGTAATCCAGCGTAACCCGTATATTTGCAACAGGTTCCACAAAAGCCTCCCTCTGATAGCTGATGATTGCCTTAGGTCGAAATCCTTTTGTGACAATATCGATGCAGAACGCCTTCAGCAGATGATCCTCTGTCCCCCAGAAGACATCCATAACTTTCCCTTCCATGATGTTCTGGTATTCTTCCAAGGAAATCGCACACTTTTCTTTATGACATCCGCTGTTTTTCTTTTCCTTCTTCTCCAGCCAAAGCTTTCCTGCATAATCTCCATAATAGCGGATGCGATATTTGAACCTTTTTCCTTCACCAGACACATTATCTCTCGCGCAAGTATCCTTATAGTCATCAAAATACAGACTTTGAATCCCGTATTTTCCGTCTTTCCCTGCATGGACATCATAATCCAATATCCCCGCAAGCCGTTCTCTAACCGAAAGCAGTTCCGCTTCCTTTTCGCTATATTTCCACTCGTTCCTATACTTAGAACCAGCATCCTTTATCTTTTCCCGTTTCAACAAGTTTCCATGTTTCTTTATCATAAATAATACTTTTACCTCTCTGCAGATACTTCATTCAATTGTCGGACAAAAATATGGACTTAACATTAGCATTTTATCACAAGAATCCATATAATTCCATTGCAAACTAACGGTCAAAATGAATTTTTGTGCCAGATCAGTGGGATGTGCCACCCCACTTATTGACTAACACCATGCTTATTGATATGATTATAAAGCTTTTATGTAACGAGATATTTTTCAAATCTGCAGAAAGGACAAGCAAAATGTATAATTTAATATTTTCAGCCTCCGTCATTCTAATTCTAGCAATTCTTTTGTTCGCTGGATTGAAACAAGACAAAAACGGAGAAAAAGCAATTATATTGTAGCGCTTTAATAATATAAGGGGTTTTTTTGCCTTAGAAATCATAATTGGTCATGTGATCAGATATGACAAGTCGATTTTATATCCACTAGGGAAATTTATGATTATATCAGTGGCATTCTTTTTCTTTGTTTCAGCCTTTGGATTATCTTACTCTTTTAGGACGAAGGATAATTATTTAAAGGGATTTATAAAGAAAAAATGTTGTTATCTGATGCTTTTAATTGTTGTGGCATACTGTCTCAATGTATTTATTTCTTTGTTTGTACCTGTAAATACCGGATATTACGCGGGAATCCAATCAATAATTCCTTTACTATTCTCTAAAACAAATTGGTATCTATGGGCATTACTGTTTTTTTACTTTCTGTTTTACATAATATTTAGATTTACCCAAAAACATAGGTGGCTGTACTTTTTTCTGATAGTGTCTGTTCTGACTGCACTCCTATTTAAAGCAGGATGGCCGGAAGGATGGTATGCTTCTTCATTTGCTTTTCCATTTGGACTGTTTTATGAAGAATACTATGAAAAATGCAATGATTTCCTTTATAGTAAAAAGGGATACGGACTTACCCTATTGCTTGTATGTCTGGGCCTAAGCAGTCAATTATTAGATACAAACAGCCTGGTCGGCATGGTATACTTGAGAAATATTATGTGTATTGCCGGGCTTCTTATTTTGATATATGTGTTGCATATTTTTGAAATCAACAATCGGGGGATGCGAATACTGACAAAGTATTCTACAGAACTGTACCTTTTCCAATTTATTTATCTGAGAATTTCCGAAGCAACCCCGTGGGACTACAAATTGAGAATGATATTTGTCATAACGCTGACAGCGGTTACAGCTTTCTTTATGTATAGGGTAATCAATAAGGCTAGAGCTTGCATGCATACCTAGACTCCAATTTAAAACCATGCTATAATAATACGTCCATATTAATCTAGCAAAAAAGGAGGAATTATGATTTCATTTAAAGAAAAGGACAAATGTTTCACTATAATTTTAAAATCGATTTTATTGCTCATAACATACGCCGGTGCTGGCTTTTTAGCATTGTTGTTAGTGTATTCCCTCCCAAGAGACCTGATTCTTCTCAACAATAACAATATTGAGGGATCGGAAATCACGATAATAAGCGGAATGGTAAAAGTTTTTTCCCATTATTTGCAGCTGCCTTATTTACTGTTAATTATGGGAGGTCTTCTATATACCATAATACTTTCCCTAAAAACAAAGCCAGTTTCAACCTGGTTATGCAGAAGCATTCCATGGTCTTGGTAGCCTTGTTTCCTTTCTGTCATTTGATTGCGTCCACTCATGCCTTTTATCACCATCATTTTGTATACCGGGAATTTGCAGTTACTCTTCTGGCTGTCCTGTTTATCATTCTTGATATCAAAAAGAGCGCTGAGCTTTCATCTACCACAGACGGTTAACGATATATATTCAGTTAGTGCCGAAGTTTTTCAAATTATGGACACAGTTTTCAAATTATGTTACAATGACATAATATATATGAACTCATGCAAAATATGATTTCATGCAGGAAAGGTGGATATAAAAGTATGAAGAAAGCTCTTGTCATAGGCGCAGGTCCCGCGGGTCTTACCGCCGCTTATGAACTTTTGACCAAGTCAAAGGACATTGAAGTAACTGTATTTGAAGAAAGCGATTGTTTTGGCGGTATTTCCAAAACCGTAAACTATAAAGGGAACCGGATGGATATGGGCGGTCACCGCTTCTTTTCCAAGATTCCTGAAGTAAACGAGTGGTGGGACAAGATGCTCCCCATGCAGGGTGCTCCCACTTATGACGACATTCTTTTAGACAGACCCATGCCCCTTACCAAGGGCGGTCCCGACCCCGAAAAGGAAGACCGGGTCATGCTGACCAGACACCGCGTATCACGCATTTATTTTGATTCCAAATTCTACGACTATCCTATTTCCTTAAAGTTAGAAACCTTTAAAAATTTTGGATTTCTGACCACCATGAAGGTGGGCTTCAGTTATCTGGCTTCTCTGATTCACAAAAGACCGGATGATAATCTTGAGAATTTTTATATCAACCGCTATGGACGCAAGCTCTACTCCATGTTCTTTGAGTACTACACCGAAAACCTGTGGGGACGCCATCCCAGCGAAATCGACGCCTCATGGGGCGCACAGCGCACCAAAGGTCTATCCATCATGGCGATTATCAAGGACGTATTCGAGAAAAAGTTCAAAAAGAAAAACCGCAAGGTAGAGACCTCCCTGATCGAGGAATTTAAATACCCCAAGCTCGGTCCCGGTCAGCTCTGGGATGTAACCGCCTCTGAAATTGAAAAG
The DNA here is from genome assembly GCA_949878435.1 of uncultured Lachnospiraceae bacterium. Lineage (GTDB taxonomy): Bacteria > Bacillota > Clostridia > Lachnospirales > Lachnospiraceae > Suilimivivens. Next base: position 63,562 of record CATLAK010000013.1, read on the forward strand.
CTGGGCGGAACCATCATCAAAAATGCAAAAGTAACAAAAGTGCACAAAAACGAGAGCAATGTCATTACCTCCCTCACCTACGAAAAGGATGGTCAGGAGCACACCATGGAAGGCGATTACTTCATCTCCTCCATGCCGGTAAAAGATCTTGTAAACGGCATGAACGACGTCCCTGCCGATCCCGCCCGGATTGCAGCGGGACTTCCCTACCGCGACTACATGACCTTAGGCGTTCTCGTTCCCAAGATCAACTTAAAAAACAAGACCAAACTAAAGACCGTCAGCAACATCGTCCCCGACTGCTGGGTCTACGTTCAGGACAGGCATGTAAAACTGGGTCGATTCCAGATTTACAACAACTGGTCCCCTTACATGATCAAAGATCTTGAGCACACCGTATGGATTGGTCTTGAATACTTTGTAAACGAAGGCGACAACTTCTGGAACATGACCGAAGAAGAATTTTCCAAGATTGGTATCGATGAAATGATCAAACTCGGACTCATTGACAGCCCGGACGTCGTCCTGGACACCCACATGGAAAAAGTTAAAAAAGCGTACCCCGCCTACTTTGACACCTACGATGAAATCGACACCCTGGTAGCATACCTAAGCTCCATCGATAACCTCTACTGCGTAGGACGCAACGGTCAGCACCGCTACAACAACATCGACCACTCCATGGTAACTTCCTTCGAGTCCGTAAAAAATATCCTAAGCGGAATCAAAGACAAGACCAACATCTGGAACGTCAACACCGAAAAAGAATACCACGAAGAAGGCGCCAAAAATGAGGCGGAAGTAGATTGACATCTGCGAGGTTGGTTATTTATTTTGAATGATTTACGCCGGGCGGGTAGCGCTTTCCCTTTGCCGGTGGGTTACGCTACCCGTCCTCATTGTCAAGCCAAAATTTATTCCCGCGAGCAACGAACCAAGTGACTGCTTGCAGGCATTTGATTAGAATATTTTACTTTCTAAAAAGGGATTGCCTGGCGCCGTGGTTGGCATCTCGATTTTTCAGGGTGTCGTCTACTACATCCATGCGAAGTCCGGCGTCGATGAAGTCGCAGTATTTGCAGAAGTTGTAGTCTCCGCGGCTCTTTCGGATTGCCTGGCGGAGTTTTTTGTATTCTTCGCTGTTCCAGGCTTCCTTGAGGGGGGTCTTGGTGAGGTCGGCTAAAGTGGTTGCCTCGAAGTTGTCGCAGCAGCAGATTCCCATTCTTCCGTCGGGGAAGATGAACATGTCGGTGTAGGGCATCAGGCAGGTCTCTTTGATGATCTTCTGGGTGTTTTGTTTGTTGGGGGCGCTTCCGGCGCGGTTGGTGAGGACTGCGTCCATGTAGCGCATCTGAATCAAAAGTTCTACGTCCTTAAATTCTTCTTCATGGGCTTTGGCATAGTCGTAGATTTCTTTTACGTTATCGTGGAGTTTCATGTCACGGCAGTAGTTGTTGATGATCAGCTGATCCACGTAAGGGATGATTTCCTTTACTTTGTCAACGGTGAGTAAAAGTCCGTTGGAGGAAAGAAAGATGAAACAGTCGGGAAGCTGTTCCCGGCAGTATTTGTGAAATTCTACGATTCTGGTGTCAAGGAAGGGCTCGTTGTTTCCATACAGGGTCAGGTGTCCCTTATAGCCCCAGTCACGGAGCTGGTCTATGATGTTGTAGAACAGCTCGTCGTCCATGCGTTTGTAGGGGCGCTTTTCTGCGTTCTTGTTAGCTGTGCAGAAGGAGCAGGTGCTGTTGCAGCGGTTGATCGTCTCTAAGTTGACCACCAGCGGCATGGGTGCCTCTTCACCCTGGAAAAAGTAATCGATATATTTTCCCTGAAGTTTGTTTCTGGTAAGAAATTGTAATTTTAGGTAGCTTTCGGAGGAAAGCTTGGGGAATCTCTTCTGTAAGTTCCATCCTAACGTTCCGCCAAAATTGTGAAATTTAACTGACATAGCTTGTCTCCTTTATCTTAAATACATTGTTCTCAAAGTTATTGCTAACTGTATTATAGTATCATTTTATGCATGGGGCGTCAATTAAAAGGTCACTTCTCCGTCATGAGATACCAGCGAAACGCTCTCCACTCCTTCTAAGTGTTCCAGTTCCTGCATCATCTCATATTCCTTCAAAGCGCGGACCTCTATTACAAGATTGCACTTTCCCGCCGCGATATTTCTTGATTTCACTTTATAGTATTTGCAGTATTCTGCAATTTTCTGCGTAAAAAGCGGTTCTTTTTGGGATTCCTTTAAATTTGCCACCAGAATCATGGGCGCGCGTCCTATCGGAAGTCTGTCCAATACCATGACTAAAATGGTGAGTACAAGGGAAAGCACCACCGCCACCTCTGTCATGTGGGCGCCGCAGCAGATTCCTACCGCAATAGACCAGAACATAAAGCATAAATCCATAGGTTCCTTGACTGCAGTCCTGAAACGCACGATAGAGAGAGCGCCTACCATACCCAACGAAATAACGATGCTGGACTGCACCGCCAAAATAATCGCTGCCGTGGTGACAGCAAGGGCTGCTAATGAAATATTGAAATTCTTGGAATAAAAAGTCTTTTTGGTGACGAGCCTATAGACCATGAAAATGTAAGCGGCTATGACGGCAGTAATCAGAAGTACTGCCGCTATATGCATGACGCTGATGTTTTCACTGGTGTATGATGCTAAGAAATCCTTTTTAAATATATCCGAAAAACTCATTTTATTTTCCCGCCTTTCTGTTGGTATTCCTCTAAGTGTAGTGTTGTATCATGTCTTAAATTTTCTGCACAGATAGTATTTTGAAAAGGTGCTCACCGACAGTCCGTCGAGCTGCAAAAGTCCGTGTATCTCATCTGGAAGAAAACTGTCAAACTTCACTTCCATAAGCGCCCATCCGGCTCTCATTACACCCCGCCCGCTTACTTTTTCGTCCAAAAAGGTCTGCACATTGCTCACAGAAGTGATATTACAGTCAAAGGTGACCCGCACATTGGCGTCCTGCTGCCTGTAAACATAAGGAACCCTGTCATAATCCACAATGACCACCGGCTTCATGAAACGCACCGCCATCAATATCGCCAGCTTATGCAATACCTGCTGGTCCGGCTGTATGTCATTTGGAATGATGCCGTCCATCAACTGCCTGCACTGCTGCCGGGTAATCAGGCATGCGCGCTTACTTGTCTTCCCCCGGATTTTCTGTTTCACTTCAAGGCTGATCCGGTCTGTCTGATGATTATAGATACGTATTCTGTATTTTTCCCTGTTGTCCACACCGTTTTCATTATCCATATAACAGCGGTTCTCATAGTCATCAAAGTATAAGCTCCTGATGTTATAAGAGCCATCCTCTCCGGCATGCACATCAAGGGAGGCAACTGCGCTTATTTTGGCATCTTCTATTATCCTTTGTCCATGTGTTAAAGGATATTTATATTCGTGTCTGTAGTGATCCTGCTCCAATGATTATTCTCCTTCTTGTATCCAAACGGCTTCCAGCACCCGGTCTTCCCAAATAATCGTATCCTGGGTGACAGCTTCCCCTGTATCTGCATCCACATAGTAAAAATGCGCCCCATCTATCGTTTCATAGGAAGCAAGGTCTGCAATCGGCGTCCCCCTCTCTACCCAGAAATAAACCGTCTGATAATAATCCTGATTCAGGGCTTGCGATTCATTCTTTACTTCCACTACGCAGAAATCAACCTGTTCTATCCACAGTTTATCCAGAAATTCTTTTTTCTCTGACAAAAAATCTTTTACCATATTCACATGGCTTTCAAGACCTGCAAACCGCCTATAATCCGTTCCCTGGGGAACCGAATAGTCCTTTGGCAGCGTAAACATCCAGTCAAGCCTTTTATCATGCCACCGGAATCCATCCAATTCCGCGCTGCGGCGGATTCTGTCTGCCCAGAGTTCTATATCCGTATCCAGAATCTCTTCCAGCTTCCCCCTGAATATCTGCTGGTACTTATCTTCCACTGCCTTCCTAAATTCATCATTCCGGTACATAGCCGAAAGCCATCTGTTCTGATTGGCATTACCCGCAGGGCGGGACTGCTCCGCAGAATTTACAAGCGCTGCCGGATTTCCAAACATGGGAGTATTGACATTTCCCATTGTACCGTCAAAATCCCACACCGGTCCTGCATACAAAAACGGATTTTCCTTATCCGTCACATAGGCAAAGGTACTCGCGATTCCCGTATCATGATCTCCTGATATTTCCTGAATCAACCACATTTCCGCCCATGAATCCATGTCAATCAGCTGGGATAACTTTTTCCCGCTTATGCTGCTGACACCATCCTGTGCAAACAACGCGCTCTCGATATCATTTATCATGTTCTCAATCCGGCTCTTTTCACCAGCCGAAATTCCCTCTGCATTCCTGAGGGCAAAAATCTGTCCCCTCTCCGACACCACAAAAGGCTCATTTTCTTCCAGACGGAAGTCCAGCTCCATTTCCAAAAACCAACTGTACGCAGGGTCGATGGCAAGCCGGTTCTCACCGATTTCCACCGCCTCCGTCAACAGATACATGCCCATATACTGCCCGTTTAAATACACCTCCATAAATTCCCCGTCCGGCTCATAGGCATCTATGCTCCTGTTTGCCAGCTCCAGCACCGTTTTATTCCTGATATAGGAGCCGTCCGTGGCATTTGCCAGCAGATTCCATTTCACCGCAGGCGCCATGCCGCATAAGCCTATGGGCTCCTTGAAGGAAAAGGTAAACGGTCTCTTATCCAAAGTTGCCGTAAGATTCCCCCTTATCTTAAATTTATCCAGCTTTTCACTGCACACAATCCTTCCCTCTTCGTCCAATATACATGCAGTGCCCGTCTCGATATACTTCTTGTTGTCAAATTCATCCAGCCTGATCAGATCTTCCCTATCCTCCACCGTGACCATCATAACGGGAAGATTTTCAGATACCAACACCTTGAATGGCTTGTCCATATAAGTGCTTCCAAAGAGTCCCTTCACTTCTATGCGATGTTCCCTTTCCTTGCCGCTATCCCGAAAAACATCGTCCGCCGCATAAGGCGCACCGTCAATCTCCACCTTTCCATAGCTTTCCTCATACGCCAGAGACAATTCTATTTCCTTCTTCGCAAAACAGGAAGGCAGGAAAAGATAATAGCTCCCATCTTCTCCGTCTTCCCACAGTCCAATCCGTATTTCCTGCCCATCTAAAACACTTGCAAAAGACAATCCCTCCACAAATTCCTTTTCATGATCCGTCTGTAAATAGGAAACTGTCAGCAATAATAACAAGATAAGGCATGCACTTGCAATCATAAATCCATGTATTCCGTTTCCAGCTCTCCTACTGCAATGCATCCTGATTATAAACCGCCTTCTGTTTTTATGGACTTAATTATAATAGATGCTTCTGCAAAAGGCAACTGTGTGATGAAGGACATCAAATTTAAAATAAGGGAACTACGCGTAAGTTCCCTCTTCTATCCATTCCTTTAATTTCTTCTGTAATTCTTTCTTATCAGGCAAATATAGCTGATATTCCGATGTATAAATATTAGCATCGTCCGGCAATGTAATTTCTACAAGAGCATTATCCTTTTCTTTACAAAGCAAAATTCCCACCGTTGGGTTTTCCTCTGGCAATTTCTCATATCTGTCATAGTAATGCACATACATCAGCATCTGCCCTAAATCCTGATGTGTCAGTTTATCAATCTTCAAATCTATCAATACATAACACCGCAAAAGTCTGTTATAGAACACGAGATCCACGTAAAAGTTGTCCTCTCTAAATGTAAATCGCTTTTGCCTTGCTTCAAATAGATAACCTTTACCCAACTCCAATAAAAATTTTTGTAACTTATTGATTATTGCAGTCTCCAAATCAGATTCCACATATTTTGCTTTTTCATCTAACCCAAGAAATTCAAGCACCGTAGGCTGTTTCACAATGTCCTGTGGTTTTGTAATAACATTGCCTTCAGACGCAAGTTTCATTAACTCGTCCTTTTCCCTGCTCAACGCCAACCTTTCATAAAGACTTGAATTATATTGTCTTTGCAATGTTCGTATTCCCCATGCCTCATTTGTTGCTTCTATTTCATAAAATTTTCTTTCATTTTCATCTTTTATACGCATTAATTGAAGATAATGGGACCAAGGAAGTGTAAACGGAGCTTCTTTTTCAAAAAAGCTAAACACTGTTTCACTTTTTTGAATAGCAAAAAGGCTAAACATTGTTTCACTTATTCGGTTATTATATGTCATATAGTGATTAATCGGATCAACAAATATTTGTTATTCCAGCCGTTCAAGTTTCCCCTCTTCATAGTGTTTTAGTTCCTCCCGGATCATGCGTGCATTCTCATCCCATGATTCATATTCTTCTTGTCCTCCTCTGTCTGGAATCTGGTCATAATAACTTAAAAAGTCCCCCAGGTAATCTGTAAACTTGCAGCTCCCCCAGTAGTTCAGGTGTGATTCATCATTGAAATCTGTCTCAAAGTCAAAGCCGATGGAATCGTAATATTCATTATAATTGATGAACGTAACTCCTTCTTCCGCCGCGATTTCTGCAATCCTATTGTAAGTGCGTTTGTCCTCGGCTGTCATGATATACGGGATTACGATCATTACCAGTTCGCTGTCTTTTTCCTTTACATAGGAAATAATCTTGCGCAGGTATTCCTCCGACTTAGGCGTCAGTCCGTCGTTCCGGTCTTCAGAGATATTTATCCTCTCCTGGGGTCTTTTGTTCCAGTAAGGAGTATATCCCTTAAATGCCTCTTTTTCCTGAATGTCCCAGAAAAAGCTGTTAAAGTCTTCCTCTTCTAAGTCGTCATACCGGCTGTGGTAAATTGCAAAGTCAGGAAAATATTGGGACAGCTTCTGGGGCTCCACACTCACTGAGAGCATCTGCAGTTTATTAAGTGAAAACTTCATTCCGTAAACATTTTCCGCCATAAAGTCATATTGATAATCGTCCTTAAATCTTGCAGGCGCATATAAATCCAAGAGTACCACCTTGGGCGTCTGGTATTTATATAGTTCTTTCAAATAATAATATGTGGTCCAGAGGGGCTGCTCCGCACAGCTGTAATCGTAGGATGCGATTCCATACTTTTCCCATAAAAGCCCGGTGTTGATGCCGCAATGGACATGACTGGTTCCCATCGCCACCACATCCACAGAATCCTTGGGCTGCCAGTATATTCCGGCACTCTGATTTACGCCGTGCCGGGATTTGATACTTAAAATACTGATACATAAATAAATTGTAACCAAAAATAATAATGCAAATCCTGCTCTGATAAAATTCTTTTTCACTTTCCGCTCCTTATCCTGCTGCTCAAAACTGCATATAAATGAATTGTTCCGCATGATATCCCGGACCATACATGCCAAACACAAAAATCGCAATGAGCAGGAGATAAAAGATAAGATATCGCACCGCATTCTGCTTTTGCTGAATCAGAACCGGTAAATGAAGTTTTTTCCTTCTGCAGTACAGATCCACCCCCCAGACGACACAGATGCTTAGAATAATCAATGCGATCTCCACTTCATTCAGCTGCAGGTCCACTCTTGTCTGATTCCATGTTTCCGGATGAATCCCGGCAGTGAACATGGCGCCAATATACGTAAGCGCCGCTCCAAGATTGTCTGCTCTAAAAAAAATCCATGCAAATGCAACAGCAAGGAAGGTAAGCGTCCGTCCTCCTTTCACCTTCCATCCCTTCTGCCGCACAACCCCATCGATAACTGAATAGACTCCGTGCAAAAGCCCCCATACCACAAAGTTCAGCCCGGCGCCGTGCCACATGCCGCAAATTAAAAACACAATCATGGTGTTGATGCATTTTCTGACAAATCCCTTCCGGTTTCCTCCTAAAGGAATATAAATATAGTCTCTAAGCCAAGTGCTCAAAGAGACATGCCATCTGCGCCAGAAATCGGTGATATTTTCTGCAAGGTAAGGTCCCTTGAAATTTTCCGTCAGACGGATTCCAAAGATCCGGGCGCAGCCTATGGCAATATAAGAATATCCCGCGAAGTCACAATAAATCTGCATGGTATAGAAAAAAGCGCCCACGATCAGCCAGATGCTGTCATACATAGACGGATCTGCAAAAATCTGATTTACCGTCACCGCCAGGCGGTCCGCCACCACCATTTTCATAAAGTAGCCCCACAACATATAGGTAAAGGCGGTGGACAGACGCCCCCTGTCCTTCAGCGTCACCTTGACCGGAGATTTAATCTGCGGCAGGAGATTCTCTTCTCTTTCAATGGGACCGCTCACCAGCTTGGGGAAAAAGGCAAGGTAACAGCTCAGATACACAAAGTTCTTTTCCGCAGAACTTTTTTCTTTATAAATATCAATCAAGTAACCGATTGCCTGAAACAGGTAGAAAGACAATCCGATGGGCATAATCAGATTGCTTAACAAACTTTCCTTTGCCCTTCCTCCCCAATCAGCCGCCCGCAGGAAAGAAGGTATATATTTATAAACACACAGGATGAAAACATAAGCAGCCACTACTGCCTGCAGGCAGATTTTCCCTCTGCTTTTTTTGCCCTCAACTAATAATTTTTTAATTTTCCTTCCTGCCGCCCATGTGCTGAAAGAAATCACCACAAGTACCAGCAAGGAACGCCAATCCAGCCACCCACAGACCGCGTAACTTGCCGCCAGCAGAAATGCCGGACGCCACTTTACAGGCAGCGCAAAAAACAATGCCACAACGATTCCCAAAAAAACGGGAAATATCATTGACACAAACAAGACTTCCGCCTCCTATCATTCACTTTTTGTCTACTTTCACGTTCCTTTGCCTGCCGCCCGTCTTCTCACAAAAAAGGAGTTTCCGCATGCCGCTGCAATGCACCTGCATCACGCTCTGATGCGCAAAAGCCTTTTCCTTAAAAGCTTGGCTTTAACACAAACTGATTTCTCAAAAACCAGCGCTCGTTACATCTAACGTTAGTATAACAAAAAAGAAGCCTTTTTATAGACTTCTTTTCCAAAATTAAGAAATATTCAAGAAATATTAAGAATCGCTTCATCTCTTAGCTTATTTGAGGGAAAGCACCAGAAACGCTTCGTCTTCCCGCCTTTCTGTGGCAGCACGCATAAGCCATCCGCTCACGCTCTCATCATATTCCCCCGACTCTAACATTGCCTCTGCAAACTCTGCGCGGATACACAGATAATCCGATCCGTAATAAGTATTTTGGATATCCGAGAGCGTATCTGCCGGACTGATGATTCCATCCACCACGTCCGGTCGGTAATAAGACGACCTAAAATCAATATCATTGAAAATAATCACAGATTTTTCAGGTATTTCTGCATATGCCTCTTCCCACTGACTGCACAGTTGTGCATAATAACCCTCTTCCCGGCTCATACCTCCGTTTTCAAAGACAGACACAACTGCAATAAGCACAATTGTGCTGACTGCCCCTGCAAAAAAGCAAAACCCTTTTTTTCCTTTGACATAGGGCAGCAAAAGCCCGATCAGTCCAATGCACATAAGGAAGCTTGCCGGCTCAAAGAAGCGGAAGTAAAAGGTATCCATGGAAGAAAAATAACGGATTCCTGTAAAGATCACATAATATGATGCCGCCATGGTGATCAGCACCGACTCTCTGGTAAAGCGCCTGCAGTTTCTGCCTATGAACCATAGAAGACCCACGAAGACGATTACCAGGACAAATACTTTCATATGATGCGGAAACCCTTCTATGAGTTCCGGCACCTGCAGGGAAAAGACGTTGAAAATCTCCGTCAGAAGACTGTCGATCAGGTCATTGGTCAGCTTCTCATAATCATCCCACCACATCGTCCTGCTGACCCCGGATGCCATGCCGTTCATCACCTTATTCATCAAAAGATAGCCCATCCCCATGCTCCCCGAGACAAATGCCGTGACGGTGAGCCCCGCTGCCTTCTTCAGCACCTTTTTATCCCGTCTCTTATAATAATCATTAAACAGGAGCAGGAGATATCCTCCCACCACGATCCACACATAAATGCCGAAATATCTGGTAAGGAAACAAAACAGCCCTAAAACGCCCAGCAGCACGAACCATTTTACCCCTGCATCCTCTTCACCCAATATTTTGGCAAGTACAAGCGCGAACCCCAGCATGAACAGCATAAAGGGGATCTCGCTCCAGGTATAATAAGCAAGGTTCAAAAAGCCTATATTCGTCAGGCACAGGGCATACACCCAGGCATCCTTCTTAAAACACCCCCGCAGCACCAGCAGAATGCCCCCTGCAAGAATCATAGTCAAAATCTTGGACGCAAGATAGGCATTTACCTTCGTCACTGCCATGACCAGCGCGATCATTGCCGGATAAAGAATGGGCCAGTTGGCAAACCAAGAATCATATCCCGCCATTCGATCATAGGCAAACCCATTCCCGTTTGCCAGATTCACCGCCTCCCGCAGATACCCCGCAGAGTCGGAAGAGATATATACCCCTTTTAAGTAAGCCCTTGCATAAATGCTGACACAGATTGCGGCGAACAAAAGCACCAGAAATAGATCATTTCCGTATTTCCCGAAAAATGCGCCAAAGGGAATCCGCCTGATCCGGTTCCACACATTTCCAAACCCTGCAAACACGCCTGCCAGTGCAAAAACCGCCAACAAAATACAAAATGGCACTGAATAATATAAAATTTCTCCATAAGTGACTTTCGTCTCCTCCACCAGATCCACGCCCAGAGAGATTCCGCAGTCCGCTGCCTCCCCCTTCTTTACAACAACCTCCTCAAAAGGAAGCGCCTGCGCTCCCTCAAAGGGAACCTGCATAAAATAGGGTTCACTTCCGTCTGCAAGAATGGAAACCAGATAAGATTCCCCTTCTGCCATACGCATATCCGCAGGAACCAGGAACCATTTTCCGGGGGTAATCGTCTCCACCGGTATGACCTGATTCACCAGCAGATTAGATGCTTCATCTGTAACGGCGATACGGACCGTTCCCCTGCTTTCCTCTGAAAGGTTGACCATCAACAGCTTAAGACCGCCCACCCAGATATCTTTCTTCGCTGTGAGCGTGACTTCTAAGGGCACCTTTTCCTCACATTCCACGTACACCGGTTCTTCCTTGATCTGAGGAAGGACCTCTGTGGTTTTTTGCCCGTTTTGCGCGGTATGATTCAAAAAGAGCATGGCTCCGGCAAATAAAATCATGATTCCCGCTGCCGCAAATATTTTTTTCATCATCGCTTCTATTCTCCTAAATCCATCTAGCCTATCTTTTCTGCCAGATCCATTGCCCGCTCCACCACCACATCGGAATTATAGTGACAGTGCTCACCCCAGCGTCCCAAACCGTAAACCTTTCTCGTTTCTCCGAATGCAAGCAGATGTTTCATGATTTCAGGTTTGTCAACAGTATTGACGGGATAGGCATATGGGTTGACATAGCGGTAATGCTCATCCTGTGCCGGAAACATTTCTACCCGCTCCAGCCTGGTCTCCGTCCAGTATCCCCTGCTGCCCTTAAAGAAATTATGGCGCACCAGAATCCTATGGCAGGGAATCTGCGGATCCGGCAGATAAATCCACTGTGCAGGCGTATCCAGATTTTCCCCTCTGTACCGGGTCTCCACCGCGCTTGTTCTCAGCTTCCTTACGGCGGATACAAGCTCCCGCGGCATTCCCTTTATTTCTTCAAATTCCATCCACGGAATCGTAGTGATGATCTTATCCCCCTGAAAGTGCTCTCCCGATTTTGTGCATACCCTGCGGGTATCAAAATCAATTTCCTTTATATCCGCCCCATAGCATACCCTGGGCGCAAGCGCCTGTGCCATCCGAAGCCATACCTCGCCATAGCCGTAATGTTTCGGATAATAAAACCGGGCGTGCCCGGGCTGTGTGCCGTAGGGCTCTCTCATCAGGCAGGACCGCAAGGTCTCCTCAAAACTCACATCCGGCAGTTTTTCCAGCCAGTAGGTTCCCAGCATATCCAAGTCTTCCCCGAACATCTTCTGATTATAGGGAAGCATATAATCCTCTGCAATCTTCTCCCCCAGCTTCCATACGATCCAATCCGTAAACTTATCCGGCATCTTTCTGCCGCTGTTACACCCCGCCCGTGCTATGGAAGACAGATAGGCAATCTGCTCCTCGATTCCAAACTGCCAGATATTGGCTTCCATGGGATGACCCACCACCGCGCCCCCAACTGCAATGCGGCTGTCCCTTGTAAAGAGATTCCATTCCTCCCTTTCCATGAACCGGAACAGAAATTCCGTCACCTTAGGTCTCTTCACATCCAGAAAGTGCCCGCCACCAACGTCAAAAGGACTTTCGTCCACCATGACAGACCGACAAAGCCCTCCTGCCTCATTTTCCTTTTCCAGAAGGAGAAAAGAGTCCTCCCCCTTCTCCTTCAGCCTGTGGGCAAAGGAAAGCCCTGCCGGTCCTGCACCCAAAATCAGATATTTTACATTCTCCATCCCGATTTCCTCATCTTATTTTTTCCACACAAAAGGCTCATGCCTGCGCAGCATGAACAAGATTTTCAGCGCTTCTAAAACAGAACTCCCCTTTAAGCTGGAAGCGCTCCCCACATAATGAATGGGAACCTCAACGGTATGAAAGCCCCTGCAGTAATAGCGCATTTCCGTCTGATACATATGTCCCCTTGAAAGGAATGCATCCAGATTCATTTTTTCAAGAATCTGTCGCTGGAATCCTTCAAATCCGCTGGTCATATCCTTTAACTTTGTCCCTAAAACCAAATTGGACAGATAGGTGCCGCCCTGGCTAAGCACCCTGCGGTACAGGGGCTGCTCCCTCATGGAGCCTCCCTGGATGAACCGGGATCCCCACACACAGTCGTACCCCTCCTCCAGCCGCTGAATAAACTGGTAAAGCTCTGACGGGAGATGACTTCCCCCTCCATCCATCTCGATGATCCACTCAGCCCCGTCTAAAAGCGCCTGCCTGAATCCCTCCAGATAGCAGGTAATGACCCCTTTGGACTCCTTATGGAAAATACACCTTACCTTATCGCTGACCTTTTCCCTTTCCCGTATGATCTCCTCCGTGCGGTCTTTGGAATAGCTGTCGATTACCGGGTATATGTATAAATTATCATAGGGCAGCGCCAGAATTTCATCCAGGATCTGCCCCATTGTACTTTCTTCATTTGCCACAGGCATGACAATAATCGTTTTTTTCATTCCCACCCTCATTTGTCCTGATTTTGTTCTTACGCCTGATACTGATTGCAGGCATCGATTACCATGGATACCTCTTCCTCCGTCATCTCCGGGAACAGGGGCAGCGTCACGCAATGGCTTGCCAGATATTCCGCATTGGGACAGTCTCCCTTCTGATACCCCAGATCAGCATACGCCTTCTGCAGATGGCAGGGCACCGGATAATGCTTGTTGCACTCCATCCCCTTCTGCTCCATATAGGCAATGAGATCGTCCGGGTCATCCACCGTGACTACAAACAGATGGAACACCGGGTCCGTGTTCTCTGGATGCGCCTGCATGGTAATCCTTGGATTCGTGATTTCCCTTATATAGCGCCTGCCGATCTCCCTGCGGCGCGCCGTCCATTGGGGCAGATATTGAAGACTCACGCTAAGGACGGCTCCCTGCAGTCCCTCCAGCCTGTAATTATATCCAATTACATCATGATAATACCTGACCTGACACCCCTGGTTCTTAAAGGTGGTGATGGCGTCAAAATATTCCTTTTTATAGCAGGTAACGCTCCCCCCTTCCCCGAAGGCGTACAGATTCTTACCTGGATAAAAACTAAAACACCCCAGTTCTCCCAGGCTTCCTGCCATTTTTCCTTCATAAAGGGCGCCGTGTGCCTGGGCACAGTCCTCCACCACATAAAGCCCGTGCTTATCGGCGATTTCCTTCACCCTGCCAAATGCAAAGGGCTGACCGTATAAATGGACGCCTATGATTGCCTTGGTCCTGTCCGTGATCTTTTCCTCAATCCTGTCAGGATCGATTTCCCATGTGTCCGCCGTGCAGTCCACAAACACCGGAACCGCTCCTGTATATGTGACGCCCCATGCCGTTGCAATATACGTGTTGGCAGGCACGATCACCTCGTCCCCCGGTCCGATTCCCAGCGCCATCATGGCACAGTGCAGGGCGGAGGTTCCGTTGTTGACCCCTGCCGCATAGGGAACGCCGCAGTACGCGGCAAACTCCCGGTCAAACTGATCCGCAAACCGTCCCCCCGAAAAAGCAGTCTCCTCGCAGACCGCCTCGATTGCCGCCATGTACTCTTTTTTATGCTTCTTAAAATCCCTCGTCAAATCAATTCTCTTTAACATACTCTCCTCCGTCTTGAACCCGCCTGAAATTATTTACGTCTGTCTTCCTGTCTGAACGTCTTTTTCAGCCTGTAAATCTGTACCAGATAATTTTTAATGGTCTTCCACACCTTCACCGTAGTATTGTAATCTTCCTGCCACTCCACGGGCATGTCATAAATCACCACGCCCATGCGCTCCGCCCGCAGCAGAAATTCTATGGTATAAAACCAGCCATTGTCATTGCCGCTTGCCGCCACCAGCTTTTCCGCCGTCTCTTTTCGCAGAAAGGTAAAGCCGCACACCGCATCCGTCGCTTTCATATGAAAAATCGTCTTAAGCAAAAACACCAGCCCCATGGATGTGATCTTGCGGTACCATTTACGCCCCCTGGTATCGGACTCTTTGCTGAACCGGCTTCCGTTTACATATTCCAGTTCCGGTCTATCCTTAAACAACTCTATGGTCCGTCCTAAATACTTGATATCCGTGGACAGATCGATGTCCATATATCCCACAAGGGCACATTCATTTAAAGCAATTCCTTTTCGGAAGGCGACGCCTACGCCCCGCTCTCCCACCCTTACATAAGTCACCTCAGGATATTTCTCTTCCAGCGCCTTCCCGATTTCAGGGGTTTCATCCTCCGAACCGTTATCCAGAATCGTAAGACAGTAAGGAACCGAAACATTTTCCCTCAGATATGCCATGGTCCTGTCGATGCCGTTCTGCAGCCGCAACCGCTCATTCAGCACCGGAAACAATAAATTGATGGATAGTTGTTCTGTACTCATTTTTTTACCACCTTTTCTATATCTGAAACCAGATATCTCTGCTGCTTGAAAATCAAATTAAGCAGCACAGACAGATATTTCAGGATAATCGTAAGCAGCGCGAACACGCCGAAAAAGCCCAATGCCAGAAAGCCCATAGTAGAGAGCCACCCTTCCACCGGTCTTGTATGATTAAAGATATCGGAAATAATATAGATTCCCATCCCTATGATCACCGCCAGGAAAATACCGCATATGATTGCCGATACCCGCTCGAGTACATTGGTAAAATAAATGAAAGAATCCAGCGCCAGCGCAGTCCGCTCAGAGGTCACCGTCTTGTTCTTTACCCGCACATTCACGTCCTTGCTGCAATAAAAAATCGTATCTGCTTTAAGTCCGCAGTTCATATAAACAGCCTTGCGGTAGGGGATATACTGTCCCATGGACTTGATCCTGTTGATCGCCCTTCTGGAAACAATCCGGAAGGTCTCCGGTCCTATCTTTCCATTTCCCCTGCTGGTACTGTTATACAAAGAATAAAAAAGCTTGGAAGTCATGCGCAGCTTCCCTTTGCTGCTTGCCGCCACAATATCGTTTCCTTCGATCAGCTTACGGTAGACCTCCATCATGACATCCGGCTCGTAGTCCACGAAAATATCATCGAACTCAAAGACAAAATCCCCGATGGCAATGTCCCGCCCCGCATTCATAGCGCTTTCCAGCCCTTGGAAAAAACTCATGTGAACCACATTGACCATCATCTTAAGCTGTCTGCTTTCCACATACTCCCGAAGGACCTCTACCGTGCCGTCTGTACAGGCATCATCCACGCACACCAGCTCGTACTGCTCAAAATTCTCCTCGCATACCGGAAGCACCGTATCCAGAAAATATTTCACGTAAGAAGCTACATCATGCAGATAGACTACCAGCGAAATAAATTTTTTTTCTTTTTTATTTATGACCTGTCTTTCCATAATTCGTCCTTTCCTCCTCTATTCCAGCATCAAATACTCATCCAGATCATACACCGTATTAATCTTGCCCGACAAAACGCTGACAAACATCGGCTGCCTGTTCATTACCTTGATTGCCGTAGGGCGGGAATCGTCCACCTCAGAACTTTTCAAGATCGGCTTCATGGAATAAAGGGATTTCTCATAAGAATAAGTATATTCCGGTTTCATATATTTATCAGCCAGATGAGACATGTAGGGCCATGCCGAATCCGGCTTATGCACACATTCACTGCAGTTCCCAAGGTTATCCGGCGTGCATCTTCTGCCTCCCGCCTCGCTGCCATTCTGGCAGGAGAACACCGGTTTCGCATCATAGCTGGTCACATGAGGCGTAAAAGTCACAGAAGTAAGGGAATGCAGTCCCGTCTTTCCAAAGGGCATAATGGAAAAGAAAGGTCCGTCCATAACCGTTATTCCAATATCTTTTAAAGCATCAGATGGTTTACATAATATAATTTCGCAGAGCTCATACTTGATATCAAATAATTCTTTGTCTATACCCTCCACCTTATCGATGATCTGATTTACGGAGGCATAAGAGGCATTGAGCACGTAAGGCGCTTCGTAACAGCTGCCCTCTTCCGTCTGTACCTGAAAACACCTCTCCTGCTTTATAATCCGCCTTATGCGGGTGCCAAAAACAATCCGGACTGCCGGATTGCCATAGAGCTTGTCTTCATAATATTTCTGCAGAATCTTGGCATCATAGGTATATTCTTCCGTGAGAAAGGCGCCGTCGCACATTCCCGGATTAAAATATCTGGAAATGGGCGCTTCCTCGCACTTGATGCCTGCGGCATCACAAAATTCCTTAAACTGAGCTGCATTGGTCCACGAAAATTTGTCCGAAGTAGCGTAAATCTGCTCAAATTTATCATGAATACAGAATCCGAAGTCTTCTACGAACCGTCTGAAATATCCTGCCGATTTCACCGCCGTGGTAAGACTGCGGGGATAGTGGTATCCCATATGCACCCTCGCCTGATTAATATAAGTAGCCCGCATAAAAGGCGCGCTGTCATACTCAAGCACCAGAACCTGCTGCCCCTGCTGCGCACAAAAGTCTGCAGCATATAAGCCATACAAACCGGCACCGATAATGATTTTATCATACTGCTTTGACATAAACTAATCCTTTACATTCCTTTCGTCATCGCTTTATTCCAGGGAAGCAATGCCTTCATCAACGATTCCCTAGTATCACCCGATAAATCGTATATTCTTCACCTCTGGCAGTCTCTTCCCGGGTCTGATACAGTACTTCGCACTCTGCTAAGCGATCTGCCTGCGTAAGACAACTGTCTTTCGAGTCCAAAAGATATAATTCTTCCCTTTCAGGAAAATTTGCCCCTGCCCATGAAAGAAGCTCTTCAAAACTTATTTTTTTCTCCTGTTCCGCACTCCAGTCCGCATAAGTTTCCTTCTGTCCATTCCCTGCAAAATAGAACTCGTATTCAGGAAGATAAGCAAGCACCGTTGATGCATAAGGCACATTTACCGTGACCAGCAATGCATCCCGGGATATATTTTCCCTGATATACTCAGCTGTATACACACCATCCGAATATACACCATTAAGGGCGTTCGCAAGGCTGGATGACTCTTCCTTATCATTCCACCTTAGGAACATGCAGGCAGATAACAAAATCACCATTAACTCAATTCCCAGAAGTGCCCTGCCTGCCGGCTTCTTTTCTTCCCTCTGAAAATGTAATACCCATATTGTCCACAGCAATACAAAGCAGAGCGCAATAAAATGCCAGATGTGAAGCTGATAGATCATAACACTGAAAGCCGCCTCAAACAAATAGGCGCCTGCCATCACAGCAGCTGCCCAGAAATTCTTCAGCCGGACGGATGCTATCAGCAATAAGACAGCAAGCAATAGCAGAAAAAGCTGACAGAAAATTTCGCCTCTTCCTGTCAGACGCACCAAAATCCAGCAGGCATAATCCCCAATCTCTCTTAATAATTCCCGGAAACCATGATTGTTTACCTGAAATACCTGGCTGTCAGAGACCTGATAAAACTGCACACCCAGCAAAATCAAACTAAACAACGGAATCCAGATTCCTTTCAGAACATTCAGAGCAGGCCCCCATGTTTTTCCTCTAATGCCCTTCCACACATTTTCGCCAAGCCACATTAAGGAAATCATTCCCGCCCCCATCAGGATAATCACATCAGACTGTACCAAAAGCCCTAAAAGCAGGCCATACAAAATGCATCTTTCGTTCCTTCTTGGATAACACAGCGCCAACAGTATCAACAATAAAGCAATAAGGCAATAATTCCTAGCTATTTCCGCATAATAATATGTGAAGATAGGACTGAACACTGCCACTGCCTTTGCAATCTTATGCATAGGCGCTTTAAACAAAAACAGACCTGCAGTCACTGCCATAACCAGATAACTGATTAAACTTATCGTCCGAAAGGGCAGACCTGTCTTGGCAAAAGGCATGAGCAGCAGATACCAGAGGCACGGGTGCCCCTGATATTTGATTTCTTGGAACAGTTCCAGAGGAGAAAGCTCCTTTGCCATCAGCCATACATTCGCCTCATCCCGCCACAATTCATGTCTTGCAAGTAAAATCCCGTTAAAAATCAGGTACCCCAGAAACACTGCTGCCAAGATGGCACTATCCAGTTTTCGACTTTTATTTGTATCTGTCATTTTCCTCTCCATCACCGCAGACATGCGCTTCTTTCACACACGTTATTATCATACCATAAAAACGCCAGCACGCAAAGCATGCCGGCGTATATTTTTAACCGTAAAAAACAATTTAATTATTTTTTGTTTCCTCATAGCTTAAAATCATATGGGCAAGCGCATCTGCATAAAGCCTTCTGCCTGCTTCCGTCAGGTGGACGCCGTCTTCCAGATATTCTTCCGCTGTATAACCGTCGATTCCCAGATCCTGGTAGGCATTAAAGAACAAAGTCTGCCTTTCATTTGCCACATAATTACATATTCCCTTATAATCAAACAGTGTACCATATCCGGTATTCACAGTATTCCCATCCCCAATCATCCATGTTCCGTCATAAAACTGTGCATAATTGGGCGCACATAAAATGATAGTCGCATCCGGCGCAACATCCCTCAAATTATCCACAGCATAACGGAGTGCACCGGCATAAGTTTTTAAGTCAAAAGCGGCCAATTCCTCACTGTCAAGCGGTGTTGCCCTAAGGAAATCATTTATGCCATACTCTATAATGAAGTAATCCGTCTGTGAAAAATCGACATTGGGATTATCAAGAATCTTTTTTGCTTCTTTTCCGGAAAAAACATCCGTCGGTATATCCCCCATGATTGCCTTAACTACCCCTAACAGACTTGTGGAAGTCCACTTAGACGACTCTGCCGACTCCTCATATTCAAGCGCCGCGCAGGTTCCACCAATAGCAAGGTTAAAACCATCTGCCTCGCACGCAACAGACGTTAAATATGGCACACCTGTTCCATCTCTGTTAGCATCAAAAATACTATCCCCTAAAAATACCAGCTGCAATTCTCTCCCTTGGGGTTCCTTCTGGTCCTCTTCGGTGACTATCTGTTCCTGTTCCGGCTCCTTAAGTTCACCCCCCTGGATTATGGTCTCCGGAGCTACCGTTGCTTCCGGGGTCGGCTCTGCTGAAGACAGGGACTCTTCCTCCAATATCTCTCCTGTCTCTGTAATAACAATATTCTCAGGCAGAATCTCTTCATTCTTCTTTTCTTCCGCTTCTCTGCCACATCCAACCAGTACCGATACCACCAGAACAGATGCCCATATCAAACAAATCCGTCCCATAAATTTGATTACTTCCATGTTATGCACTCCTCCACTTCTTACTGCTTACACAAATGACTTATCACAGCAAAGGATATCACATTTTTTATTAAAATGCACAGTTCAAGAAGCAAATTAAGATTTCTTTTACGAACTTTAAGCAATTCTTAATAACCGATTTACTTCCCTATATTTTATTCACCTTTCCTTATTATATTCCAAAAACCATCCCGCGAACTTTCCAAGCCCCTCTTCTATCGTTGTTTCTGGCTTAAATCCATAATCCTTCATCAATTCTTCTACATCCGCATATGTTTCATAAACATCTCCCGGCTGCATGGGCAAATATTCTTTTTCCGCCTCTTTTCCAAGGCATTTTTCAAGAACGGCGATATAATCCATCAGTTTTTCAGGCTTATGATTTCCTATATTGTAAATTTTGTAGGCAGCTCCGTTTTCATCTGGGTCAGGCGGATTACAGAGCATATTCTCCACCCCTTTTACAATATCGTCGATATATGTGAAATCACGCATCATATCCCCATTGTTATAAATCTGGATTGGCTCTCCCGCCATAATCTTCTTTGCAAACTTAAAATATGCCATATCCGGTCTTCCCATAGGTCCGTAAACGGTAAAGAACCGAAGTCCTGTCAATGGAATCCCGTAGAGTTTACTGTATGAATATGCCATCAATTCATTGGATTTCTTAGTTGCCGCATAAAGACTTACCGGCTTGTCAACTTTATCCTCTGTTGAAAAGGGTACCTTCTTATTTCCTCCGTACACGGAACTGGAAGATGCAAAGATAAGATGCTCTATCGGATAGTGGCGGCATGCCTCCAAAACATGAAAAAATCCCACAATGTTGGATTGAATATAAGCGTCAGGACACTCGATACTATAGCGCACCCCCGCTTGGGCTGCCAGATTTACCACAATCTGTGGTCTGAATTTTTCAAAAACTGAAAATACCGCCTCCTTATCCGCCAAGTCTGCCTTGATAAAGTGATACTTAGGCTCATCTTGTAAGATGGAAAGCCGCTTCTCCTTCAGCGAAACCTCATAGTAATCGTTCATGTTGTCGAATCCAATTACCTCCGCCCCTTTCTCGAGCAATGCTTTTGACAAGAAATAACCTATAAATCCGGCGCCGCCGGTAATCAAATAACGTTTAGATGAGTCTAAAGCTTTCATACAATCCCCTTTACGGTAATTTATTTTCAATGCCTCTATTTTATACTCATAAATCACTTTCGTCAAATATCAGATTCAGATATCGGAATCCGCAAAAACCGTTTTTATCTGCCAATGTATTCACCTCGGCTCCCGCAGGGATTGTCACCTTATATTCCTCCCCCTGATATCGATATTGGACTGTGACCTTCACATCCGACCTTGCCGAAAGTGCCTCCAGCACCGACTGATGAAAACTTACCCAGCGTTGTGTGCGGATTATCACTTCATCGGTCTGAGCATTTCGGATTGCTTCTACAGCTTCCTTCTGGAATGCCGCATAAGCAGAATTTGGGACTTCGGCGTAGTCTAAAACCGCACCGCATAGCATACACTGCTTTGCCATAAGCGCGTCCTGCTCCGCTGTTGCCGGTCTGACCAGTTCATCTTCCAACTCATGAACGCATGCATGGCTTTCTTCACGCAAAGCATTTTCCTGCCTTCTGCTTTGCTCTTCATCCGCCACCTTTGAAACCTCCACTTTATCTCCCGAATATGTCACACGATAGTAGTGCTCCGAATTAATCTGCACGACTTTTCCGCCATAATCCAGACCTACAGACGCCAGATAAGTTCCATCGCTGGCAGAGGATGCGACTGCCAATGCCTTTCCCTCCCCGCCATAAGAGATCTTTTGGTATGCTGCAATAGACATTTCACTCTCTGACTCTACCCGATATAGATACAATGTCATTACACAACCGCTCTTATCATCATAGTTTTGAAAACCACACTGTGCCATAATCTGCGTCCCATCTTCTGTTACCCCAACCTGAAGTTCCGTAATTGTCGGCGCCTTTGCCGCCTGTGCTATAACTTCCGTCCCTGTTCCTGACAGTATACCCAAAATCAGGGAAATTACCGCCATTTTCATCAACTTACTTTTTTTCCATTTGTTTTTCTTCATTTGTTTTCTTTTCCTTTCTTTTTAGATGAAGCTCATATCATTCGGCGTCCGCCCTATTCCGGCAAATCTTCAAACAACTCTTCAATCGGCACCTTCAGGATTTCTGCCATCGCCTTTAGTTCAAAATCGGTTACTGTCCGCTCGTGACTCTCAATTCTTGAAATCGATCCTCGACATATATAAATTGCATACATCTCCAGTTTTTCCGACAACTCCCTTTGGCTTAGCTTTCT
Source organism: uncultured Lachnospiraceae bacterium (assembly GCA_949878435.1). Classification (GTDB taxonomy): domain Bacteria; phylum Bacillota; class Clostridia; order Lachnospirales; family Lachnospiraceae; genus Suilimivivens. Next base: position 85,817 of record CATLAK010000013.1, read on the forward strand.
TTCGATTCTATACTTCCTGACTTTTTCTCCCACAACATTCTGCGTTTCGTAATCAATGATTCGCGCCATGACTGATCTCCATAAAAATTTGACACAAATATTTTATTACACTCCTTTCAGTTTCTCGTCCTGTGACAGGACATTTACAAAAAGAAAAAAGAAGAAGCCCGCCGACCAATGTCATTTAGATAAGGACGATGCAAAGAACAGTGTATGTAGAAATATGTACCCTGTTCTTTTTTTGTATAATTTCATAAATCACTTGACAGGATAAACCAAATGTGTGGCCGCTCTGACTATCTAAAAAGAAAGATAGTCAGAGCGGCCCTTGTAATCAAGAACTATCTTGATTGCAAGGAGGATTACACAATGAATTATTCTACAGAGGTAAAGCAAAAACTATTATCCATTATTACAGAGATGGATTCTTACCGTTGGTTGTTTACAAAGAATCCAGAAACGGATTTTTCACGTAAA
>CATLAK010000014.1 GCA_949878435.1 uncultured Lachnospiraceae bacterium
ACAGAGACTTTTACGTTATTAAAAAAATTTTCATTGCTTCAAAAAAGATCCCATTACGCTATACAGAGAAATCGGCGCAGCCCAGTGTTTATAAGGGTTACGCCGTTTTTGCTTCAAAACTTGAGATATAATCTTTTTCTTCAATTATCAACCATAAATTTTAGTTTTTTTTTAAGTTCCAGGTGTTTCATCCATTCTTTTATCCGGTTCAAAGGATGTTTTTTTGGTTTCTTCGGTATAATTTTCCATATGAAGGGTTCCCTTCTCCCCCACAAGGCTTGGGAGCATGTACTGAAGCTTCATGATTTTCTCGTCCAGATTGTCCCCTGCTCCAAGCGCCGCCTTCACCTCATCAAAATACAGCGTCAGCGATCCGTCGCTTCCAAAATAAATCCTGTCCACCGAAAGGTTGTACTTATTTACCAGCTGGGTGATGTTCAAGATAGAAGCAAAAATCGTCTCGTCTTCCACCGGCAAAGGCTCATGCACCACCACATGATCAAACTTAAGTCCCGCCACCATAGGCACCCCTTCCGTCCTTTCAAAGGAGCTTTCCACCACGATGCCGTCTTTGTCAAAGTACATATATCTCTCCAGATATTCTACATATCCCGCCAGCGCCTTCTCATAAACTTCTATTTTAATGGTATTTGGATCCATGACCGACACGTCCATTTTTTCGATAAAAGGAACATCCACGATACTCTTGTCCTTATATTTTAAGGATAAAAGAAGGGAATTATTCCCATAATGCCCTTCCATTACCATGTCTATGATCTCTTCATTGGTGTAATGGATATTGCCCTCTACGTATACCGTTGTAACCGTATAGTTTTGAATAATGTAGACAAAGACCGCCACTACCACCGCCAAAAAGGCTGTGAGCATTCCGCCGATGATAAAAAGACTCTTATGCCCTCTAAAGTACTCCCCCGGGCTTATCTTTTCCTTCCTTTTTACCGGCTCTGTATTTACTTTTTTATTCTGATTGTTCTTTTTCAGCTTCTTTTTTGCCATGTAAGCCTTCCATTCCTGTTAGAGCGCAGATTGATCTTCAAACCATTTTCTATCCCGTGCAGATACTTACGCCCAAGTTCTGATAGTCCCTGCAAATGTCTTCATACCCCCGCTCGATGAAATGGCGGTTGTGTACCACCGTTTCTCCAAGCGCCATAACGCCGGCAATCACAAGCGCCGCTCCTCCACGCAGTTCCTGTGCCGTCACTTCGCAGCCTAGGAGGCTATCCACGCCCACGATCACTGCCTTGCGTTTTCCTTTCATCTCTATGCATGCTCCCATCTTTTTGAGCTGCTCCACAATATGGAAGCGGTTCTCAAAAATCGTCTCCTCAATGACACTGACGCCTTTTGCCGTGGATAACGCCGTCATTAAAGGCGACTGCATATCGGTAGGAAATCCCGGATAGATTTCTGTCTTAAGATAAGGGATGGCTCTTTTGTTCTCATCTGCGATCACATTCAGTCCTTCCCTGAAGATGTGGATCTGCGCCCCCATCTCCTCCGCCGCTCTTAACATGCTGCGCATCTGTGCTACAGGGGCATCCTCTAAGAAAATATGTCCTCCTGCGCCAAGCACGCTCATCAGATAGGTTCCCGCTACAATCCGGTCTGCGGGAATGCGGAAACGGATCCCATGCAGCTTATGTCCCCCCTGGATGATCAAAACCGAACCGCCGATTCCCTCAATGACAGCCCCCGCTTCCCGCAGGAACTCACACAAGGTGACGATTTCCGGTTCCATAGCAGCATTCTGGAGCACCGTCACGCCCTTTGCCATGACAGATGCAAGGAGCACATTTTCCGTGGCGCCCACGCTGGAGATGGGAAGCCTGATTACCGTGCCCTCAAGCTCCTTCACCCTTGCCGTGAAGCATCCTTCCTTTTCATATATGGAAACTCCCATCCTGCGCAGTGCGTTAAGATGCAGATCGATGGGTCTTTCCCCAATCACACATCCTCCGGGGTATGCCATCGTCACTTCCCCCATCCTGGCAAGCATTGCGCTAAGCAGCGTGATGGAGGAACGCATGCCGGTGACGTTTTCGCCTGACATGGTATCCTCCGATAGATTCCGCGCATCGATCATGAGCGTCTGATCCGTCCGGCTCACCTTGCAGCCCACCCCTATGAGCAGCTGCTGCATATGGTGCACATCCGAAATGCAGGGACAATTTTCTATGATACAGACGTCCTCTATCAAAAGAGCGGCTGCCATTACCGGCAGCACAGCGTTTTTAGAACCTTGTATCTTTGTTTCTCCAAAAAGAGCGTTTCCTCCTCTAATATGAATAGCATCCAAATTCTCACCTTCTGCCTTCCGGTTTAAAAGTTAGACCTATTCTACTATATGTAAGCGCTCTTAGAATGCATCTTGTACTATAGATCTTTCAGCCGTATGCCTCTTCCCACGCTCAGCACGATGCCGATTTCTACCAAAAGGAAGAGCACCGACGAGCCTCCATAGCTGATAAAGGGAAGGGAGATACCGGTATTGGGAATCGTGTTGGTCACAACCGCCACATTCAAAATCACCTGTATCGCAATATGCCCCATGACACCCACCACCAACAGCGCGCCGAACAGATCCTGTGCATTGTTGGCAATCACCATGAACCGCCAGATCAAAAGGATGAACAAAAGCAAAATAGAAATCGCTCCGAACAATCCCAATTCCTCACAGATGATAGAAAAAATCATATCATTCTGCGCCTCCGGCAAAAAGCCCAGCTTTTGCATACTCTGTCCAAGCCCTTTTCCCAAAATGCCGCCGGAGCCTATGGCATATAGCGCCTGCAGGGTCTGAAACCCCTTGCCGCTGGCATATGCCTCCGGATCCAGCCATGCAAGGATACGCGTACCCCGCACGCCCAAGCTTCCGGAATCTGCCAGATTCACAATCACGAACACGGCAAGCACGCATACCGCCACCCCCGCCAGCCCCAGCAGGATGAATCGTTTATAATCGGGACTGGATACAAACAACATCAATACCGCAATGCCAAAGATGATGATGGCGGAACTCATATTTTCCGTAACCTGCCACACTAACAGACAAATCGGCATAGGAATCATCAAAACGATCATAAATCCCTTTCCGGTCCGGATATTCCTTCCCATCCGGCAGATCAGACTTGCAAGGAACAAGATCATGCCAAGTTTTGCCACCTCCGCCGGCTGGATGGACAGACCTGCCACCCTGATCCACCGCTTAGCGCCGTTTGCCTCATAACCAAAAGGGATGATCAGAAGAATCAGGACAATAGATGCCACATACCCCAGCATGGCAAAATGTTCCCAGAAATGATAGGGGATGTTGGCGACCACCATCATGGCTGCCAGACCGATGATGGTGGAAGTAAGCTGCCTTTTTAAGAAAAATGCCGGGTCCCCCTGCTGGCTCCCGTCGTAGGAGCTGGTAGAATAGAGCATCACCAGACCAAAGGCAAGCAAAAACAGCACAATGAACAGCAGTGTATAGTCAAAAAACGACTCCTGCTGTCCTTTGTTCCTCCTTCTTAGATTGTTTCCATATCTTCTTTCTGCCAAAACTGCTAAACTCCAATCTTTTCAACCAACTCTTTAAACATCTGCCCCCGCACCTCATAATTGGGAAACATTCCCCAGCTTGCACACGCCGGAGACAATAGCACCGCGTCGCCGGGCTCAGCCTGCTTTACGCAAAGATCAAAAGCCTCCTCAAACGTATCCGCCATAAGAATATTCCCAACCCCATGCGCCCTTGCACAGGCGGCAATCTTTTCCTTCGTCTGACCGATCAGCACGAACGCCTTGACCTTGCCGTCAAAAGCCTCTATCCACTCATCATACTCGCTCTGCTTATCATAGCCGCCCCCGATCAGCACGGTGGGACGGTCCATTGCGCGGATTCCCTGAATCGCCGCATCGGGATTGGTTCCCTTAGAATCATTGTAATAGTCCACCCCGTTTTTGGTTGCAACAAATTCAATCCGGTGCTCCACCGCCTTAAACGCACGTACCGTCTTAAGGATAATCTCCATGGGCACCTGCATCCCGCGGCAGATGGCAATGGCTGCCATCACATTTTCCACATTACACATCCCCACCAGCTTCATATCGTGTATATTCATCAGCCTCTTTGCCGTCCGCTCCCCGCCGGGAAGCTTCTGTGCCAGATAAATGTCCTCACCGGCAAGATAAACGCCCTCTTCCAGTTCTCTTTTGGAAGAAAAGAAGACCACATTTGCGGGGCATCTTTCTCCAAATTCCCTGGTGTAGGGATCTTCATAATTAAGGACACAGATGTCCTCTTTCGTCTGATTCCTTGCAATCTCTTCCTTGGTCCTTACATAACATTCCATGGTATGGTGGCGGTTCAAATGATCTGGCGTGATGTTCAAGATTGCGGACACTGCCGGTTTAAAGGTATGAATCGTCTCTAACTGAAAGCTGCTGATCTCTGCAACCGTAACCGTTTCCTCTTTGGTCTTAAGCGCAGCCTCTGTATAAGGATTTCCAATGTTCCCCACCACATAGACAGAATCATAATACGCTTCCATGATCTGCCCCACCAAAGTGGTGGTGGTGGTCTTTCCGTTGGTTCCAGTAATGGCGGCTACCTTTCCCTTGGCAAAGGCATACGCCAGTTCGATTTCTCCCCAGATGGGAATCTGTGCTTTCTTATATTCGTCAAGCATAGGCGCGTCAATGGGAACACCGGGGCTTATGACCACAAGGGCGATTTCCTTCCTAATCTCCTCCGGCACGCTTCCCAGCCAGACCACCAGTTCCGGCAGCTGCGCTTTCTCCATGATCTCTGCCCTATCCAGCTTATCATTGCCGTCAAACAAAACCGGCTGTGCGCCTACATCCGTAAGCAGCCGGGCAGCGCCGATTCCGCTTTTGCCGCTCCCCACTACCAGAACCTTTTTTCCCTTTATCTCCATAAAAGCCTCCTTGTATCTCTATAATCCTAACACGGCAAGAAGGCAGAGCATGGCAGTAACAATTGAAAAGACTGCCACCACCTTCGTTTCCTTCCACCCGCACAGTTCAAAGTGATGATGCAGGGGCGCCATTTTAAATATTCTTTTTCCTCCGCTTACTCTATAGTAAACTACCTGTATGATCACGGACAGAACTTCCACCATGTAAATCAAACCCACGATTGGCAGAAACAAGGGCATCTGCATCATATAAGCACAGCCCGCCACGAATCCTCCAAGCGCCAGCGACCCCGTATCCCCCATGAACACGCTTGCCGGATGCACATTAAATAAGAGAAACCCTAAAAGCGCGCCCGTCACTGCACAGGTAATCGGCGCAATCCCCGCCCCGGTTCCAACCGCAGCCACCGTAAAAAAGGTTGCCACCATCACCGTCACGCTGCTTGCAAGACCATCCAGCCCGTCTGTGAAATTGGTACCGTTCACAGTGCCGATCACTACGATGAACAAAAAGGGGATTTCAAGCCAGCCTAAATCCACAAAATATCCCTTCAAAAAGGGAATGCGCATGGAAAGGGATACTTCCGCCGCATTTCGGAGATAATATGCAAACAGACCTGTCACCAGAATCTGCAAAAGCATCTTTTGCCATGCCCTAAGCCCCATGGAGCGCTGCAGTACCACCTTGATATAATCGTCCAGAAATCCGATCAGCCCAAAGCCCAGCGTCAGAAATAAGACTGGCGCGATTTTGGGATAATCTTTTACATATAGTACGGATGTGACTGCCACACTGACCATGATCAGGATTCCTCCCATGGTGGGCGTACCTGACTTTTTCAGATGGGTGCTCGGTCCGTCCTCCCTGACGGTCTGCCCTGCCTTCATCCTCTTAAGCAGCGGGATGATCAAGGGTCCGAGCGCTGCGCTCAGCGCAAATGAAATCAGTATGGGCACAATAATAAAACTGCCTGCCATTGCCTGCACCTCTCAATTATAATCCATTTTTCCCAAATAAGGAAGAATATTTTCAAAAAGCTGCCTTACCACCGGCGCCGCCACCTGTCCCCCATAGTAAACGCCCTGCGGGTTATGGATGATGACCAGCGCGATCACCTGCGGATCATCCGCCGGCGCAAAGCCCACAAAGGAAGCGATATACCTTCCGCTTCCCCTTGGAAGGGTCTGACTGGTCGCCGTCTTTCCCCCTACCCTTGCGCCCTCTACATAGCCATTCTTCCCCGATCCGTTTTCCACCACCTGCTCTAAGATCATCCGCATGGTGGCAGAGGTTTCCTCTGATACAATACGCTCTTTTACCGGATAAGAGAACCTTTCGATCTGCGTTCCCTCCCGATTCGAGGTCATAACGGCAAAATGGGGCGTGATTCTCCTTCCCCCATTTACAATCGAGGACGCCGTGGTGATCAGCTGGATAGGGGTGATCTGAAAGGACTGCCCGAAGGACACGGTTGCCAGTTCCACCGCCTTCATATCCTCCATCTTATGCATGATCGTCCCCGCCTCCCCCGGCAGATCCACTCCGGTTTTGTTCAAAAGCCCGAACTGGGTAAAGTACCGGTAATAATTCTCCACTCCCAGCCGCAGCCCCACCGTAATAAACACCGGGTTACAGGTGTTTATGTAACTTTAATTCTTTCCTTTATAGGAAACCTTCTCCACGCATCTTCCCTCTTTATCAAAGGCGATCAGCAGTTCCCCATCCTTATGTACCTTTATCTGATGAACCTGCCTTAAATATTCTTTGATTTTTGCCTTTCTGATTAGTCTCTCTTTTTGGATGACCGCCTCTATCTGTTCAAGACGCGCCTCATAATTATTATATTGCAGACAGTTCTTTCTTATGCCGTCTATTTTCTCTTCCAGCATCCTCAACCTGCCGTCCATATCCCCACGGCAGTTCTCATAATCCCCGTCGCTGATCACACCGCTTAACAGTTTTTCCAGCAGCAATTCCTTTCTGGCAAGAAGCCTCCCGCGCTCCTTTTCCAGCTTTTTCATCTCCCCCTCCCCGTTCCCTGCTTCAAACACCCTCTTAAGCACACGCCTGCTTCCGGCAAGAATCTCCGCTTCCGCTTCTTTACTCCCTTCACAGTGCTGCAGGACTGCCGTCTCCACACAGGTCAAAAGCACCTCTTCTGAAAGATGGATATTGTCACATCCATGGGGAGATCTTCCGCCTTCTAAAAAAGCAGCACATTTCCACACCACCTTCTTTTTCCCGCCCGAAGCATAACAAGTTCTGTAATAATACCGCCCGCACTCCGTGCACTTAAGCTTCCTGGTCAGTTCGTACTTTCCGTCCCTTTGCGCATTACAATTGCTTCCTCCCACCTTTCGCTGCGCCGCCCTTTTTTGCAGGATGGCAGTGACTTCCTCCTGATATTCCTTAGAAACAATGGGCGGAAGCGCACCGTCCATCACGACCCACTCCTCCCGGGGCACCTCTTCGTACCGTTTGGCATCAAAGTTATAGGTTCTCGTATTCAGGATCATCGTCCCGTGCGCCCTGGGCGTATACAGCATCTTCCTCCACTGCACCTCCGATATCCGCTGCCCCTTCTTCCCCCTTGCGCCAAGCTCATACAGAATCCGGCTGATGGTGTAAAACCCCTTTCCCTCCTTTGCCAGCGCAAATGCCATCCTATAATACTCCGCCTCCTCCTCATTGATCTCATACCTGTCCTTCTCCACCTTGTTCCACCCAAACATCTCACAGGTAATGTTGCACCCGCTCTTCTTCTCCTGCCTCCTTCTGTGGGCATTCTTGATCTTCTTGGAAAGCTCCCTGCTAAAGTCCTCCGCCAAAATTGCTTTGATGCCGGAAATCAGATTATCATCGGGGGTATAAAATTTTCCTTCTATATATATATACAATCTCAGCTGATTTTCCGTAAGCCTGCTCAAAAAAAAGTACCAGTCCTTTGCCGAGCGGGTAAGCCTGTCTATAGACTTAATCATAACAATCTCAAACCTGCCCCTTTCCATATCCTCCAAAAGCCTCTGATACTCGCTGCGCTTATATGCCACCGTCCCCGTCTGGGATTCCACATACTGCTCTGCAATCTCCCATCCCTTCTTTTCCGCAATCTCCCGGCTCTCAAATACCTGGGTGGCAAGGGCATTTTTCTGACTTTCCTCCTCCGTACTGCACCTGTTATAAATCCCCACTCTCACCATGCTCCGCTCCCTTCCGCAAAGGGGTACCAGGCTGCAAAGCTCCCGCATCAACAAGTGACTTTGCCGCATGTAACTCCGCAGGGCTTAGCAAAGCCCGCTCTGCCAAAAGGTCCAGAAGGTGGAGCTGGATGCGCCTTTGCATTTCATTTGTTTCCATTGTGTTTGATTTCATGGTGAATTTCACCTGTTAGGTTTTATTTTAGTATATTCGGAGAGTGTGTAAATAGACCGCAAGGGTGTTGAGGGAGGGGTGTATGGGCATAGGGAGGGGCTTTGGGGCACACCATCTCCTTTCCAGTCTCTTCTCAAAATCGGATTTCACTAACAGAATGTGGATAGGTGTTTCAAGGCGGTCGGGTCGGCTCCAGGCGGCATCCGTGCCGCTTGGAGCCTAAAATCGCCATCCATGGCGATTTTGCCCTACGGTCTCTACATTCTGTAAGTGAAATTACCGATTTTTCGCAAAGACTGGAAAGGAGATGGTGTGCCCCAAAGCCCCTCCCTATGCCCATACACCCCTCCCTCAACACCCTTGCTCCCTCATTCATTTTCTCTACTTTTAAGAATATCCATTAAAGATGGTACAACTATATTTACCGGACGGAACACCTTATAAATGGAGAGCGACTTTACTCTTAGCATCTCGAGGTGGATGAGAAGATGGCTGATATTGGCAGGGATAGCGCAGCCTTGGGGTAAGGGGAACTGGTGGGTGGGAGGATGGCAGCGCGGCGGGGCGGCAGTTTGGCGGGTGCAGAGGGCGGACCGGGTACAGGGGAGGGCACATAATATCGTTTCAAGTCTCTGTGAAAAATCGACAATTTCACTTACAGAATGTAGAAAAACCCAGGGTAAAATCGCCATGGATGGCGATTTTAGGAGCCAAACGGCACGGATGCCGTCTTGGCTCCGACCCGACCGTCTTGAAACACCTAAATACATTCTGTTAGTGAAATCCGATTTTGAGAAAAGACTTGAAACGATACTATGTGCCCTCCCCTGTACCCGGTCCGCCCTCTGCACCTGCCAAACTACCGCCCCGCCGCGCTGCCATCCTCCCGCCCACCAGCTCCCCTTACCCCAATGCGGACTCCCTCCATAATCCCCCATAATTCCTCCCCCAAAAATAACATTGACTTTAGCACTTTAAAGCTGTATAATTTGATACGCAGTGATTTATCATCATTGTAATATCTTTTTGGGAGGAAACATTATGAAAAAAGCACTTGTATTACTTTTAACCGCAGCCATGGTAAGCGGTCTTGTTGCATGCGGCAGCCCTGCTGCTGACACGCAGGAAGCATCCACTTCCGAAAGCAGCACAGAAACCACCGAAACAGAATCTGCCGAAAACACCGCAGAAGGCTCTGCCGCAGACGGCGGAACTTACAAGGTAGGCATCTGCCAGCTCGTACAGCACGAAGCATTAGATGCTGCTACAGAGGGATTTATGGATGCACTGAAGGAAGAACTTGGCGATCAGGTCACCTTCGACATCCAGAATGCGCAGGGTGATTCCAATACCTGTTCTACCATCATCAACAGCTTTATTTCCAGCGATACCGACTTAATTCTTGCCAATGCGACTCCTGCCCTGCAGGCTGCAGCAGCAGGAACCAACGAAATTCCCATTCTCGGAACTTCCGTTACAGAATACGGCGTGGCGCTCGATATCGATAACTTCACTGGAACCGTAGGCGGAAATATTTCCGGTACATCCGATCTTGCTCCCCTTGACGGTCAGGCTGATATGCTGGCAGAATTATTCCCTGATGCAAAGACGGTAGGTCTGATCTACTGTTCCGCTGAAGCAAATTCACAGTATCAGGTGGATACCATCAAAACATCCTTAGAAGCAAAAGGCTACACCTGTGAATACTATTCTTTCTCAGATTCCAACGATATTTCCGCCGTTGTGACAAATGCCGCTTCTTCCGTTGATGTAATCTACGTTCCTACAGACAACACAGCGGCTTCCAACGCAGAACTGATCAACAACATCTGTCTTCCTGCCGGCGTACCGGTAGTTGCAGGCGAAGAAGGAATCTGTGCGGGATGCGGCGTGGCTACTTTATCGATCAGCTACTATGATATCGGTGTGGCAACCGGCAAAATGGCTGCAAAAATCCTTGCCGAGGGCGCTGATATCTCCACTATGCCCATCGAATATGCACCTACCTTTACCAAGAAATATAATGCAGCAAACTGTGAAGCATTGAATATCACCGTTCCCGATGATTACGTGGCAATCGGCGAATAATCGCCGGCAAAGCGGTTTATTGTTTCATAACCTACAGCGGGAGAATTTATTCTCTCGCTGCTTTTGTTAAATTTAAAACAAGTGCACATCTATCAGTTTACAAATTTTGGATAAACGGAGGTAATCATGAATATCTTACACTTACTAAATTCCATGCCGGGGACCCTTGCCCAAGGGCTTATATGGGGCATCACGGCAATTGGTATCTACATTACATACCGGATTCTGGACGTTGCCGATCTGACCGTTGACGGATCTCTTTGTACCGGCGGCGCTGTCTGCATCATGATGATGGTTTCCGGACAGAATGTTTTTATTTCCATGCTTGCAGCCACTTTGGCAGGTATGGTCACCGGACTGGTAACCGGGCTATTTCACACCTTTATGGGAATCCCCGCTATTTTAGCAGGTATTCTTACCCAATTAGGTCTTTACTCCGTAAACCTAAAGATCATGGGAAAAGCCAATCAGGCAATCAATGTCGATAAATACAATCTTTTAGTTTGTTCCAGATATATTAAGGGCGTACCCTTCTACCAAAATACGATTTTTGTGGTTGCCGTCTGCACCCTGATACTGGTAGCGCTTCTTTACTGGTTCTTCGGCACAGAGCTTGGATGTGCCCTGCGGGCAACGGGATGCAACGGCAATATGTCCCGCGCCCAGGGAATCAACACGAACTTCTCCAAGGTGCTGGGACTGATGATCTCCAACGGTCTCGTGGGACTCTCCGGCGCACTGCTTGCCCAGTATCAGGGATTTGCCGATATCAACATGGGACGCGGCGCCATCGTCATAGGACTTGCCGCGGTCATTATCGGCGAAGCTGTTTTTAGCCGGATTTTCCACAATTTTGCCCTTAAACTGATCAGTGTCGCCTTAGGCTCCATTCTCTACTACATCGTGCTTCAGACGGTGGTATGGATGGGAATCGTAGACACCGACAATCTGAAATTGCTGACCGCTTTGATCGTTGCCGTCTTCCTTGCCATTCCCTACTGGAAGAGCAAATATTTTAGCAAAGCCATCGTAAAGAAAGGAGGCAGAACCAATGCTTGAAATTAAAAATGTCACCAAAGTTTTTAACCCTGGAACCGTAAATGAAAAACTTGCTTTAGACAATTTCTCCTTAACCCTTGAAGATGGCGATTTTGTCACCGTCATCGGCGGAAACGGCGCCGGGAAATCAACCATGATGAATGCCATTGCCGGCGCATGGACGGTGGATGCCGGTCAGATTTTGATCGACGGCATCGATGTCACCAAACTTCCTGAGCACAAGCGTGCCAAATTCTTAGGACGTGTCTTCCAAGATCCCATGACCGGCACCGCCGCAACCATGGGAATCGAAGAAAATCTTGCACTGGCAAAACGTCGGGGCAACACCCGTTTCCTGACACCGGGCATCACCAAAAAAGAACGGGAAGAATACAAAGAACTCCTAAAAATACTGGATTTAGGACTAGAAACCCGTCTCACCTCCAAGGTAGGCCTTCTATCCGGCGGACAGCGCCAGGCGCTGACGCTGCTGATGGCAACTCTCAAGAAGCCTAAACTCCTCCTTTTGGACGAGCACACCGCTGCCCTTGACCCCAAGACCGCGGCAAAAGTCTTAGAAACCACGGAATACATCGTCCAAAAAGATCACCTGACCACCCTTATGATCACCCACAACATGAAAGACGCCATCGTCCACGGAAACCGCCTGATCATGCTGATGGACGGAAAAATCATCCTGGATATCAAGGGAGAAGAAAAGAAACGCCTTACAGTCAAAGACCTCCTACAGAAATTTGAAGCCGCCAGCGGCGAAGAATTTACCAACGACCAGGCCATCTTAGGATAAGGAGTGACCAGCCTCGGAGGGCTGGTAAGGCGGCTGCGACACAGCACAGGAAGCAGGCTAATACAGGCGACAGCGTATTATGTCGTTTCGGTTTTGCAGTTCCGTAAATACTAGGTTACAGCTGTTCATAGTCGCCTGTACAAAGTCCTCCGCCCCATGCCCCGCGATCTTATGGCATCGTATCCTCCGATCCTCCACCATAATGAACCCGGGGCAGCTGAATTGATCCTCCGTGGTGACCACGCCGCCCTCCAAACCTGCAGCTGCCGTCACGATCTTAAATGTGGATCCCGGCTCATAAGTGTCACTGATGCACCCATTCCGCCACATTCCATTTAATAACTCCTGTTTCTTTTCTTCTGTAAGCCCTGCGGTATCCGTCTCTTCCGGCAGGGTATAGGGCTGATTTAAATCAAACTCAGGCACATCCACCATTGCCATCAGCTCTCCATTCTGGGGATTCATGACAATGATAGACACCCGGTCCGCCTGTTTGGTCTCCATCACCTGCTTTGCAAGCTGGGTGGCATAACTTTGAATATTCATATCCAGGCTCAGATAAAGATCATTTCCGGCAATCGGTTCCACCCTTTCCTCTCCCGCCGCGTCAAGCTCCACCCCTTTTGCATCGGTAATGGTAAGGATCATGCCGTCTTCCCCTTTTAAGTATTCTTCATATTTTACCTCCAGACCGATGATTCCCTGGTTATCGCCTCCCGTAAATCCCAGCACTTTCGATGCGAGAGAATCATAGGGATAATAACGCTTGTAATCTTCATCCACCTTGACGCCCTCCAGATTATAAGCCCTGATGGCGTCCCCGATTTCTTTCTCCACATTGCTTTTAATTCTTTCTATAGAGGAATACTTTTCCACCCTCCTGCGCACATAATCCTCCGAAAGATCAAGTTCCTTACAAAGGACTTCCACGATCCTGTCTGGATCCTTGATCTGGTTGTGTATGACAGAAATCGTACAGACGGTCTTATTATCTGCAATGACGGTTCCGTTCACATCCAGTATCCTTCCTCTTGCCGCTTTAATGCTCCTCTCCCTTTCGTGAAGTTCCTTTGCCTTTTCTGTATAGTGGTCTGACTGAAAAATCATCAGATAGACCAGCCTTCCTGCAAGAATGGTGAATATGACCAGGCAGGCAAAAAAAATCGTGACGATCTTTTTTCTGTTATAGGTTTTGTTCTTGACCATAAAAAACCTCATAGAAAAGGTATTATTATAATCTATTACCGATTCTATGAGGTTATTCTATCAAGATGATTCTTTATGCGCTTACTGTTCCGGCGCCTGCGAAGGAGATGGCGACGCCTCTGCTGTGCTTCCGCTTCGTCCCAGGTCATAACTTCCGCCAAATACATGCCCCGTTTCCGGGTCCACATAGTCTCCTGTGTTGGGATCTACCGCATAGCCGGTAGCCGGGTCAATAGGGAAGGTCCGCCATACTTCTGCCGGAGCCTGGGGTTCGCCTTCTCCTTCCCCTTCTGTCGTTTCAGGGTTCTCCTCACTTGCTGTCCCATCCGGCGAATCGCCTTCCTGCCCCTCTTCTCCTTCCGGTTCTTCCGAAACAGGAGGAGTCATGATTTCAATCTGCAGGGCTTCAAGCTCTTCTATTTCTTTATCCGAGAGCGGTTCCGTCATGAAAATACCTTCATAGGGAAGTACTTCCGTAAGAATGCTTCTCACGATTCTGGTGGCAAACTTTGCATCGTCCATAATAGCCCCCGGAACATTGGGTCTGTCCACTACCACATAAATCGCTATCTGGGGATCATCAATAGGCGCATATCCCATAAAAGATACCACATATTCATGATTTCCGCGAGGCAGGGTCTCCGCTGTTCCCGTTTTGCCGCCGATTAAGTATCCGGCTGGTCTCGCCGTCTTTCCGGTTCCCTTTTCCCCTGACACCACCAGGTTGCACATCTCCCGCACTTTGGCTGAAGTGCTTTCAGAAATCGTCTGCTTTAAGATTCTGGGCTCAATATTCTGTACCGTGGCGCCTGACGGACTGATAATCTTGCTTACCAGATGCGGTTCATAATAATATCCCCCGTTGATCAGGGAACAGAATCCGCTTATCATCTGGATCATGGTAGCATTATATCCCTGTCCAAAGCTGTTGGTGGCAAGATCGGTGGGTCCCATCGTGTCTTTATTAAAGACCACGCTTGCCGTTCTCGCCTCACCCGCCAGATCGATGTTAGTCTTAAGCCCTATGTTAAAAATATGCTGAAACTGCGTAAAAATATTTACTCCTGTTGCCGAGGCGATGTACATCATATTGACGTTGCATGATCGTTCCACGCCTTCCGCTACAGATAATTCCCCATCCCCCCATGTGTTATGGCATTTGATGTCATAATCGCCTACATGGAGCTTTCCGTCACAGTAATATCGCTCTTCGCCGGTGATGCTTCCGCTTTCTATTCCTGCCGCTACGGTAAACGGCTTTGAGACAGAGCCAGGTTCATAGGTATCGCTGATACAGAAATTTTTCCACAATGCATTCAGCTGTCTGTAAAACGCCTCATTGTCTTCCTCTATCATCCTCACATTGTCTGCATTGATATATTCCCCTGTTCTTTTCCCTTCCTCATCCAGAATGGGCATGCCTATAAGCGCCTGTGTGTTTCTGGTATCATTCAAATCATAGGCAGGATAGCTTGCCATCGCCAGGATTTTTCCGGTATTCACTTCCATGATGATGCATCCCATATTCAATGCACCATAGCCTTCATGCGCATTGTCATGATACTCTTCATCAAATTTCTTTAAGTATTTTTCCACAATCCTCTGAATATTATTGTCGATGGTGGTGACAATACTGTTTCCGTCTTCGGCGGGAATTGTTGTCCTTTGCAGGTTAGAGTCATCATTGAGATAGCCATATTCCCTGCCCGGTGTCCCTGACAGGACATCATTGTAATACTCTTCCAATCCATAGGATCCCACGTTATCGCTGGTGGTAAAGCCGATTACATCGCAGGCGAGACTGTTTCCCGGATAAGTTCTTTTATACTCCTCTTCAAACCATATTCCTTTGACCTTCGAGTCCTCCGCATTCTGCAATTCGATAAATCCCTGTATCTGTTCATAGTCCAGGCGCCTTGCAAGCACACGGTAGCGGGATGTATCCTTATTCGCCGCAATGTAGGCGCGCACGTCAGTGATATCGATTCCCAGCTGGCTGCGCAGCGCTTCAAGGGTAGGTTCTAAGTACTCTTCCTTCTCCGACACTGCCACCGCATCTAAAATCACATTATAGACCTTTTCGCTGGTTGCAAGAATACTTCCGTTTACATCATAAATCGTGCCTCTTTTCGCAGGGAGTGTGACGCTGTCATATCTCTGCTGGGAGAGAACCTGTTTTTTGTACTGCTCGCCGTTATCCCTGATGATAGCGAACAGCCTGTAGGATAACCCCACAAAAGCCAGCAGCACGCACATAAACAGTACTACCAGCTTTTTTTGCATCTTAATTGTGAATTTACTGTACTTCCTTTTACTATCCAAAATTACACCTGCCTAATCCGGAATATCCCCTGTCTGCCTTACATAATCGCTCCCTTCACCGTTAAAGGTCACGATCTGTCCTTCCCTGGCATAGGTCATGCCAAGTTCCTGAATGGCAACTCTCTTTACTTCCTCCAAGTCAACGTCACTTGTGATCCTGCTGTAATTTTCGTCATTATCGCGCCTTAACTGATTCAGCTCGCTCTCTAAAGCCGCAATATGCTTAATGCTGTTGGTAATATCCGACTGCAGCGTCAGATACCACGTGAGGATAAAGCCTGCAGCCACCATGGCAACTGCCATAGAGAGCACAGAACCAATGTTCATATGCTTTGCGCGTTCCCGGTTCTTGCGCGTCCTTGCGCTAATCTTTTTAACCGGTTCGTTTCTATCAGGCACTGCCTGAATTCTTCTGGCAGTATTTCCCTGCACATAGACGCCGTTTCTATATGCAGCTCTTCTTCTGGCTCTTTCATCTACTGCCATCTTTTTGATCTCCTTTATACTGATACTTTCTCAAATATTCTTAACTTAGCGCTCTTAGATCTGGGATTGCTTTCCTGCTCTTTCCTTCCCGGCAGGATTGGCTTTCCTGTTATCACTTTTCCCCTGCTTTTCAGCCCGCACACACATACCGGAAATGAGGGTGGGCAGGTACAAGGATTTGCCGCCTGTCTGAATGCGCTCTTCACGATTCGGTCTTCTAAGGAATGAAAAGTGATGATGCAGAGCCTTCCCCCAGGATTTAGCAGATCGATCAGCTCATCCAAAGACTCTTTTAGCACTTCCAGCTCCTTGTTACACTCGATCCGAATCGCCTGAAAGGTGCGTTTGGAAGGATGTCCGCCCTCTGCCCGCATCTTTGCCGGAATAGAAGCTTTGATGATCTCATTCAGCTCCCCCGTGGTCTCTATGGGCTTCTTCTGTCTTTCCATAACAATATGCTTCGCTATATTCTTTGCAAATTTTTCTTCTCCGTAGTCCCGAATCACGCGGAACAGTTCCATTTCCTTATAATGATTGACGATTTCCTTTGCTGTAAGGCTCTGGCGCATGTCCATTCTCATATCAAGGGGAGTATCGAACCGATAGGAAAATCCCCTCTCCCGGGTGTCCAGCTGATAAGAGGAAACGCCCAGATCCAGCATCATTCCATCCATCTCTGTAATCCCCAGGGAAGAAAGAACTGCCTTGGTATTCCGATAATTGCTTCTTACAATGGATACTTTATCTCCAAACACGGAAAGCCTTTCACCGGCTGCCGAAATCGCCGCTTCGTCCTGATCGATTCCGATCAGCCTTCCGCCCTTTTCCAGTCTTCCGGCAATCTCCCATGCATGCCCGCCGCCGCCTAAGGTTCCGTCTACATAGATTCCCTCCGGCTTTATATTCAGTCCTTCGATTGTTTCCTCAAGCAGTACGGATGTGTGCTTAAAATCCATGGATGCTCCTTTATCAAATACCGATTCCAAGTTCTATCATATGCTTGGAGATTTCCTCCATATCCTGGTAGGTTACGGTGCCTTCCCATCTGTCTTTGCTCCAGATTTCTACCCTGCTTCCTACACCCACGAGCACGGTATCTTTGGTGATTCCTGCAAATTCCCGAAGCACTGCCGGCAAAAGTATCCTTCCCTGCTTGTCCACTTCCACACTGGCTGCACCGGCAAGGAAAAAACGGGTAAACTGCCGCGCTTCTTTATCTATCATTGGTAATCCACGTAATTTTTCTTCAAAAGCCTGCCATTCGGGCTGGTCAAACACAAACAGACAGCCATCCATTCCCTTTGTCACCACAAATTCATCGCCCAATACATCGCGGAACTTGGAAGGAATGATCAGTCTGCCCTTAGCATCTATTGTATGGTTGTATTCTCCCATAAACATATGCATTCACCCGTTCCAGGCATCCGCTTATCCCTCTCGGCACATCACGGATTGCTGCTCCTGCCTTTTCTCTGCAAAAATGGTCTGCCACGGAAAGAACGGGATCATTTTTACCACTTTCACCCACTTAATATACACTATCTACCACTTTCCACCACTTTTAGATACATTCTACCTCAATTTTGAGCCAAGCGCAAGAAAAAAATACGCTCTGCATGACCTTGCAGAGCGCATAAACACTGGATTTTTCGTTTATTTTAGCAAAAATCCCCATATCTAGTGCAGACAAAATCCAAGAGCACTAGATATGGGGAATTATTCTATAAAAAAATTTTTATTTTTCCAAATTTTGTTCTTTCTTTTTGAGCCGCATCCGAATGACCACATCGCAGATTACAGCGCCTATGAACAATACGATTGCAAGCACCTGGGATACCGGCACTGTGGTGTGAGGAATAAAGAGCTGATCCGTCCGGATTCCCTCGATCCACGCCCGCCCGAGACCGTAACCGCCCAGATACAGCAGTGCGATCTCGCCTTCAAATCTTTTATGCTTCCAATAAAGCAGCAGAAGGATCAGAATCATCAGGTTCCACAAGCTTTCATACAAAAAGGTGGGATGCACCTGGATATAATTCACGCCCTCCGTGATATGCGCCGCAATAGACTGGGAAATATCACTGCTCCTGACCGCCGCAACGGGAAGACGCATCGCCAATAGATTGTCCGTATATTCCCCAAACACTTCCCTGTTGGTAAAATTCCCCCATCTTCCAATCGCCTGTCCTAAAATCAGTCCCACCACGCCGGTATCTGCCATCCGGAAGGCATTCTGTTTTTTGATCTTCGCATAAATGAACAACGTTGTAAACGCCGCGATCACACCGCCGTAAATGGCAAGCCCGCCCTGCCGGATGTTGAAAATACTGAGCAAATTGTTCTTGTACTGATCCCACGCGAACACCACATAATAAATCCGCGCCCCGATAATGGAAAAAATCACTGCATAAATGGCAAAATCCCAATATAAGTCCGGATCCTGTCCTGTCTTCTTCGCCACCTGTGCCGCAATCAGTATGCCAAGCAATACGCCAATTCCAATAATCACCCCGTAAAGGGCAATCTCAAAGCCAAATATGCTGAAACTTTTCGGCACATTCTTCAGATAGATTCCCAGATTGGGAAAATCAATATCCATAATATCCATTTCGTTCACCTTTTCATACATTAAAACGGAACAAAATCACGTCCCCGTCTTTTACAACATAATCCTTTCCTTCCATACCCACAAGACCTTTTTCCCTTGCCGCCGCCAGAGATCCCTGCTCCAGCAGATCCTTATAATTTACCACCTCAGCCTTGATAAAGCCTCGTTCAAAGTCGGTATGTATCTTCCCTGCCGCCTGAGGCGCCTTAGTGCCGATCTTGATGGTCCATGCCCTGGTCTCATCCTCCCCTGCCGTCAGGAAACTGTGCAGTCCAAGCAGATGATAACTTGCCTTGATCAGCTTTTCAAGTCCGGATTCTGTAAGCCCTAAATCCTCTAAGAACATCGCCTTTTCTTCCTCGTCAAGCTCTGAAATCTCCTGCTCGATCTGGGCACAGATAACAAATACCTCACTGCCGTTTTCCGCGGCAAATTCCCGCACAGCCTTAACCCCCGCATTTTCCGCCCCGTCATCGGCTAAATCATCCTCGCCCACATTGGCGGCAAAGATAACCGGTTTGTAGGTCAAAAGATTATAGGAATTTAAAAGCGCCAGTTCGTCCTCATCCTCCGTCACAAAGCTCCTTGCCAGCTTCCCATCCTCCAGATGGGCTTTCAGTGCCTCCAAAAGCGCCGCTTCCTTGGCAAGAGACTTGTCCATTCTTGCCGCCTTGCCTGTCTTGGCGATTCTTCTCTCCAGTATCTCTATATCAGAAAAAATCAATTCCAGATTGATGGTCTCAATGTCCCTTAAAGGGTCCACGCATCCGTCCACATGCACCACATTGGCATCCTCGAAACAGCGCACCACATGCACCACCGCATCCACTTCCCGGATGTTGCTTAAAAACTGGTTTCCCAGCCCCTCCCCCTTGGAGGCGCCCTTTACAAGCCCTGCAATGTCCACAAATTCAATGACCGCCGGCGTGACCTTTTTAGACTGATACATATCCCCGAGAAGCTTCAGCCTCTCGTCGGGAACCGCTACCACCCCCACATTGGGGTCTATGGTACAGAAGGGGTAATTTGCCGATTCTGCGCCTGCTTTTGTCAGCGAATTGAACAGCGTGCTCTTTCCAACATTGGGTAAACCTAAAATTCCTAACTTCATTTCTATTTACAGCCTCCACTTTCACTCAACTTAAATCTTTTTTTCCACCATCATATCTCTTAAAAAATGCCTCGACAGCTATGATAGTATAGCATATTGAGGCATAAAAGTAAATCTTGGAATTTTTTCTTCTGGCATCTACAATATTTGCCAATACCCTGCCTTTTTTGAACCAATTCGTTCAATATAGTGCCCGCTTGCTGCACCTGCAACTACGATTTTCCTGACCTCAGGAAAATCGTCAGATACATTGTGTCCGCTGTTCTCGCAGGCAATCATAGCACGCCCGATTACTTTTGAAAAATTTTCAAATAAAAATGCAAAAACACTTGATTTTTGCTATAATCGAACCACCACAAAACAACAAAACTTCCATTACTTGAATATTTTCACTCTATCACCAGTTTCACCTATAAAAGCGATATAGCCGTCCGGAGGAAGGTCGATGGTGTTACTTGCATCCTTGATGTGGGTGCTATACAGCAGCTCACGGAACTTGTTGTAGACGAATACAGCGGAGGTATCAGGTCGTTCGACAGCAATACTTTTTCCACCCATATCTTCCCCGATACGATACCATGCGGCATCACTGCCGTGAAGAGGAATTTCAGTGATGTCAGCGGTAAACACCGGAAGGCTGTCCACACTGCGGCAGCGCGTCCCGTCGCTCAGATCAAAGGAGACTGACGATGTTCCGTCCGCATAGGTTTGCTCGGTGATCTCTACATCATACAAATCTCTGTTTGCGCTGCTCGGTATGGAGGTGAAGAAGCCGGCATGATCTTCATCGGTCAACTTTTCCGCTCTTACCCCTGCGCTGTTTTTTACCATAATATAGCCGGGGAATTCCTCATCTGTCACGATACGGTAAAACGGACTTTCATACTGCTGGGAGGTCCATTTTTCGTTATATGT
This sequence comes from uncultured Lachnospiraceae bacterium, assembly GCA_949878435.1. Lineage (GTDB taxonomy): Bacteria > Bacillota > Clostridia > Lachnospirales > Lachnospiraceae > Suilimivivens. The sequence goes on from CATLAK010000014.1 coordinate 20,902, forward strand.
GACAAATACTGTCTGCGAAAGTTCGTCCCATCTTTGCTGTACACTTGGGGAGACGGGATTTTCTTCCATTTTTTCTCCTGTGTACATACTGTCTAACGTATTTCCAAGTCCCGGGTATACGGCGGACAGCTCCGTTCTGATGAATATTTTTCCGTCCTTTTCCTCAAAATAAAGAATCTCCCTGTCTGCAGTCATCTTGCCGCTGTCATTTACCCTGACAAATCCTCCGTCCTCGGTAATCTTATATCTTTCAGGTGATGCGTTGTCAGTGCCCAGGTTCTCCTTGTACATGGCGGTATCATCAAATGTAATCCTGCATATTCCTGTGCTGTATATATAGCTGATGTAGTATAAACCCTCATATTTTTTATAATAATCGGGGACAATGTCCGTTATTTTCGGCTCCGTAGGAGTCAGATCGCTTACCGCCTTTCCTTGTTCTTCAAGCGCCACGTCCATCAGAGCAGACGCCATAAGTCCCGCATATTGGCTGCTGCCATTTCCGGCAGTCAGTACCGCAACGCTGATCTGTTCATCAGGGGCGACAAGGAGGCATGAGTTCATATACGGTAAATCTCCGCCCTTGCCCATAACTTTTATGTTTTCTTTTTCGTACCTGACTTGTTCCACAAAGTCCCAGCCCAGACCGTAGCCCTCGTACTTTTCGTCATCATTCCAGCGGGCGGACATCTGTGTTTTGGCATCATCGGAAATCAGAACATCATTTCCCGTAAAGAAAGCACTGCCGAAATTTGCCACGTCAGGAGCGGTGGCATAGATGCCGCCGGAACCTGCCGTCATTTCATAGGGGTATTCCATTGGCAGAAAGCCTCGATAGAGCGATACCTGTGTGTCGCCCAAATCGCCCGAATACAGGCTCCATGCCGTTCCCGTATGATCTGCGCCTATCTTTGAGGCTATGTTATTTCTTACATAATCCGTAAAGCTCATACCGCTGACATTTTCCACAATATGCTCCATAAGACTAAAGCCCATGTTATTATAGCAGGCATATTCCCCGGGGTCGGCTTTCAAACGCAGCCCCCGCACGATATCATATGCATTATCATGAATGAAGCTGTCAACATCTTCGTAAAGATAATGGTTTATGCTCATCCCCAGAGGTATGCCTGATGTGTGGTTCATAAGCATACGCACGGTGATGTCCTTGTACCGCTCATCATCCATCTTGAAATCGGGAAGATACTCTGTGACAGGAGCGTCAAGTTCGACCTTTCCCTCGTCAACAAGCTGCATTACCGCCAGAGAAGAATACATTTTGCTTACAGACGCAATACAATATATCCTATCCTGCGAAGCAGTTGTTTCGTCTGTCAGTTCCGATTGTACAGGTTCGGCATGTACCGCGTTTCCAGCAGATGCATATACAGTTCCTGCCATACACAGGGCGGATATTGCCGCAATCATCTTTTTCTTCATCATTTCCTCCATTCCACTCTCATTCCGTCATAAGCTCGGTCACGGATATTTTTCTGATACTGCCCGCACTGATGTAGGTGACAGTCAGGCAGAATAACACAAGTGCTGCCGCCGTACCGATGATCAGCGGCGGGCTTTCGGGAATCTGTACTCCGAACGCTGCCATCCAAAATGCGCGCTGTACCCATACCGACAACACCGCAGCGATGCAGGAGGAAATAATTGTTACAGGGAGAATACGCAGGGTAAGCTGTATCATAAGCTCCCTTGACGTATAGCCCATACTTTTCATGATCCCCAATTCCCTGCGCTGTCTTTTTACGGCGGATACTGCTATGATGCCCAAGATCACCGCTACCACAACGGCAATGAATATCACGGCACAGAACGAGAATGTCTTTGTAACCGCGGCTATGGATTCCATTTGAGATTTCAAAAAATCCTTCATGGAGGATATCTCCTTTATCACGAAACGGCTGCTGTTTCCGCTGATGACGGTGTCGCCTATTCTGATAGCATAGTCAATGTCGGTGACGCCGTATTGAGAGATAAGCACCGCCATTTTCTCATCCGCTTCCGCCCTAATACGCTCCCCAAGACTTCCCTGTACAGTCTGTACAGACTGTGCAGACTGTTCAGTCTGTGAAGTCTGTTCATACGCCGTGTCCTTTGCGCTCGCACCGTACAGAGCGGTGAGCTTATCCGTAAAGGCAGGGCGGTCCTCCTCGTTTTTGAGCGTGATCTCTACTATATTGGGGCGGTCGTTCGGACGAATGCGCCGGTAACCGTCCTCGGTCATGTAGACGCTCATGCCGTTGTTGTTCATAGCGGTTACAATGCCTGTTATGATATAGCTTTTTTCACCAACATCGCCCTTAATGATGATACTGTCGCCTATGTGCCGGTTTTCTGTCTCCTCTCTCCTTACGGAGATCATGATCTCGTTGTCGTACTCGGGGAAACGTCCCTCTTTAAGGCGGATATTATCCGTGAGGGAAAAATCGGCGTAAGAAAAGACAGTCGCACTCTGATTGCAGCCTTTTATTTCCACATAATTTCCCATTGCACGGGTAAGAAGAACCTTTTCCACTTCGGGGAACTCACGAATCTCATCGCAGAAATTTTCCCCGTTCACCCCGCTCATCATAATGATGCTTATGTCAGGAGTCTCCATTCCCAAAACTCCTATAAGCCCGTTATAGCCGCTCTTGAAAAAGTCAAAGAGGTACACACTGAACATTATGGCAACTCCTGCGGCGATCATACAGATACCCGTGCCTATATTCGAGCGGAAATCATTAAATATGCCCTTAAAGGCAAGTCGGACATTGATACTGTGTCTCATTTTTTCAAGCGGAAGTATATTTTTCCCGAAATGATGGGTCTTTATGCCTTTGCGAAATGCCACGACGGGAGGGATCTTTTTCACCCTTGCCGCCCTTGACAGCGCAAAGCAAGTGACAAGCGCTATGATCGATATTACCACGATAAGAATGCGGAGAATATTCACATCCGTATGCACGTCACGGTTCATCATATCTCTTGTGAGGGTATCCATGACCGGAGAAAAGGCTGCCGCCGTTATGCCGCCAGTGACCGCGCCGATGCCCCCTGTAAGGATATATTCGCAGATGTAGGAAAGAGAAAGCTCACGGCTTGTATACCCCAATGCTTCCAGCACGCCGATCTGCACCATCTGCTCTTCCATGTCCTTTGAGATTTTGTGAAGAATAAGGAAGAGTGCGGATATCATGGTGACAATGGAAAGAAATACACTCATATACAGAAAAATAGCAAGATAACTGGTTTCCACCATTCTCTCCATATCTTTATCAAGTGGTATTACTGCACTTAAAACATTCTCATTTGTCTTTGCAGAGCATTTTTCGTAATATTCCTCATAGGAGAATTCCCTTTCCGTGTCAAATGCTATCATGCGGTATTCCTCATAGACAGCGGACAACAGCACCATATCATCATCTGAAATGATACATTTTAACATACTGCTGGAATTATATAAACCCGTATTGTAAAAACCGGCTATGGTAAAAGGGTAATCTCTGCCGCCTGAGACAAGAGTAAATGTTTCCCCCGGAGCATAGCCGGCTGTGATCTCAAAATACTGAGGCAGCCATACAGGGTGAGACAGCTTTTCGATCTCATCATCGGGGAGGGCATTCAGTTTCTGGAAATTTTCCATCTTCCGCTCTGTGTTTTCGTCCGCAAAAATCATATTATAGGCGATACTTTCACCCTTCTTTGATAGTGCCGATGCACCAGCACCGCAAAGTACACTGCTTTCCCGGACATCGGTCACATTGCATTCCTCTTCCAGAATATCACGGTATATATCACGATATTTGTCAGCCTGAAATAACAATACAAAATCAGCACAGCCTGCTTCCTCAAGGGCACGGTCAAATGCACTGTTTATCTGTGTAATGCTGACGGCAAAGGTCGCCATGAGAAATGATGAAACAAGGGTGAGAAAGACAATTGCTGCCGCCTCACGCTTGTTTCGTTTTAAATTGAACAATGATAATCTGCATATCTTCATAAGTCACCAACCCATCTCATCAAGGAATGCCGTCAGCTTTTCACGGCGCTCTTTAGTCGCCCCGCCGTATTTCGCCATTCTGTGTTCGCCCACAACCTTGCCGTCTCTCAGATAGATGACCCGTGTTCCGCGCAGCGCGGTCTTGATATCATGGGTTACTATAACGATGCTCTGACCGTTCTCATGTACCCCAGTGAAAATGTCAAGAACGTCCCTGCCCGATGCAGAGTTGAGCGAACCAGTAGGCTCGTCCGCAAAAAGAATTTTCGGCTCGTTTATCACAGCGCGCACGATTCCGACGCGCTGCGCCTCACCGCCGGAAAGCTGGTTTGGATATTTCTTCTGCATCTCCTCATCAATCCCGACTTTTGCCAGCAGTTCCTTTACCCTTCTGATCAGCTCGGTGGAGTTTTTCTGCACGGTAAATGCGCCCGTCAGCACATTGTCAAGGACACTCTGATTCTCAAGCAGATAGATGCTCTGAAAAACAAATCCGCAATTTTTTCTCCGAAACACCGCAAGCTGATCGTTGGTATAGTCCGAAATCTCGGTGTCGCCGAAAAATACCTTTCCAAGCGTGGGCTTATCCATTCCCGAAAGGGCATAGAGCAGGGTGGACTTTCCCGAACCCGAAGCACCCATGATGACGGTAAAATCGCCCTCCATGATCTCTAAATCGAGGTTCTTGATAACGTGCTGCTGCGTGGCACCGTTTGAAAAAGACTTGCACAGCTTTTCTGTACGTAAAACAGAGATCATATATCACACTACCTTTCCAATACATGATTGTTGTATTCTATGATAGTATAATACATGATCCCGTGCATAATTTCCTTGTAAAAATCTTGTCAAATTCTTGTCTTTTTCTTAACTGAGCAGCTTAACCAAGCGGAATAAGCAGCGTTACGCACAGCCCGTTTTCGCTCCTGACCGACAGCTCTCCGCCCATTTTATCCATGAGTATCCTTGCGATATACAGACCTAAGCCGCTGCCTTCTTTGTCGCCATGCTCCCTTCCGCGGTAGAATTTGTTGGTGATAAGTTCTATCTCGTCTTCGGGAACGCCCGAGCCGCTGTCACGGATCGACACCTCAAGAAAGCTCTCCTCAAGACGGAAAGAAATGTCTATGGGAGTACCTGCGTATTTGTAAGAATTGGATAGGATATTGCCGATAACCTGCGACAAACGCAGCTTGTCCGTATGAACAATGACCTGCGGTATTTCGGACATACGCACAAGCCCTCTGTCATCGTATTCGGAGACGATCTCTTCTATCACAGCGGAATTTTCGTCCGAGCATTTTATCTTGAGCGCACCTAAGTCCTCCAAAGTGGAAGAAAACAGGTCGCCGACAAGCAACGCTATTTCATCCGCTCTTTTATAGACGTTATTCATCTTCGCGATCATATCTTCCGTGACTGTTATTTCCTGACCCTCATTCTGGGCAAATACCGCCGCCATCAGCTCAGAGGTGAGTTTAATACCCGTCACAGGCGTTCTCAGGTCGTGAGAAAGCGACGCAATAAGCTCACGCTCTTTTTTCTGCAGGGAAAGTTCTCTTGCCCTGGACGCTTTCAGCTCCTCCCGCATGATATCAAAGCTCTCCGAAAAAGCGCCGAACATATTGCCCTTATCCATTTCAAGCGGCCGGTCAAGATCGCCTGCCGCCACATAAGATGCAAAATCTTTCATTCTGGCAAATGGGAGCAGGATCCTTTTGCGGATATACGCCCCGAAAGCCGCCGCCCCACCAATCAGAAGCAAACTGCATACACAGTAAACAACGATAATATTTGTACGCAGACGCTCGAAATGCTTCTTGCTGTCTGTGAGCACGACACTGCCCGTTATCTGATTATTTTCTGTGATATAGGTATAGGCATAACGCCTTTGCATTGCCGTCTCAACAGTTACTGCTTCCGAACGGTCGCAGCGGTTATCATAAATAACATTCCCGTCTATGTCAAGTATCACATATTCCCGTTCCGGAGCCGTGTTTTCAGGCGGCATATCCTCCAGAACCATCTTATGCGCAATCTCATTGAGCAGCACATCATAATTATTTGCAGAAAAATCATCTGTGCCGGTGATCTTCACAACAGCAAACAGCCCCACCGAAAGCGCCAGAACAAGAAGCACCATAAATCTGTAATATCCTTTCATAGCGCCGTCTCTTCCATCATGTAGCCCACACTCCATACGGTTTTTATGAGCTGCGGTTCTTTGGGGTCGGCTTCGATCTTTTCACGCAGATGCCGGATATGTACGGCGATCGTGCCCTCGTTGATATAGGCATTCTCCCACACATCCCTTAACAGATCGTCCTTTGAAACCACCCTGCCCCTGTTTGTGTAAAGATAATACAGCAGCTTGTATTCCAGTGCTTTGAGAGGGATCTCCCTGCCGTCTGCAATGATCTTGTGCATATTTGTGTTAAGATACACTTCACCTGTCAGTTTAATAAGACCGTCCTCATTCTGCTGAAAACATCGGACAGCGTGGGTATGATTCCGTGTCCTGTCGTATCTTGAAACGGCAGCTTTCACCTTGGCAAGCAAGACGCTTAACGTATAAGGCTTTTTGATATAATCATCGCCACCTATGTTCAGAGCGATGAGCACATCATCGTCGCTTGTCCGGGCACTTATGAAGAATATGGGCAGGTCATAGCTTTCCCGTATCTTCCTGCAAAGATCGAAGCCTGATTTTTCGCCAAGATTGATATCAAGCAGGAGCAATGAAACATCCTGTTTTTCAAGAAACGCTGCCGCATCAGCATAGCTTGTTACATAGGAAGTCTTTACGCCAAACATATTGAAATATTCGGAAGTAGTCGCGGCTATCATTTCATCATCGTCTATCATCAGGACTTTATAGCTTTCCGAATCCATAACGCATCTCCTTCACTTATCCTATTTGTTGTTTCAATAACATTCTTTTATATACCAAACCATGCTTCAAAAGTCAATTAATTATTGCATAAATAATGCCAACCTCCCTTTGTCCGTAAAAAGTGTGAGTCTTGTAGTTCATGCCAATCCAAACTACCTCTCTTCACTTTTTCATAAAGAAGTCGGCATCACTTTCAGCGATTTTATTAAGAAATTAAAGATTGAAACAGCAAAAGAAATGATCAAACGAACAAAATCTTATGAAGCCAGCTTTCTTATAAGCTCGGCTTTTGCAATCAGAGCTATTTTATAAAGATTTTTAAAGAAGAATACGGTTTGACACCAATGCAATTTCTTAAAAGCATTAAATCTGACGAACTGAATTAGTGCCTGCTGAACAAGCTGTTTTACTTTCTTTCGTCCAGTATATTTTGTCCGCAAGCCGCAAGAATAAATCGCTCTTTCTACTTTCATTATGTGTAAAACATCTTATTCTATTATTATACTCTAAAAAATGCTGTCCACACAATTCATTTTTATAGGAGAACCATAATGTGATCTGCATCTCAAAATCCTGACCCTATAAAATTGTTTTTCATCATGCACAATTTTGTATAATTTTCATTTTTATGCACGATTACCTTGCACTTCTCGGGAGGATTTCCATTAAGATTTGATTATATGTCCCTTGACAAATTAGATATAAACCAAAACGGAATTATCCACATGAACATTTTAGATTTTCTTCTTCACAAAAAAGAATTGATGCTATCCTAATATTTTCTCCTGCCTTTCAATTCTTCATACAGCGCTTTGTAATTTTCGTAACGCACCCTGCTGATCCTGCCCGCTTCCAGCGCTTCCTTAACGCCGCACACCGGCTCGCTTATATGGGAGCACCCTCCAAACCGGCAGTTCTTTTCATATTCCGCAAATTCCGGATAATACCCCTGCAGCTCTTCCTTTTCCATCTCCCCTAAGCTAAGCGAAGTAAATCCGGGCGTATCCATAATAAAAGTATCCTCATCGAGGGCAAACAGCTGCGCATGCCGGGTGGTATGTTTCCCCCTGTCGATCTTCCGGCTGATCTCGCCGGTCTCCATATTGGCTTCGGGGTAGAGGGCATTGATGATCGTGGACTTTCCAACCCCACTTGGACCGGCTACCACCGTAGACTTTCCTTTCAGGCAGTTTTTAATCTCATCCATCCCCTGTCTGCCTGTACCGCTCACAAATAACACCTGATATCCACATTCCCCGTACGCCTTCTCAAGCTCTTTCTGCTCTTCGGGAGATGCCAGGTCCTTTTTATTGAAACAGATGACGGCTTTCAGCGCCTGCTGTTCTATGGTAATCAAGAATCTATCCAAAAGATTATAATTAGGATTGGGCTTTACGATGGCAAATATCACCAGCGCCTGATCGATATTGGCGGATGCCGGTCTGATCAGTACACTTTTTCTTGGCAGGATTTTAATGATGTTGCCTGTAAGGGGCTCATCCCCCGTCCGTTCGATCTCCACATCATCCCCCACCAAGGGCTTTATCTTATCTTTCCTGAAAATCCCCTTTGCCTTGCACTCTGCCACCCCGTCGCAGGTATGCACATAGTAAAATCCGGCAATTCCTTTTATAATCTTTCCTTTCATAACATGTGTAATCCTATTCTGCCGCAAACTGGATGGGTCTTCTGACTTCTTTGTTCTCCGAAGCCCCCTCTATCGTCGTCTGGCTGCCATCCTCATTGGTGACTGTGGTAGTCTCGGTGGTATTCACATATTGAAACAGAACATATCCCGTCCCCACCTTGATTCCCGTGATATTCTGCTGCTGGACGGGAAAGGATGCCGTCTGGGTGCTTAAAAGCTGGGTCCCGTCATCCGCCATCAGCGTCACCGTCACCATGGTGCCTGCTTTGTAGGCGGGATCTTCCTCCGGCGTAGGTCCTGCGATGCTGTCGGTAAATTTGAATGTTGCCTGGGCAGGTCCTAAGCTGATACTGATATCCACCTTCGTTCCCTCCGCTACGGAAGAACCTGCGGAATAGCTCTGATAGCATACCAGCCCAGATAAATCAGGGTTTTCATGATTTGTTTCCGTCACAACACCCAGTTCAAGCTTTGCCTCTATCAGCATCGCCATGGCTTCCTCTTCGCTCTTTCCCATCAGATCAGGCACCGGAACCTTGTCTTTTCCCATGCTGATGCAGATGGTGACTGCCGTTCCTGCAGGCGCCTTGGAACCTGACGAAGGCGACTGGGTAATAATATTTCCTTCCTTAATATAGGCATCGTAACCGCTGGTCTTATTGACGGTAAATCCTTCCTTGCTTAAAGTCGCTACCGCCTCTGCCTCGGACATTCCTACCACATCCGGTATCTCAATGCCTTCAGAGCCCGCGCTTACCGTGAGCACCACATTATCCCCTTCCGTAATCATCGTTCCGGCATTCACGCTTGCACTCATAACGATTCCTGCTTCATACTGGGTGCTTTCTTCATATTCAATTTCCGGCGTCAAACCTAGATTTAACAATTCAACCTTCACGTCATCTATCTTCTTCCCGATGACGTTCACCATCTCAACCTGCTCTTTTTCTTCTTCCTCCTGCTCCTCGGTCTGTTCACTGTCCTGTCCGAACAGATCAGACTCGAAAAGACCAAATGCATTTCCCACCAAGAACAAAACGATACATCCCACCAAAACCGCCGCAATGATGGCAAGGGTGGTAGTCAGCCTCTCCATCTTAGGATCGTAATCCTCGTCCTCGTCTTCCTCGTCCTCATAATATTCGTACTCGGACTCGTAATACTCTTCGTCCTCTTCTTCCTCATCCTCTTCTTCAATAACATATCTCTTTTTGGCAGATTTCTTCACATCCGCTTCCTTGCGCAGATGCATTGCCTCTTCCATGCTGTCTCTGTACTTGGACTGCTTCTTGATTCTTTCCATGTCATTGTCGGTAATCATCTTTGTAGAACCCTCTTCATCGGGATCGATCACTTTCACGAAATCTTCATCCGGCGTCATAAGAGACTGCTTCAAATCCACAATCAGCTCTCCCATAGACTGATATCTTCGGTCCGGGCTCTTTTGACAGCACTTGAATACAATCTGCTCCACGCTTACCGGAATTTCGGAGATATACTCCCTGGGGGAGGGCATTTCCTCCTGAATATGCTTAATGGCAATCGCCACCGTGGTCTCCCCGTTGAAGGGCACCCTGCCGGTGAGCATTTCAAACATGGTAACGCCAAGGGAATAGATATCGCTCTTTTCATCCGAATATCCTCCCCTCGCCTGCTCGGGGGAAGTATAATGAACGGAACCCATGACATTGGATGTGATGGTATTGCTGGTGGCGGCTTTGGCAATTCCAAAGTCTGTCACCTTTACTTTTCCTTCTTTAGAAATAATAATGTTCTGGGGCTTGATGTCTCTGTGGATAATATGATTATTGTGCGCCGCTTCAATGCCCATGCTTACCTGAATGGCAATGCTGACTGCTTCCTTCACGGAAAGCCTTGCCTTCTTTTCAATATATTTTTTCAGGGTAATGCCCTCTACCAATTCCATTACAATAAAGTAGATTCCATTCTCTTCCCCTACATCGTATACATTTACGATGTTTGGATGGGCAAGCCCTGCCGCTGCCTGGGCTTCGATCCTGAATTTTGATACAAAATTGGCATTTTCGCTGAATTCCTGCTTTAAGACCTTGACCGCCACCAGACGGTTCAGCTTATGGTCCTTTGCCTTGTAGACATCGGACATGCCGCCAGTGCCGATCTTTTCCAATATTTCGTATCTGTCTCCGATTATCATTCCTATCTTAACCATATCTACCTCTTACATCATCATTCTTTTGCGAATACATTGATCAGTATCACCGCAATATTATCTTTTCCGCCATTTCGATTTGCCGCTTCCACCAGTTTTTCAGCTCTTTCTTCCAGAGAGGGATATTCCCTTATGATATCTCTGATTTCTTCATCCTCCAGCATATTGGTCAGACCGTCGGAGCACATAAGCACGATGTCCCCCGGTCTTAATTCCTCATGGAAAAAGTCGATTTCCACTGTATCGAGTGCGCCGATGGCTCTTGTGATAATATTTTTATCAGGATGATTTCTCGCCGCAGCGCGGTCAAGACCGCCCATGCGGATCATTTCTTCCACCAGGGAATGATCCCTGGTAATCTGCCTGATCTCGTCATTTATGATGTAAAGCCTGCTGTCTCCCACATTTGCCACCTGAAGATAATGTCCAAGACAAGTTGCAGCCACCACCGTGCTGCCCATCCCGTAAAGACTATTATCTTCTTTTGCCTTGCGCCGAATCTGGTCATTGGCTGCCATGATCGCCTTGCCCAAAATTCTGATAGGATTCTTTTCAAAGCATCCTCTGATTTCTCTGACCATGGTCTCTACCGTGCATTTAGAAGCATAATCTCCTGCATTATGCCCTCCCATACCATCGGCAACAACAAAAATATTAGGAAGATTTCCGACAGAGGTCTCCGATACATATACAAAATCTTGATTCAATTTTCGTTTTTTTCCTATATCCGTTACAGAAAAGGATCGTAACACGGTTTTACCTCCTACTGCAATGCCTTTTGCCTTCTGCGAAGCTGCCCGCATGCACCGTCAATATCTCTTCCCATTTCCCTTCTAATAGTAACATTTATTCCATTTTTTGCAAGTTTATTTTTAAATGCAGCAATATGCGCCGCCTCCGATTGCACGAAATCCCGCTCTTTTATGGGGTTTACCGGTATCAGGTTCACGTGGCAGTTCATCCCCTTTACAAGGGATAAAAGTTCCCCCGCATCCTCCGGATGATCATTGACGCCGCTCACCAAGGCATATTCAAACGTAATCCGTCTGCCCGTCCTTTCAAAATAGTAAGCACATGCCTCCATAAGTTCTGCAACAGAATATCTGTTTGCAACAGGCATCAGCTTCTTTCGCTTTTCATCCGTCGCCGCGTGAAGTGACAGTGCAAGCGTAATCTGAAGCTGTTTATCCGCCAGCTGCCGCATCTTGTCCGCCAATCCGCACGTGGAGACGGTTATGCTGCGCTGGCTGATATGTAATCCATTTTCATCTGTAATAAGCGCTAAGAATTTCAGCAGATTGTCATAATTGTCAAGCGGCTCCCCAGTTCCCATGACCACCACATTGGAAACCCTCTCCCCAGTCAATAATGTAATCGCATAGACCTGATCCAGCATTTCCGATGGCAGAAGGGACCGCTCCAGACCGTCTAACGTGGAAGCACAGAAAGCACATCCCATGCGGCACCCTACCTGGGATGAGATGCAGACGCTGTTTCCATGCTTATACCTCATAAAGACGCTTTCCACCATCTTTCCATCCCCAAGTTCAAAAAGATATTTTCTGGTGCCGTCCAACGCCGATTCCTGCACACAGACCTGCTTTAAAGCGGTAAACGTATATCTTTTGGAAAGCTTTTCCCTTAAGGATAGGGGCAGATTGGTCATCTCATCAAAACCGCGGACCAGCTTTTCATGCATCCACTGATAAATCTGCTTCGCCCGAAAAGGCTTTTCCCCAAGCAGCGCCATTTCACTCTTTAGTTCTTCTAAGGTAAATGATTTTATATCCTGCATCTTTTTGTCCTTTAAATCTAAATTTAACAAATCAATCTATGCGGCGCAGCCTTGCCAGAAAGAACCCATCCGTTCCATGGATTCCCGGAAAAAGCTGCAGCATCCCTTCCTTTTCTTCCCCTAAAAGCGCCTTGGGGAGAAAAGGGCTAAGACTTTCAAGTTCAAAGGGACCATGCGCTGACAGCCATTCGACCATGCGCTCATTTTCGTCAGGATTAATGGTACAGGTGCTGTAGATCAGCACTCCCCCCGGCTTTACATACTGCCATACAACCTCTAAGATCTTTCGCTGAAGTTTTACCAGTTCTTCCATTCCCTCTTTGGTGATACGGTATTTGATATCCCGCTTTTTCCCCATAATTCCCAACCCGGAACAAGGCAGGTCTGCCAAAACCACATCCGCTTTACCAATCAGGGATTCATCCTTTCTGCAGGCATCATAAACCTGGGCTTCTATATTCTTATATCCCATTCTTTCTATATTATCTCTGATCAGCGACACCTTATACTCTGAGAGATCCCTTGCGATCACTTTTCCTTTTCCGGACAGCTTTTCTGCCATGTGCATAGATTTTCCGCCAGGGGCGGCACACACATCTACCACAAGGAAATCATTGATAACATCTGTTTTTTCTATTCCTGCCGCCTCTGCCACCAGCATACTGCTCACGTCCTGTACGGTAAACCATCCTTCCTCATAGCCATACAGATTTTTGATTCCCGCTGCATGATCGAGCAGATAAGCGTAGGGAAGATAGGGGTGCTTCGTCACTTCTATCCCTTCCTCCTTAAGCTTCCTGATCCACGCTTCCTTCACGCCATCCGCCTGCCCAGCAGAGAAACGCACCGTTACCGGATGCTCCCTTAAAAGGTCTTCCAGCATCCTTTGTGTCTTTTCCTTCCCATACGCCAGCATCCATTTTTCTATCAGCCATTCCGGCATGGAATAGGTGACGGAGAGATACCTTATCTCGTTTTTGTCCCTGTCAGGATAAGGCAGCCTGTCCTTATTTCTTGCAATATTCCTTAAAACACCGTTGACAAAGCCGGAAAGTCCCTTATATCCTCTTTTGCCTGCCAGCTTCACAGCCTCATTGCAGATTGCTGCATCAGGAACGCTGTCCATGAAAAGCAGCTGGTAGACGCTCATGCGCATCAAGTTCCTGATCAGCGGCTTCATCCGAGAAACGGGTACCTTGGAAAACTGATCCAGAATATAGTCGATCTGAATCAGCCGCTCCAAAGTACCCTCCGTCATTCTCTTTACAAATGCCTTATCCCTGGTCTTGCTATAATCATATTTATCAAGCACATCCCTGATCACCAGATGGCTGTAGGTTCCCTCTTCCAGGATTTCCATAAGCACATCCAGTACCAGTTCTCTCGTATTATCCACCTGAAAATTTCCTTTCTGTCCTGTGCCGCTCCGGCTTTGGCTAATCTCTTCTCCGCCTGTTTCCTGTAAGGAGCACCAGTCTTAAAAGCTGGAGAATAGACGATGCTGCCGCCGCCACATAAGTAAGCGCCGCCGCACTGAGCACACGCCTGCAGTCGCCCACCTCATCCTGCCCCATGATTCCATAATTTCCAAGCATCTTAAGGGCTCTTCCCGAAGCGTTAAATTCAACCGGCAGTGTAATGACCTGAAACAAAACGGCAAGGGAGAACACCCATATGCCAATCTCTGCAAGGGAAAAATAGCCTCCTCCCGGAAGTCTAAAGCCAATTCCAAGAACAAGTCCTAAAATCACAATGGGAAGCCCCAGCCTCGAGCCGATGTTTGCAGCAGGTACAAGCGCAGAACGAATCTTTAAAGGCAGATATCCTTCCTTATGCTGCAGGGCATGTCCGCATTCATGCGCTGCCACCCCGATGGCTGCCACAGAATTAGAACCATACACCGAATCGGACAATCTAAGCACCTTATGGGCAGGATCATAATGATCCGTCAGATTCCCCGCCACATGCTGAATCTGTACGTCATGGATGCCTGACATATGCAGGATTCTCTGTGCCGCCTCTGCTCCGGTAAAGCCGCCCCTTGCACGCACCCTTGCATATTTGTTATAAGTGCTGTTCACCCGGGAACTTGCAAAGATACACAAAAGTGCTCCAATCAATACTAAAATATAAGTGGGGTCAAAATAATATCCAAACATTCGTTATTTATCTCCTTTCCTGCCAAGCAGCATCCCCGGCACCACTTCATACCCTGCCAGAAACTCTCTGACTGTCATGCGCCGTTTTCCCTCCAACTGCAGCACCCGGATGCGCAAAAGCCCTTTACCGGTACAAACGTCAAAATAATCCTTTTCCACGCCCGCCACGCATCCCGGTCTTAATTCGCCGCTTCCTTCTGCCTCTTCCTCTATCACATCTGCCTCCCAGATTTTCAAGGTCTTTTCGCGATAATAAGTATATGCGCTTGGCCAGGAATTTAAGCCTCTTACAAGCCGCTCGATTCCTTCTCCTTCTTTATTCCAGTCGATTTCCCCCATGGACTTGGTAAGTCTTGCTGCATAGGAGGATAAGGCGTCATCTTGCTCCTCCGGTGTCACCTCTTTCTTTTCAATCTTAGAAAGCGCCTCCACCACCAGCTTTGCCCCGGCTTCCATCAGCTTATCGTGAAGGCTTTCTCCCGTCTCCTTCGGTGTTATTGGAACCACACTCTTTAAGAGCATATCCCCCGTATCGAGCCCCTTTTCCATCTGCATGATCGTGACACCGGTTTCCTTTTCCCCATTTAAGATTGCCCACTGAATCGGCGCCGCACCGCGATAGGCGGGAAGCAAAGAAGCATGAATGTTGATACAGCCAAAGATTGGCATATTTAAAATTTCCTCTGACAGGATCTGCCCGAATGCAGCAATCACGAAAATATCCGCAGGATACTTTGAAAGCTGTTCCACAGCCTCCTTTTCTTTAATCTTCACCGGCTGAAATACCGGTATGCCATACTTGAGCGCGCATTCCTTTACCGGCGTCATCTGCACTTCCCTGCCCCTTCCCTTTTGCTTATCCGGCTGGGTAACTACGGCGCTCACTTCATGTCCCGCCGCTATAATCGCCTCCAAAGGTGCTACCGCAAAATCCGGGGTCCCCATATATACAATTTTCATCTTCCACCTCCATAACGACTGGTATTTAATTGCATCTTGCAATTTTTCCGTCATAAATTCGGCTATTCTTCTTCCTGCTCATACAAATCCGCCGTGTTCATCAGTTCTCCTTCCACTCTCTCCACATAGAGATGACCTTCCAGATGCTCCAGCTCATGGCAGATTGCACGGGCAAGCAGTTCCGTTCCCTCTAACTCGAACGGCTCTAAATTTTCATCATAGGCTTTTACCTTCACATAATTAGGTCTCGTCACCACACCGGTCTTCCCTGGAACGCTCAAACACCCTTCATTCCCGGTCTGCTCCCCGCTGCTTTCTAGGATTATCGGGTTAATCAAAAGGATAGGATTCTCCCCAGTCACGTCTATGGTGACGATCCTCTTCAAGATTCCCACCTGGGGAGCCGCCAGTCCCACACCGTCCGCCTCATACATGGTGTCGAACATATCCTCGATCAATTCCCTCGTCCTGTCCGTAATCTCTTTAACTTCTTTACAAGTCTTATTTAAGACCGGATCTCCTATTTCTCTTATGTTTCTGAGTGCCATTTTTCTCTTTCCTTTCTATAATTAATATCGATCTATAGGGTCAAAATCAAACTGTATATTCTCGTCTTTCAAATCCATCAACGCGCCTTCTTGTTCTATTTTGTCCTTGATTGCCGTCAATCTTCCATAATCTGAAGATTTACAATAAATGACAAAGCGGTGGATATCATTAATCTTTCCGATAGAAGCTTTTGCAGGTCCAATCACCCTGGCTTCCATGCCGCCTTCCGCTTCCGCCCTGGCAATCGCTGCCACCCTTCCTGCCAGATCCCCGCCTCTTTCTTCATCCGGCGCCGTAATAAGCACGGCAAGCATATGGGCTGCAGGCGGATACGCCCCAAGCTCCCTATATAGGATTTCCTCCTCATAAAATGCTTCATAATCCTGTGCCGCTGCCCGGATGATGCTGTAATGCTCCGGTCGGTAGGTCTGTATCAGGGCTTCCCCCGGCTTAGCGCCTCTTCCGGCTCTTCCCGCCGCCTGGGTGAGAAGCTGGAAAGTCCGCTCCCCTGCCCGATAGTCGCTGTCATTCAAGGACAAATCCGCCGCCAGCACGCCTACCAGCGTTACATTCGGAAAGTCATGCCCCTTTACAATCATCTGGGTCCCTACCAGCACATCCGCCTCTTTCTGGGCAAATGCCGTCAGTATCTTCTCATAACTGTCCTTGGTCCGGGTGGTGTCTGCATCCATCCGCAGCACCCTTATATCCGGAAACTGCTTTAGCAGCTGTTGCTCGATCTGCTGGGTTCCCGCCTTAAAACCTAAGATATAGGGGGAAGCGCAGGAGGGGCATTTTTTCGGCTGGACAGTTTCATAGCCGCAGTAGTGGCATACCATTATCCCACCCATATGCTGGGACAAGGAAACGTCACAGTGGGGACATTTCATCACAAATCCGCAGGAACGGCAGGACACAAATCCTGCATAGCCTCTCCTATTTAAAAAAAGCATAATCTGCTCTTTTTTCCTTATTCTATCCTCCATCAATTCCTGCAGCTTCCTGCTGAAGATTGACCGGTTCCCGCTCCTTAGCTCTTTTCGCAAATCAATGACAGAAACCGGCGCCAATGCGCCTCCTGTCAGCCGCCGGTCCAAGGTAAAGAGTTCATATCTTCCCTCTTTTGCCCTGTAATAAGCTTCCAAAGAAGGGGTTGCCGATCCTAAGACCAAACTTGCATGCTTTTGTGCTGCCAGATACGCTGCCGTCTCTCTGGCATGGTAGCGGGGCATGGTCTCACTTTTGTAACTCGGCTCATGCTCCTCATCTATCACAATCATCCCCAGATTGGGAAAGGGGACGAATAATGCCGACCGGGGACCAATGATCACATCGATCTCGCCCTTTTTTGCCCGTTCGCACTGATCGTATTTTTCTCCTGCTGACAAAGTGGAATTCATCACCGACACCCTGTCTCCAAATCTTTTATAAAAACGAAGCAGGGTCTGATAAGTGAGGGCAATTTCCGGAATCAGCATGATACACTGCTTCCCTCTTTGTATCATTCCCTCTATCAGGGCTAAATAGACCTCCGTCTTTCCGCTTCCTGTAATTCCATGAATCAGATAGGTCTTCCGATCTTGTTGGTCAAAGTCCGCAAGAACCTCGCTGCAGATTTTAGCCTGCTCCGGGCTTAAGGTCTTCCCACTTTCCCGATTGGTATCTACCTTCACTGGATTTCTATAATAATTCTCCCTTTCCACTGCAATCACGCCCTGTTCCTGCAGGCTCTTTAAGGTGGCGGGAGACACATTTAGCTTTCCTGTCACCAATTCATAGGGAAGCGCTCCTTCCCTGCACAATTCTTCAAGCACCCTTGCCTTTGCCGTCTGGTGTTTCCTTATGCATTCCCCTAATAATGAACGGGTCTCTTCCTCCGTCAAACGCCGGAGGATAGTTCTTTTCTCCTTATGCTTTATGGTCTGTTTCACCGGAAGCACCGTTTTGAGCGCCGCAATCATGGTGGAACCATAGGTCTGTTTCATCCACGCGGCAAGCCTGACTAAATCAGCCTCCACCTGCATGCTGTCATTGACGATGCCGGCAATCAGCTTTTGCTTTTCATCGGGAAACTGTGCCTGATCCGTAATCTCCACCACGTAACCTTTCCGCAGACGGTTTCCCATTCCAAAGGGAATCTGGACACACATTCCTTCCGCCAGTTTTCCCTGCAGCTTTTCAGGAATCTTATATTGAAAAGGTTTATCTACTTTTTCATGGGAAATATCCACGATGATATTTGCATATCTGCCTTTGGTCATACGAATCTGTTCTTCCTCATTTCAGGGCGTCCTTCATTTGGCGCCGTTCCTTTAGTATATCTGCAATCAGGACTCTCTCATCCATGGGATACTTGACTCCCTCGATCTCCTGATAGTCCTCATGCCCTTTGCCCGCCAGCACAATGATATCCCCCGGCTGCCCATGGTCAATGGCATATGCGATGGCTTCCTTCCTGTCGCAGATTTCAATATATCTGCCGTTGGTCTTTTGCATGCCGGTCTTAATGTCCTCGATAATATCCTGAGGTTTTTCAAATCTGGGGTTATCCGAAGTAATAATCGTTAGGTCGGCATAGTTTCCGCTGACTTCTCCCATCTCAAAACGGCGTATCTTAGACCGGTTTCCGCCACATCCGAACAAGCATACGAGCCGCTTTGGTTCATACTCCCGAAGGGTGGTCAAAAGGCTCTTTAAGCTCATGGCATTGTGTGCATAATCGATCAGAAGCGTAAACTGATCCGATACCGGCACCATCTCTATCCTTCCTTTTACATGGGCGCCTAAAAGCGCTTTCTGTATCTGGGGAATCTCTACCTTAAAATGTCTGCATACGGCAATTGCCGTGAGGGCATTGTAAACGCTGAACCGCCCAGGCGCAGGCACCTCCACCTCAAAACTTTCCCCGTCCTTTGCTTTAACTGTAAAATCTATCCCCAGTTCTCCCGGCGTATGGATCAGTTTCAAATCTGCCGCATAAAGATCTGCCCCGGAATCAAAGCCATACGTCTCCACCTGGCAGGTATGCCCTTCAAGGACTGCCTGCATATGGGCATCATCCTGATTTACGATTCCCAGCCTGCACTGCCTGAACAAAAGTCCCTTGCATGCCTGATATTCTTCAAAATCTGCATGTTCGTTGGGTCCGATATGATCCGGCTCTAAATTGGTGAAAATCCCAATCTCAAAGGTAAATCCCTGGGTCCTGTGCAGTTTAAGCCCCTGGGAAGCCACTTCCATGACGACAATCTCGCATCCTGCCTCCTCCATTTGCTTAAAGTACTTTTGCAGAAGAAAGGATTCCGGCGTGGTATTGCTGGCAGGGATATGGGTATCGCCTATGATAGTCTCGATGGTTCCCACCAGTCCCACCTTATAGCCTGCCCTCTCTAAAATCGACTTAACCAGATAAGTGGTTGTGGTCTTGCCCTTCGTTCCCGTGATTCCAATCACCTTCAGCCGGTCCGCAGGGTGCCCGAAATATGCGGCAGATATAAATGCCATGGCATATCTGGTATCTTCCACCCTGATCACCGTAATGTCACTCTCTGCCGGTAATTCCACATCCTTTGAGACTACAAGGACTGCCGCCCCCTTCTGGGCTGCTTCTTTTGCGAAGCTGTGTCCGTCCACGTTATAGCCGCAAATGCAAATAAATAAACAGCCTTCGGATATCTTTCTGGAATCGTATACCACTTCCGCAATCTCTTTTTCTATGCTTCCTCTTACGCATTCATAGGAAAGCCCCTTTAACAGTTCTTCACATCTCATGAGCCGTACGCTGCCTCCGAATAATCTATTTTCCTTATAATAAGATAGCACGATTATGTGCTTTTTTCAATCTAGTAACGATCCCCTTCACTTAAGTTAGTATATGTTTCTAAATTTTTTTGATGTGCTTAATTTTTTGTTTAGAGGATTTAAGATTTTTATCATAATTCGGACACAGTTTATACACATTTACCCTTTATGATAATAATCAAGATAGTTGAACAACTCACTATCTCCCCCCTCATAAGAATGCAAAGCCTCCGGCATCCCCCGGAGGCTTTTGCGTTGCCCAAATAAGCCTGTTCACCGGTGTTTGATTCCGTCAGACACGCGCAGCAGGCTTCGGGTATTTCATCAGCAATAA
The DNA here is from genome assembly GCA_949878435.1 of uncultured Lachnospiraceae bacterium. Lineage (GTDB taxonomy): Bacteria > Bacillota > Clostridia > Lachnospirales > Lachnospiraceae > Suilimivivens. The sequence goes on from CATLAK010000014.1 coordinate 41,229, forward strand.
TGCTGCATCACGATCTGCACCGTCTCTCTCCCTGCAAAGTAATTCAGATCAGGATAATATGCCATCCCAATGACAGCCTCCCCTGCATGGATGCCGCTTTCATACAGATTTTTCACCGTCTGCGCTCCCCATCGCTCCTGCAGGAAGCCATCAAAACTTTCCAAATCACCAAAATATATCATTTCATAGCATACACCGTTTTCATCGGCAATCTTATATTTTCCTACGTTTTTGTTTTTCCCCATTTTCCTGCCGGAAAGAAGGCTGATATTTTTCCTTGCGAAAAGCGGTTTGGGATTCCCCACCCCAAAAGGCTCCAGTAATGACAATTCTTTTATAAAATTCCTGTCCGCATAAGCAAGAGGCATGGGCACATCAATATGTACAATCTCCTCAAAATCCTCCTCGGTAAGGCGGCAATTTTCGTTCAGCGCTTTCCTGAATGATTCCACATCTTCCTCTCCCCGCAAAGACAGCCCCGCCGCCATCTTATGTCCCCCGTAACGGGTAAATAGTTCCTTACAGGCAGTCATCTCCTCATACATGTTATAGGTCTCTATAGAACGGCCGCTTCCCTTTACCCCTTCCTCTCCTTTCGTCAGCACAAAAGCCGGCTTCCCGTACTTTTCCCTGACCTTTCCGGCAATAATGCCTGCCAGGCTCTCATGGCAGTCTGGCAGGTAGACCACCAGCACCCGGTCCCCGCTTTCTTTGGTCTCTTCTACCTGGGCAATGGCTTCCTTCACCCCCGCCTCCGTCATCTGCTTGCGGCTGTCATTCAGGCTCTTTAAATCGCCTGCAATGGTGACGGCATTTTTCCAGTCCTTTTCCTCAAAAAGGGTGAGCGCACGCTTCGCCGTATCCAGCCTTCCCGTAGCATTCATGCAGGGACCGATGATAAATCCCGCATGATATGGGGACAATTCCTTATCCTCGATCCCATTGACCATAATCAGTGCCCTAAGCCCCAGATTTTCCGTTTTTGCCATAAGAGAAAGACCCTTTTTTACAATGATTCTGTTCTCATCCCTAAGTTCCATCACATCGCAGACGGTGGCAAGGGCTCCAAAGGTCAGCATCTCATCCATCAGCTTTCTATATCCTTCAGGGTCTGCATCCCTAAATCCCTCCATCAGAAGCATGGACTGTACCAGCTTTGCCGCCACCACCGCGCCGCAAATCTGCTTAAAGGGATAGGCACAAGCCTGCTGCTTGGGATCTACCACTGCGTCTGCCTCTGGGAGCAGATATTTCCTGCCCTCTTCGGTCTGTTCAAAAGGCACCTCATGATGATCCGTCACCACCACCGTCATCCCCATCTGTTTCGCCTTCTGAATGGGTGCCGCCGCTGCAATGCCGTTGTCACAAGTAATAATCGTGTCGATTCCGTCCTTGCCTGCATCCTCTATCAGGCTTTCATTCAGCCCGTACCCGTCCTTGATTCTGTGCGGAATGACGGTATCCGCCCTCCCTGAAAGGGCACGGATTCCTGCGAGAAGAATGTAAGTGGCACAGATGCCGTCCACATCATAATCTCCTATAATGCGAATGGGCTTTTCCTCCCGGATTTTCCCAAGGATCAGCTCTGCCGCCCGCTCCATATCCTTCATCAAAAAGGGCGAATGAAGATCGGCCAAATCCCCGTGCAGAAACTTTTCAATTTCTTCATCCCCTACGATATCCCTGTTTCTCATGATTCTCGCCAGTACCGGCGTAATATGATATTTGTCTGCTATTGCGTCAAAATCTGCCTTCTTGGCAGCCACCATCCACTTTGCCATATCTTCTCCCATAGACCGCCTGCCGCGTGCCCTTCCTTCATCCATTTTCTGTGCAGCTTTCCCCAAGATAGAAAGAAGCGCCCCGGCTCCTGCCGGAACGCTTGCCTTTCCTTCTGTTTAAGCAGCCGACTTCTGGGGAAATACCTTGCGAAGCACCAGCCACAAAGCGCCTGTGATACATATAGATGAGTAAGTACCGCAAAGAATACCCGCCATCAAAGGCAGCGCAAATTCTTTTACGGAAGATACGCCGAACACATACAGCGCTGCAACCATAATAAAGGTGGTAAGGGAAGTAAAAATACTTCTGGAGAGCGTCTGGGTGATACTTGCATTTACCATATCTTCCAGTGATTCCTTCTTTCCCATGTTGTTCATATTCTCGCGAATACGGTCAAAGATAACGATCGTGGCATTAATCGAGTAACCTACAATGGTCAGCATACATGCAATAAAGGTCGTTCCCACGGATACCCTCACAATGGCATAGAACGCCAGCACCACCAGCACATCGTGAATCAATGCAATGACAGAGCTTGCACCAAAACGGATATCCTTAAATCTAAACCAGATATACAAAAGCATACAAATCGCAGCCACGACGACCGCTAAAATGGCATCGGACTTCATCTCACTGCTGACGGTAGAACTGATCGTCTCCGTAGTGATCTTGTCCGCGTCCGCCGCGAACTGTTCTACCATCACATTCTTAAAGGTCTCCCTCTCCTGTGTGGTCAACGTGCGGGTCTTGAAAATAACCTCACTAGTTCCCTCAATCTTCTGGGTCTGTACATTTCCGTCGCCTGTGATCTCTTCAATCAGCGGAACCACCTGTGCATCAATATCCGCAAGCGCCATATCTTCATTAAAGGTCACATTGGTGGATGTTCCTCCCACAAATTCAAGACTATAATTAAGCACGCCGCTTCCATTTGCACCGTTTATTCCCATAAATACAAAACCTGCCACGATTGCCGCAATGGAAATTCCAAAGAAAATCGTCTTTTTGGAGGTAAAGTTGACCGGCTTTTTCTCTTTTGCAACGCCATAGAGCTTTACGCTCTGCAGCCCAATGGCATAAAGCGCCTTCATCAACAGTCTTGTCACCACCATAGCCGTGAACATAGAAAGGATGATACCAAGTGCAAGTGTTGCCGCAAATCCTTTAATTGTACCGGAGCCTAAGACACCCAATACGCCTGCTGCAATCAAGGTGGTGATATTTCCATCCAGAATCGCGGAAGTTGCTTTTTTATAACCTGTGTTGATTGCTTCCTTCACGGATTTTCCTTTAGCGAGTTCCTCCCTGATACGGGCAAAGATGATTACGTTAGCATCTACCGCCATACCAATGGAAAGAATAATACCCGCAATACCGGGCAGCGTCAAAGTAATCTCAAACGCATCAAGCAGGATGATAATCAATTCTACGTAAAGCGCCAGGGCAAAGCTGGCTGCCACACCGGATAAGTAATAAACAGCAATCATAAACACCACGATAACTGCAAATCCCACTGCTGCCGCCTTGATACTGGTGGAGATTGCCTCCTCACCAAGCTGTGCGCCTACAATCTTGGAATGAAGTTCGTCAAGCTCCAGCTTAAGACCGCCGATACGGATGGTGGACGCAAGCTGCTGCGCTTCCTCGTAGGTAAAACTTCCCGAAATCTGTGCCTGTCCATCATTGATAGATGCATTTACGTTGGGAGCGCTTATAATCTCTCCATCATAGTAAATCGCAATGGATTCACCGTTCTGATATGCCTTGGCTGTTGCCTCGGCAAACTTGGCGGTCCCTTCATCTGTCATGGTTAAATCTACCACAAACTGACTGTTCTGCATATTATCTGTGATGGAACGCGCCTGTGCATTCTTTACGTCGGTTCCGACTAACACAATGGAGCCGTCTGCCTGTAACTCCTCGATGGTCTTGTTCATGGAATAAACCATTTTGCCAGCCTCGTCCATGCCGATTGCCTGATAGTTCAGGCTTCCTTCTGTATCATATTCTGCGATAAAATACAGGGAACCGGGCTTTCCAAGGTCCTCTAAGATGGCATTGGCATCTGAAACACCGGGAATCTCAATGTTGATCCGGTCTGTGCCTTCCTGGTATACCACAGCTTCTGTGCTGTAGCCTTCCACACGCTTCTGCAGCTTGTAGATGGTGTCCGCCATATCTTCCGCACTGGGATCTTCCTCCCCCACTGCCTGATAGGTGATGCTGACACCGCCCTCTAAGTCAAGCCCCAGATTGATGCTGGCTGCCGAACCGGATGCATCCGCCCCAAGCCCTACTGCTGCGGTATAGCCAAATCCGCCAAGAAGCAGTACAAATACCAGCAAAATAATAATTGCTTTACTCTTCTTCATCGCTTTCTTCTCCTTCTAAATCGGCAAGCGCCGCTTTTATCATAATCGCGCATTCAATGCGCTTTCTTTGCAATTCACATCCCAAGTCATAAGCATCATTGATATGTCCGTGAAAGTTATAAGAATTTGCCGCACATCCGCCGCTGCAGTAAAACTTAGCAAAACAGTTCCTGCATTTTTCCTTCGCATAGACGTTGCAGGTCTTAAATTCATCCCTTATATCCGTCCTTGTGATGCCTTCATCCACATTTCCCATCAAGAATTCTTCTTTGCCCACAAACTGATGGCAGGGATATAAATCCCCCCATGGGGTGACTGCCAGATACTCTGTCCCTGACCCGCAGCCCGAAAGCCTCTTTGCCACACAGGGTCCACCCTCCAAGTCTATCATAAAATGGAAGAAATTAACACCTTTTCCTTCCTTTCTTCTCTTTAAAAGCTCTACTGCAAGCCTGTCATACTCCGAAAGCAATGCCGGAAGGTCTTCCTCCCTAAGAGCGTAATCATCCGCCGGCTCCGCCACCACCGGCTCCACTGAAATCTGCTGAAAGCCAAGATCCGCCAGATGAGCGACATCCTCTGCAAAATCCAGATTGTTTCTGGTAAAGGTGCCTCGCACATAGTAATTCATCTGTCCCCTGCTCTCTGCCACCTTCTGAAACTTAGGCACAATGGTGTCATAGCTTCCCTGACCGCCCCTATGGGGACGCATCAAATCGTTGATTTCCTTCCGTCCGTCAATGCTTAAAACAATGTTGGACATCTCTTTATTGGCAAATTCCATGATCTCATCATTTAAAAGAATGCCATTTGTGGTAAGCGTAAACCGGAATTTCTTGTGGTAAGGCTCCTCTAAACTTCTGCCATAAGCCACCAGGTCTTTCACCACCTGCCAGTTCATAAGCGGTTCCCCGCCAAAAAAGTCCACTTCCAGATTGACACGGTTCCCCGAATTTTTAACCAAAAAATCCAGCGCCTTCTTTCCCACTTCAAAACTCATAAGCGCTCTTCTGCCATGGTATTCCCCTTCTTCTGCAAAGCAATACCGGCAAGCCAGATTACAGTCATGGGCAATATGCAGGCACAGCGCCTTGACAACCGTCTCTCTCTTCTTAAAATCTATGATATAATTCTCGTATATATCGGGTGCAAACAGCATTCCCGCCTCTTTTAATTCCAGAATCTGGGAAAATGCATCCTTCACATCACCGGATGCATAGCTGTCTTTTAACTCCTCAAGACAAATATTCTGCACTTCCTCCTTGCTTCTGCCTTCCTCAAATGCCTTCTCCGCTAGGGGAATCAGATCATATACCACATCATCCACCACATGTACAGACCCGCTGTTCACATCAAGGACAATATTATAGCCGTTGTTCTTATATTGATGTACCACTTCTTTCATCCTTCCATTTCGCGCAACACACAATAAGCAGCGACGCCTGCCGCTGCTTACATTCACTATCCTATTTTCGGCGCTTATTTCACCTTTTCGCAGCTCTGATTTCCTACTGTACAGGAAGTCTTGCAAGCTGACTGGCAGGAAGTCTGGCACTCTCCGCAGCCGCCCTTCTTCATGGATTCCTTTAAGTCCCTTGTTGCTAATGTTTTAATACGCTTCATAATCATTTCTCCTTTTGCTGAACCTGTATTTACATAGTATAGCATAATTAAGTTATTAGGAAAAGCATTTTATAAAAAAATTAATTGGTGCTTCCTGTTTCGACTCCTTCTTTGGATGTCTCTTCTTCTTTATTGGGGGAGGCACCGTTTTCATTCTCTTCTGTCTCTGTAATCTTTTCTGGAAGGGTCATCAGGACTTTTACGATTCGGTTTTGATTGATTCCCTGTACTTCTAAGGTAATGTTCTGGGCTGTGGTGATGGTCTCGCCGTCTTCGGGGAGGCGGTCTAAGTTTTCTATGATAAGACCGCCGATAGAATCATAGTCCTCGGAGGAAAGGAGGGTGCCCAGTTCATCATTGATATCGCTCAATTTCATGCTGCCTTCCACCAGATAGACTCTTTCTTCTATCTGCTGAATCAGCTCTTCTTCATCCTCATCGTATTCGTCACGGATTTCTCCCACAATTTCTTCCAACAGGTCTTCTAATGTAATCATCCCCACTGCCGCGCCGTATTCGTTCAGCACAAAGGATACATTGACACGTTTTTCACGCATTTCAATCAAAAGGTCGGCTGTCTTTTTAAATTCGTAGGTGTAGTACGCCTGACGCATAATATTTCTGATACTGAATTGTTCTTTGTTATCTACCAGTATAAAGTCCTTGATGTTGATAAGACCTATGATGTTATCTTTATCTTCCTGATAAACAGGGATTCTGGTATACATACACTCTTTGAACAGTTCCATGACCTCGTCATAGCCCGCATCAACATTCACCGTTGCCATATCGATTCTTGGAATCATGATATCCTTTGCCACCGCATCGCTGAAGTCGAACACATTGTAGATCATCTCCCTCTCTTCAGACTCGATCACACCGTCTTCGTGGCTGACCTCAACATAGGTACGAAGTTCTGTTTCTGTCATGGCAGTTCTCTTGCTTGTATCGATATGTAAGAGTTTTAAAAGTCCGCTGGACACCTTATCCACCAGAAAAATCACCGGCGTCATCACTTTCATAAGCCCTGCAATCATAGATGCGTAAAAAAGCGCCAGCTTTTCGGAATATACCATAGCTACATTTTTGGGAACGATCTCTCCAAAAATCAAAACAAATACAGTCAGGGCGCCGGTTGCAATCCCCACTGAAAGGTGAATTCTGATTGCCAGCGTCGTCGCCAGCGAAGATGCGGAGATATTAACGATATTATTTCCTATCAGAATCGCACTGAGCATCTTGCCATATTTTTCAAGCACATCAAGCGCTGTCTGGGCGCGCTTGTTTCCATCATCTGCCAGTGTTTTGAGCCGCACCCTGTTCGCTGTGGTCAGCGCCGTCTCCGCAGATGAAAAAAATGCGGACAAACACAGTAAAATCAATAAAGCAAACAATTGTATGACACCATCGGTATCCAAAATAAAATCACTCCTTATTATTAAAATATTGCCCTGTCTTCCAAGGCAGCTTATGCAAATATTACAATATTCGGGTATTCTCTGTCAAGTTCGTACATATGATTGTAGTATAAAGAATTTCTAGAAAAAGTGGGAGAATGCCATGTTAAAGAAACTGAATTTAAGTTCACGTATCACCTTCATCTTAAAATGTCTGCTCATATCCTACCTGCTCACCACCGGATTGCTGCTTTTACTTTCCCTCATGCTCTACCGGTTCGGTCTTTCGGAAAAGATCGTGTCCATTTGCATCATCGCCATCTACATAATCGTCACGTTTCTTGCCGGTTTCCTCGCCGGCAAACGGGAAGGAAGCCGAAAATTCCTCTGGGGGCTACTTATGGGCGGACTCTACTTTACTATTCTGATCGTGGTTTCCCTGATTGTAAATCATGGCATCAAAGATATATCCGGGAATTTTTTCACCGTACTCATGCTCTGCTGCGGCAGCGGAATGCTAGGCGGAATGATCAGCTAGACAACTGCAAAAGTCAAATCTGTGCAGGGAATCAATATAGTACCGCCCCAGCAATACTTTCGTGGCATTCCCTGCCAGAATACGCTTTGCTCATAAGTTTCTCTGCGCATATAGCTGTTTTCTGTACTCCTGATCCACAATGCCCTTCTTTAACTCCGCTTCCTTTCCTTCCTCCAAAAGCATCTTCATCAATCGGGCAAGGCGATCTTCTCCTTCTGCTTTTCCTTCTGCTTTTCCTTCTGCTTTTCCTTCCTCATAAAGCGTCTTTCTCACATATTCCTCATTGTATTCATAAATCGACATGGTTATTACCTCCGCCTTCTGTTCCAGGAGAAACTCTCTTAATATATTCTTCTCAATACATTCATCCACCGCCCTCTCCACTGCCCGTCCTAATTCCATCACTGCAAGGTTTCGGCGTATCCGATCTACAAAATAGGCATATTCATACAAGGTCCGGCATTTGTCAAACAGTTCCTGATTATATCCAAAATTGATATTGATCACACGGACAACCATCTCCAAACATCCATCTGTATCATTTTCAAAAGCGTCAGAGAGCTTCATCGTAAACTCTTCTCTCTTGTTCCCCTGTCCATTGAAGAATACAATATAATGGGGTGTTGGAATCTTAATCAGCTTGCTTGCACTCAAATCTACATTCCGAACCTGCCTTTTATATAAATCGGCTAAGTATAGGAATCCTCTAAGGGGCATATTGGGACAGGCACTGGATTGGTGTTCATATAGGCACATATTACTATCTATAATAAACGAAAGGTCATTCTTCATTTTAATAAATATGGCATTCTCAAGGGTATTGATTGTAAGTTCTTCCTCATTGCTGTAATTTGTACCATTCAATCCATTATAGAGTTCCAAAAGCCGTTTCTTGTCCTTAAATAGTAATCGGAACACCCTGTCCTTATGCGTATAATATACTGGCACATCTTCTTCTGCCGCCTGGGATTTCATAAATCCGTCCATAATCTTCTCCTTTCGTCTGGCTGGCAGGGAGACCTGTCCCCATACGAAATAGTTCCATCTGCTCCCTGCCTTATATGATTTAATTGGTGATAAAGCAAGGATTCTAAATCAGATGAGAGCACTCTTTTAAAGCGCTTCTTGGAAAATCAGATGTGAGAACGAATTTTCGTTAGAATTTCTATGCTTTAATTTGATTATAGCAAGACAGATACGGGACGTCAATTATCTAATTATGAAAATTTGATAAACTTATAGTTACAATTCTGATTCAATGTCAGTTAGCTAAAAGAACTGACAGGGGCTGTCTCCTATATCGAAACAGCCCCTGTCTTATTCAATATTCTTTTTTATGAATCGTTTTCCGCGCACATTTTCTGTACTACTTTCAGGATATCCTGCACGCGCCCCATCTGACCTGGGGTGAAGCATTCAAGCGTGTCCACCATCTTATCCGGGACCTTGTTTCTCTCATTGCCCGTAAGTATGTAGTCTGAGCTTACGTTTAACGCTTTTGAAAGTTTATACAGCACTTCTACCGTAAATCCTTTCTTTCCTGTTTCGATTTCATAAAGAAATTTCGCGGAAATATCCACCTTTTCTGCCAAGACATCTCTTGTATAGTTATTCGATTCTCGCAAGTGGCGTACTCTAAATCCAATATCTGTACACGAATATGACATTTTGTACCTCCATTCTTTAATATGAATTTTCTCTTGATAGTTCCTAAGCGCTACATCCTGCACTTTTATCTTTTGCTCGTTCCTAACAAGGGTTTACATTACTATTTTATCTCTTTTTCGGAGATATTCTTATTTTTCGACTGAATTGTATCTTTTGAAGGTTTAAATGGGTCGTTTTATACTGACACTTTTATAAGCATATTATTTAATTGATTTTTATCTTCATTCAGTTCAAAAATGCCATTTTCAGAGCATTTATAGTAGACTTTAATTGTCCAAAAGAAAGAGGTGATTGCACTTATGAGTAAGTTTTTGAAGGAGCATTATCAATTCACTGACCTTCAAATTGCGCAGCTTCAGTATACTTGGAAGACATTTGCTTCTGAATTTAGTAAGCTGTTGATTATGGGTTTGCTGTTTAGGCATGATTTGGGTAAATATATTTTTTCTGTGATAATTATGCTGCTGCTAAGGACTTCCACCGGGGGACTTCATTGTAAAAAGTATATTACGTGTTTTCTGGTCTCCTTTACTTATATGTTCTTGTCCTTGATGGTGCTTCCTATGGTGCCGGTGAATAAGGTGTTCCAGATGATATTGCTGTTTGTGTGTATGGTGTGTAATTATTATGTGGGACCGGTTACTTCGGCAGTTCATAGACCGCTGAGCACGGGGTGTGTGAAGAGGGTTAGGGTACAGGCGTTTTTGATTATCTTTTTTTATTTGACTCTTATGTATATAGTTCCTGAGAACTCTTATTTTACTTGTGGGTTCTGGGTTATTATATTAAATACGCTGCAGTTGGTTGCGGCGAAAGTACAAAAGATGCAGAAAATTGAGAAGAAGGAGGTTTTTGGTTATGAAAGAGAGGCTTATAAGGCTTGCTAGACCCCTGTTGGTAGGTTGTATGGCTTTGGGGGCTTGGATGAGTTTTGATATTACAAGTATTATTTTCTTTGGTGAATATGAATATCCTATGGAGAAATAATTGAGAGCTGCATTTACGATTAACTATCGCGAATGCAGCTTTTTTATTTGTGCTTTTAGGCAGGTTAATCAATGCGTAGATTCGGGAGATAAAAGCGCGTGGGGGAGAGGACGCCTGCCTGCGGCTACAAAAAACTTCACGGTCCTATGTCCAGAGATAAGAAATTCTAAGAATCCCTTGTTCAGGTTCTTCTCTACCGTACGCAATCGGCGCGCTTGGTCATCCATGACCAAATTCGCGCCTAAATCGGACGTCCTGTCCGATTTTTGCTGGTATCGATGGGATTCTAAGAATTTCTAATCTCTTTCCATAAGGAACCGTGAAGTTTTTTGTAGTCGCAGGCAGGCGTCCTCTCCCCCACGCGCTTTTATCTCCCGAATCTTAGGTATCTGTCCCCAGCTGTCTATTTGTAATTCTAAAGGACAGCCAGTTTTGCCCATTAATTTCTTTATTCTCAAAATAGAGTTGAAGCCCATATTCGCGGCATATATTGTTTACATTGTATAGTCCTAAACCTCTATTCTCTCCTTTTTCACTATAACCTTTCATGAAGAAAAGACTGATATCATTGGGCTGTATATATGGGCTTTCATTTCTGACTTCAATTTCAAATATATCATCTATCTCAATCATGAGAATAAAGATTTTATTTAAATTCGGCGTCTTTTCAATTGCCTCAACAGCATTTTTAAGTAAGTTTCCAAGTATTTCAACGATTTTGTAAATCGGAACACCGATTTCCAGGTCATTGATTGCGATATCATATGCAATATCGATTCCCTTTTTATCAATTTCTATCATCTTGCCATATAAAAAGCTGATAATAACAGGATTGCCTTTTTTCAGCATCTTGTTGAAACGGTTTTCTTCCAAAACCTGATTGCAATATTTTTTCTGCTCATTTACTAAATCCTCATATGTGTCAAACAGATAATGCTGACTATAAATCGTGCTGATGTGATTCTCAAATTCATGTTGCCTCAACCGAATACTATCAATCAAGCTTTGAAAGGAATCTGCATACAATTTATGCATTCTAAGTTCTGTCTCAATCTCTTTGGATTTTACTTTGTATTGGTTCAATTGACCTGTCAGTGCAAAAATGAAAATCATACATACAAACAGTAATATTGTTTGATTTAATTCTACCTGTATTAATTGTTTATATGAAATTAAGCAAAAAAATGTTATTCCTAAGCATATAACAATTGAAACAATTAATATCTTTTCCCTATTTTTCAAAAAGGCTACTACTCTATTTATTTTTAATCGTGGTATCACAAATATCATTATGAGAAAAGCAGTACAGTTTACAAACAACAAACGGTAATTTGAAAGCAATTGTACATTAAGGAAATAATAAAATGGCAATGATACTATCATTTGAATCACACCAACAATGATAATGCACAGCGTAACATTTATAATTATCTCTCTTAATTTAAAACCAAACTTTATACCACAATATATACCAATAATTGGGTAAATGGTCAATGAATATATCTTAGGCAGCCCATAGTAATTAATTGCTGTCATAAGAATCATATTTATTGCCAGCAAGCTTGTTGTTTCGATATCCAGTTTGAATTTTTCGTCGTATAGGTAGTGTAGGCATAGGACGATTGATAGGGCTTCTAGTAGTAGGCAGATGTTAGTAACCATTTTTGTACTCCACTTGCATTCTTCTTTTGTAGGTGATTCCGATTTCTATTGGGGTTGGTACGCCTCTTAGGTGTAGGTATCGGTTTGGGAGGTCTATGTTTTCTATGTAGTCTTTGTTGATAATTGCGTTTCTGCTGCATTGGATCAGGGCGCTTGCATTTATATCATCCAGGAGTTGTTTGCAAGGTCTGTAAGGAATGGTCAGGGCTCCGCCTTCGGATAGATAAATGTTTACGACGTGGTTGATGCTTTCTATGTAGATTATGTTTTTTATCTTGATGGGATATAGGATTCCCTCTTTTCTGAAGCAGTGCACTGCTTCTTTTTCTGTCTCCTTTTCTGTGGAAAAGTATAGCGCCCTTTTTATAAGCTGTTTTACACTGTCTGGGGAAAAGGGCTTTTCTACATAGCCCAGACAGTTTAGGTCGGTATAGGTGTATCTGGTGGTGTCTTCAAGTGATGTGATGAAGATTACTGGGGCGAACATGTACTGTGGTATCGTCCTGATCTTTTCCACGAGCTTGATTCCTGAGGTGTCTCCCGGTTTCGTGACATCGAGAATGATATCTACTAAAAATACGTCGATGATCTTCTCCATCATGATCTGATAGGCGGCTTTCACCTCGCTTGCGGTATAGACTACCGCTTCCGCATTTACTTCTAGTACCAGTTTCTTGAGCATCTCCAGCTGAGTTTTGTTATCTTCGATTATTAATACTGTTTTCTTCATGGCATTCCCCTACATTCTAATTTTGATGTTTTATCATTTGTTTACGTTTCCAAAAGTTCAATTACTTATTCTGCCTTAATATGTTCAAGCGGTTCTTTTCTTATCCCTTCCTGGCGGACATCCATCTGGTTTCGTCAGGCGGGAAAGCGTGGGGTTTCCAAGTCAGACTTATATCTGACTATGGCTCATTATGTACTGTCTGTCAATACCATTTCCGGCACCCCCTTTCAAGATAAGAGTTTTTGCTTTCTTTCAATCATTTCATTGATTTTTTCTATGTAAAGATTTACATCCTTTACATTATCACAGCGCTCTATCCTGCCGTCCGGAAAGACGCGTTTGGTAACGCTTCCGGCTCCCAGCGCTATGATGGTCTGTTTCTCCTCCATAATCAGGATATTGTAGACACCGAACTTTCCCTCTCTTGCATATCCCACATTTTCAAAATTGCCGGACATGTTCTTCTGACGGTACAGGTAATAGGGAACCATGTTCAGCTCTTTTGCTCCCCTTGCCGTGATCTGCATGGTCTCATCTGTGTTGTTCAGCATGGAAATGCCGTTTTCTTCTATCCACTGGCTGAGCCGGGAAGCACGCTTGATTGCCAGAGAATGTACGGTAAGGCTGTCTGGATCCAGCTTTTTGATCTCGTCCATGGTGTGTTGTACGTCTGCTGCACACTCGCCCGGCAGACCCAGTATCAAATCCATGTTGATATTGGCAAACCCGGCTTTTCTTGCCAGCCAAAAGGCTTCTTTTACCTGATCTACCGTATGTTTCCTCCCGATGAAATCTAGGGTTTCCTGTTTCATCGTCTGGGGATTGACGGAAATTCTGGTGACCCCGGCTTCTTTCAGCACACGAAGCTTGTCCAAGGTAATGCTGTCAGCACGTCCTGCCTCCACGGTAAACTCTTTTAAACAGGTAAGGTCGAAGCTTCTCTTTATGCTGGCAAGAAGCCTTGACAGTTCCTGCGCCTCTAAGGTTGTGGGCGTGCCTCCTCCGATATAAATGGTATCAAGCACTTTATCCTTATAAAGCTCCGCTGTAAAAGCGATTTCTTTATCCAGCGCATCTAAGTATTCATTTATTCTCTTTTTCCATGAAACGATTGGGTAAGACGTAAAGGAGCAGTAAAGACAAGTGGTAGGACAGAATGGAATCCCTATGTACAGACTGTAGCCCTCTTCATAGTGCAGGTTTTTGAGTAATTCCCTTTCCCGCTTTGCAATCTGTATTGCCAGATCTCTCTTTTCATCGCTGAGCAGGTAGGTGTCCTTCATATACGCCATGATTTCTTCATCCGCCCTGCCTTCCTCCAGCATGGTCATAGGAATTTTGGTAGGGCGAATCCCGGTAAGCGTTCCCCACGGAAGATTTTTTCCCGTATGCTCGGAAAGGGTCTGGTATAAAAGCTGTTTCAGCCGGTTCTTGACCTCGGCTCTTGGCATGTTCTCGGCTATGTCCACTTTTTTTCCACCAAAAGAAGCCGTTGCGCCCTCCCCTGCAATCAGAGTGAGCAAAACAGCTTCCTTTGTGAAATGGATATGTAGGTCCGGCAGACCCGGACTTGAACTTTCTTCTTGTTCATTTTCTGTGAATACCTTCACATCCTGTGCAGGATAGAACGCTTTTACCAGAGAGTGGATATCGTATTCAAATCCTGCCTGATTGACGGTGATTACAATTAAATTTTCTTCTTTCATCTTTGCCATTGTTTCCCTATTCTTTATTCTACAGTAACTACTTTTGCAAGGTTTCTCGGTTTATCCACATCCAGTCCCTTGTCAAGCGAAACATAGTAAGCGATCAGCTGCAAGACCACGGATGCCGGCATCACCATGAAAGGATCCTCCATCACCGGAAGTCTGTAAACACAGCTCCACTGCTCTCCCTCATCCAAAGTCTCGCTTGCTTTGATTAAAAGTACCACTCTTGCTCCCCTTGACTGCACCTCTCTGATATTGGATAATTCCTTGCTCTTTAACTTCTCCTGAGTCACCACGGCAACTACCGGCGTATCTTCGGTGATCAGCGCTATGGTGCCATGCTTTAGCTCACCGGATGCGTATGCCTCCGAATGAATATAGGAAATCTCCTTCAGCTTAAGCGAGCCTTCCAGCAGGATAGAATAATCTAAGCCCCTGCCGATCATAAAAACGTCCCGCGCATTTAAGATGGTGCCTGAAAGGCGGTGAATCTCTTCTCTCGTGTCTAGAACGGCTTCCATTACCTCGGGAACCCTCTGCAGTTCACGCATAAACCCTAACAGCTCTTCGTCGCTCCAAAGTCCCCTTGCCATCGCCATTCTTGCCGTAATCAGATAAAGGACTGCCAGCTGGGTAGTATACGCTTTGGTGCTCGCCACTGCGATTTCCGGTCCCGCATTGGTATAGACCACGTACTCGCTTGCCCTTGCAATGGACGCTCCCTTCACGTTCACGATAGAGATGCTGGGAGAGCCGCATTTTCTTGCAAATTTAAGTGCTTCCAGAGTGTCGATGGTTTCCCCGGACTGCGAGATTGCAATCACAAGCGTCTCCTTATCCACTACCGGATCATTGTACATAAATTCAGATGCCATGACCACGTCCACATGAATGCCGATGATTGCCTGAATCAGACTCTTTCCCACCAGCCCGGCATGCATGGCTGTTCCGCAGGCGATTACACAGATCCGCTTGCAGTCTGCAAGCATTGCATCCGGTATGCCTTCCTCCGTAAAATCAGGTCTTCCATCCTTGATTCTGGGCAGAATCGTCTCCCTTATCACTTCCGGCTGCTCCATGATCTCTTTTTCCATGTAAAAAGGATAACCGCCCTTGCCGCTGCGGCTCACATCCCAGTCAACTTTTAACCATTCTATCTCCGCCCTGTCCCCCGAGAGGTCGAACATGTCGATTCCGTCAGGCGCCATGCAGATTACATGAAATTCAGGCACAACAAAATAGTCTGTGGTAAAAGGCACGATTGCCGCCACATCGGAGGAGAGCATTGCCCCGTCCTTGGTGACTGCCGCCACGATGGGACTTACATTGCGGACCGCATAGATTTTATCCGGCTGATCGTCAAACAGAATCGCCAGCGCAAAAGTTCCCTTCAATTTCAGCACTGTCCTGCGGATTGCCGAATATGGATCCCCTGAATAAAAGTGTTCCAACACTGCCGCCACCACTTCGCTGTCCGTCTGGGATGCAAGTTTTCCCTCAAGATGATACTTTTCCATCAGTTCCCTGTAGTTTTCAATGATACCGTTATGTATTAAAGTGACTCTGCCAAAGCGATGGGGATGCGCATTTTCGTCGCATACGCCTCCGTGAGTAGCCCATCTGGTATGACCGATTCCGCACTGCCCTTCCGGCTCCTTCTGTGCACACAGATTCCTTAAATCTTTCACTCTTCCCGCACGTTTTACAATCTGTGTGCCTTCCTCGCCCAAAAGCGCAATTCCGGCGCTGTCATATCCTCTGTACTCCAAAAGCTCCAGTGCATCCAGCATGATCTCCCTGGCGTTTCCTTTTCCTGTATATCCAATAATTCCACACATTTTCGTTTCCCTCATCTTTCTATGTTTTATTCTATGCTGCACCTGCGCATAATGCGCTTTTTGTGCCTCATTTTCATCCTTCCTTGTACCACAGGAATCGTCTGCTTTTACACATCCCATTCTTTATGGCATTCCTCCGCTATACCGTATTTGTTTTGCAGTCACCCGCATATTTGCCGGTATATCTCGCACCGGAGGCGGTACGAAAGAGCACCCGCCGAATTTTCGATCACTCTTTTCCTCGTCAACCTTCCGCCTGCTCTCTTACATAAGCCGCTCAAGAAGGTCATGGCGCTAGATTAGGGAAACAATGACAGTTTCATTGTTTCTATTCACTTTTCAATGTTCCATATCCAAAAATTATTATACACAAAACGCCTGCGGTTGTAAACCACAGGTTACTTTCTGATAACAGATTCAGCCTGCAAAGGCAGTGCAGCAGCATAGAGGGCAGATGGCTCGGCGCCGCCGGTGCCTAACCATCCGCCCTCTATGCTGCTATACTGCCCTTGCAGGCTGAACCTGCCGTCCGTTTATTTATATTCTACATACTCGCCATATTCCTGCCAGATGCAGCATACCCAGGTCTTGCCCTGATTAAAGATAATTTCTTTTCCGTTCTCGTCGTAGAATTTGGCGGGAGTGGCGTCACCGTTATAGCGTTTCCAGGTTCCCTTTATTACTTTTCCTCCAGTAAATACGATTGCATTGCCCTCTCCGTGAACGCCAAAGGCAAGATAATCATGGGAATCTCTTACCTCGCCGTGGCAGTACTGAAATACCACATTGGACACTGCCAGCTGGGCGCCGTTCATTTCATCTGTCTGTGCCTTTCCGTTCTGGAAACGATAGTACAGACCATCCTGGGCATTGTACGCAAAATAGGGGTTGTACGCGCCATAACCGCCTTTATTTCCGGTCTGACCGCCCGGATAGCATACAGTTGCACTCTGTTTATCCTGATAATGCTCCTCTGCCCTTACTCCGTCGGCAGAAAAGGTAAAAGGAGGCACATACGCCTTATCATAATTCCAATTGTAACCAAGCCTGTCCACGGCTTTCTTCATGCCGTCTATAAACAGATACCCTGTAAATTCCGTAGCATACCCCGGACGGCGGACTCTGTCATAAGCCTCGTTGGCAGGGTTCTTGATTCCCTCCACCGCTGCACTGATATTCTGAACCGTGCTGCGGTTGATCAGTTCCTCCACATAGGGCCTTGCAAGTCCCCAGTTACAGTAGATTGCCTCATAACCCATGGCAACATACAAAAAGTAATCCCGGCTGCTGCGCACAGGACCGATCTTGTCAAGATCGTCGAAATCTTCAAACACTGCCATCAGCCTGGTAATTCTCCCCTCCACCGGCGCCTCATAAATAATGCTTGCCCTGGAAATTCCATACTGGGGCATTGCCGCTGAGTTATTGGGAATCATTACCGCGATGGGACGTCTGTTCACTACTTCCTTGCTCTTCCACTCTCCCGTAAGATAACTCTGCATCCTGCCGTCGATCTCCTTCCGCTGGGAAATGAAGGAGGTGTTCTGGGCAGAAGCCGTAGGCGCTTCCACTACGTCCGGCGTCGCCTCTTCTATCTGCTCCTCCTGCACTGGTTCCGGTATTACCTCTTCCTTTTTGCCGCATCCGGCAAGCGCCATGCATGCTGCAAAACCAACTGTTATCGATAATAATCTTATCCTGACGGTCATCTTGTTTTCCTTTCCGCTTACGCTGTTTACCTATAAAACGATACAGATCTGTTTTTTGTGACATCTTTTACAAAAAAGGGTTATATTTTTTTTCATGCCCGATGGAAGTTGCTTCCCCATGTCCTGGAAAAACTTTTACCTCCTCCGGAAGCGGCAGCAGTTTTTCCCTCACGGAACGCACCAGAGCGCTCATACTGCCTGTGGGAAGATCCGTCCTGCCTACCGATTCCTGAAATAGAGTATCTCCACTTAACAGTATTTTATCATTTTCAAAATAATAACAGCAGCTTCCCTTGGTATGCCCCGGCGTTGCGATAAGACGGCAGGTCATTCCCGAAACGGAGATTTCCTCTCCGTCCTTTACATAGACATCCGCCTTGATCTCACATGGTCTGCCGGTATTTTCAGAATAATTGACCGCCGCCTGCTCGCAGACTTCCCTTTCCTCTTCATAGGCATATACCTTGGCGCCGGAGCGTTCCCTCAGTTCTTCCACGCCCCAGATATGATCAAAATGACCATGTGTCAGAAGAATTGCCTCCACTGTGAAGCCTTTCTCCTGCAGCTTATCATAAAGATAGCCGCCCCTGTCTGCCGGGTCAAACACGATTGCCCTGTTCTTCCCTTCTTCATACACAAAATAACAGTTTGTCTGACACACCCCCAGCACGATTCTCCCAATCTTCAAATCTGCCACTTGCTTACACCTCCTTATCCCGTTGTCCTTTCTATATCTACCACGCTTTCTATGGATCTGATCTTGTCAATAATGCGGTTCAGTTCTTCCCTGTTGCTGATTTCAAAGGAAGTCGCCATGGTTGCAAGCCCCTGCTTGTTGACTCTCGTGTTCATGGCAAGAATATCAATGTTTTTCTCCGTCAGCGCACGGGACACATCCGCCAAAAGTCCGTTTCTGTTCGTGGCATAGATGTTGATTTCCGCCAGATACTTCTCATTGGACACTTCGTCCGGCATTCCCTCCCAATCCGCATCGATCAGTCTTTCTCTTTCTAGCTCAGGCAGGTTGATCACGTTGATGCAGTCCGTCCTGTGGATGGAAACACCTCTCCCTCTGGTCACGAATCCAATAATCTCATCCCCCGGCACAGGAGAACAGCATTTAGAAAACCGGACCGCCACATCATGGATGCCCTTTACGACGATGCCTCCCTTTGCCTTCATCTGGGCATATCGCTGGGGCGAATCATTTTCCGCAATGGAAGAGAGGACTTCTTCATTGGTGAGCTTCTTTTTGTGCTCCTTCATGTAGAGTTCCATCATCTTATTGATGATCTGCCCCTCTTTTAATCCTCCATGCCCCACCGCCGCTAACACAGAGTCCCAGTCGCGGAAACCGTACTTGCGCATAATGCCTTCCATATATTCAGGCTTCATAATATCGGGCATATTGATTGCCTTTGCTTTGCAGTAAGCATTCAAAAGTTCTTTGCCCTTAATGATATTTTCTTCTTTAAACTCATTTTTAAACCATTGATTGATCTTATTGTGGGCCTGGGTGCTCTTTACCACATTCAGCCAGTCCCGGCTGGGTCCCTTTGAATTTTGGGACGTTAAAATCTCAATCCGGTCGCCGTTTCTGATTTCATAGTCAATGGTCACCAGCTTGCCGTTCACTCTTGCCCCGATCATCTTGTTTCCCACTGCGCTGTGGATGCTGTAGGCAAAATCAATGGGGGTAGACCCTGCCGGCAGGTTCTTCACCTCGCCTGTAGGCGTAAAGCAGTAGACACTGTCGGAAAACAAATCCAAATCGCTCTTCAGCAGGTTCATAAATTCCTTGTTGTCAGACATATCTCTCTGCCATTCCAGAATCTGCCGAAGCCAGGAAAGCTTTTCTTCCTCCGAATCTTCTATCTTTTTGCCGTCTGAGGCAACCTTATACTTCCAATGGGCTGCAATACCGTACTCCGCCGCCTTATGCATTTCGTAGGTGCGGATCTGTATCTCAAAAGGCTGACCGCTGTTGCCGATCAGTGTCGTGTGAAGAGACTGATACATATTTGCCTTGGGCATGGCAATATAGTCCTTAAAGCGCCCCGGTATAGGCTTATACATTTCATGAATGACGCCAAGGGCGGCATAGCAGTCCTTCACTGTATCTACAATAATGCGGACCGCAAACAGATCGTAGATCTGGTCGATGGTCTTGCTTTGGTTCTTCATTTTCTTGTAGATGCTGAAAAAGTGCTTTACACGACCGTCGATCTGGGCTTTGATGCCTGCATGTTTGATATGCTCGCTGACTTCATCTACAATATTCTGAATATATTTTTCCCGGACGCTCTTGCGCACGGCAATCTTATCCACAAGGTCATAATAGGCTTCCGGCTCCAGATATTTTAAGGACAGATCATCCAGCTCCACCTTAATCTTAGAGATTCCCAGCCTCTGGGCAATGGGCGCATAAATCTCCATGGTCTCACGGGCAATCCGCTGCTGGCTTTCCACGCTTTTATATTTAAGGGTGCGCATATTGTGCAGCCGGTCTGCCAGTTTAATGATGATCACTCTGATGTCCTTTGCCATGGCAAGGAACATCTTGCGGAGATTTTCTGCCTGCATCTCAAACCGGTCCAGCGTCTTATTGCCGTTTTCATTCATGAAGTTAAGCTGTTCTAACTTCGTCACCCCGTCTACCAGAAGGGCAACGTCGCTTCCGAACTGTTCGCTTATCTCCTCCTCCGTCATGATGGTATCTTCGATCACATCATGCAAAAGCCCTGCGGCTATGGTTTCTTTGTCCATTTCCAGATCTGCAAGTATGATCGCCACACACAAAGGATGGATTATATAAGGTTCCCCGGATTTTCTCACCTGATTCTCATGGGCTTTCGCCGCCAGATGGTATGCCTTTTCTATTAAAGTCGTATCATCCGAAGGATGATATTTCTGAACACGCAAAATAAGGTCCCTGTATAATTGTTCGGGACTTTGAAATTCCTGAATGGCTTCAATTCTGCCATCGTCAAAAACAATTTCTTTTTTGGTTGGTTTCGTATCTTTTTCTTCTGTCATACACTCACATCCTCAGATACATACAATATATGCTATTATGCACAGTATAAGATATTATATATGCTTTTATAAATTTCGTCAATGAAAGCACTTTTCCATCACTGAACTGTTACAAATACTTATGTCAAAAACAGGTATGCCATATATTATAGCATACCTGTCTGCAAATACGAATTATTTTTTTCTTGTGCTGTCTTACATCATGCCGCCCATTCCTGCGCCGCCTGCGGGCATTGCAGGTGCATCTTCTTTGATGTTTGCCACAACAGATTCTGTTGTGAGCAGAGTGGATGCAACACTTGTAGCATTCTGGAGCGCGCTTCTTGTAACTTTTGCAGGATCAAGGATACCTGCTGTCACCATATCCACATATTCTTCCTTCAAAGCGTCAAATCCAACGCCGACTTCGGACTCGCTGACCTTGTTGATGATCACGCTGCCTTCCAGACCTGCATTTGCCACGATATGGTACAAAGGAGCTTCCAGCGCTTTCAAAACGATCTGAGCGCCCGTCTTCTCGTCGCCTTCCATGGTCTCTGCCAGCTTTGCAACATCCTTTGCTGCATGGATATAAGCTGCGCCGCCGCCGCAGATAATGCCTTCATCCACTGCTGCCCTGGTAGCTGCAAGAGCATCTTCAAGACGAAGTTTTGCTTCTTTCATTTCGGTTTCAGTAGCAGCGCCTACACGGATGACAGCTACGCCGCCTGCCAGTTTTGCAAGTCTTTCCTGCAATTTTTCTCTATCGAAATCTGAAGTAGTCTCCTCAATCTGTCCCTTGATCTGATTGATTCTTGCCGCAATTGCTGCCTTATCGCCTTCACCGTCAACGATGACTGTGTTTTCCTTCTGAACCTTAACGGATTTTGCACGTCCTAACTGATCCATTGTGGTCTCTTTCAAGTCAAGACCAAGTTCTTCGCTGATGACCTGACCGCCTGTAAGGATGGCAATGTCTTCCAGCATGGCTTTTCTTCTGTCGCCGTAACCGGGTGCCTTAACTGCTACTACATTGAAGGTTCCGCGCAGTTTGTTTACGATCAGTGTGGTGAGTGCTTCCCCTTCCACATCCTCTGCGATGATGAGAAGCTTTGCGCCTGATTGTACGATCTGCTCTAACAAAGGCAGGATTTCCTGAATGTTGGAAATCTTCTTATCTGTAATCAAAATATAAGGATTTTCAAGAACTGCTTCCATCTTATCCATATCTGTAGCCATGTACGCGGAAATATAGCCTCTGTCAAACTGCATACCTTCTACCAGATCAAGTTCTGTCTGCATTGTCTTGCTCTCTTCAATGGTAATGACGCCGTCGCCGGAAACCTTTTCCATAGCGTCTGCAACCAGCTGTCCTACTTCGTCATCGCCTGCGGAGATTGCTGCAACTCTTGCAATGTGTTCTTTGCCTTTCACTTTAGAGCTCATCTTTGCGATTGCTTCAACAGCTGTATCGGTAGCTTTTTTCATGCCCTTTCTTAAGATGATCGGGTTAGCGCCTGCTGCCAGGTTCTTCATTCCTGCATTTACCATTGCCTGTGCAAGTACGGTTGCCGTTGTGGTACCGTCACCGGCCACATCGTTTGTCTTGGTTGCAACTTCTTTGACTAACTGTGCGCCCATGTTTTCAAAAGCGTCTTCCAGTTCGATTTCCTTTGCAATGGTAACACCATCATTGGTAATAAGAGGTGCGCCGAAGGACTTATCAAGTACTACGTTTCTTCCTTTGGGTCCTAATGTCACTCTCACTGTATCTGCCAGCTGGTTCACACCTGCTTCAAGCGCTGCACGGGCTTCTGCTCCGTATTTAATTTCCTTTGCCATTGTTTTTTCCTCCTGATTTTTTATTTCTGATTACTGAATCACTGCCAGAATGTCGCTCTGCTTTACGATAATGTATTCTTCGTCTTCGATCTTCACATCTGTTCCTGCATACTTGGAATAAATAACCTGGTCGCCGACCTTTACTTCCATCTTCACTTCCTTGCCGTCAACCACACCGCCGGGACCTACTGCAACGACTTCTGCCTGCTGCGGTTTTTCCTTGTTCTGTCCGGGTAAAACAATCCCTGACTTCGTAGTCTCTTCTGCTACTAACTGCTTTAACACAACTCTGTCTGCTAATGGTACTAACTTCATTTTGACTGCCTCCTTTATTTTCGTTTGAATCTTTTCTTTCGCTTTTATTTCCTTGTTAGCACTCATTTATATCGAGTGCTAATTGCTAAAACTTATATTAGTTTTATATGCTTTCCTTTGCAAACGGTATTACAAGTTTATTTTCCATACTTTTAATTATTTTTCTCATTTTTTCTCATTTTTTCTCTTGTTTTCTCACTTTTGTTTTATCAGGATGATTTAATAAATAGTTTAGAATTATAAAAAGCGTGCCACAATTCACACTGCAGCACGCCCTATTTAATCCCTGTTTATACCTTTATTCCCTTTTCAAGTCTCTCCCGGTATCCCGGCGCATTCTTAACATCAAATTTGTTGTTGAACATTTCATATTCTGCGTCTGAAAGGCGGTCTTCTAATAGTTCTTCTATGTTTGTCTTATATACGATTCCTACCGCCACCGATGGCGCCAGACGGTCATCCTCATAGGAATTGCATCTGTCCTGTATCCGGGCTGCATACGCTTGCGCCTCTCCATCCTCCGCCATGGGAATCAGAACGCCGAAGACGTCACCGTCGACCCTTCCTATAACGAAGTAAGGCTTTGCCTCCTCCTTCAGGATATCTGCCACAATTTTGATCAGGCGGTCGCTCTCGTCATCTCCAAAGTGGTCGTTGGCAAACTTCCAATCGTTGATATTTACGTTGATAACTGCCACCGGCACCACTTCTGACCGGTCTATGATCTTCATCCGGCTTTCAAAATAAATTTTGTTGTAGACCCCAGTCAGGATATCTTCCCGCTCATCCTGGGAAATCTTATGCTTCTTATCCTCAAGCTGCTTCTCCAGCTCTTCCATATAAATGCTGCCTTCTCTGTGAAGATATACTTCTTCCCCGAGCCTTGCTAAGAGCCTCACCGTGCCGTCCACCATTTCCCCAACAAGGCGCTCATCCCTGCCCGGCGATAACTCCTTTATGTATAAATGTCCAATGGTGCGGTTCTGGACACGTATCTTTCTTCCAGGTTCGCTCTCCACCTGTGGATGAAACCCCAGAAAACCGTCTCCGATTACAATCTCCTTTTCTCCGTGACGGTCTGTCAGCAGCACGTTGATTTCCAGAATATCTGCCAGATTGATCAGATATTTTTTGATCATTTCCATATCATACAGATTCGATAAAGAATAATTTCTGATGTTGTCTTTGATTCTCTTCTCGTAAGGTATTGCCTCGTAACCCATAGTAATCTCTCCCAGATTTTTTTCCTTCTCTGCCCCCAAAGAAGCTTGGTATAAGTATACCTTTTTCACAGCGGTTTATCAAGCTTTTCCGACCGTTCTGCCATCTTATTTTTCTGGTATGTGAGGTTCTCATTCAGACGGCAGTATTCTCCCGTTTTGCTGTAAGAATCCATCAGATGCGTATCCGCCATGGCGGCAGTGCGAAGATCCGGCGTTTTCTTCCTTGTTCCGCTTCCCGGTCTTTGGTCATAAGGCTCCTGTCCATCCCTATTTTTTGTGGAACGGCCTTTAGGGTCAGACAGAGTTCCAAAATCACGATTCCTGCCAAAACGCTTCAAGGCAGATTTAATATGGACTTTTATCTTTT
The DNA here is from genome assembly GCA_949878435.1 of uncultured Lachnospiraceae bacterium. Classification (GTDB taxonomy): domain Bacteria; phylum Bacillota; class Clostridia; order Lachnospirales; family Lachnospiraceae; genus Suilimivivens. Next base: position 66,006 of record CATLAK010000014.1, read on the forward strand.
CTTTTACGCTCTCCCATTTTCCCCCGATGCGGTCAGAAACAGCAGCTTGAAAGGCAGACGCCGCTGCTGCAATAGAACTGTGGAAAAATCCTTTCTCTCCCGGAGCAGAAGTCACCTTCGTCCTCCCCGATTCTTCCTCCCCCATGGAATCCCATATGCCCCTAAGCATGCCCAGACCTTTTTTTACCGCAGTATTCTGTCTGTCCGCGCCGACATTATGCATAGGCGCCGCATCCTGCTGTGTCTTCTGCTCTGTGCCCTTATCTGGCTGTGAGGCATCATTCCTTACGCCAGAAGCTCCTGCCCCTAGTTTCTTATGCTCTTCTTCGTGCAGGCATTTGGTGATATGGTGGGTATGGGGATTGTGATATTCCCTGCCGGAAAAATTGCTAAAATCGTTTCGTATCTGCATGCTGCTCTCCTACATTATATTACTGGACCACAGTCAGATAACTGCTGACCGCATAAACTGTCTGACCATTATAATCAAGCTGTGACCAGCCATTGTCGCCGACAGCAGTTCTGGTAAGCACCTCTCCGTTATGCAAAAGCCCCACCACGGTGTCCTGGCTTGCGGTGCTTGGCTCCGTTCTTAAATTGGTCTCCATCTTCGCCGTCACGGACTCACTTACAAGCGTATAGACCGGTCCCTGGGGCGGCGCCTGCTGCCCGGTATCTTCCATATTGGTGGTGAGATAACTGGTAACGGCATACAAGGTCAGTCCATTATAGATGACTCTCGACCAGCCGTTATGTCCAACGCCTGTCCTGGTTGCCACATCTCCATGCACCAGTTTTCCTACAATAGAGGCATCATTTAAGGTACTGGGCTCCGAGCGCAGGTTGGTTTCCTGCTTCGCCGTCACCGTCTCATTGACTTCTGTAAAAATGATTCCCACCTCAGGATTGGCTTCCACCACTTCTGCCGGTGTCTCATCTTTGGCTTCCGCTTCCTTTGTATAACCGAAATAGGCAATGTTGACGTCTGTCTTCTTTGGTATGCCTGCCACCGTTCCCTGACTGGTATACTGCCACATGGCATGGGTCCCTGTATAGCTGGAAGCGCCTGTGGCAGGGTATGGCTGATCCGGATACTGTGCCACCCATATTTTGTATTTATCAGCAAGCGTCTGGGTGTCCCACTTGGCGCTGCCCTCAAGTTCCCCTTTTGCGGCGTAGAACATAGGCGTGTAGCCTGCCGCCTGAATCTCATCCAAAAAAGCACATGCAAGGCTCGTCCTCGTCCCCACATCCAGTCCGTACTGTCTGCTGTCCGCGGATTCAAAATCCTCACAGTTATAGGCTACCGGATAAGTAATCTTATACTTTGCAATAATTTCCTTTGTGAACGCCGCTTCCTGCCTTGCCTCCTCCTGGGTGACCGCAGATGAGAAGAAATATGCCCCCAGCTTGATTCCTGCTGCCTGTGCCTCCTGCATATTGTATCTTGCTGTTGGGTCTTCAAATATCTCTCCCGTGGACTTTGCCCTGTACCCTACCCGGATCATGGCAAATTCCACGCCTGCTTCTTTTACCTGCGCCCAATCGATGGTGCCTTGATATTTGGAGACATCGATTCCCATGGTGATGCTGCCGGTCTCGTCCTTGTTGATCGCGCTTACCGTAACCTGGGCACCGCTTGCCTGGGTTCCTGCTGCGCCGTCTGCCTGGGGGTCTTCGGCATCATCCAGCGCCCCCACCTGAACCTTATCCTGTGCTTCAAGCGATGGGGAAGCCTCCGGCTCCTTAGTCGGCACACTGCTTTCTTCCTCACCTGCCCCGCCGGATGCTTCCTCCTTAACTTCGGGAGGTTCTTCTTCCTCCAAAGGCTGCTGCTCTACGCTCTCAAGTGCCAGCTGCGCCTGCACCGCCTCCTTCTCTTCCTTGCCGCTTTGAATGAAAACAATAAAAACAACAATCAAAGCAACGACTATGCACACGCCTCCGGCTGCCAAAAAGAACATCATCTTCTTGTCAAAATCTTTTTCCATATCTCTATTCCTTATCTGCGTCAATCTCGTCTCTGATTTTCTGCATCTGGTAATCCAGATCTTCAATGGCATCCGCACATTGCTTAAGATGCACAACCAGTTTTTCTGCATCTTCTACACTTTTCTTATATTTCAGTTTGTGCTCCAAACTTGCCCAGAAGTCCATGGCAATGGTGCGGAACTGGACTTCCACCTTCATGTACTTTTTCACATCAGACAAAAAGATGGGAATCTGCAAAATCAAGTGGAGGCTCCTATAGCCGTTGGGCTTGGGATTTCTGATATAATCTTTTCTCTCAAGCAGCGTAATGTCATCCTGCTTGATAAGCATGTCCGCCAAACGATAGATATCATCCGGGAAGGAACAGATCACCCTTATCCCTGCCACATCCGCAAGATGCGTTTCAATGTTTTCCACGGTAACCGGATATCCCTTTCTTTTCATCTTCTCATAGATACTGATCGGCTTTTTAAGCCTTGTCTTGATGGATTCAAAAGGATTTCGATTATATTTCTGCGAAAATTCCGCATCCAGCACCTTAAGCTTCGTCTCCACCTCCATAATCGCGCACCTGTACTGCATCATAAGGTTCATAAAAGGCTTCGCCTCATTCACTAAGATCTCCGGAATCCCATCGATGGATAATAATGATTTATTTTCGTTTACTGCCATTTCATCTTCTCCTTTGCATATTATCCGCATGCTGTAAATTGACAGCATGGGTATGAATCAGTATAATAACAACGGATGCCTCGCTTAATGGGTCATCCTAATGTCAACAAAAACATTATAACATCTGCGAGGGAGAAAACAAATGAAATCGAGAGAAAAATTCGGCAGCCGTCTTGGATTTATACTTGTATCCGCTGGCTGTGCAGTAGGTCTTGGAAATGTGTGGAAATTTCCTTATATGACAGGAAGGTACGGCGGCGCTGCCTTTATCGTTATTTATCTGATCTTTTTGATTTTGATGGGATGGCCCATCATGGTGTGTGAATTTTCGGTAGGGCGGGGCAGCCAGAAAAGCTGTGCCACCTCATTTAAAGTTTTAGAGCCTAAGGGGACCAAGTGGCATCATTACGGCTGGTTCGGAATGGCAGGCAATTACCTGCTGATGATGTTCTATACCATGGTCGCAGGATGGATGATGTATTACTGCTTCCGCTGCGCAAAAGGAGATTTTAGTTCTTCTTCCGTGGACGCACAAGTCATAGTGAATCGTTTTAACGAAATGCTCTCTTCCCCCGGAATCCTTACCTTCTGGATGATCCTTACGGTTCTTCTTGCTTTTGGCGTATGTTCCTTCGGTGTGCAAAAAGGAGTGGAACGAATCACCAAGATTATGATGACTGCACTGCTCGCCCTCATCGTAGTTCTTGCCGTTCATTCTGTACGTCTTCCCGGCGCCATAGAGGGAGTGAAATTTTACTTAATCCCTGATTTTCAGAAGATGAAAGAAGCCGGCATCGGCAATGTAATCTTCGGCGCAATGTCCCAGGCCTTCTTCACATTAAGCCTCGGTATCGGCGCCATGGCAATCTTTGGAAGCTATCTGGATAAGAACCGTTCCCTTGCGGGGGAAGCCGCCAGCATCGGAATATTGGATACTTTTGTTGCTTTGATGGCTGGCATGATCATTATCCCTGCCTGCTTTTCATTCGGCATAGAACCCGATGCAGGACCCTCCCTGATTTTCATTACCCTTCCGCAGATTTTTAATCAGATGACAGGAGGACGGATATGGGGCACTTTATTTTTCCTGTTCTTGTCATTCGCGGCATTGTCCACTGTGATTGCCGTATTTGAAAATATCATTTCCTTCGCCATCGACCTGTTTGGAATTTCCCGTTCCAGGGCAGTGCTCATCAACATTGTGCTGGTCAGCCTTCTATCTATGCCGGCAGTGCTTGGATTTAACGTTCTTTCCGGTATACAGCCCTTAGGCGCAGGGACCGGCATCATGGATCTGGAAGACTTTCTGGTATCAAATAACCTGCTTCCTCTAGGTTCCCTGGTCTATCTGATGTTCTGTACCCAAAAACGGGGCTGGGGCTGGGAGAATTTTATTAAAGAGGCGAATGCTGGAAATGGGAAAAAATTTCCGCTGTTCGTGCGGGGATATATGACCTATGGCATTCCTGCCCTTATCGTAGTAATCTATCTGAAAGGCTACTGGGATATGTTTGCCCCGCAGGCAGCAGCGGCAAATAATCCTTTGCTGCTGGCAGGATGGATGTGCGTTGCAATCGCATTTCTCGCTCTGATCGGGTGGTTTGCCTTCGGCGGGAAGCGCAAGGACAGCTAAAACGCTGCCTTGCTTCGCAATTCAGCTTATTGTAGCAAAAATCCCCCATCACTCTGAGTTAGCGGTGGGGGATTTTATCTTTGTATTATTTATCAAATGTCTGATCTGCGCTTTAACTCTGAGCCTTAGCTCATTTCTCTCGTAATTTAATCCACTTCAATCAATTCATATTCGCGGGAACCAAATCCCAATTCGGCGGCTGCCTCAACTGTATGCACACCGTTCCGTGATTCAATCCGTTCAATCAGATGATCCCGTCCCGGGTCATCCGCTGCATAGACCAAATCCAGACAAGCCTGATCGATGGCAATCGGATCTTCGGAAATCAAGATACCAATATCTTTCATGCAGGGATCCTCTGCAACTGCACAGCAGTCACAGTCCACCGACATATTTTTCATGACATTGATATAAACGGTATTGCCATGGAAATATTCCACCACCGAAGAAGCTGCATCCGCCATAGATTCAAGGAAGGAATCATGGTCAGAAGTCCAGAATGCCTCCGTGTCTCCCACGCCGTGGATATATGCCTTGCCATAGGAAGATGCCACGCCAATCGACAGCTGCTTAATAGCACCGCCGAAACCGCCCATGGGATGTCCCTTAAAATGAGACAGCACCAGCATAGAATCATACTTTTCGATATTCTTTCCCACGAAATTCTTTTGAATCTTCCTGCCCTTAGGAATCGCAAGCTCCTTATCCGGTCCTTCCGCATCCAGCAGGTCAACATCAAAATACTGGCTCCATCCATGCTCTTTTAGCGTCTTCAAATGCTTTTCCGTGGTATCCCTGGTTCCCTCATAAGCCGTATTGCACTCCACCACTGTTCCGCCGATATGGTCAATGACAGGTTTCCAGAATTCTGGTTTCAAAAAGTTCTGGTTGCCCGTTTCACCGGAATGCAGTTTGATCGCCACCTTGCCCGGAAGCTCTTTCCCTAACAGCTTATAGAGTTCCAGTACTTTTTCTGGTGTGATGGTTCTGGAAAAATAAACTTTCGCTTTCATTTTGATCCTCCTGTCATGTTTTCATAGTTTAAATATACCATTAAATGCCTATCTGTGTATACTGCTTTTTTCTATTTTTTCTAATTGGGGGAGGGGATTGTTTAGGGGGATTGGCAGGAGGACGCACAAAGCAGCATGGATGGAAGATAGAGCCTGACAGGGCAGCCGTATCGTAAAATCAGAGGACGGACCGGCATAGGAGACGGCATATCGTATCGTTTCAAGTCTCTACGAAAAATCGGCAATTTCACTTACAGAATGTTGAGACACTTAGGGCAAAATCGCCATGGATGGCGATTTTAGGAGCCAAACGGCATGGATGCCGTCTTGGCTCCGACCCGACCGTCTTGAAACACCTAAATACATTCTGTTAGTGAAATCCGATTTTGAGAGGAGACTTGAAACGATACGATATGCCGCCTCCTATGCCGGTCTGTCCTCTGATTTTACGATACGGCTGTCCTGTCAGGCTCTATCTTCCATTCATGCTGTTCCGCTTCCTGTCGGCATCTATCGAACCTGTTGCTGTGCACTCTTCCTTTTTTGTATTTGATTCACCAGCCATTCTCCTAAATAGCTGCAGATAATGCCCGTCACTGCCCCTGCCAGAACATCTGTGGGATAGTGTACGCCCACATATAGGCGGGAAAAAGAAATAAGGATGGCAAGAATCAGTATTGGCATGCCATATTTCTTCGGCAGTTTCCGGTACAGGACGCAGGCACTGGCAAAGGAACTTCCTGCATGACCGGAAGGGAAGGAAAATTCTGATGGTTTCTTTATGATGGGAATCAATCCTTCTATTGCATTGTAAGGTCTGACCCGCGCCACCAGATTCTTAAGCAGTATGTTGTTAATCAAAAGAGAAAAAAGCAGGGCGCATGCGCTCATCCACCCTATTTTTCTTGTCTTTTCAGGAATCAGCAGAAAAATGGTCAGAATAATCCATAAAATACCTGCATTTCCCAGCGTTGTAATCAACTTCATGATGGGATCCAAAACAGCATTCCGCACTGCCTCCTGAAGGAACATGAGTATCGCGCCATCCATATGTATCAGTGTTTCCATAGTATCTCCCCAAAAATTATCTTTTGAAAATAATTATGCGTAAGCTCACACCTTAACGCCGCAAAATATCAAATTTCTGCAGCAACGACATGCTTATATATTTTTCATATATATACTATTTTCCTTCCTCACCATCATCTGCCAGCATTTCAATCAATCCATTCAATAAATTTTGTGCAGTCACTTTTCCCATCACCAGATTAGCTACTTCTTCAACTATTATGTTATTTGTTTTTCCATCTTCCCCGATTTCTGGAATCTGTTGAACAAAACTGATAACAAGCTCTTCCTTTTCTTGATTCATTGCACATGAAAATCCATTTGTAAACTGTAACATAGCACTACCTCCATCACATTTCTAATCTATCTTCAAAACTAAAAAACTTACAGTTGTTCCTATTTTCCATCATTTTACTTTTTGATGTATATTCATTGGTTTTAGATGTCTTTCCAATAAATTTTTTTGATTCTGATACTACACATGAAATTTCTGTGTTTTTAATACACTTTACTTGAGGATTTTTCCTATTTGCTTGCAAGTTTACTTTTAATTCCATATCCAGCTTTTCTGCAATTTCTACAAGTGATTTTATGGAAAAATTGTAATCTCCACCTTCCCACTTTGATACCATTCCTTGGCTAACTCCAACATAAACCGCAAATTCTTTTTGCGTCATATTCAATTCTACTCTTTTCTTTACGATTGACGCTGAAATACTTCCCAGAATTTTTGAAGAGTTAATATCTGATACCGCTATATCATTTTCAAACAACTCTAGTAAATCACTCAATCCAAGAAAATAATGATTAGACTTATTATTCACATTCGCACCTCTTCCTCTACATTTCACCATATCGTTTTGCCAATACCGCTTTCCATTGCGTATAATCAGAAGCCCTTTTTCCTTGACGTTCATAAAATGCTGCCAAAAAAATTGGATTATCTTTTTCATCAAAAGTCATAAGCAACCGAAAATTAAAGTTTTTACCTGATAAATGCAAAGAATAGTATTCGTCTTCTAAATATTTAATTATCTCATTTCCATCTGCCGTATATACCTGATTTTTCAATAATTTAACAAAATTCAATTGTTTTATAAGCAACAAAAAAATTTCTTTCTCATTTCCACTTGCATTATGCAACAATTCCTTAAATTCTTTCATAAAGGAAGGATGGAAACGAAAGCCCTGTTGTAAATATTCTTCTAAGCTCTTTGCTAAAACTTTTAAAGCCTCTTTTTTGTTCATCTTACGATTAGTGTTTTTATTATATTACTTATAAGTAATATTTTCAACCACTTTTCCTCTCTTTTGAATTTCTGCTTTTTATCATTATTTTAGCAAATTTCTTTTTTACTAACAATCAAATTATAATTGTTTTTTGCTTAAATTATTTTCGTTTATAAATCAAAAGTTATTAACCGTTCAGACAGCAAGGTAGGAGCAGCCTAGGCGCCCGGACAGCGGTGCTGTAGGAGAGAGCAGACAGGATGGCAGCGGCGAGGGCAGGGAGCGGACTTGACACAGGGACAGCATATCCTATCGTTTCAAGTCTCTGCGAAAAATCGGCAATTTCACTTACAGAATGTTGGAGTCTCAGGGTGAAATCGCCACGGATGGCGATTTCAGGAGTCGCGCGGCACGGATGCCGCTGACTCCGACCCGTCCGCCCTGAAACATCTAAACACATTCTGTTAGTGAAATCCGATTTTGAGAGGAGACTTGAAACGATAGGATATGCTGTCCCTGTGCCAAGTCCGCTCCCTGCCCTCGCCGCTGCCATCCTGTCTGCTCTCTCCTACAGCACCGCTGTCCTGGCGCCTAGGCTGCTCCAACCTTGCATATCGAATCATTGTAGAACTTTAGTTCCTAGTCAATATTGCATGGACATTTTCTTCCCATACATGCATAATAATGAAAAACGGTAAGGAGCGGCAGGATTTATGCATAATTTAAATGAGTACATTCATGAATACATTGAATATTGTCAATATCGGAAACGTTTGGATGTGAAAACCTTGAAAGCATATCAAATCGATTTAAACCAGTACATGAACTATAGTTCCAGTTTATCCGACTGTTTTTCAAAGGATACCGTAGATAAGTTCATCACCAGTCTGCACAAGCAGTATAAGCCCAAAACCGTCAAACGTAAAATTGCAAGTCTGAAAGCCTTTTTTCATTACCTGGAATACAAAGAACTGCTTAAGGATAATCCATTTTCCAAACTGGACATCCGTTTCCGGGAGGCAAAACTTTTGCCGAAGACAATTCCTTTCCATTCCATCCAGACCTTCCTGTCCACCCTCTATGAACAGAAAAATCTGGCAAGAACCGAATATCAGCTTCACTGTTGTATCAGAGACATTGCCGTCATTGAATTATTGTTCGCCACCGGCATGCGGATTTCCGAGCTGTGCTCCCTGCGCCCTTCAGATATTGACTTAAAGAGCAATAACATACTGATTTACGGAAAGGGGGCAAAGGAACGGATTTTGCAGATTGGCAATCCTGATGTCATTTCCGCACTATCTCTATACGAGGAAGTCTTCAAAGAAAAGATACACCTCTGCGGATATTTTTTTGTAAACAAATTAGAGCACAAACTGTCGGATCAGTCTGTCCGCTTCATGATCGACCATTATGCCAAGCTCTCTGGCATCGAGCAGCATATCACGCCGCATATGTTCCGGCACTCCTTTGCCACCCTCCTCTTAGAGCAGGACGTGGATATTCGTTATATTCAGAGGATGCTTGGACACAGTTCCATCAGCACGACGGAAATATATACCCATGTATCCAATATAAAGCAGAAGGATATTCTGTTTCATAAACACCCACGGAATTTAATGGAAGTCAAGTCCCCCGCCGCAAACAGTCACTTGGCTCGTTGCCCGCGGGAATAAGCGGCGCGCCAAAAAGATAAACGCACGTGTTCAAGTACTTTGTCATGTCCTTATTATTTATTGAAAGAATACTTACTGGCATAAGCCCTGAATTTTTGCTGAAAATCTTCGCTGTCATTCCTTAAGCTGCGAAGTGATTCATGGATATTCATATTATGATGCGACATATCAATGACACAGCCCGCAATGTTGGAGCAGTGATCAGATGTGCGCTCTAAATTTGTAAGCAAATCCGACCATACAAACCCTACATCAATGGAGCAGACTCCCTTCTGCAGGCGCAGGATGTGGCGTGTTCGCAGCTGCTCCTTCAGCTGATCGATTACCTGCTCCAGCGGTTCTACCATAAATGCAGCATTTGGATCGTTTGTCAAAAAAGCGTTAAGTGTCAGATCTAAAATTTCGTCTATCGCCGAAGCAATGACTTGCAGTTCAGATACCGCCGCCTCCGTGAATGCCAGCCCTTTCCCCTCGAGTTCTTCTGCAGACTCCAGGATATTTACTGCATGATCAGAGATTCTCTCAAAATCTCCAATAATCTTCAAAAGCCTCGCCGCTTCCTCACTGTCAGATTCACTGATTGGTTTCGCACTTAATTTTACCAGATAGGTTCCCAAAATATCCTCGTAGTAGTCTGTTTTTTCCTCCTTTTTCCGGATGGATACCCTAAGTTCAGGAGAATCGTTATGCTGCAGGCAGGTCATGCTTTCTTTTAACGCGCTTATCGCAGTCTGCGCCATTTCAGCCGCCACTTTGCGGCAGCGTTCCAGCGCAATCGGCGGAGTGGCAAGTAAACGCTCATCCAATTCCGATTGCATTTCCGGCTCCGATGCGTCGGGCACAAGCCACCTTACCAGCTTCTCAAGCCCTCCGGACAATGGCAGCATGAGAATCGTACAAAGAATATTAAAAATAGAGTGCGCTATGGCAATGCCAAACAATGAAGCTGCTTCATCCAAAAATAATGGGTGAAAAACCACCTTTACCAGGCAAAAGACTGTAATCCAGAATGCCGTTCCGATTACATTAAACGACAAATGCAGTAAGGCTGCACGCTTTGCGTTCTTGTTCGCCCCCACCGAAGAAATCATGGCAGTGACACAAGTCCCGATATTTTGTCCCATAATAATGGGGATTGCCGCACCGTACGAAACCTGCCCGGTAACAGCCAATGCCTGCAAAATCCCCACGGATGCAGAACTCGACTGGATAATTGCAGTAAGAACTGCTCCTGCCAGCACGCCAAGGACTGGATTTTGAAACATGAGAAAAAGATTCTGGAAGGCAGGGACACTGCCAAGACCAGAGACAGCTTCTGACATAGACTCCATACCGAACATCAGCGTAGCAAAACCTAATAAAATCATACCCGTATCTTTTTTCCTGCTGTTTTTGCAGAACATATAGAAGATAATACCGATCAGAGAAAGAGCCGGCGCAAAAGAAGACGGCTTTAAAAGGCTCACAAACACATTGCTGCTGTCAATTCCTGCAAGACTCAGCATCCATGCAGTCACTGTGGTCCCGATATTCGCTCCCATGATAACGTTGATTGCCTGTCTTAACGTCATGAGACCGGAATTTACAAAGCCTACTACCATGACTGTCGTTGCCGAAGAACTTTGGATCACCGCCGTAATGCCCAGTCCGGTTAAAAGACCGGCGGCTCTGTTCGTAGTCAGTTTGCCGAGCAGCGCCCGCAGATTTCCCCCTGCCCGGCGCTCCAATGCCTGCCCCATGATATTCATGCCAAACAGAAACAGACTTAAACCGCCGGCTAGTGTGAGTACATTAAAAATATCCATAAATCAATTATCCCTTCTATGAGCTTATGGATATTATTTTATCTAATATACATCAAATCTATTATCAGAGTTTTGTAAAATTCTTGTAAACCGGGAAACAAACCCTTATTGTGGTACCGCCTCCCACAACGCTGTACAATTCAATCTCTGCATCGTGCAGCTTTGCAGCATGTTTGACAATAGACAGCCCTAATCCGGTGCCGCCGATTTCTTTGGAATGACTTTTATCGACCCGGTAAAACCGTTCAAAGATGCGCTCCTGATGCTCGACCGGAATACCGATACCAGTATCCGCAACTGACAGTATAACATTATTTTTCTCCCCTTCCACAGATACAGATACCGAACCTGCTTTGTGATTATACTTAACAGCATTGTCGCAGAGATTGAAAACGATACTTTGTAAAAGCTGCCGGATGCCATAAACAATAGCGGTTTCCCCGCAAAAATTGATTTGAATGCCGGCGGCTTCTGCCTCTGGCAAAAGAGCCTGTACCGTTTCATCCGCCAGCGAAGAAAGGTCAATATTCTCCCATTTCATCCCCTCCACCCCTTCATCCAAGCAAGACAGCCTGATGATGTCTTCAACCAAACGGATCAAGCGCTGCGTCTCTGCATAAATCCGCTTTGAAAATCCGGGAATATCCTCCTGCTTCACCATACCGTCTGCTATCAGTTCCGCACTGCCCAAAATCGTATGAAGCGGTGTTTTCAGCTCATGGGACACATTTGCCGTAAACTCGCGGCGCATTTGATCGACTTTCTCCTTTTCCGTCACATCCAGCAATAACAGAACAATTCCGGAAACCAGATTTTCTGATAGAACTGGGCTTGCGTCAAGCTGGTAGGTTCCACCGGCAAGCTCCATCAACATTTCGGCATGTTTTCCATCGCTGGCCTTTTGTAAAAGTTCCTGCAGTTCCAAGCTGCGGTTAACCGACAATAAATACTTGCCTACACAGGAGCGCGCCGCGCCAAAAAGGCGCATGGCAGCAGGATTCATGCTCAAAATAATCTTTTTTTCATTAAGGAGAACAATTCCTTCCGTCATTCCTGTGGTGACAGCATCAAATTCATTTTGTTTCTGCCTCAATTCTTCCCCCTGCCTTCGGATCTGACACTGCTGTGCGGCAATTCTCTTTAGCAAAGGCTTCAATTCGTCATATTCATCATTTTTCAACGGTTCATCCAGATTTAACGTATTGAGCGGCTCCACAATTCCTTTAGCCAGACGAAATGCCAATATCAGCGACATTCCCAGCGCTGCAGCAAAAATTATACAAATAGGCTGCATCATCCCGAGAATCAGTGTCAACAATGTATTCTGCGTTATAGACAAACGCAGTACCGTGCCGTCCGGCAACCGGCGGGCACAATAGACCGCGCGCTCCAATAAGGTGATAGAATAACGTGAACTTTCGCCGATTCCCTCGGAAAGTGCCTGCCTGATTTCCTCCCGCTCCATATGATTTTCCATTTCAGCAAAGTCCGACCTGCTGTCATACAAAACGGCGCCGTCCATACCAATCCAGGTAATACGGTAATCTGTCACGTCAAGTCCTTCAAAATACCGCATCCCCTCATTGGCAGCTCCCTGTGCAGCAAGATTCGTCTGCATCCTTAGCTGGCTGCGCTGGACATTTGAAAAATAATCATAAAGCACACCCATAAATAAACCTATGGAAAAAAGAAAGACACTAAGGGCAACGATGCAGATCGACTTGAAAATACGCTTCGTCATATCTTAGCCTCCATACGATATCCTACCCCACGAACAGTCTCGATATACGCTCCGCAAACGCCAAGTTTAGCGCGCAAGGTTCCGATATGCACATCCACTGTACGTGTTTCTCCTATATAAGCAGTCCCCCATACGCTTTGCAGAAGTTGATCCCGTGTAAATGCCCTGCCCAAATTATCCATCAAAATCCGAAGCAGCTCATATTCCTTTAATGTGAGTTCGATTCTCTCCCCCCCTGTGGAAACCCTGTGTTCTCCTATATTTAGTTCCAAACATCCTACCCGCAGAATCTGTGTGCCTTCTTTCGGTCTGCTTCGGCGCAGCACCGCTTTTACGCGGGATACCATTTCCATCATCCCAAAGGGTTTTACAAGATAATCATCGGCGCCTAAGTCAAGCCCAATCACTTTATCATATTCCGTTCCCTTTGCTGTTGCCATGATTACAGGGAGTTCTGCAGTCGCTGCCGCGCTGCGCAGCCGATTCAATATCGCTATACCATCCTCACCAGGCAGCATAATGTCAAGCATCACAAGTTCCGGCATCTCTTCCTTTAGCGCACCAAAAAAATCGGTGCCGTCGGAAAAGCCTTTTGCCTCCAATCCAGCAGAATTCAAAGTATATATCATTAAATCACGAACACCACTGTCATCTTCTACACAAAAAATCATTTCTTATCGCTTCGTTTCCTTCCCTGCGTTATTCCTTTTTCTCTTATAACCAAATATGCCCATTACTGCCAGACAGACCCCGCCTATACACAACCATAAATTTCTAACCAAAGAATCTGATTTTCCTCCATGGCTGTCTGTCTGTGGTGTTTCGCCGGTCTGCTTGGCATTTTCAGAAATCCCTCTTGTCAGCGCCATGGCAGATATACGATCCACCTCCACACTTCCTGCTGCCGTCCCTAACGCTTCGCAGCCCGCTTTTTCACCGTTTATGTAAATTTCCCATTCTCCTTCGGGAAGCGGAACGCTGACTTTGTCTTTATTTGCATTGTAAATCACCAAAACTTCCTCAGCAATTTCCATATTCGGACTGTTTTCAATGGTATATGCCACCACATTTTCACCAAGCCCGTCTATAAACGTAAGATTTGCCTGAATCTCCCCCGCCGTGGTCATGCGCAGCGCTCCATGCGCCTTACGGAATGCAATCAAGCCTTTATAGTACTCATAGACATCCAGCACATTGCCTTTGTTGTCCCATTTCAGACTGTTGGTGGCATCCGGCGCACTGTAGCTGTTCTCATCCACGCCTCCCTCTTCCGTCTGCAGCGGCTTCGTGCGGAGCATCTCCTCTCCCGCCTGAAAAAAAGGCACACCTTGGGAGGTAAAGACGATCGCACTTGCCAGCTTATTCATTTTAACGCGGTCTTCCTCACTGACCCCTTCATTGGAGATCGTCAGCTTATCCCACAGCGTCAGATTATCATGACAGGATGCATAATTGATACTCTGCCCAGGCTGTCTCGACCAGAAGTTTCCACTGTTTTCATTGGCAGCTAAATCCACCTGCTGGTTTTCTGTGGCTCCCACCACACTGAATTTGATCCGCTCTTCCAGCCCTTCTTTTCCGCTTACAAATCCTGTATCTAAAGGATAAAAAACATTTCCCCTGATTCCGTCACGGATATCATCGCTAAAAGCGCCTACCCTGTCCATCTGATATATATGATTTTTCGTCGCCTGGAGAGAAGATTCTATGGCGGCATCCCCGCTGGTCCACCCTTCCCCGTACATCATAATGGAAGGATCCACCTTATCTAACGCTTCTCTGATTGCCATCATCGTCTCCGTGTCATGCACGCCCATAAGGTCGAAGCGGAAACCGTCAATATGATATTCCTCCGCCCAGTAAACCACGGAATCGATCATAAACTTCCGCATCATGGCACGTTCGGAAGCCGTCTCGTTTCCGCACCCCGATGCATTGGAATAAGCATCTCCGCTTTTGCGGTAATAATAGTCAGGGACCGTTTTCTGGAACCAGGATTCTTCTGTATTGAAGGTATGGTTATATACCACGTCCATGATGACCCGTATATCATTTTCATGAAGTGTCTGTACCATCTGTTTCATTTCCTTTACCCGCACTTCCCCATGATACGGATCCGTGCTGTATGAACCTTCGGGAACATTGTAATTCTTCGGGTCATATCCCCAATTGAACTGGGCTGTATCAAGCTTGCTCTCATCCACCGTGGCATAATCATAGCTTGGAAGAATCTGCACATGGGTGATTCCTAAGTCCTTCATATGGTCGAGTCCGGTTGCTATTCCCTGACTGTTGACCGTTCCTTTTTCGGTAAATCCAAGAAACTTCCCCACATTCTGAATGCCGGAAGAAGGATCCGAAGATAAATCCCGGACATGCAGCTCATAAATGACCGCATCTGTGGCATTTACAAATGCCGGGCGCACATCCTCCTCAAATCCTTCCGGGTCTGTACTGCGAAGATCCAGAATCATCCCCCTGTTGCCGTTCACACCGGTACTTCTGGCATATAAGTCCACGGCTTCGTTCACCGCATCATCAATCCTAATGGAATACGTATAATATCTCCCGTTCAGATCTCCCTGCTTTTCACATACCCATGTGCCCCTTTCATCTGCTTCCATGGGGATGGTCTCCAATAGATTATCTCCATCTCCCTCTTTATAAAGATTTAAGGAAACCGCATCCGCCGTGGGCGCCCAAACCCTGAACTTCGTGCTTTCCTTCGTATAAACTGCCCCTAGGTCATCTCCGTCATAGGCAAATGCTTCATCAAAATGAGTGGTTCCAATCACTTTCCTCATAGATACCTGACACCCTTCATAATCCTCTCTTACAATCGTATAATTCTTTGACAGGTCAAGCGGCTCCTCCCTTTCCCAGAGTTTTCGTCCTCTGCCTGCATCAATATGCTTTATTATATCATCCCGCCTAATTCCAGTCTAAGGAATTTTTTAAAATTACACGATATTTTTTACGCAAAAAGAGACTGTATAAAGTCCCCCAGACCACTTTATACAGTCTCTTTCTTTGTTTTGCCTTCCACACTATTCAATAATGAAAATTGCAGGAATGCATCATTGCCCAGTCTATAAAGCCCATGATGATTGCAAACCCCGTCAGTGCTGCGGTGAGCAGGATTGCCGCCACATCATAGACCACCTTATTCTGTTCCAATATCTGTCCCTTTTCATTCCTCACTTCATAGGTCTTCTGATTGCATCCTAAAAGTACCTCTATGCCTAATGTGATCAAAATGACCGGCCAGAACCTGAACACCATCCCCAAATCCAATCCCGGAAGGAACAGATGAAGCAGATACAGCGTTCCTGTAACAATCAGCATGATTCCAAAAGTAACGGAACCTACCCTTCGTACCCTTATCGTCTGCTTTTCCATCATCTCTCCTCCTGCTGTCCGTTTTCCTTGCTTTCTCCCTCAATCATTTTTTCTTCTGTCTCGGTTTTCTCATCAGAGGCTTCCATCTTCTTTCCTTCAATCAGCTTCACCCCTAGGAATATAATAGCACCGCCAATCACAATGCTTGGAATATAATTGCCGATCTTCCACATGGTTCTGGTGATAAAGTAGTACTGTTCCGGCAGTATTCCGCGCAAAAGATCTATCATTGTGTTCCATAACAAGCTGATTCCAAAAAGAATCAATCCATATGCAACCCACTTATGATATTTTTCAACAAAAGCTTTCATTCCGGGAAGTGCGCCTATTCCAAACAGATACTCATCCTTCACATTTTCAAACGCTTCATCCCCTAAACTTGCCAAGTGATTTGCATGGAAAAAGCTGTAGAACCATTCCACTACGCATAAACTCCCAATAGCGCCTATATTCAGCCACGTGGTAATGATAATGGTAAACACAAACAAAAGCATCAGGCTCAGTCCCATTTTCATAAAGCCCATATACATCTGCCCTGCTCCCGGTATACATGACATACAAAAAGTCAAAAATCTGTTCTTTTTCTTCGTTTTCATTATAAATCTCCTCCATTTTCCAATTCATGCCGGTTTTCCATTTGAAAACCATCCTTCTGCCCGAACCAGCTGTTTAATCTTTGATTGATCTTCCATGCCCGCTCATTCAGCACACCGTTCAAATACATTCCATCCTGCTCCTTTGCCCATGCTGCCTCTTCCTGTTCCCAGCCTTCCATATCCTTTGCCATCCTGTATTCACTGTCCATTCCAAGGGAGGGAAGTACAAGCAGCATGAAAATCGCCGCAGCCATTCCGGCTATAATTTTAAGACGATATGAAAGAAGCCGAACCGATCCCTGACCGATCCCTGACTTTGGCAGCACCTCCACGGTTTGTTTTGGAAATGCCTGACTTAAAATCTGATCTTTCAAATGTCTCGGCGCATATAGTTCCTGCTGCTCCATCTGCCTGATAAAAAGTTCTAATTCTTCATCTGTCGGGTATTTGTTCATGCCGGTTCCTCCTTTCCGTAAATCTTCCTAAGCATCTGCTTTGCCCGGTAAACTTGCGTCTGTATCGTCTTAATGCTCTTACCCTGCTTTGCCGCGATTTCTTTCGGGCTCCTCTCCTCCAGATAATATGCTCTTGCCACTTCGTTGTAAGGCGGCTTAAGGGAATCGCATTTTTTCTCCATCTGGCTCTTGATCTCTTCTTCTATGCATATCTCCTCCGGAGATCCCCTCTCCTCCACTGCCAGTTCAAAAAAGGTATCCTCTACAGGAACGCTCCTGCGGCTTGCACTTCTTAGGTAATCGATGCTCTTATTGGTGGCAATCCTGCAGATCCATGCTTTTTCATTTTCACCGTTGAATGTGTCATATTTCTGAAAGGCTGATAAAAATGTTTCCTGAGTCAGATCTTCTGCCGTAAAATAATCGCCGGTAAGCTTGTAGCAGATGGAAAAAACAAGTTTATCATAGGTGTCGATTAATTCGGCAAGCTGTTTTTCTGTGCAGACTGCCTCTTTTTCCATCGTACTTATTTTTCCCACCTCACTTTCTGCTTGCTTTCACTTCTTATAACGAGCTGTCTTTTCAAATGTCTTCATTTTTTTAAAAAAATTTTATCACAGATTTTGTAAAGATGAAACTTGTCATGTGGTTTTAGATACTATATAATAAGGGGTGTAGTTTATTCATGTGTTTTTTATGCTTTTTAGCCATAGGTGAGGCGGGATTTTTATGACGATTGATCGGGAAGATTTGATAAATAGTATTATTGACAGTTTGGGACGGATACAGCATATTGATCTGGAGGATATTCCTAATATTGATCTTTATATGGATCAGGTTACGACTTTTATGGAAAGTAAACTGCGAAATTCTACCAGGAAGCCGGATGAGGATAAGATACTGACGAAGACTATGATCAATAATTATGCCAAAAATGATCTTCTGCCGCCCCCTGTTAAAAAGAAGTACAGTAAGGAGCATATTCTGGTGCTCATTTTTATTTATTATTTTAAGGGGATTTTATCGATTGGTGATATTCAGAAGCTTTTAAAGCCTATTACCGAGAAATATTTTCAGACCAGCAAAGAGATGAATCTGGGAAGTATCTATGAAGAGGTGTTCAGTCTTGAGAAGGGTGCAATTGCTGATCTGCAGGAAAATATTATTAAGAAATTCGATCTCTCTCAAGATACTTTTAAAGAAGCGCCGGAAGAAGACCGCGAAATGCTGCAGCTGTTCTCCTTTATCTCCATGCTCAGCTATGATGTCTATGTAAAGAAGCTTTTGATAGAAAAAATGATAGACAGCTTTACTTTAGGACTTTAATATGTTAAAATTCTACTGTGTGAACATGCAGTGGGAGGATTTACAATATGAATAAAAAGATACAGACAGACGCCGTAGATCATTTGTTTGAGGCTGTTTTATGTTTGAAGAGCAAAGAAGAATGTTATGACTTTTTTGAGGATTTATGTACGGTCAATGAACTTCTCTCTCTTTCCCAGCGTTATGAGGTGGCGGCTATGCTCAAGGAGCGCAAGACCTATCTTGAAATTGCTGAAAAGACAGGCGCCTCCACCGCAACCATCAGCCGCGTGAACCGTTCTTTGAATTACGGAAATGACGGCTATGATTTGGTATTCGAGCGCTTACATAAGAACGGATAACCCCATCGGATTATCCGTTTATATCAATCAATATCATTGGATCGATGTATTCATCATTCTGTAAAATCTGGTAGCCAAGTTCTTTATTATCATCTTTCATCGAAAATAAGATATACCCTTTTCCCAATGTCTCTCCATTCTTTACCAGCGGCGTTCCGCCGTTGCGGTAAACAGACTGGTATCCATTGCCGTGATCGACCACGATTTTGGTACCATAGGTCTCGTCGGCATCCACGCTGACCACCGTACCTGTCCCGGAAGTGATTACATTCACCTCCCCCGAGGCTGTAAAGATCAGCATCGGATCTCCTTCCTCCGCTTCCTTCATGGTGGCTGAACCGCTCAAAGGAAATCCCTTGGGCATGGCATTTTCAATGGTCTCCTGGGAAATCGCATCTTCAACCTCTGTCTTCTTGCTGACAGTTTCGCTTAAAACCGCCACCTTGCTTGAAAGTGTGGAATTTTCTACGCTCAGCGCTTCGTTTTCATCTGTCAGGTTATTAATCGTAACGATCTGATTTACGATTTCTTTTCTTGCCTCCTTGATTATGATCGAGTCATAGACAAATTTACATGTAATCACCACGACCAACACAAAAAGTAAGGCGGCTGCTATTTCAACTGCAACGGAACTGATTGTACGCTTTTTGATGGTACCGTCATTCTTTTCGTGTACCAGTATCAGCGCATACTTGCTTTTTCTTTTAGAGTGCTGCTCCATAATTTACTTGTCACCTCCGGTCAATTACCTTCATTTTAACACAAGTAACAAATTAGCGCAACTTTATTTACATTTTCTGGTATTCTCCTAAAATTTACGAAAATTCCATTATTTTCTTTACTTTTTAGAATAACTGTGCTATTCTATGTGTGTTGCATCATTATGTAATTTGCACAATTATTTATTTTGGAGGTATCTATAATGAACAAAGGTACAGTAAAGTGGTTTAACAACCAAAAAGGTTACGGCTTCATCTCTGATGAGTCAGGAAACGATGTTTTCGTACACTACTCAGGACTTAATATGGAAGGTTTCAAGTCTCTTGAAGAAGGCGCTTCCGTTGAGTTCGACGTAGTAAACGGCGAAAAAGGACCTCAGGCTGTAAACGTAACAAAGTTATAATTAGATGATGTTGGGGTCAAAAGCCCCGCTATAGTACCTTGAAAAGTTCATATATTTTGTAGTAAATACAAGCTTAAATAGTTTATTTGCTGTATAATAGAGGTATCAAAGCTACAGTGTAGCTTGGGAAA